>JAAWQX010000018.1 GCA_022800755.1 Oscillospiraceae bacterium
GGGCGTGTTACCGTCGGTTATGACCCCGGCACGGGCAAGCAGAAGCAGCGCACAGTCAGCGGCAAGACGCAGAAAGAAGTCACTCAAAAAATGCGGGAAATTACCGCAGAGTTAGACGCTGGTACATACCATGAGCCGTGCAAGCTGACCGTTGGCGAATGGCTGGACATTTGGCTGCGGGATTATCTGAACGGCGTAAAACCACGAACCGCAGAATCCTATCGCTGCCAGATTGAAAACCACATTCGCCCGAATTTGAGTAAAATCAAGCTGGAAGCTCTTAGTACGCCAGACATTCAGAAGTTTTATAACAGTATGACGGAAAGCGGCCTTGCGGCAAAGACGGTCATTATTACCCATGGAGTGTTGCATAAGGCACTCCAACAAGCGGTAGCAATCGGATACTTGCGTTTTAATCCGTCCGATGCCTGTACTTTGCCACGGTCAGAACGCAAAGAATTGAAGCCGCTGGACGATAACGCCATCAGCGCCTTTCTAACGGCAGTTAAGGGGCATCCCTATGAAACCGTATTTCTTGTAACTTTGTTCACTGGTATGCGCCAAGGGGAGGTCTTAGGGCTGACTTGGAATTGTGTAGACTTGGACAACGGTACACTGCTCATCAATAAGCAACTTCAAAAGGCGGTGAACGATAAAGGCAAGCGTGAATACAGCCTTGTTTCGACGAAAAACAGCAAGGGCAGGAAAATCACCTTGGCATCCACCGTGGTAAATCTGCTTCGTCAGCAAAAGGCAAAGCAGGAAGTATGGAAGCAAGCGGCGGGGTCGGCATGGCGGAAATCGGACTTTGTATTCACCAACGAACTGGGAGAACACCTGATGCCCCACACGGTCTACCACAACTACAAGCGCATTGTGGCGGCCATTGGCCGCCCGGACGCTCGTTTCCATGACCTGCGCCATAGCTATGCTGTTGCTGCCATTAAGAGCGGGGACGATATCAAGACCGTGCAAGGAAATTTAGGCCACGCCACGGCCAGCTTCACGCTTGACGTCTACGGTCATGTGACCGACCAGATGAAACGGGAGAGCGCAAACCGCATGGAACAGTTCATTCAATCTGTATCAACGGTTTAAGGGGAAAAATAAGGGGAAAAACCATTCAGGCAAAATAAAAAAGCCCTGAAACACTGCTGTTTCAAAGCTTTTTCATGGTCCGAGTGACTGGAGTCGAACCAGCGGCCTCTTGAACCCCATTCAAGCGCGCTACCAACTGCGCTACACCCGGATATCGTGCCTGCATATATTACCACACTACATAACGGAATGCAAGAGGAAATTTCAATTTTTTTGCTTTTTTGTCAGGCGCGGGCGTTCAGGACGGCTTCTACTTCCGCAAGTTGGTCGGGGGTATTCACGCCGATGATCTCGCTTCCCAGGTCCAGCTTGCAGATGCTCAGCGCGCCGCCGGAACCCTGGATGAATGCGGGTGCGTCGGTGAGATAGTATTCGCCGCTGGCGTTGTTGTTTTGCAGCTGAGACAGCGCTTTACGCAGGGCGGGCGCATCAAATACATATACGCCGGCGTTCAATTCCCGGGTTTGAAGTTGCTCTGGGGTGCAGTCCTTTTGCTCCACGATGCAGTGAAAATTGCCTTGGGCATCGCGCTGTATGCGGCCGTAGGGGAGATCCAGATGAGATGTGCCGGTGAGTATGGTGCAGGCGGCGCCGGTCTGCCGGTGGGTCTGCACCAAAGCCTCGTATGTATGCTGGTGAATCAGAGGCATGTCGCCGCAGCACACAAGGACGTCACCGTCGAAGCCTTGCAGGACCTCAAACGCTGACATGACTGCGTGCCCGGTACCAAGCTGTTGGGTTTGCTGGGCAAAGCAGTAACCGGGGAAGCCCTGCATCACAAGCTCTTTTTGATACCCCACCACGATGACCGTATCCCGGGGCGGGATGAAGGACAGTGCCTGGAGTACATAATGCAAAAGCGGTTTGCCGCAGGCCTGCCGCATTACTTTCGGCAGGTCGCTGCCGTCCGTGCGCATACGGGTGCCTTTTCCGGCGGCCAGAACGATGGCTTTCAACTGTTTATCAGACATGATTGATACCTCCTGTGTAGCCGACTTCTCGCACAGTAGTGACTCCGAAATTGTCGGCATTGGTATATAAGTGGGTCATGATGGCCCGTACAGTAGTGTCGTTATCCTTGGTCAAATTGAGCATGAGGATTTTATTGCCCCGGGCGTTATTGAGCCGGCTGATGATGGACATGGCGCTGATCTCCAGACCGTTTTGTCCGGCGATGCCGTTGATGTCATACTGACAGGGGACCAGGTCATTTTCAAGGCACGCTTGGATAAATTCCTGACTGGTCCCGCTGCCGGCGGTTGCCAGAACGGTCTTAATATGGGTGGCTTCAAACAGCAGTTCCGCGGTCTCCGGGACCTGCCATAAGTCGGCGGTCTCACAGTAGAAGCCCACATTGTGCCCGTTGCCGACAATGCGGCGGACAGTCTCCGGCGCGTTCACGATATCCGCGCTGGTCAGGAAAAACGTGGCGGTAAAGCCGTAGTTTTTTAAGAGATTGAGCAGGTAAGCAGTAGGAAGCCCCAAAAATGTTAGGTAGATCGTAGAGTTCCCCTGGGGTTCCGGAATTTCAGTGGGGGTAGGAGTTGGCGGCGGCGCGATGGATTGCTGGTAGGAATTATAGCGGGTGCGCATGAGATTGGTGGCGGCGGAGAGGAATAGATCGTCGTCCAGAATCTCGGTGCCGTCGGTAATGCGGCAGATATCGCCTTCCCCAACGCCCTCGATATAGGATGCCCGCAGACCGAATTTGGAGCAGATAAAGGCGGCGGGAACATAGACCTGGCCGTTTCGGAACAGCGCGGTGGCGGAATAGGTCATGCCGTCTTTGTCCGTAGCGACACCGGCGTTGATATCAATGGTGATCTGCTGGGAGGAGGTGTAGATCAGTGCCATCGCGGCATTGGAATCATACATATTATAAATACGGAAGTTACTCAGTGCCGAGCAAGGGACGTATGCGATGCTGTTGCGTACATAGGCCAACGGGATAGCTTCCGGCAGAGTATCATTGATGGCGACAAAGCACACATCAGAAACGGCGGTGGCCGGTCCGGGGATAATAGCGGCGAGTAGTGCCAAGGCCAAAAGCAGCGCCAGAACTTTTCGATTCAATTGAGCTACCTCCAAAAAGGGATCTGGGGATATTGTAACACAAAAGGGGGAGAATAAGAAGTAGGAATTTAGAAATTTCAAGAAAAGGGCGAGCATCGGGAAAAGTGAAAAAAATAATAAAAAAGTGTTGACAGAAAACCGCACATCTGGTATAGTAATCAAGCACTGAGCACTTGGCCGAGTAGTTCAGTCGGTTAGAACGCCAGCCTGTCACGCTGGAGGTCGAGGGTTCAAGTCCCTTCTCGGTCGCCATTTCCCGCAGACGAGAGTCTGCGGGAAAAAATATGCTGCTGTAGCTCAGGTGGTAGAGCACGTCATTGGTAATGACGAGGTCGGCAGTTCGAGTCTGCCCAGCAGCTCCATATGTGGAAGCCCCTAAATCCGAAGATTTAGGGGCATTTTTTTCGTTTTTCGGTACTTTTCGGGCCATTTTTGTTCGAGCGAAAAATGACCTCGTAGCGCGAAAACGGCCATTTTGCAAAAAATCTGCAAATTTTTGACGTTTACTGTGGCGTGAAACCCTTGCGGCACAAGGCTCGCGAGGCTTTGACCCGTGCAAATCCTTTGCAATTTTCCGGGGATTAGGCGCTGTAAAGCCGGTCTATCACCGCGTTTGCGCTTGCGGATTCTCCCCTCCCCTTGACGTAGTGCTCCATAGTCATGACAGAAGTGGTATGTCCGGCAGCGGCTTGTGTCAATTTAACGTCCTTGGTTTGGTCATAAAGGTCGGTCAAAACCGTGGTGCGGAAACGCTTCGGTGTGACCTTTTCTTCAAACCCGGTATCCTGCCGAATGCGTTCGCACATTTTCCGAACGAGCGTGTAAGACAGCGGCTTATCACCGCCCACGATGAAGTTTCCCGGACGACCCTGACCCAGATAGGGAAGTGCCAGCGCAGACAGCCCAATGGTGCGTTCTGATTTCTTCGTCTTGGTGTTTTTTACCTTTGGCTGATTGCGGTCTGGATGGGTCACGGCAATTTGCATAGCTTCCGTGTCAATGTCTTCATAGTGAAGACCTAAAACCTCTTCCAGCCGCAGCGGATGCAAAGCCAGTAACGCCAGAAATGCGCGGTCCTCTGCTTTTTGGATGGAACTGATGTGCCCAATGAGATACCGCATTTGTTCCACGCTGTAAGGCTTTGTCTGTACAGATTTTGCCCCGGTGATTTTCAGCCGCTTGGATGAAAGAGGATTCTTTGCAATAATTCCGTCTTCCAGCGCAAGCCCGAAAATTTGACTAAGCACCGCCTTGACTTTATCTTTGGAAGTCTTTGCACCGCCCACGCTATTGAACAGGGCTTGAAGATCGGCGGTAGTAATATCTTCGATGTACTGATTTCCCAAAGCCGGGAGGATGTGCCGATTGAGTGTCCTCTCGTAAGAAATCGCGGTAGAGGAATCAATGTTGGGCTTTGAAAAAGTTTCCAGCCAGTTTTTTGCATAGTCCGAAAACAGATGCTTTGCGGTTTCCTTGGCGGGAACACAACCAGATAAGGAAATGAGTTTATCGGCGTATTCCTGTTCACTGTTCGCGCGAATCCAGCGCTTTTCTCCGTTGATAATAACCGTTCTGTTGATTTTAGCCATTATATCTTCTCCGATCAATGGCATAAATAGCGGTTCTTCTCTGCAATTTTCAAGGTGCTGCTCGTTGAGCAACAAAGAGCATACCACAGCTCCGGCATCGTTGTAAAGGTCAAGTTTGCTATACGGGCCAGAGAGGACAGCACGAAACTCTTTCGCATATCCCACAGGGGCCGCCAATGGTGTATGCTCGGTATTTTGTTTGTCCATTGCCAGCCCCTCCTTTCAATGGGTTAGAGCAATTTTGAAAAATGCACTTCACTTTTGCGGAAAGTCTGATTCCTCGAAAGTGCAGTAATAGCTTTGAAACATGGTCCCGTCCTCGCGCAGGAATCGGCCTCGCGCGGAAAACTTGGGAATTCTTTTGTGTGCGTCCGCCGTTCCCAATGTGAGAATGGACAGATTCTCATTGGCGATGCCACAAATGGCTTGTACATTGGAACGGATTTGCCCGCTCAGTACCTCCGCTGACCCGCGCTGTGTGGCAAGCAGCAGGTGGATACCCGCCGCCCGTCCGAGCCTTGCCAGAGAGCCGAGAAGATAACTGATTTGCTCTTTGCGTTCTTTGTCTTCCTTGCTCATACCTGAGGACTTCTCTAAGGCTTCCGCCACTTCATCGAAGCAGACCGCAATCCGAGGCGAGGCAGCGTGTTTTGCATTGTACACATCAATATTCGGACAATCCGTTTCATGGAGCAGGTCAAGACGGCGCTCCATTTCCGTCTTGACTGCTTGCAGCAATTCCAGCAGGGATTCATCGTCGGTAATGAGAGCACAGCGGGATTCCCAGCTTCGGCCATAATCAGCCCCGCGCTTGTAGTCCACAAGGCACACCAGCCATTGTTGTTTAAACAGAAATTGCAGCATAATCGTCTTCAAAAATACAGACTTTCCACTTCCCGACTGTCCCGTAATCAACAGATGGGGAACGACAGAGAAATCGTTATATACAGATTGCCCGCGATTTTCACCTAATGCCACCACGGAATTTTTCTCCGGCAGTTTAAATTTGTCCAAAGGCAGGACAGAGGGCCACGGGCCGGGATGGGGAACAACTGTCAAAAGAATTTTTCGACCATCGCTACCAGTGTCAGCGGTCACAATGGCAACGTCAAGCGCCGATTCCAGCTTTTCGACGGCATCGTGGAATGTGGAAAGTGGAATTCCGTAGGCTTCAAACTCCCAGATTTCGCCGCCGCTGTCTGTTGACGTGCGGGACAGAAGAACGGGGATTTCCCCGGCGGCATTGGTAAGCCCTTGTATCTTTGTCATTGCAAACATAATGGGTATAAACTCTTTCGGTGTGCCGAGCGTCCATAAAAGGACGAGCCCGGCACTGAAAAAGATAATCGCAAGGGCTGCATTATAGAGCGCAGCAATCATGCCCGCAAATATGCCCGTGCTGCTGGCGCTTACAATGCGGCACAAAACAAAGAATGACAGAAGATGCCAGCATATCGCAGCAACCGCTTGCCCGTACAGAGCCGCTGAACGCCTGTGGTAATCGCTTGCAGGAGGTAGCGGGTCTTTAGGACTTGCTTGAACAGAGTGCGTTGTTCATCCATGGTCTAATGGAAGGACGTAAAAGAACATACGGTGGTTATCAATCCATTCGACCATTGCGCCTTGTTCAATAACCCACGCTTCGACTTCTGGAAACGGAGTATCCCGATTATCAAGGATAACCGCCAGCCTGTCAGCATTGAGCATACGCCCGATATGGAGCAGCTCAGAAAGACATTCAATGCTTTCCTGAGCATCAGTCAACGTGTCTGTGAGCACACGGATTCCGCGGTCAAGGCACTGGGCATCTAGAACGGTGCTGCCGGAAGAGACGGACAAGAATCCGCCATGAGTTAAATTTGACATGATAGTTCTCCTATATGTAATTATGCGGGAAATTCCAATTTCTGCTGAGAGACAGTGCTATTACCATTCTCCAACAGAGCATGGTACGCGAAAGACGTGGTCTTTCTCTCTGTGATCTTTGCTGCGATGTAATCCCATACCGGATTCTTGATGGTCTCAATCTCAACAAATTTACGAAGCGATTTCTCATAACGGGAAATCGTGATGGTGTCTCTTTCCACGTGCCAAAGTTCTGTGATACGGCGGAAAAATTGAACGTCACTATCGGCTGAACTGACAGCATATGCCTTGTAGACTTCCTCCGGCGAAAACACGCTCGTCACCATGATTGTGTCGCAGATCAAGAGCTTATTTTGATAGCGACTTTGTGCGCCGTTGGTGAGCGAATCGTTATCTAACAGCTTCAACGTGGCTTCATAAGTAAACGGTTCATTAGCGCGGAAATCGTCTAAGCAAACGACCTCCTGCCCCTCGTAATGGTTAAAAGGGGCTTTTCCCGTCTCCGAGATGAAAATGCCTTTCCCCTCTCTTTCTGCAAGCAATTTGCAAAGACTGGTTTTTCCGATTCCCGATTCTCCGAACAGCCAGATGACATTACAGTCTCGATTTCCCTTTGATGATTTCAAATAGTCCTTTCTGAAATATTCAAAGGACTTATCGAATCGAGAGGTATACTTTATGTAGGTTTCGAGCGTTACATAGTCTGTCAGGTTATACGGACGAATCGTTCCGTCGGCGCACATATGCAAAAGCTGATCAACAGTCTCTTTTTCCTTGACATCTTCAATCAGCTTTCTTACATCAAAATTGGCTGTGAAATCGTCAATTTGGTAATGCGCTTTCACAGCTTCGTCAAATTTCCAATGAAGCTGATACATGATATAGTCATAAAGGGTTCCTTTAATTTTCTCAACTTGGTTTTCCCTCGCGTCAAACCATGCAGCTATATCACAAAAAGTCCAATTGGTTTTTCCAAATCCGAGATAAACATGAAAATGCGGTTCAGCGTCTTTTTGCAGAATGCGGGTACCTAAGTAGAATTGGAAATACAGAATTTAAAAAAATCCCATTTTCAGTGATTAAGAATTCTTTAATTGATTTTCAGAACTTGGTGAAATTAATCAACGAGATTGCTAAATTTGATAGTTTCAACGTGAGTTACGATAATATTCTTGATCTTATCTTTTATTTTTTGTTTAATTCTGAGCGCCATAACGAAATTCACATATATGAAAAGATGCTACAAATCCCCAATAAAACTATCTATTCATTTGTGAGTAGATGGCAGATGAAATCTAAAAGGGAAAACATTGGATGGGAAACAACCATGGTTCTGAAAGGCAGTGACTATGACTATGGCAGCGATTATGACAATTCTATTGAAGCAATTAATGCATATGTTATGACGGATTCAATAGAAGATACCACCTATGATGTTACCAATGATGATATTTCGTATGCATATTATGATGAATGTGAAAAAGGAGGCTTTATAGAAAAGATACGGTACCTTTTCTATACAAAAAATAGTGATAATGAAGAAGATACTCCGATTAATTACATAATTGACTTCTTTTATCATATCTCTGATTACTTGGAGGGCAATAGAGAGGCGATTAAAATAGACGAGAATGGGAAAGTTATTTTGCAGAATAAGCTGAACCAATATGCCCTGCCCGAAATTATGAAGGGCAGAATACGCTTTATCGCAAATGAAATCATAAAATGCGAGTTTGATAACAACTTGCATAGAAAAGTCAATCCAGTTTATAACCCTGAAACACTTTCCCCAAATTGGCACATTACGGATTTCAATGCGGCCCTCTATTTTGCTTTGTTTTATCGGGATTCCAAGAGAAAAATCTCTCTGGTTGCATGATGCCAGAGAGATTTTTTATCGCAAATGCTTCGCATCCTTGACAGCGTGACAGGGTGTGCGTTCTCCATGTCAAGCGAATCAAGCGAGTAGCTTGCTTCGCAGAAAAAGATTATGGAGGATGAATCACCATGAAGCAGACTACAAAGATGAGCAGGGCAATAAACCAACTAGAGCACATGTATAACGCGCTGAACGAGGACAAATTTGCCTACCCCTATTATCACTGTGCAGAGTAAGCCGGGGACTTGGGGCCATTGTTCACGGGCGCAGATTTGGAAACACAAAGAAGAACAGACCTACGAAATGAACATCGCAGCGGAAACGCTCTCGGCTCCCATTGAAGAAATCATTGATACTCTGCTGCATGAGATGGTGCATCTTTATTGCCGGGAAAACGGCATTCAAGAGGTCAGCCGGGGCGGGACATATCACAACGGAAAATTTAAGGCGCTTGCGGAGCAGGTCGGCCTTGTATGCGTCAGGGCCGGGAAGTACGGCTGGAACACCGTCGGCACCGGGAATGATGGCTTGATTGAGTATACACTTTCAAAGGACTGGTCGGAAATTATGCTGAACCGTCAGACTGTAGGTTTTCGAGCCGGGATACCAACCGCAGGCGGCAAATCCCCCAGCAGCACCCGGAAGCTGATTTGCCCTGGCTGTCGGCAGAGCGTGCGGGCCACGAAAAAGGTCAATATCCTCTGCGGGGACTGTCTGCTGCCGATGGTGGAGGTATAAGAAAAAGCCGCTTATAGAAATTCCATAGGCGGCTTTTGAAAGTGTAGGTTCAATTTGTGCAGCGATACAACCGCAGTGCGGTGGCAATAGCTTGTTCACGGCTATAGGTGCCATTGGGCAAAAACGTGTTGTTCCCAACGCCGCCCATCACCTGATAACCGCTCGTACTGTCCACCAAGCCGGAAACGAAATTGATGCTCTCCGTTGCCCAGCTTGCAAAGGTGCTGCGGTCGGCAAACTGCACGGGCGTATCCGCCTGTAAGCCCAGCAGTTTTGCAGTTCTGGCGAGCATCGTTGCGGCTTCCTGCCGGGTGATGCTGTTGCTCGGTGCAAACTGCGTTTCGCTCTTGCCATACACAATGCCCGCGCATTTGCCGCCGCGGCTTCCGCACTGCTTGTATCGGTGAATTTGTTGTTCACGGACAGCCCCTTTGCCTTGAGGTATGCGTCAATGTCTTGCCCGGAGCATTTTTCCACCAGCCGCACCATCAAGCGACAAAACTCCTCGCGCGTGATGTTTGCGGTGAAGTTTTCGCACAGGTCAGACAATGCAAGTTCTTCCAAAATGGCGGTGCTGATTTCGCTTTGCGCCCATGCGGACGCGGCAGCCGCGATATTCTTCGCCGCTTTTTGTAGTTCGTCCTGCTCCTGCTTCATTGTCTCTTTTATCTTTTCTTCTTCCTCTTGGATGAGTTTTTGTGTTTCTGCATAAGACTGATTCGTCAAATTGGCGTTGATGCCATTGATTGTGCGGAATCCTTTCGCGCCGTGGTCTGTGGAGATAAACATGGTGGGGCAAAGGAAATAGTCCAGACGCTTGTCTCCATCCACCCATGTATTATTTCCGTAATACCTATTGAACGTGTTCCATGTGGAATCCACCCACTGCCATTCACCGTCCAATTCCACCAGATTCCACGCGTGGTGACCGTTTGTTGTTGCCCCTGTCCACATACACGCAGGGAATCCCCTGCGCCCAGCACAGCGCTTGAAAGAGGATTGTATACCCGTTGCACACAGTTCTGTTTGCATCCAAAACCCCTTGGGCCGTCCATGTGTGCAAAGTGCCGTCATAGAGGCTGGCATAGTCATAGTATATGTTATTGATAATCCACTCGTGAATTGCCGTTACCTTGTCAAGGTTGGTCGCCAATCCGGCGCAAAGTTCATCGGACAAATCCTGCATATCTGAGGTAACAATGGTGTTTTCGTAATAGTAGGGGGCAACTCCGTTTTCCCGCAGTATATTGTTCATCGCAAGGTAGCGGTCGTTATATTCCCGGTTTTGAATCGCACTGTTCCACTCGGCTTCGGCTTTTTCCTGTCGCGTTTGAGTAGATGGACGGTTATTCTGGCTTTGATTTTCATTATTATTCTGGTTGTTATTTTGGTTCCTATTTACGCCATTGACGGAATTTAAATCAATTTCATTGCCAGCGACGGTGACTGTTTTTAAATTGCTGCACATGGAGAAAGCATCTGCCGCAATTTGAACATCGGGATTCATAATATTAACTGTTTCCAGCTTTGAGCAATCTCCAAATGCGTAGCTTCCAATCGTCGTAATACTCTCTGGAATTATGACTGTACGCAATTCTCTACACCGTAAGAATGCCATATAAGGGATTTCCATTAACCCGCTGGAAAGAGTGATTTGCTCTAATTTCCAGCAGTCTGCAAATCCCATGTCAGAAATCTTGATAACACTATCCGGCATTGTAATGCCAGTGACTGTAAAACTTTCACTAAAAGGCCCAATCCAAGAAATAGACCCTCCAAATGTATTATTAAATTCATGCTTTCCAATCTCAGTCACGCCATCTGGAATAATCACATCACCGCCAGAACCGACATACTGCGTTAGTATTCCATTTTCGATAATGAAGTCTGAATCTGCGGCCATCACTGGAATTCCCATTAAAACAGATATACACATGACCTGTACTAAAATTATCGCAAGAAAGCGCCTGATTTTGGTATTCTTCATTCCTATTTCCTTCTAACTTGATATAAAATATAAAAATTTTAAGTGCATACTTCTTTAAAAATATAATATTTTAAATTTATATTGCCAATAGGAATCGATATTTTAAATGCTCATTTTGAATATCGGTATGGATTACAATAACAACATGGAGGATATGCCATGTTTGAAGAAATGTTTTGTAATCGATTGATTCAACTGCGCCAAGAAAAAAATATCTCTACCAGAGATATGAGCTTATCTCTTGGGCAGAGTGAATCCTATATCAACCGAATTGAAAATGGTAAAATGCTTCCATCCATGACCGTGTTTTTCTATATCTGTGATTATTTCGGCATCACGCCACGGGAATTCTTTGACACGGAAAATGCGTCCAGCATGGAACTGATACAGGCATATAAGCAATTACAGGCAATGGACGATGAAACGCGCCGCCATGTCATTGCAATTATTCAGGACTTGACGCGTGATATGTGATGTGTTCATTCTACGGGCGCTGCCGATTAGCGGCTCTAAGCCTTGATTAAAGATGGCTGCATCTTTAATCGGGGTGACTATCTTGCTTTTTCCTGCGTTATCGGGTATACTGATAACAGCAACCAGAGAGGAGGGCCACTATGTCACCCGCGATTTATACAGTCCCGCAGATTCAAACTGCACTGTCTCCAGTGTTTGCCCGGAATGGTATCAAAAAAGCCGTGTTGTTCGGTTCCTACGGGAAAGGCGCTGCCACGGAAAAAAGCGATATAGACCTGCTGGTGGACAGCGGCCTGAAAGGGCTCCGGTTCATTGGCCTTTTAGAAGAAGTCCAATCGGTTTTGGGCAAAGAGGTGGATTTGTTCGACGTAAGCCACATTGAACCCGGCTCTTTGATTGATGATGAGATCCGCGCTACGGGGGTAACGGTCTATGAGAAATGAGGTGATCGTTCGCAAGCTCATCGTATATGCGGACAAGATTTTGGGATACTGCGACGGAGTATCCTATGACGGCTTCTGCGGCGATTCCAAGCTGGTAGACGCCTGTGTGTTTAATCTCAGCCAAATGGGCGAATTGGCAAACCGGGTAGACAGCGAGTTTGCCGACGCGCACCCCGGTATTCCGTGGCGAATGATATACGGTCTGAGAAACCGAATCGTTCACGATTATGAGGGCGTAAATCTTCAACTCATTTGGGAAATCATTCATGATGACTTGCCCGGTTTGCGTGAGGAGCTTACGAGGCTGTGAGTCTGAAAACAGTCAACACCCACCGCAAAGAAGACCGCATTTATGCCGTAATTTTGTTGTATTTTTGTCTGCGATTTTGTGCATTTTGCCACATTGGTAATGACGAGGTCGGCAGTTCGAGTCTGCCCAGCAGCTCCAAACGCCCCCGGAACCGATTGGTTCCGGGGGCGTTTTTCATTAGATAGGTATACGGCGTTTGACCATGTCTTTCGGTTGATTTCTGGCGTACGGTAAGATATAATAAGTACGGTGATGGTATGGAAATTTTGATTTCTGTGTTTATATATGGGGTGCAGCTGTTCTTGCTTATGCTGGTGAGCGGCGCTGTATACTTACTGGTGCGGAAAATCAGAGGTGTCCGGGCAAAGGGCGGAACCTTTGTGATTTGCTTGATACTAATAGCGCTGGTGATTGGCTGTATTTGCTGCTGGCCAGCGATTGGAGGCCAGCCTTTGGAACAAGCAGACCGGGAGACAATCTCCTGTGTGTCCCAAGGACTCTATTCGTCCAGACTGCCGCTGATTCCGGTATACATCTGTGTGGAGGAAACCGGGGAACTGCTGCGTTGGCAAATTTACTATATACCCTTTGGCAGCATCGAAATGATACATAATGACGACGGATACGACATCACAAAACCACTGTTTTAGGTTTGGGAGGATGAGAGAATGGAAGCAGTCAAAGAAAAGGGAAAGGGGCTTATTATTTGCCTCTTGATTTCGCTACCTTGTTGGTTTTTGGGACAGAAATTCCCAGTGATCGGCGGGCCGGTGTTCGCGATTTTGGCGGGCATGATCGTGACACTGTTTTGGAAGGACAAGGGAGATGCCGCACCGGGCATCCAGTTTACATCGAAAAAAATCCTGCAATACGCGGTGATTTTGCTGGGCTTTGGCCTGAATCTTTCGGAAATTGCTAAGGTGGGTGCGCAGTCGCTGCCCATTATTTTGTCTACCATTGCCACGTCGCTTATCATCGCGTTTATACTGAGCAAGCTGCTGCATATGCCGGGGAATATCTCTACCTTGGTGGGGGTCGGTTCGTCGATCTGCGGCGGCTCGGCCATCGCGGCCACGGCCCCGGTAATCGGCGCGGACGATGAGGAGATCGCCCAGTCCATTTCCGTGATTTTCTTGTTCAACGTCATCGCGGCGCTGATTTTTCCGACCCTGGGCGGGGCTATCGGCTTGTCCAACGAGGGCTTCGGCCTGTTTGCCGGTACGGCGGTGAACGATACCTCGTCTGTTACCGCGGCGGCGGCTGCCTGGGACGGGATGCATCCCGGTGCAAACACCTTGGATACCGCTACCATCGTGAAGCTGACCCGCACTCTGGCCATCATCCCCATCACTTTGGCGCTGGCGTTTTGGCGGGCGAACAAGACGAAGCGGGAAGGTCAAGCGGAAGACAGCGGGTTCAGCCTGAAAAGCGTATTCCCCATGTTCATTTTGTATTTTGTGCTGGCGTCGGTCATCACCACGGTTTGCAGCGTGGCGGGCGTACCCGGTTCGACGTTTGCGCCGTTTAAGACCCTGAGCAAGTTTTTTATCGTCATGGCCATGGCGGCCATCGGCCTGAATACGGACCTGGTAAAGCTGGTGAAGTCTGGCGGAAAGCCCATTTTCATGGGCCTGTGCTGCTGGATCGGCATTGCCTGCGTAAGCCTTGGCATGCAGCACGTGCTGGGCATTTGGTGATAGAACCCGGAACTTGACAATTTCCGGGGGGTATACTATCCTTGTCCATATTACAGGAAAGGATGGATGTAGAATGTTGTTAGTCAGTTTGCCGTTTGGCCTGTTGGCTTGGACGTTGGCATGCCTTGCGGCGAAAAAAGAGCACACGGCTGTGCTGGTAGCCGGCAGCTTTACTTGCTGCTGCATTTCTGCGGTGTCAGAGTTGTTTGACGTGAAAGGCCGGGCCTTCTGCGGCGACTATATCGGGATCGAAGACACGATCGACGCTGTGATTTTCGGCGTGATCGTGATGATGGTAGTGACGGTGCTGCTCAATTTTATGGCGCTGGTCATCAAGACGAGCAAGATAAAAGAATAAAAAACGGAGTACCGTTCGGTACTCCGTTTTTTATTCCAGATACAAAAACCGCAGCCGCTCCAGCTTGTCCGGCGTCATGCCCAATTCCACCTCAATGAAGCGCTCCAGACTGCCGGACCGCTCCACGGCGATACCCATAACGGTGGACAAAAATTCCTCGTACACGCTGTCCAGCACCCGCATCTGCTCAAAAAGCGCCTCATCATCCGTGATGGCCCGGGCCTTTTCGATCATCTTCTCCGTCTCAGGCAAGACCCGCTCGTTGGTGAGCAGATAATCCGCCAACACCGTCTCATAAGGTACGCCCAGCGCGGTTTCCAGCAGCGCCGCGGCGGTGCCGCAGCGGTCTTTTCCCATAGTGCAGTGCCACAAAACGGCCCCGTCGGTCTGGTTCAGCACCAAATCGAAGAACTGCCGGTACATTTTGATCCCGTGGTCATCAAAAAACACCTTATACAACTCCCGCATCCGCTCGTAAGCCTGACCCTCCATTTTTTGCGCCATAGCCACCATGCGGGCGTCGGGGTCGATGTCCGTGACGGTCTCCCGGGTGACGCCCTCGGCCTGATTTTCAAAGATGGGGCAGTGGTGATACACGACCCCCGGCAGCACCGCGTCCGGTTTCCGGGCCATTTCCCCGGAGGTACGCAGGTCGATGACGGTTTTCAGCTGGAATTCCTCCGCCAGCCGCTGCCGGTCCACATCCGTAATGTCGTGGAGATGCCCGGAGCGCAGCAGGCGGTGGGGCTTGATGCGTCGGCCGTCGGCGGTCTCCATGCCGCCCAGGTCCCGGAAATTGGGCGCGCCCTGCAAACGGGTCTGTTGCGTCATATCCCGAACAGCCTCCTTCCGTTTTCCGTGGTGACGCGGGCCATTTTTTCCATGCCCACGCCCTTGATTTCGCCGATCTTTTCCGCGATGTACTTCAAATTCCCGGAAAAATTTCGCGTGCCCCGTAAAGGCTCCGGCGAGAGGTACGGGCTGTCCGTCTCAATGAGGATGCGCTCCATGGGACAGATTTCCAGTACCTCCCGGTGCTTGCGGTTGTTTTTATAGGTCACAGGCCCGTCGAAGCCCAGATACCAGCCCAGCTTCAGCAGTTCCTTTGCCATTTCCGGGCTGCCGGAATAGCAGTGGAACACACCCCGCAGCCCGGGGAACTCCTTTACGATGGCCAGGGAATCGCCGTGGGCCTCCCGGTCATGGATGATGACGGGCAGGTCCAAGTCCAGCGCCATTTGCAGCTGGGCGCGGAGGACTTCCTTTTGCAAGTCGTTGTAGCTGGTGTCCCAATAGTAGTCCAACCCAATTTCCCCAATGGCGACGACCTTTGGATGCCGGGCCAGTTCCCGGATGACGTCCAGCGCGCCGTCGTAATAGGATTCTTTCAACTCCTGGGGCTGCCAGCCGATGGCGGCGTAGACGAATTCATACCGCTCCGCCAGGGCGATGGCTTCTTTGGAGGAAATTTCGTCGCAGCCCGGGTCCACAACGTATTCCACGCCCAGCCCGGGCAGGGAGGACAAAACTGCGTCCCGGTCGGCGTTGAATTTGTAGCTGTCATAATGGGCATGGGTGTCAAAAAACATAGCGCCCCTCCTGATTCAGTTTCGCAGTTCCGGCAGACTGGCCGCGGCGGCAGACTGTCCCACCCGGCGGAATTTCTCGTCCGGCAGAGCGAGATTGACCTGTGCGTTCACCGCCGGGTATTCGTCGGTCAATACCTGCTTGCAGACGTCCAGCAACAGGTCGCCGCCCTTGCCGGACATCACCCGGCCCAGCAGCAGCACATGGCGGAAGCCGTACCAGTGGTGATACAGCGCCAGCGTATGGGCCAGATAGACCCCGATGCTCTCATAAATTTTGGCGGCCCGCGGGTCAGCCTGCTCCATCAGCCCCTGCACCACCTTGAGTTTTTCCGCGGGGGAAAGGTCCGCGTCCAATTCGATCCCCGCCGCGGGTGCCAGCTTGATGACGGCGTCTTGGGAAAAATACTTGACCCCGCAGCCGATGTCGCCGCTCCACTCGTCTTCCATAGCGGCAGGGGCCGCGTCCACCGGGACAAACGCCAGCTCATTGAGCCAGCCGGTGATATTCCCGTCGGGGTCCACATAGCCTGCGGCCTCGCTGGTACCCATGGCGATGCCCAGCACGTTGTTGCTGTCCAAACTCATGGCGCCTGCCAGTGCGGAAACGTCGCCGTCGTTGACCACGGCATAGGGGATATCACCGAAGGTATCCGTCACGGCCCGGATGTAAATGTCCTTCACCTTCGCGTCGAACTGCTCCTTGGGTACCTGCAAAAACAGGGAAGCGTTCATGGTGCGGTCGTTGATATAAATGCCTGCGGAACTGATGCCGACAGCGTCCACCCGGGGCATATGGGCCGCGGCGGACTTGAACGCGGCGACGATGCCGTCGTAATGGTAATCCGGGTCGGAATTGAGCTTGGGGAACCAGACGACTTCCTCGCTGTACACGCTCTCTCCATCGATAACGGCGGAGACCTTACGATCGCTGGCCCCAGCGTCGAAGCCGATGCGGCAGCCCTCCAAATGCCGGCCGATGGCCCTGGAGACGGACTTTTCCTCCGGCACACGCTCCACCCGCAGGACTTCAAAGGGGTGCTCAAAGATATTGCCCATATAATCAAAATCGAACGCCCTGGCACCTGCGGGGGAGTAGTGCTCCCGGATTGCATCGCATACCGCCTCATTTCCCGCCAAATAGACCCGGAACCCGCCTTTCAGCCAAAGCAGGGTTTTGACGACGCGGTCAATATAGTACACGTCGGCATCATAAAACTCCTGGGTCCCGTGAACGAACGTGTGGTATACGGCCATCTGCCCCACGGCGCGCTCCACGGCGATGTCAAACGGCTCGTCTGCGTTTTTCAGAAACGCCGCATTAAACCCGCCCAAAGGGAGAAAATCCGGGTCCAGGGGCGGACGGTGCTTGATTTCAACCTCGATTCCAAGACGCTTCATGGAACATACCTCCTGAAAATAAGCATTCATTTACTATAATAATAGGCTATCAGTTTTTTCCCGTTTGTCAAGAGCGGGAAAAAATTTTGTTTGCATCTCTTGACGCAAAGGGAAAGAAACAATATGATGAACATATGAAAAAGGAGGAACGCCTATGAGAATCTATCGTGAGGCGGATTACGGAGCCATGAGCCGCCGGGCCGCCGGACTGATTGCCGCGGAGGTCGTGCGCAAGCCAGCGTGTGTGCTGGGGCTTGCCACGGGCGGAACGCCTGTGGGCACCTATGAGGAATTGATTGCGGGCTGCCGGCGGGGGGATTTCAGCTTCCGGGAGGTGCACACAGTGAATCTGGATGAATACAAAAGCCTGGCTCCGGACCATCCCCAAAGCTACCGGTATTACATGCAAACGCACCTGTTTGACCATATCGACATTGACCCGGCCAATACCCATATCCCCGACGGCTTGGCCGACGACGCCCGGGCGGAATGCGCGCGGTACGACGCGCTGACGGAATCCATAGGCTTTGCGGACCTGCAATTGCTGGGACTGGGCCGGAATGGGCATATCGGGTTCAACGAACCGGGTGATTGCTTCCGGAAAGAGACCCATGTGGTGGACCTGACCCAGAGCACCATCGATGCCAACGCCCGGTTTTTCGCCCACGCCGGGGAGGTGCCCCGTCAGGCGCTGACCATGGGCATGGGCTGCATCATGGCGGCTCGGCGGGTGCTGCTCATTGCCAGCGGGGAGGAAAAAGCGGAAGCCATCTATCAAGCGGTGTGCGGTCCGGTCACGCCCCAGTGTCCGGCGTCCATTTTGCAGCTGCACAGGGATGTAGTCATCGTGGGAGATGCGGCGGCGCTGGAAAAGCTCGTCAAAGCGGGGGTGCCGGTATGCGGATAATCAACGGAGATGTATTTGATGTCGCCCGGGGCTTTGTTAGCCGGGAGGTTTGTATCTCCGGCGGAAAGATCGCGGAGACCTGCGCCGACGGTACGGTGCTGGACGCAAAGGACTGCTATGTCATCCCCGGCCTGGTGGACTTGCATTTCCATGGCTGCAAAGGCGAGGATTTCAGCGACGGCAGCCTCGCGGGACTGCGAAAAATGGCGGAATACGAACTCATCCAGGGTGTGGCCTATATCTGCCCGGCGGGAATGACGCTGCCGGAAGAGCAGTTGACGCAGGTCTGCGAGACGGCGGCCCGGTATCAGGCGGAAGGCGGCCCCGGCGCGGAGTTAGTAGGCGTCAACTTGGAAGGCCCCTTTCTCAGCGCGGCGAAAAAAGGGGCGCAGAACGGCGCGTACCTCCACGCCCCGGACCTGGCCATGCTGGAGCGCCTGCAAACGGCCGCAAACGGTCTGGTAAAACTGGTGACAGTGGCCCCGGAGGAACCGGGAGCCATCGAATTTGTCCGCAAAGCGTCCCAAAAGGGCATCACGGTGTCCGTGGGACATACCACGGCGGACTATGACACGGCCCGGGCGGCCTTTTCCGCGGGAGCGCGGCAGGTGACCCACCTGTTCAACGCCATGCCGGGCTTTACCCACCGGGCGCCGGGAGTGGTAGGCGCGGCCTTTGACCACCCGGAGATCCGGGCGGAACTGATCTGCGACGGCGTGCATATCCACGAAAGCGTCGTGCGCGCGGCGTTTCAGTTGTTCGGCCCGGGGCGGATGGTGCTGATTTCCGACACCATGCGCGCCGCGGGGATGCCCGACGGGCAGTACAGCCTGGGCGGGCTGGACGTGACGGTAAACGGAAAGCTGGCGGCGCTGGAAGACGGCACCATCGCCGGGTCCGCCACAAACCTGATGGACTGCCTGCGCACGGCGGTGTCTTTCGGCATCCCGCTGCACCACGCGGTGCGGGCCGCGTCGTTCAATCCCGCGGTGGCGTTGCACATGCAGCACCGCATCGGCAGCATTGCGCCGGGTATGGACGGCACGGTGGTCCTGCTGGAAAAGCGGGACCTGTCCATCCGCGCCGTCGTGTTCCGGGGAGACCTGGTCAGCGCCGGATGAAACGGGTATGGACAGGCCGGTATCTTCTGGTCATGCTGGGGATTTTTCCCCTGTGGCTTGGCTTGTGGGGCTACCGGGACCTCACGGCGCAGAAATTCGCGTTTTTCACGTCGGCCACCGGCGTGTGGCTGGCGGGACTTTGCGTTTTGACAATCCGTGAGCGCTCCCCACGAATCCGCCCAAACGCAGGCAGAGTATGGGTGCTGGCTTTTTTAGCTGCGCTGTGCCTGTCGGCGCTGTGCTCGCCCTTTGGCGCGCAGACGCTGATCGGCGTGAGTCGGTACGACGGACTGCTCACCTGGCTGTTGTACGGCTGTATCTTCCTGGGCGTTTCCGCCTACGGACGGCCGCGTCTGGCCCATGCCTATGCCCTGGCGGGCGGCGGCCTTGTAAACTGCGCCGTTGCCACCGTGCAGCTGCTGGGCTATAACTTCCTGTGGCTGTTCCCCAACGGCTGGAACTATTATGACAGCGGCGTATATTACACAGGAGAATTTCTGGGTCTGATTGGGAACGCGGACTTACTCTCGGCGTATTTTTGCCTGGTCATCCCGGTATGCTTCGGCCTATTTGTGCTGTATGGAGGCCGAAAAACGGCCTATTTGCTTCCGGCCGGCGCGTTTTGCACGTTTATCATGCTGAAATCCGGCGTTTCCGGCGGCCTGGCAGGTCTGGCAGTGTGCGCGCTCATTGGGGCGCCGCTGATTTTGACGGACCGGGAACGGTTGATTCGGGGATTGGTCGTGCTGTCGCTTTTGGCTGCGGCGGGAGGACTGTCCGCGGCTGTGCGCTTCTCGGCGGATGGGCCGGAGTTTATATTATGTAAACTGTCAGCGGCACTTATCAGTGCTGCGGTGGTGTCAGTGTTTGCGGGATATTTACTTGCGCATACAACAATAATGTTATGTAAACTTCCTTGCGTTGTTACCGCCGTTGAAGTGGTTTGCGTTGCCGCCGCTTTGTACGTAATATATACGGCACCGCCGGCGGAGGGGACGCTGCTGGAACTCTCCCGGCTGCTCCATGGGGAAGTGGCGGATTCTTTCGGGTCCCGGCGGGTGGAGATTTGGCGGGAGGTATGGCGGCTGATTCAGGAGCGTCCATGGCTGGGCGGCGGGCCGGGGACGCTGGAATCCCGCACGGCGCTGGAGTTTTCCCGAGTGTCCGACAACGGACAACTGCTGCGGGTCCATGTGGATAACGCCCACAACGAATATTTAAATTTGCTGGTCAATGACGGGCTGGTGAGTTTTGTGCCCTATGTGGGGCTGATGCTGGCGACCCTCCGTAAGGCATGGAAAAACCGGCGCAGCCGTGTGGTTTGCGCCATGCTGTTACCGCTGTTGGCCTGGTGGGGTGAGGCGGTTTTCGGGCTGGGGCTGTGTATTGTGCTTCCGATGATGTGGGCGGTTTGGGGACTGTTTTGGACGGTTGACGATAATATAATTATGTAAACTAAAAACAAAAATAATAACGGGCAGGTCCTGGGACCTGCCCGCTGCGTTTTTATTGTTGTTCCAGCGCGTCGATCTCGTCTAGCCAGATCCGGGAGGACGCGTCGCTGGGCATCCGCCAGTCGCCCCGGGGGGAGAGGGTCACGGTGCCGACTTTGGGGCCGTCCGGCAGGCAGGAGCGCTTGAACTGCTGGACGAAAAACCGCCGCACAAAGGTGCGCAGCCAGTGGAGGATGGTTTTGTCGTCGTAGGCCCCGCCGTAGGCGTATTTGCACAGCCGGAAGATTTTTCCCGGCCCGGCGCCGGTGCGGAGCATGTGATACAGGAAAAAGTCGTGGAGTTCGTAAGGCCCGACGAGGTCTTCGGTCTTTTGGCTCATTTCTCCGTTTTTGTCGGCGGGGAGGAGTTCCGGGGACACGGGAGTGTCCAGGATATCAAATAGCACGTCCGCCAGGGGCTTGTCTGCGGTCTGGGCCTCGTGGCGTACGATGTAGCGCACCAGCGTTTTGGGAACGGAAGCGTTCACGCCGTACATGGACATGTGGTCGCCGTTGTAGGTAGCCCAGCCCAAGGCCAGTTCGCTGAGGTCCCCGGTGCCGACGACGATGCCGCTGGTCTGGTTGGCGATGTCCATGAGCACTTGGGTGCGTTCCCGGGCTTGGGCGTTTTCATAGGTCACGTCCAGTACGTCTGCGCCGTGGCCGATGTCCTGGAAATGCTGCAAAACGGATTTGGTGATATCCACTTCCCGGAGGGTCACGCCCAGCAGTTCGCACAGCTTTACGGCGTTGGATTTTGTCCGCGCCGTGGTGCCGAAGCAGGGCATGGTCACTGCCACAACGTCGGTCAGCGGGCGGTCCAGCAGCTTCATCGCCCGCACAGCCACGAGGATGGCCAGCGTGGAATCCAGCCCGCCGGAGATGCCGATGACCGCCGTTTTGGCCCAAGCGTGGCGCATACGCTTGGCCAGGCCGTAGGACTGGATCTGCAAAATGGATTCCGCCCGGGCGCTGAGTTCGTCCGCGTCCGCCGGGACGAAGGGATTTTTCGGGGGATACCGGGTAAGCTGGGTCTCCTGCACGGGTTGGGAGAATTCGATGACGCAGCAGTCGTCCCCGTCGGCGGGGATGGTGGTATTCATGTGCCGCTCGTTGGCGAGACGGTCTACGTCGATCTCGGAAATTGTGAACTCCCGTGTGCCGAAGGGCTCGTTTTCCGCCAGGATCGCGCCGTTTTCGGCGATGAGGTTGTGCCGGGAGAACACCATGTCCTGGGTGGATTCCTCCGGCCCGGCGGCGCAGTAGATGTACCCGCAGGCGAAGCGCCCTGTGGTGGCGGAGATCAGGGTGCGGCGATAATCGGCTTTCCCGATGACCTCGTCAGACGCGGAGAGGTTCGCCACAATGACCGCGCCGTTTTTGCACAACCGGCCGCAGGGCGGTTCCGGCGCCCACATGTCCTCGCAGATCTCCACGCCGAAAGTGTAGTGGTCCAGGATCTCGTGGGCGAACACCAGGTCGCTGCCCATGGGCACGGGTTGTCCGTTCACAGCGACGGCGGCATCGGAGGGGAGTTCATTTGCGCTGCTGAACTGGCGTTTTTCGTAAAATTCCCCGCCGTTCGGCAGGTGCGTTTTCGGTACGATACCCAGGCATTGACCGTCCAGCAGGACGGCGGCGCAGTTATAGAGTTTGCCCCGGTAACGCACCGGGAGTCCCACGACGTATACCGGGTATTTGCCCGCGGAGAACGCCGTCAAGTCCTCCAGCGCGGCCAGGGCGGCCCGCTGAAGCGTGTTGCTGTAAAACAGGTCGCCGCAGGAATAGCTCGTGACGCACAGTTCCGGGAACACCACCAGGTTCAGGCCCATGGTGTCTGCCTGCTCCATGCGCGCTTTGATGGCGGCGGCATTGCTTTTCACGTCCGCCACGGTCACGGATACGCCCGCGGCGGCGACTTTGATAAACCCATCTTTCATATGGACAGCCTCAATTCATTAGAATAATATTAGAATAGTGCGAAAACCGGGGATTGTCAAGCACTTGCAGTTGCGTTATACTGTACGTATCCTGAATGGGAGAAAAGGAGCCGTTATGAAGAGAATCGTATTGACAGCGGTTGCGCTGATCGTGTTTATCGCGGGGGCGGTTTTGTGCCTGCGCAGTATTTTGACCGATGACCCGGAGCCTACGCCCACGCCGGAGGTTCCCATCTTTACGCCTGTCCCGGTGTCCACGCCGACGCTGGAACCGACGCCGAGCCCAACTCCGGTGCCAACGCCGACACCTCAGCCTACGCCTACGCCGGAGCCGTCCCCCACGCCGACACCATATCAGAGACCGGCGGTGCGGTCCGGCAGTTTCCAGTCGGATACCGGCACGGGCCTAAACCTTTTGGTGGAGTGGAAAGCCTATGGCCTGTCGGGGAACTATGAGGTGGCTGTTGATGTGAGCGCTTTGTCATATGGATTCTATACGGATGCGTTGTACAACAGCATTGTGATCACTGTGGGGGAGCAGAGCGTTGCACTGTCCAGCCCGGCGGTACGCTATGACGGCGAAGAACTGGTGACAACGCCGCTGGTAAGCCATAGTCTGGATGCGGACCCCGGTATCGTGCCGATCTCCGTGGTATGGAACTACAAGGGTTCATACAGCGGTGTGGAACTGGAAAGCATCACCGCGTCTGGTACGGCTGACCTGTCATAATAGAAAGGGGAACGTGATATGCGCACAGCTATCGTACAAATGTCCGTCACGGCGGACAAGGCGAAAAATCTTGCCCATGCCCGTCAACTGGTGCGGCAGGCGGTGCAAACCGGGGCGGATGTGGTCATTTTGCCGGAAATGTTCGTGTGCCTGTATGAAAACAGCGCCTTTACCCAAAACGGAGAGGAAGCGGGCGGAACGGTCTGGCAGTGCTTGTCGGATATGGCCCGGGAGAACGGCGTGTACCTTGTGGGCGGCACGTTCCCGGAGCGGGATGGGGCGAATTTATATAACACCTGCTTTGTGTTCGACCGGGCGGGCGGTCAAATCGCCCGGCACCGGAAGATGCACTTGTTCGACGTGGACGTGGAAGGCGGCCAGCGGTTCAAGGAATCGGACACGTTTACGTCGGGCAGAGATGTTACGGTATTCGACACAGAATTCGGCAAACTGGGCGTTTGCGTGTGCTTTGACATGCGGTTCCCGGAACTGGCACGGCTCATGGCTTTGGAGGGGGCGAAGGCGGTATTCGTCCCGGCGGCGTTCAACATGACCACCGGACCGCTGCACTGGGAAGTGATGTTCCGTTCCCGGGCGGTGGATAATCAGGTGTTCACCGTCGGCTGCGCCCCGGCCCGGGATGAGACGGGGCCCTATGTGTCCTACGGCAACAGCATCGCGGCGGACCCCTGGGGCAAAGTGCTGGCCCGGGCGGAAGAGAAAGAAACGATCCTTACTGTGGAACTGGATCTGTCCGAGGTGGAGCGCACCCGGACCCAACTGCCCCTGCTGTCCGCCCGGCGGACGGATTTGTACACACTGGAGCGAAAGTGAGCGGATGCCATGCCGGAACAAATGCTGTTAGCCGCGCTTTCCGCGGCGGACGGGGAACTCGAATATGCCCGATTCACCGGCGAGCGCATTGCGGACGGACGGTTTTACGGCGCTGAATTTCGGTCCGTGGAGTTCGTGGACTGCGTGTTTACCGGGTGCAATCTGGCGAATACCGGGTTTTATCACTGCACCTTTACAGCCTGCGATGTGTCCGGCTGCAATTTGTCGGACAGCTATTGGAAAAACTGCGTTCTGACCGATTGCAAAGGCGACCGGGCAAATTTTTCCGGCGCGCGCTTCCGGGATACCCGGCTGACGGGCGGGTCGTTTTTCTTCGCGGGGTTTTCCAAAGCTGTGTTTGACGGCTGCCGTCTGGAAAACGCCCTGTTCCGGGAAGCGGCATTCCCGGAGGTGAAGCTGAAGAAGACCCGGCTTCACGGTCTGGACCTGACCCGCGGGGATTTTTTCCATACGCCGCTGAAAGGGATGGACTTGTCCGATTGTGAGCTTGCGGGCTTGATGGTCTCCGAGACGTTCTCGGAACTGAAAGGCGCGAAAGTGTCCTACGGGCAGGCTGTGGACATTGCGGCCCTGCTTGGCGTGAAATTTGAATAAAAAAGACACAGCGGAATATCCGCTGTGTCTTTTTGTGTTGTTAAGTTGGATCACACCGCCGGGATGGTCAGTACTTGACCGGGCTGCAGATCGTTGGGGTTCTTCAAAATGCCGCGGTTGGCCTCGTAGATATTGCTCCACTTGGTCGCATCGCCGTAGACACTCTGGGCGATTTTGCCCAGATAATCGCCAGACTGAACAGTATAGCTACCGCCGGCCACGGGTTTGGTGGGTACGGTCGGGGTAGTGGGGACTACGGGCGCGGTGGCGGTCACGGTGCCGGTGCTGGCCTGGGCGGTGGCACCGGCGCTGCCGCGCAGGATGTTATAGCTGGTGCGCGCGGTCTTGTTTGCGCTGGCCAGGGACAATTCCGTCCAAACCACGCTGTCGTAAGGCAGAATGGCCATCTTACGGTTGGTGATGTCATAGAACACGGTGTACTGGGTGTAACCGGGGGCCTGGCCGACGGCCTTGCCGTCTTCGATGTTTTTATAGTGGTACAAGCCGGTGATATCTTCTTTCACCACGTTGGAAGCCGTTGCGAACAGCTTGCCGCCCCGGGCGAGCATATCCTTGCTGGGAATCTGGCTGCCGCCGTCCGCGGCGTAGCGCCACATGGCGTTGCGGATGAAGCGGTTCAAAGATGTATTTGCGGCGGGGAACGCGCGGTCAGCGGTGCCGGCCTTACCGGTCACGGTGACGCCCTTCATGGTGATGGAGTTGATACCCTGTGCCCGCAGCTCGGGAGAATTGCCGATGTAATCAGCGAGATTTTCCAGCTGGTCGGGATAGCTGGGGGAGTTGGTCATCACGCCGATGGAATCATACACGGTGTACACGCCGGGATTCTCAGGATCGCCGTTTTCCATGACGATGGTCTTGCCGTTGGCGTCCACGAACACCAGATGCATGGTAGCGGAGAGTTCAGAATAGGGGATGCCGTCCACATGGATGGCCTTCACGAAAGTCTTTTCCGCCAAGGCAATGACTTCGTCCACGTCCTTGCACTGGGCCAGGAACCAGGTGAGCGCTTCCATGCCGGAGACAAGGTTATAGCCCTCGGGGGCCTCGTCGCCGGGGTAGGAGGTACCCTCGCGGTAGTCCTGCAAGCCGCCCACCAGGCCGGAATCGTTCATGCCGTCTAGCAGCGCCAGAGAATCGCCGAAGGACATACCGATGACGGTATGGGCCGGGGAGACGTCTCCGGTGGTGAAATGGATGGCCTGGCCCTTGGGATAGCTTACCAGGTAAGACGGGTCGATCATGGAGTTGCCCTCACCGAAAACATTGAAAGCGTCATCCATATCGCAGGTACGGAACCAGAAATGGTCACCTTCCGCGCTGGTCAGTTCCATGCTGGAGCACGCCAGAGCGGGTACCTGTAAAGCAAACAGCATTACAAGCATCATGACGAATGCCAGCAAGCGGATGGATTTTGAGTGTCTCATGATAAAATCTCTCCTTTTTGCGTCCATTATAACGCAGTATTGGATATTCCTTCCTAAGGATACTTCATCGTTCGTTAAATGTCAAGTGAATAAAAGCGGAAATCTGTATGATTTTTGCAAATGTTTTTGAATAAAAGACGGGATTTTTTCATACGTCAGAAAAAACGGAGACAGCAAATGCTGTCTCCGTTTAAATGCTGTTTAGGGCTTGAAGCTATCTTTCAGGGCAACAGAGCGGTTAAACACTAGATGCCCGGGCTTTGCGTCCCGGTTATCCAGGCAGAAGTAGCCCTGCCGCATAAACTGATAACCTTCAGCAGTTTTACCCTTTTCCGGCATCGGCGCTTCCGCAAGTCCGGCTTCCACCTTGCAGCCGGTGAGGATTTCCAGGCTGTCGGGATTGAGATAGTCCAAAAAGTCTTTATCGCCGCCGTCGGGATCGGGATCAAAAAACAGATTGTCGTACAGCCGTACTTCCGCATCTACGGCGGTGGCGGCGTCTACCCAATGGATGGTAGCACCCTTGACTTTCCGCCCGTCGGCAGGATTGCCGCCCCGGGATTCCGGGTCATACTCCGCCAGGACCTCGACGATGTTGCCGGCGCCGTCCTTCACGCAGCCGGTGCAGGTGATGAGATACGCACCCTTGAGACGGCACTCCGCGCCGCCGGGAGTGAGCCGCTTGTATTTGGGGATCGGCTCTTCCATGAAGTCGTCGGCTTCGATATACAAATGCCGGGAGAAACAGATTTGCCGCTCGCCGTCCTCGGGGCGCAGGGGGTTATTTTCCACGGGGAGCAGTTCAGACTGCCCCTCTGGGTAGTTGGTGATGGTAAGCTTGATGGGCCGCAGCACGGCCATGACCCGCTTCGCGTGTTCGTTCAGGTCTTCCCGGAGACAGTGTTCCAAAAATCCATACTCCACAGTAGAAGTCACCTTAGACACGCCGTTGCGGGCGGAGAAATTCCGAATGGAAGCGGGGGTATACCCTCTGCGGCGCAGGCCAGACAGGGTGGGCATCCGGGGGTCATCCCAGCCAGAGACCCGGCCATCCTCCACCAATTGCCGCAGCTTGCGCTTGCTCATGACGGTATAGTTGATGCCCAGCCGCGCGAATTCGATTTGCCTGGGCTTATGGTAGGGGATGGACACATGCTCCACCACCCAGTCATACAGCGGCCGGTGGTCCTCAAATTCCAGGGAGCACAGGGAGTGGGTGATGCCCTCCAGCGCATCTTCGATGGGGTGGGCGAAGTCGTACATGGGATAAATGCACCATTTGTCCCCCTGCCGGTGGTGGTGGGCGTGGTTGATGCGGTAAATGACCGGGTCACGCATATTAAAATTGCCGGACGCCAGGTCGATTTTTGCCCGCAGGGTATACTTGCCGTTGGGGAATTCCCCGGCGCGCATCCGGGTGAACAGGTCAAGGCTTTCGGCAATGGGCCTGTCCCGCCAGGGGGAGCGGGCGGGGGTATTCACATCGCCCCGGTATTCCCGGAACTCTTCCGGGGTCAGCTCGCACACATAGGCCAGACCTTTTTGAATGAGCTCCACGGCGTAGTCATACATTTTATCGAAATAATCCGAAGCGTAGTAGAACCGGTCGCCCCAATCGAAGCCCAGCCAGTGGATATCCTCCCGGATGGCGTCGACATACTCCACATCCTCTTTCGACGGGTTCGTGTCGTCCATACGCAGGTTACACAGCCCGCCGAACTTCTCCGCGGTGCCGAAGTCGATGCAAAGGGCCTTGCAGTGCCCGATGTGCAGATACCCGTTGGGTTCCGGAGGGAACCGGGTGTGTACCTTCATCCCCGCGTACTGCCCGCCGGGGGCGGTATCTTCCTCGATAAACGCTTCAATAAAATTGCTGGTGGTCTCTTCCATCTTTTTCACCTTCCTAATCGGTATCGCCATTATATACAGTTTTTTCCCATTTTACAATAGGAAACTGCAAATGCCTTTGCCGGTGGACAAACGCGGGGAAATCGTGTATGATATGCACCATAGGAGCGAATGTGTATGGTTTACTTGACATATATCTGTCCGATCTTACTGGTTTTGTTCGTTATCCTGCTGGCCTACCGCTTCGCGGCGGCGCTGGCGGAGCATAGAGCAGGCCCGGCGGACCGGGAATATGGCATGACCCGCCGGGATGGGCTAATCCTCACGGTCATCACGCTCGCCTATGCCCTGCGGGCGTTCTGGGGCCTGGGCGACACTGCCGCGCCCCAGACCTTTGCCCATTTCAGCGGTAACGGCGACTGTGTGACGCTGGAATTGCAGCAGCCGTCCCAGGTGGACGAGGTGCTGTTTTATACGGGTCTGAACACCGGGAATTATACCCTGTCCATCTCCAACGACGGCGAGCGCTTCACTGACCTTGCCCCCATAGAGCAGAAATATTCCGCCCTGTTTGCCTGGCAGACGGCGGAAACAGAGCCGTTTTCCTGCCGCTATGTGCGTCTGACCGCCGACCGGGAATTGTACTTAGGCGCGCTGGTGCTGCGAAACGCAGGGGGGGAAGCGTTGCCACTGAGTGCGTCGGACGAAAACGGCGCGGCCCTCATCGACGAATCGGAAGTGGTCCCGGCGGAACCGACCTACCTCAACAGCACCTATTTTGATGAGATCTACCACGCCCGCACGGCCTATGAGAATATCCAAAACGTCTACCCCTACGAGACTTCCCACCCGCCGCTGGGCAAACTGATTTTGTCCATCGGTATCCGGCTGTTCGGCATGACGCCCTTTGGCTGGCGGAGCATGGGGACGCTGGCAGGGGTGCTGATGCTGCCGGTGATGTACGCGTTTTTGAAGCGCTTGTTCGGGAATACACCGCTGTCAGCCTGCGGCACGGTGGTGTTCGCCTTTGATTTCATGCACTTTGTCCAGACCCGTATCGCCACCATTGACAGCTATGCGGTGCTGTTCATTTTGCTGATGTATTATTATATGTACCGCTTCGTCACGGAACGGAAACTGCGGTGCCTGGCCCTGTCCGGCGTCGCGTTCGGCCTGGGCGCGGCCAGCAAGTGGACGTGTATCTATGCCGGCGCGGGGCTGGCGGTGATTTGGCTGCTGCACTGGGTGCTCCGCTTAAAAAAGGGGCGGGACTTCCGTGCTTTGGCGGAAAACATCCTGTTTTGTCTGGTGTTTTTCGTCCTGATTCCCGGCGTGATTTACTACGCCAGCTACTACCCCTACGGCAAAGCCATCGGCCTTTCCGGACCGGGGATGTATCTGGAACCCCAATACGCCAAGCTGGTGTGGGACAACCAGGTCTCCATGTTCACCTATCACGTGGGCGTGAATGCTACCCACCCCTATTCCGCCCGCTGGTACCAATGGCTCTTTGACGCCCGGCCGATTTTGTACTATCTCCATTACGGCGAGGGCACAAAATCCGCCATTGCCTGCTTTGTCAGCCCTCTGCTGTGCTGGGGCGGACTGTTCGCCATGCTGGGCATGGGATATCTGGCATTGTGGCGGCGGGACAAAAAGGCGGGCTTCCTCCTCATCGGATATCTTGCCCAGCTGGTGCCGTGGATGTTCATTAAGCGCATCACCTTTACGTACCACTACTTTGCCTGCACTGTCTTTTTAGTACTGGCGGTGTGTTATGCGCTGGATGTCCTGCGGCGGACGGGAAAACAGGGGAAATATGCCATGTACGCTGTGGCGGGGGTATCATTGTTGCTGTTCGCGGCCTTCTGCCCGGTGCTCACAGGGACGGAAACAGGTCTGACAACGTACCTGAAATGGTTTCCCTCCTGGCCAATTTGATTGACGGGACGGAAAAACGGTTATATAATACGGTAAAGCAAGAAAAGGAGCGGTGACCATGATAGCATTGGGCTGTGACCACGGCGGATTTGCATTGAAGCAGGAGATCATGAAGCATTTGGATGATCGCGGGCTGGCTTATAAGGACTACGGCACCTACACGGAGGAAAGCTGCGATTACCCCATCTATGGCGAGGCGGTGGGCCGCGCGGTAGCGTCGGGGGCGTGCGAACTGGGCATTATCATCTGCGGCACGGGCATCGGCATTTCCATGGCGGCGAACAAGGTCAAGGGTGTGCGCGCGGCCTTGTGCGGGGACTGTTTCAGCGCGGAAATGACCCGGAAGCATAACGATGCCAATGTTCTGGCCCTGGGCGCCCGGGTGGTCGGTCCGGGGCTGGCGCTGAAGATCGTGGACACCTTTTTGGACAACGAATTTGAGGGCGGCCGCCATGCCCGGCGTGTGGCGCTGCTGAATGAGATAGAAAGCGGGAACGAATGAAGTACGGCAAAAAAGATGTATACCCCGTCAAACGCAAGCGCAATTGGGTCGTGATCCCGGTGCTTGTGTTGGTGCTCCTGATCGGCAGTTTTCTGCTGCTGTTCACGTCGCTGCAAAAGTATATCGTGTATGGCCAGGGGCGGTTACAGGTGGTGCTGCCGTTCATGGAAGAAGAGGCGGTGGTGAACAACGAGACCATCGACACCTACCGCCCGGCGGTAAACGCATCGCTGGTGCTGGACGGCTATGATTACTCCGCTGTGCGCACGGATGCCGGCGTTGGGCTTTCCACCATGAAAGCCATTTACGTCCCGGCCACGGAACTGACGGATACGGGCCTGATGAATTACGTGAACCGGCTGGAGATCAACAACGCCAACGGCCTGGTGCTGGAACTCAAGCCCCAAAGCGGCCAGCTTGCCTACGCCTCCGGCGTGGAAATGGCCCGGGCCTATGGCCTGAACGGCTCGTTTGACCTGGCGGGACAGGTATCGGCCCTGAAAGAGCGGGACATCTATCTGGTGGCAGACTTGGCCTGCTGTGTGGATGATCTGCTGGCCTCCCGCAATACCAACTTGGCCCTGAAGACCCAAACCGGGGAGGTATACCGTTCGGAAGCGGGCACCTGGCTGGACCCATACAGCCCCGATGTGCGTGCGTATTTGTCCGATTTGTGCCTGGAACTGGCTGATATGGGCTTTGATGAAGTCCTGCTCACCTACGCGGCTCACCCGGAGGCGACGGACTTGATGTACAGCCAGGAGATGACCACGCCGCCGGACGCGGTATCTACTGTGTCCAGCTTTGCCATCGCCATGGAAAAGGCTGTGGGAGACAGCATCAAGCTGTCTCTGCGCTGCTCTGCGGATGCGCTGCGCAACGGCGTGGGCGTGAACGGGCAGGACATGGACCTGATGTTCCGGGTGTTTGACCGTGTGTACTGCGCCAGTGAGCGGGCCAGTATTGAAAACGACCGGGCCTTGGCCTTGAGCTATATGGAAGAAGAGGTCCGCTTTGCCGACCGCTTTGTCCCCATTGCCTATACAGCCTTGGGCGATAATAGCTGGCTGCTGCTGACCTGGAAGACGGAAGAATAAAAAACCACGCCTTGCATGTGCAAGGCGTGGTTTTTATTTAGAATCCTCAGTTTTCCAACGTCAGATCGCCCTCTTTGATCCAGCCGATTTTACGGAAGAACAGCCCGAACGCCCAGGTCAGCACTGCGGGCAAAACGAAGCACACCAGCGCTATGCCCAGCCAGTCGAAGGTTGTAGGGGAAATCGCCGTGGCGCCGTAAGCCAGCGCGGGGTCAGAGGGCGCGAGCCAGCCGGTCCATACGCCGATGGGGCCGCACAAACCGCAAGTACCCATGCCGGAATTGATGGCCGCGCCGTTCATTTGCAGCTTGAACACGCAGGTGGCAATGGGTCCGGTGACGGCGGATGACAGGGTCGGCGGGATCCAGATGCGGGGATTGCGGACGATATTGCCCATTTGCAGCATGGATGTACCGAGACCTTGGCTCACCAGTCCGCCCCAGCGGTTTTCCCGGAAAGACATCACAGCAAAGCCCACCATCTGGGCGCAGCATCCGGCCACCGCCGCACCGCCGGCCAGGCCTACCAGTCCGAATGAGGCGCAGATAGCGGCGGAAGAGATCGGCAGGGTCAAAGCGATACCCACCAGTACGGATACGGCGATGCCCATCCAAAACGGCTGCAATTCCGTGGTCTTCACGATTAGTTCACCAAACGCGTTGGCCAGACTGCCGATGGGCGGCGCGATGAACTTTGCCAGCGCCACGCCCACAAAGATGGTCACGAACGGCGTGACGAGAATATCCACCTTTGTCTCCTTGGACACAGCCTTGCCGAACTCCGCGGCGATGATGGCGATAATCAGCACCGCCAGCGGACCGCCAGCGCCGCCTTCCGCATTGGCGGCCCAGCCGACGGCAGCCAGAGAGAACAGCACCATGGGGTCTGCTTTCAGGGCGTAACCAATAGCTACTGCCATGGCAGGGCCGGCCACCGCCATAGCGTATGCGCCGATGTCCACCAAATACTGGATGCCCAACTGCTGCCCCAGCGTTTTGATGATCGTGCCTATGAGCAGCGAGCAGAAAAGGCCCTGGGCCATAGCCCCCAGCGCGTCGATGCCGTAGCGCTTGAGGGATATCTCAATATTTTTCCTCTTCAAAAACTCTTTCATAAGAACCTCCAAACTGCAAAAAACAGTATCCTTTACAAGTGTCTTGACACCTGTAAAGGATACTATACCATGTTATTTTATTTTGTCAATGGAATGGTGCGATTATTTATCTTTTATCAAGGAATCCGTGAACGCCTGGGCGTGGGCGGACAAAAACGCCGTGTCATCAAGCCCTAACTCCACAGCCAGCAGCGTGCCGCCCCGGACCAGCACCAGCGTGGCGTATCCGTATTGGTCGTAATACATGGAGACGTAGTCCGCGCCCGTTATCGTTGGGGCGTCCAGGTGTTGATAACGGGTGTTGAACAGGCGGGAACGGCTGTCCCATTCCAGTTCCCACGCCATAGCGCGTGCCAGCAGGGGAGAGACGGTCTCGTAATATTCCGCGCGCAAAATGGCGAATTCTTCCGTGCCGCTGTCGTCGTAAAACGTCCCGGACTGCATCAAGTCGATGCTCCGGCGGGACAGGGTGTTGGAATCTTCCGTGTACCAATTGCTGAGGCGCAGGGAATTGCTATCCCACGGTTCAAAACGCAGGGTGCTGTCAAGACGATCCAGAGTGGCGAAAGGGATTTTTGCCGTGGCTGACAGCGGATGCTGTTCCAGCGTCTCTGCCCGGAGGAACCCTGTTACCAGGAAGCCTGCGAATAATACCGATGCAATTACCGATGTGACGGCCCAAGCCCGGTGCCGGGACCGGGTGTTTCCGGGGAAGGCCCCAAGCGGCAGCTCCGCCGTGAGCCACCTGCGTAACCGCCGCATGGTGAGTACCTTTTTAATCAAATGTAGGGTATAGCCTGCCAGCAGTCCCACGCCCAGCAACGTGAAGCCCGCGCCCATCCGCACGCAGAGCTTTACCAAAGAATAGTGCTGCAAGAGAAAGCCATAGATGACCATCCACCAAAATAGCCGGAACAGCACCCCACGCGCCCATTTGCTCACGGCTTCCAGGCTCATGGCCCGCACTTTTGGGTCGGTGTGCAGTTCCGCCGCCCGGGGGTCGTCTGCCCGGTACACGGCGAAGTCGCCGTGCTTGCCGATGTACTCCCACCCAGCCTGGGCGTAGAATGCCCGCTGCGCTTCGGCCTGTTCCTGGAGTTTGAGACCGAGCGCCGGTTCCGGCGGCGCCACGTCCAGCCGGTAGCGTACAGAATTTCCGCTGCCGGGGATGAACGCGGCCAGTCCGGCGGTGAAATGGTGCAGAAAAAGCCCGTTTTGTGCCATGGTATTCAGCCAGCCCTCCATCCCCGTGATATCGTACGCGGGACAGGGCGGCAGGCGGTAGATGTACTTCATGGCCATGTCCTCCAACCAGCGCTGTACGCCGTGGATATCACAGGGCAGGCAGGGGAACGGGCGCCGTTTGCGAGGTGTCCGTTTCTTCATGGCCGCTCACCTCCTTGACGCCGGCGTCCATCACGCAGCGCCACAGCCTGCGCAGCTCTGTCTGATAGGCAGCCAGCCCCGCTTCTGTGATAGAATAGGTGCGTTTCCGGCCTTCCACGGCGATCTCCCGGATATATTGCTCCGTTTCGAATTTCCCCAGGACCGTATACAGCGTAGCCGGCCCGATGGCGACTTCGTTTCTGGTCTTTTCCCCGATGTAGCCCGCGATCTCTGTGCCGCACTTCGGCCCGTCGGCCAGGGCCATCAGCACGTAATACATGGATTCGGTAAGCTGGTCCAAGGCTTTTTTGGACATGAAAACACCCCCTAATATCGTGTCATGATATCATCATACGATATTAGGGGGCCGCTGTCAAGATTTTTTACATTTCCTGCGCTTTCGGGGGCATATGCCATACGGTCACGGCTGTGTGTGCGGCTTTGGCCAGGTCGATCATTGCTTCCAGACTGCGGTCAAACTTCCCGGCGGCTTGTGCCAGCATCTCTTCTGTGGGAAACGGTTCAAGCAGATCAACGCTCCAGTGCTCCACGTCCGGGGACGCGTTCACGGCAATGATGTGGTTGTGGTCAGGCTGCTTCATCGGCGCGTTTTTCCGTACGGACAGGTCATAGTCCGGCCATTGGACGAGAAGCTGCCGGAACCCCGCGTCCTGAAAGACCATCCGGGTAAATTCCGGGTCGTCGGTCTTGATGTGCCGTCCGTTTGTGACCTCCGGGCAGCCGTAATCGTCATGGAGGTCCACGCCGAAGCGTTCCGTTACCTTATCCAACTGTTTGCGTACAGAGTTCATCCCACTATGGGCCGCGTTTTGCTTGGAAATTTTCAAGATGTAGTCCCGGTCCAGTTCGCAGCGCAAAAGGACCTGCACGGTGAAAAACAGCCCGCCCCGCCCGGCGGAATGGGCCACAGGCCGAATGATGAGCGGCTTGTTTCCGCAGTCCAGGAGCAGTACAGCGTTCCAATCAGAACCGTTCAGGTCGTTGCCGAAATACTGCCCGCCGTGGGTTTGTGCGTATTGATATAACAATTCGTTCCAATTCATCAGCTTCACCTCTAAAAATCAGTATAATACGTGGGAAATTGGCTGTCAACCCGGGAACCTTTTCCCGCGCAGCGCGTCTAAATGAACAAGACCGCGAAACAGGAGGATAAAATGATGAGACGCTTGACCGCTTTACTTTTATGTATGGTCCTTTTGTCAGCTGGGTTGACAGGCTGCACGTCCGCCAAGGCCACGGACCTGATGACTGGGGTACAGCCGGGGGACCGGAAGACCAGCATCGACGTGACCGGCCCGGAAGCCGCCGCGGTGACGGATTTCGCGGTGCGGCTGCTGCAAAACCTGCCCAGCGGCGAAGAAAATACCCTGCTGTCGCCGGTATCCGTCCTGTGCGCCCTGGCGATGACGGAAAACGGCGCGAAAGGCGAGACCCTCAGCCAAATGGAGACGGTATTCGGCCTGGACCTCGCCACGCTGAACCACTATCTGTACGCCTACACGAAATCCCTGCCCCAGGGCGACAAGTACCAGCTCAGCCTGGCCAATTCCATCTGGCTGCGGGACGACGCGCACTTAACGGTGGAACCGGCGTTCCTGCAAACCAACGCCGATTGGTACGGCGCGGGCGCATTCAAAGCGCCGTTTGATCACAGCACCTGCAAGGAAATCAACCGCTGGGTGGAAGACCATACTAACGGCATGATCGACGGCGTGCTGGATAAGATCCCGGCGGAAGCGATGCTGTATCTGATCAACGCCTTGGCCTTTGAAGCCGAGTGGCAGAGCGTGTACGAGACGACCCAGGTGTGGCAGGACACCTTCACCGCCCAGGACGGCACGGAGCGGACCGTGGATTTCCTGCATTCCAAGGAGTACCGTTACCTGTCCGATGACAAAGCGTCCGGGTTTATCAAGTATTACGCCGATAACCAGTACGCTTTTGCTGCCCTGCTGCCCGACGAGGGCGTGAGCGTATCGGACTATGTCGCCGGCTTCACCGGGGAAAAGCTCCACGACCTGCTGTTAAACTGCACCGCGGAGCCGGTGTATACCTCGATTCCAAAATTTGAGACCGAATACGCCGCCAGCTTAGCCGAGACCTTGCAGTCCATGGGTCTGACCGACGCATTTGATTCGGCCAAAGCGGACTTCACCGCCATGGGCCGTTCCGAAAACGGCCCGCTGTTCATCAATGACGTAATCCACAAAACCTACATCAAAGTAGACGAAAAAGGCACCAAAGCCGGCGCGGTCACGGCGGTAGAAATGAACGCAGAATCTGCCGCGCCGATAGAAGACCCCAAAGAAGTCAACCTAAACCGCCCATTCATCTACATGATCGTAGATACTGAAGCAAACCTCCCCATCTTCCTCGGCACCATGCTTGACATCGCATAAAAACCGCCCCCATCCACCGGATGGGGGCTAAAATATAAAGATTCTACTGTATCCCCGTATCCTCCGGCAAAACAAGAGACAACCAAAACGCAATGGCGAAACACTATAGATGTTCAGTGGATACTGACAGTATCCACCCTCATTTTTCTCTTGCTATTTATTAGTGAGTGTGGTGCAATCATCTTGCGACACAACCGAATAATCATCTATGTGAGTGCGCATTTTACCTTTGGTAAAAATGCATGCTCTGCTTTCGCATTCACATGGATGTTTGAAAGGTTGTGTCGCAGCAATCGGAGCTATGTGTTTTTCGGTGCGCAGCTTCGGCTGCGCACTTTTTTCATGTATTTATTACGGGAGTTAGTTGGACAGTCAAACAATCCCGTTATAAAAATAAAAACGAAGGACGTATGATTATGAAAAAACGATTCGCATTGCTTTTAGCAGTCATGCTGCTAACGATTTCTGCTTGCATTGGCACAAACGACTCAACACAGACCAATATCCCCAACGCTGACGACGAGGTTCAATATGGCTATCAGTTGAAAGCGGGCGAAATGACAGAGGTTTACGATGTTATTTTTGAAAAATGGTCACCGTCACAGTTGACCCAGCCAGCACACGCGATGCCGCTAATGAGTTGCGGAGCAACATCGTATTCGATCATTGCGTCTTTAACGGTGGCCTAACGGTCGTTGGTAATTTCCATGCTATGGTCAGCTTGGGCGGCGGTTGTTCTTTCGGTGATGGCTCCGTTGTCACCTGCAAGGAAGTTACTCCGGGTGTTGCGAAAGAAGCTACAATGGACGATAACTATGTCAAGATTTTTGCCGGCTGTGAGGGAGTTACCGTAGAGACTGAATCCGCTATTGGCGTAGTAACCGACAATTCTGACTTTGTGTTGAATGGCACTACTTACAGTAAGGCAGACCTTGCGCCGGATGCAGATTACCTGGGGGTATTTAGCTTGTACGAGAACGATTCCATGGCATATATCAAACTTGCACTTGGAGAAGATGATAGCGTGGAATTTTTAGATTGAGCAGATAGCAGCAAACAGTCCCCTATCTTTTAGCGGTAGGGGACTGTTTGTTTTTCTGCAACGGCTAAATCATATTAAAATAAAATGCTTTCGATAGAAATGATAAATCCGAACACATTACCAACTTGGATAATGTAGTTCGGATTATTCTTGTTTGTAATAGCGTAACACTATAGATATTTGAGTTCGCAGAGGAGATTTTAGGCGTGCTTCGTGTCACATGCTTTCATTCCTATTTTGCATTTATTACTCGCTCCACGAAGTATATTCAGCATCTTTTTTGTTCTTTAAAATAACTTCGATATCTCGGCTAAGAGTGCTGTATTCAAAGTGGTTACACGCTTTGATATCTGTACTCTCAATCCCAATTGTTTTATAAACTATTGATAGTAGCACATATCTTAAAACCCTATTTGCCGCTAATACTTCTTGAATAGAGGGTTCGTTATAGCGTTGTTTATTATAGTGAGTGAAAAAGTTTCTATCTTTACCAATTGCAGTTGCTAACCTCCGCCTTGTTTCAATCTCAAGATCAAGGCAATCGTCTAAGTATAGCAAAACATCTTCGATTCGATACTTCAAAGGGATTTCACTTTTGTTACAACCATCTGCTTTTGCGGTATTTGACGCTTCTGTTTGCCGATAAAAATTTGAATATAGTTCAATCGCTTGCGTTAGATTTAAAAAGCGATTAATCCGTGTAGAACGATTACTAATTATCTCAAAGAAAAGGGTCGGTATGTATATGCTATCGCTGTAAAATTTCACCCAATTATTCCATATAACGGAGAAGTTTTCCGAAAACTGATCAGTCATAATTAGAAATGGTCTTTGTAGAGATTCTATACTATCAGCATGGTTCATATGTAAATAGCAATCGCAAAACACTTCACAGCCATCGATTGTTTCTGTTTGTTCATCAGCAAAAGAAATATTCTCTAATGGAAGATAATAATCTGCAAAAAAAGATAGCAAATTTCTCGCAGATGCAAGCTTTGAAATCGCATCTCGTATTTTAACCTGCTTTGAAAAAGTGTACTCTATATTGGGCAAAGAACTATACTCAATTTTATCCCATGACCAACTATGCTGAAATGTCCTATATAGGCAAAGCCTACCATCAGGATCATAAGCCTCTATTTCCTTTGGATAGGCAAATTCGAGAACTGAAGGGTTTTCTTTTGAAAAACGAGCATTTTCATTAAACAGTCTTTCAGAAAACATATAATTCAACGCTTCAATTGAAGCCGAGATTTTTTTGACTTCTATATCTTCCAAACTGCTTCTTCCAATAATAATCTCTGTTGGATCTGCCGAAATATTTCCGTAAGCAACACTATCGTCAAAAATGTATTGCACTGACGCTACGCAGTTAAGCAGAGTAACTTCTATACCGCTAACTGTGCCACAAATTTGGAATGCTCGATTATTGTCTTCACGAATATATTTCAAGTTTTCTTTAACCGTTCTGGCCTCAAGAATAACATTATTATCCTTCTTAATTAAAGTGCCAGTTAACTCCAATTTCTTTTCTCCTATTCGAAGGCAAAAGTCACCAATTTGGTTGAGAACATTACATATATTGTACATTTTATCATCCTTCTCTTTAGTATTCGAGCAACGGGTAATCGGGATTTGCTTGTTCGAACAGTTCCTTGCTTATAATAATTGGATGATGCTGCTGTATGAGATATTGCGCCAATTCGCCTTGGTTTTTGAACTGCTTTCCTGTCAGCACATCCTTCACAAATGTCTTCTGAAGTAGCACATCTCCGGTATATTTTTCATTCCGAAGCAATTTACTAATAGTCTCCCTGCTCCAGCGTTCCTTGCCAGTAGGGGAAAGCACCTTGTTTTCATAGAGCCAATCAGATATAGCGCCAAGACTTTTCCCATCCGCCCGCATTTGGAATATCCTGCGGACGATTTCGGCATCCGGTTCGTCAATAGCCAGTCGCCCGTCATCCTCGCTTGTATCCATAGCACACAAAGTCCGCATAGCCGGAAGTTCCCATTCGGAATCCTTGTCTCACACCTCAGCGGATATTCTGACTCATGTTCTCACTCTCGCTTTGGGCAAAGGCACAAAACACCGTAATCAGCATCTCTATGCGTTCATCATGGAGCCACAGGTTTTCTTCCTCGAAGTAGACATCCACGTCTAATCCCTTGAGTTCCCGAAGCGCCCGCAGCATATCCAGTGTGTTGCGTCCAAGGCGACTGAAGGACTTAACGAGAATTAAATCAACTTTACCACGGCGGCAGAGTTTCATCAGAGCTTGAAACTCCGACCTGCCTTTCATGCGCAATCCAGATACCCGCTCAACGAAAACGCCCGCATTCGTCCAATTCGGATGATTGGATATGACCTGCGTGTAGTATTGCTCTTGTTGCTCAATACTGCTGTCTTGTTCCTCCTGCCGTGTGCTGACTCGACAGTAAGCAGCGACCCGAAGACGTTTCTCTGTGACAAGACGCCTATCTACGGAACCGGGTATCTTGGTTAGTTTTTGCAAGACAGCACCCTCTACGACAGTTTTCTCTACCCTGATTTTATCAGAATGTCATCCCAATGGCAAACTTATTTTCCGGGGCTTTGCTCCGTTTCTGCTTTTCTTCCTGAACCGTTTTAAACATCTCAGCAGAAATAATGGCCTCATGGGTGTCGGTGTAGAGATACCGCTCCATGAGGCCATCGTTTTCTATTTGTGCAGCGCCCGTGTTGATCGTTTTCTGAAGTAATACTCGTCCGGCGTACTTTTCGTTGGAAAGCAGCTTATCGATTGCTTCTCGATTCCATCTGGGCTTGCCTGTAGGGGAAGGAATACCTAATCGTTCTAACCCAGCAGAGATTTTCCCCAGGCTATCGCCAGTAAGGTACCGTTCAAATATCCAGCATACCACCTTGGATTCATCTGGATTTATCTTCAGTTCCCCGTCTTGGCTAACTGTGTACCTATAGCATTTGCGCCTTGCCATCTTGGAACTGCCGTCCTGAAAGCCCTTCCGCAGTCCGGCTTTGATTGCATCACTTTTCTGAATCGCGTTCATTGTTTCCCTCCGTTAAAAATGAAAATACCGCAGTGAAATCACTGCGGCGCAACGAGTTTATCATATCTCATATATAAAAAGTTGACAGATCAACCCCTTGGCGGTCTGTCAACTTATCTTGTAGTAGCGGAACAGTATAGATATCACACTATTACATCCACATGCTCTTCGCGCAGGCATAAAAACGCTTACACTTTCCAAATTTCATCGCCGCTGAGCAGAAAACCGTATAGAATTCTTTTTTCGGTCTCACTTGCCTCTTCCGATTTAATTCGGTTTTGAATCATTGGTATGATAGCATCTTTGTGGGCAATAAAACAATTCATGTATTTTTCATGACGAGCAAAGTTTTCCCACATATAATTAGAAAAGTTTACTTGTGAGTAATCGAAACTCTCTGAATCCAGCAAAAATTGCAAATGCGGTCTTTCCTTAGACAATTCTTTTAAATCGCTTATATCAGATATCATATCATTAATATAGAGAAGATAGACACATTCCAATTTGCTCTCAATCGGATCAGGGTACGAGTGTACACCCGTGACTTCTTTTCTGCTAATTTCCAGTACTCCATTTAGAAATTCTTTGATTGAATTCTGATCTGGGGTCAACCATCCTGAAAATGTAAAGTCGTAGATTGCCTCTATTGGCAGTTGTGCAAAGTTATCGGATAAAATGTGTTTATACTTCTGTTGAACCGTATCACCGATAATCTGCTGATAAAACAACCTCAATAATATGACTTTCTTATGGAAATCCTCTGTAGTATCAATGATGACCTGAATCTTATCTGTAGTTGCTTCATCCTTTGATATGAATTGCTCAATGAGATGACGAAGACTGTTGAAATGCACATTCACCGTATACTCAAAGAATTTTTCTCCACCCACTATTTGATGAATAAACTCAAAATTAGGGGGAAATGTTAATGAACTGCAAAGCTTTGAAAGCTCTCTCAAGCTTTGCCTAAAGTCCGGCCAACCTATAGAAAAGAAGATTGGAGCAATAATCTTATCACTTAGTAACTCTTCTACCGATGCTGCAATTATCGCTTTGCTATTCTCATCTAAGTCAACCAAGTTCAGCAACAGTACTATATTGGAAAGCGCAGAAAACGATGATTGCAATAATCCATAGGTCTTTGCACCCTAAAAACGCAATGTTTCCTTTCCCATGATACCAGCGTTATTCAATACTACCCCACATAAAGGCAGAGGACAGCACCTTGTAGATGCTGTCCTCT
>JAAWQX010000019.1 GCA_022800755.1 Oscillospiraceae bacterium
TTCCGCTGCTGAAAAGCAATTGCTTTTCAGCAGCGGAATTTGCGATTTAATGGCGCGCTTTCTTTTGCGCTCAGATGCTCTCAAACAAATCGTAGGAATAATCCTTGACCTTGTCACGGCCGTTGTTGTAGTCATCGAAGTACCGGGGGGTGAGCATAAATGTGTTGTCGCCCGCCACGATGCGCTTGACAATGACCCACTTGCCGTCCCGCTTCTCCCAAGTATCCATATCACGGCAGCGGGCTTCCACGGTGAAGCTGGCCTCTCCAGCCTTGTTTTTGTACTTGCAGCCGGCATACATATAGGTCTCGCTCACGGCCTTTTTTCCGTCGTCGCTGAGTTTGATGATGGTGTTGGTCATCATGTGGTGGGTAGAAACCATGGTGCGGTGCATATCCAGCATCATGTCGATGAATCCGTAGCCCGTTCCCTTGTAGGTGGGGCCGTAGTCCACTTCCGCATCGGGCGCGAACACGCTGTATCCCAACTCATTGTCGATACGGTCCAGGGCACGGCAATACTGGTAAATCTGTTCACGGATGGCTTCCTTTTCCACTAAAATTTCCAGATCTGTCATAATACTTCCTCCTGTTTTCGTTATTTTCATAACACGATAGTTTTATTATAGCCCATAATTCATCCCGCAACAAGGCACAATTTTGCTAAATATAACGGAAAATTTTATACAAAACAGAAAAACCGCCCAGTCAGCACCGGGCGGTCTTTTTTATAATGTCTCTGCGAATTCCAGGGCTGCGTCGATGTTAGGCCGGAAGTATTCCGCGCCTACCTCAGCTACAAAACCGGCTTTCTGAAACACACTCATGGGCTGCTCGTTGACGTGGGAAAATACCATTTGTATCTCATGGCGGCGGCATTCCTCCCACAGCTTATGGATACTGTTCATGGCAGTGGTATCCACGGCAGGCACGCCCCGCATCCGCAGCACCAGCACCCGCTTTTCCGGGTCGGCGTGCTCCATGCTGGGAATTTTGTCCGCCATGCCAAAAAACATGGGGCCGGTAATCTCGAACACCATCACATGATGGGGCACAGGCTTGAACCGTCCCTCGGGGTCACCCTCGATCTCCACGTATTTCCATTCGTGAATGTCCGCCACCTCGGACATACGCTTCATAAACAGCAGGCAGGCCAGCACCAGACCGATGACGATGGCTACCACCAGATCGAAAATCACCGTCAGCGCAAAAGTGATAACCAGCACAGCACAATCGCTTTTCGGTGCGTGGCGCAAAACGTCCGCGAAACTGCGCCAGCCGCACATATTGTACGCGACTATGAACAAGATCGCCGCGATGCAGGGCATGGGGATGAGCGCAGCGTAGGGCATCAAAAGCACCAAAATGAGCAGCAGCACCACAGCGTGCACCATGCCCGCCACGGGAGAACGTCCGCCGTTTTTGATGTTGGCGGCGGTGCGGGCGATGGCCCCGGTTGCAGGGATACCGCCGAACAGGGCCGACGCCGTGTTGCCCAGGCCCTGGGCTACCAGTTCCATGTTGGAATTGTGCCGGCCACCCACCATTTCATCAGCCACCACCGCGGAAAGCAGGGATTCCACCGCCGCCAGCACCGCAATGGTGAACGCGTCGGGCAGGACCGTCTGCACCATGGCGAAGCTGAACTGAGGCATACGGAAGCTGGGTGGGGCGCTGGAAATGGTGTACAGGTCCCCGATGGTGTTCACCGGAATGTCCATCAGCTTCACCGCCGCCGCGGTGACAATGACCGCCACCAGGGACGGCGGGATCTTCGCCAGCTTTTTGGGCCAGAACACCAAGATCGCCAAGGCCACAAGCCCCACGCCCAGGGCGTAAGGGTTGAACGTCCCGATGCAGCGGCCGACTTCCTTCAGTTTTTCCATGGTCTCCACCGGGGCGTTTTGGAAAGTCAGCCCCAGAAAATCTTTGATCTGCCCGATGACGATGGTCACGGCGATGCCGGCGGTAAAGCCGGTGGTGATGGTATATGGGATGAATTTGATCATGCTGCCCATGTGCAAAAGCCCCATCAAAATGAGCATGATCCCCGCCAGCACCGTAGCCACGGCGAGGCCGTCCATTCCATTTTTCGCCACGATGCCCGCCACGATGGACGCGAACGCCGCCGTTGGTCCAGCGATCTGCACCTTGCTCCCGCCGAAAAACGAAATGACGAACCCGGCGACGATGGCGGTATACAATCCCTGTTCCGGCCCCACGCCGGATGCCAGCGCCAGGGCAATAGACAGCGGCAGCGCGATAATCGCCACGATGACGCCTGCCACCACGTCTTTGCCAAGCTGCGCGGCAGAATAAGTTTTTAAGGATTTGAACAGCTCCGGCTGTAATTCTTTCATAAGGTACTTCCTCTCTTTTTTCTACGCTATCTATGATACTGCTTGCCGATTCCCGGCGCAACGCCGCATTATCCCGGTTTTTGCGCAAAAATTCAGCGGTTTTTACAGCATTGTGACGGGAATGCACAACTTTCGGCGCATTCCTTGCGTAACGGGCCGGCTTGTACTATAATAGGGCAAATCCTTTGGGGGTGCGTTATGACAAAGGGGCGCGTGTGGTTTTCTGTCCTGTTGATCGTGATTTTGATGCTTTTGGTGCTCAGCGTGTCCATCGCGGCGCCGCTGTTGTGCCGGCCGTTTTATTACGCCCACATTGACGCGCTGGGACTGCCGGAATCCTCGGGCTTTACCGTGCAGGAGATCAAAGATGCCTTCGACGGCGTGATGGATTTCTGCCTGTGGGACAAGCCTTTCCAGACCGGGGTACTGCGCTGGTCGGACGAGGGGATGCGGCATTTCGCCGACTGCGCGGTGCTGTTCCGGCTGGACCTGGCCGTGGCGGTTGGCTCGCTGGCGGCGCTGGCTGTGTGTTGGTTTCTGACCAAAAAGGGACTGCATCCAGCACCCATTTGGGGCCGCAGTCCGAGCTTTTGGGCGGGGTGTATCCTGGCGGCGGGGTTCGTGGTCATCGCCGGGCTGGCAGCGCTGGACTTTGACCGGGCGTATATCATTTTCCACACCCTGTTTTTCCCCGGCAAGGATAACTGGCTGTTCAATCCCGCCCGGGACCAGACCATTCTCATCCTGCCCCAGGTGTTTTTCCGCAACTGCGCCATTCTCATTGTGGGCATCCTGTTTTTCCTGTGCGGGGTGCTGATTTGGACCGGGCGCGGAAAAACGCCGCCGGAGACTTGACAAATCTTTCCCGCGTGATACAATGATACAGAACCGTAGACAATTGAACACAGGGGTGCTGGGAGCGGTCCCGGCTGAGATGAAAGGTCCAACGCACCTTTCTGGCCCTATAACCTGATCCGGGTAATGCCGGCGTAGGAAGTGACGGAATAAGACCCACCTACCGCAGTACCGGATGTACTGCGGTAGCTTTTTTATTTGGAGGGGTTTTTATGAAAACCAATACCCGCCGGATGGTGGAAACCGCGCTGATGCTGGCCATCGGCACCGTGCTGAGCGTCCTGTCGTTCCAGGGCGTGTGGGCGCTGGGGGGAGCATCACATTTTGTTCCATGCTGCCCCTGGTGGTCCTGTCCTGGCGCTGGGGCTGGAAGTGGGGCTTGCTGTCCGCTTTCGTATTCAGTGTGCTGCAATTGATGCTGGGCTACGCCAACGTGCAGTACGCCACCAGTATCGGTATGGCGGTGCTCATCGTCTTGTTTGACTACATTCTTGCCTTTTCCGCTATTGGGCTGTCCGGGCTGTTCCGGGGCAAATTCCAAAGCGAGCGCACCGGCATCGTGGTAAGCATCGTGGTCACATTTCTGCTGCGGCTGGCGTGCCATTTTGTGTCCGGCGTTTGGGTGTGGGAAGCGCTGTGGCCCAATGAACTGGGCTGGGCGGCGCCGATCTGGTCCATCGCCTACAACGCCAGCTATATGCTCCCGGAAATTCTCATTACCGGCATCGCGGCCTTTGTCAGCTGGAGGCCGCTGGAGCGGTATTATCTGGGAAAGGACATCGCGGAATAAAAAAACCTCCCCAATGGGGAGGTTTTTTTATTCCTGTTGAAAAATCCCGGAAAGAGGAATACAATGTAATGAAGAACAAGAGGGGGCCGCGCTATGACACATGCAAACAGCGATTTTTCCCAGGGGAGCGTGCGCTCTAATATCCTGCGTCTGGCTCTGCCCATGACCCTGGCCCAGCTCATTAACCTGCTGTACAACATTGTTGACCGCATTTTCGTGGGCCATATCCCCGGCGCGGATACCGCCCCCTTTACCGGCATGGGCGTGACCCTGCCCATCATCACCATCATCATTGCTTTCGCGAACCTGTTCGGCACCGGCGGCGCGCCGCTGTTCTCCATGGCCCGGGGCGCCGGGGACACCGACCGCGCCGGGCGGATTTTGGGAAACGTGTTTTCCATGCTCATGGCCAGCGGCGTGGTGCTGATGGCGGCCATTTACCTGCTGAAACGCCCCCTGCTGTACCTGTTTGGCGCCAGCGACGAAACCTTCGCCTACGCCGACGCGTATTTGTCCATTTACCTGCTGGGCACCCTGTTCGTTATGGTCAGCCTGGGCCTGAACGGCTTCATCAATGCCCAGGGCTTTGCCGTGACGGGGATGCTCACGGTGTCCATCGGCGCGGTGCTGAACCTCATCTTGGACCCGGTCTTTATTTTCCTGCTTCATCTGGGCGTGCGGGGCGCAGCCATTGCCACGGTGATCTCCCAGTGCGTATCGGCGCTGTGGGTCCTGCGGTTTTTGACCGGGAAACAGGCGGTCGTCCCGCTGGTGAAAGAAAATCTCAAGGTGCAGTGGCGGCTGGTGGCGGACATCTGCAAGCTGGGGCTGGCGGGCTTTATCATGGCCATCACCAACAGCAGCGTGCAGATTGTATGCAACACCACCCTGCTCGCCTGGGGCGGTGATCTGTACGTCGCCATTATGATTGCCCTGAACTCCGTGCGGGAGATCCTGATGATGCCCATGCAGGGGCTCAGCAGCGGCGCGCAGCCGGTCATGAGCTTCAATTACGGAGCGAAACAATACGGCCGGGTCAAAACCGCCATCCGCTATACCACGATGGTGTGCGTCATTTATTCCCTCGCCGCCTGGGCGGTGCTGCTGGCCTTTCCCCGGTTTTTCATCCATCTGTTCAACAGCGACCCCGCTCTGCTGGAAAATGGCGTGCCCGCCATGCACATTTATTTTTTCGGCATTTTCCTTATGGCCCTGCAAATGGCGGGGCAGTCGGCATTCACCGCCCTGGGGCGCAGCAAGCACGCGATTTTTTTCTCCCTGCTGCGCAAGGCTATCATCGTCATCCCCCTGACCCTGTGGCTGCCCACCGTGGGCGGGCTTGGGACAAACGGCGTGTTTCTGGCGGAACCCATCTCCAATCTCGTGGGCGGCGTGGCCTGCTTCACCACCATGGTCTTCACCGTGCGGAAAATGCTACGGGAAGAATAAAAAATCCCAGAGGATATCCTCTGGGATTTTTTATTCAACGATTTCCTTGATAAACACCGTTTTCTCCGGCGCATCCGGGCCGATGGTAAAGCAGCGGAGCAGTTCCTCCCGCGCCGCGCCGGCATGAGCCTCATCAGACGAGTAAATGGTCGCCAGCACGTCGCCGGTTTGCACCGAATCGCCCACGCGCTTGCCCATCACCGCGCCCACGGACAGGTCCACCGTACTGTCTTTGGTGGCCCGGCCGCCGCCTAATTTCAGGCAGATCATACCGATGCCCAGGGCGTCTACCGCCTGCACATAGCCGCTTTCCGCCGCCCGCAGTTCCCGGCAGACCGGGGCCGCGGGGAGCAGCGACACATCCTCCACCGACCGGGGGTCGCCCCCCTGGGCCGCGACAAATTCTTTCAGCTTTTCCAACGCGGAACCGTCCTGGATCGTACCCAATAGCCGCTCCCGGGCTTCATCCATAGTCTCCGCCATGCCCGCGGCCTTCAGCACACAGCCGCCCAGGGTCAGGCACAGTTCCAGCAAATCGCCGGCACTCTCGCCTTTCAATGTAGCGATAGCCTCTTTCACTTCCAGCGCGTTGCCCACAGCGTTGCCCAGGGGCTGGTCCATGTCCGTGACCACCGCGATGGTCTTTTTCCCGGCCAGCTTGCCGACTTCTACCATCTCCGCAGCCAACTCGTGGGCGTCCTCCGGGGTCTTCATAAAGCTGCCCTTGCCGCACTTCACGTCCAGCACGATGATATCCGCACCCGCCGCCAGCTTCTTGCTCATGATGCTGCTGACGATGAGCGGAATACTGTTCACCGTCCCCGTCACGTCCCGCAGGGCGTACAGCTTCTTATCCGCCGGGTCCAGATCCGCCGTCTGCCCGGCGATGACCATGCCTACTTTTTCCACGTTTTCCATGAATTTCTCGTGGGGGATGCCCGTCTGAAAGCCCGGGAAGCTCTCCAGCTTATCCAGCGTGCCGCCGGTATGCCCCAGGCCGCGGCCGGACATCTTCGCCATCTTCACTCCCAGGCTCGCCAGCATGGGCACCAGCACCAGACTGGTGGTATCCCCCACCCCGCCGGTGGAGTGCTTGTCGGCCTTGACCCCGGAAATGCCGGAAAGGTCGAGGGTATCCCCGGAATCCCGCATGGCCATGGTGAGCTGCAGGGTCTCCTCCCGGTCCAGCCCTTTGAAAAATACCGCCATCAAGAACGCAGACACCTGATAATCCGGGATGTCCCCGGCGGTATAGCCGTCCACGATGAATTTGATCTCCTCGGCGGTGAGCTTGCCGCCGTCCCGCTTTTTGATAATGAGTTCGCTCATCAACATATCCACTACCCCTTTCCGAAGAAAAAAGATAGTACGATTTTACCACATTCTTTCAGGAAATTCCACTGTTATTTGGCAAAAATGATATATTCTTTCCCATCGATCCACCGCACGGTGCTTTCCGCGCCCCGGGGCGTATGCACGTCCTCCGCAGGTAGCGCAATGAGGGTGCGTTTGCCGTCAAAGGTGGTGAGGGTGCCGTCAGGGCAGGAATACCAGAGGATGTCATCCTCCGCAGTCTGTGGGATCACCGGGGGCTGGATGCAGGTCTCCGGGCAGTCCGGCTCCGTCACCTCCGGGGGCGCGGGCGGCTCCGGCTTGGGCTGGGGTGTGGGTTCCGGCTCCTTGGGCGGCTCCTCGGGCTGCGGGGGCAAAGGGCAGCAGGTCTCCGGGCAGGGCGTGCATACGTCCTCGCAGGGCGCCTGCATTCCAGCGTATTCGATGACCTCCGGGAAATTGCACATGGCAGACTTGCTCAATCGCCGGGTAAGGGTCGCGCCGCCGTTCCCGTCGGGGACCATCACCCCCAGATAGCCGCTTTTCCCGCCGCCGAACACGCACAGCCGGATCATCTCTCCGCTGCACTCCGACACCGCCCGGAACACGGTGTACATCCCCTCCTGACACACTTGCAGCTTACCAGTTTCTCGTCCGTAAATACGAATCGGATATGTTTCCATCTTCAACCTCCAAAAATCGACAAAAGAAAAAGACTTCCTCTCATAGATATGAGAGGAAGCCTAATAATATGTATGAAATTTCAGACGATGGTATACGTCCCCCGCACCAGCAGCGTCACGGAATTAGAGGCTTTCAGCCCGCTGCCGTTCACCGGCGCCATATACAGGTGGTTCGTAGTCATACCTTTGCCCGCATTGGTCACAGACCCAGCCGTCACGTCCAGCATCCCGGAATTTCCCACCGCGGACGCGGACCCGGAGCGAAACAGCACCTCGCACCCCGCATTGCAATTCATGGTCTTTCCCGATTCCAGAGATACGGTTTTAAATTCGCCGGTCAGTTCCGATTCAAACTGCTGCTCCAGCTGCGTCATGGCAGCCGTCACCGCATTGTCGAATTCCGATTCCATGGCGGGCTGCAAGGTCTTCGTCAGATAGCTCATGGTAATGAGCGGGTCGCTCTGGCTGCCGTAATTGGACGCGGCATACGCCCCAACCGCCGTAAACACCAGCGCCACAACCACAAAAACGGCCATAAACTGCAATTTTTTCTTCATATGTACCTCTTTCTCACCTCCCGGGGAACCCCGGGAGGTGCTGCTTCGCAGAATTCGCCGTCGCAACGGCGAAAAATTTCCAATCATTTTTTGCCCGGCTTCGCCGGACAAAAAATACTTCTCACGCAACGCCCGTGCGCGCAAAGCGCGTGCGGGAAGCGGAGTGCAAACCCCTCGTTTGAACGCGTGCGTTCAAACGACTTTTATAGTCCGAAGCTGACAGCGATGGCATTATCTACCTTGGTCATGGTGTCGCCGTCCAGACGACCCATTTTCTCTTTCAGCCGGGACTTGTCAATGGTGCGGATCTGCTCCAGCAAGATCACGCTGTCCTTGGTCAGACCGACGCTGCGGCCGGTCAGTTCGATATGGGTCGGCAGCTTTGCCTTTCCCATCTGGGACGTGATCGCCGCGGCGATCACCGTGGGACTGTGCCGGTTCCCGGTGTCGTTCTGCACGATCAGCACCGGGCGCATGCCGCCCTGCTCGCTCCCGACCACGGGGCTGAGGTCAGCATAATAGATGTCTCCTCGTTTCACGATACTCAATGTAACCATCTCCGATGAAGGGCCGCCCTTACATAATATGTTGCGCAGTTGTATTGTCTCCACAGGGCGGAGGGTTTATACATCTTTTTCTTTCATCGGAAATTTTTTGTCACGCCGGGCCTGTCCCCTCAGTCGAGATACACCCGGGGCACCCGGGGCGACACGGCGGTCAGCAGCTCGTACGAAATGGTCCCCGCCGCCTGGGCCAGCACGTCAATGCTCTGGGCGTCGCCGAAGATTTCCACCTCATCACCGATCTCCACGTCGGGGATGTCGGTCACGTCCACCATACACATGTCCATACAAATGCGCCCCCTTTGAGGCGCTTTTCGGCCTCGAATGGTGACTTCCAGCTTCCCGGACAGCGCCCGGTGCAGCCCGTCCGCGTACCCGATGGGCAGCACGGCGAAAATCCGCGGCCCGTCGCAGGTATAGGTGCGACCGTAGCTGATGGTATCCCCGGCGGCGTGGCCGGTGAGTTCCGCCACCCGGGTCATCAGCCGCATCACGGGCCGCAGTTCCAGTGCACCGTGTTCCGCCGCCGGGTAAATGCCGTACTGGGCAATGCCGGGACGGACCATATCCAGATAGGTCTGGGGATAGTTTACCATAGCGCCGGAGTTGGTGCAATGGCGAATTGTAAATTTTTTGCCGGAACGTTCTTCCAGCATGGCAACGCCCCGGGTAAAGTGGTCAAACTGCGCGGCGGTAAACTCATTCCCGTACTCATCGGACACGCAGAAATGGGTAAACACCCCCTGGGCGTCCAGCCCTGGCAGGGACATGGCCCGCGCGGCGTCGGCCAGATTAGTAAATCCCGTGCGCCCCATGCCCGTTTCCAACTTGATATGTACCGGCAGGGTCAGTCCCGTCCCGGTCAGCTCCGCATCCAGGGCACGGGCCAGACGCAAGCTGCCCACCGCCTGGGCAACATGCCTCAATTCCGCGATGTCCCGCGCCAAAAACGCCGGGGACGGGCCTAAAATCAAAATATCTGCCGTGACGCCCGCCTGCCGCAGCCGCACAGCCTCGTCAAAGCAGGCCACGGCCAGATTGGTCACGCCCAGAGTTTCCAGCCGCCGGGAAACCTCCACCGCGCCGTGGCCGTATGCGTTGGCCTTCACCACGCCCAGATACCGGCACCCCGCCGGAAGCTGGGCCTGCATGTTCCGCACATTATGTTCCAGATTCCCCAGCCGGATCTCCGCCCAGGTCCGTTTCTTCTGTAATTCCATCATTCGATCCTTCTGTCGTAAAATTTTCAATGGTGCAAGTCGCTTTCACCACACCGTCTTCCGCCACCTCCATGGCGGCGGGAACATCCGCTTCGTCGAACCAGACCGTCACCGTGACCGTATCGTCCCGGATGAGCTTCACCGCCAGATTGCCGTTTTCCGTCCAGTTGCTGGACAAATACCCATCCGTCAGCGTGTCCAGCGCTACAGGCGCGGCGCTGATGGGCAAAATGCCGCAGTCCGTCAGGTCTCCGGTGGAGAGCATCACGCTGCCGTAGACCACGTCGGATTCCGCCCCGCTCATGTGGGCCGTCACCCCGGCAATCAGCTCCGGCTGCATGACCGTCATGGTCCAATCCCCCGCTTGCCGCAGGCAGTCCAGGGTAAACTCCTCCGTGCGGTCTTCAAAATTCGCCGTCACCGCCGCGGTAAACGCGATGCTCCCCGCGTCCGCGATGGCGCCGCGGATATCCTCAAAGTGCTCCTGCTGCGTCCGCCCGCCGCACCCGGCCAGGAGAACGCAGGTCATCATCAGTGCGGAAATCATTCCTTTCCGCTTCAATGCCGTTTACCTTCCTGTCATCAATTTTGTCACCGCCGGGATCGCCCCGATCATGTCCAACGGGGTCATGCCGTACTCTCCCAGTTCTTTCGCGCACAGGTCCCCGGCCGCGGCGTGGACGCAAACGCCTGTGAGCACCGCTTCTCTCAGCGGAAGCTGCCCCAGCAGCCCGCCCAAAATGCCCGCCAGCACGTCTCCGCTGCCGCCCTTTGCCATCCCGGGATTCCCAGCAGCCAGGACATACGCCGGGCCGTCGGCAAAAGCCACCACCGTGCGGTGTCCCTTGAGCACCAGGGTGCAGCCGTATCGGTCCGCAAAGCGCCGGGCGTCCTCCACCCGGTTTTCCGTGAGCACGCCGCCCATGCGGGTAAATTCCACCGCGTGGGGCGTCAGCACCAGCGGCGCGTTTACCCGCCGCAGCAGTTCCATGTCCCGGCTGAGGGCAAACAGCGCGTCCGCGTCCGCCACAGTCGGCACCTGCACGGCCTCCAGCACATCCCGCACCAGTTCCAGCCGCTTCCGGTCCCGGCCCATACCCGGCCCGATCACGCACACATCGCACCAGCCGAGTTTTTCCGTAATGTCCCGGAACCCGTCCGCCGGGAACGGCATGGCCACGTCCTGCTTCACCGCGAGGATGGGATAAATGTCCCCCGGCACGCCCACGGACACCAGCCCCGCCCCGGACCGCACCGCGGCGGAGGTACACACGCTCACCGCGCCGGTATATCCCACCGAGCCGCCCAAAATGAGCACCTTGCCGTAATCCCCCTTGTGGCTGTCCCGTGCCCGGACGGGCAAGGACCGCTCCGCGGGCAGCAAAACGGACGTATCCGGCGTGTCCAGCCAGTTTTGCGGAATGCCGTAGGTTTCGTTCATACCGTGGACCTCCTGTCCTTTTCTATATGTATTATAGTTGTGGGGAAAAAATAAGTCAATTTTCCGCCGGGATCTCAAAATCCTCCGACTTGAAATTGCTGTAATACCGCCCATGGTCGGCGGTAAAGCGCAGCACGCAGTAGTCCGGGTCAGTCACGCCCTTGGGATAATACATGCGGTCGCCCATCTGCCAGATGCGCTGTTTCGCCTCCGGCGTTTCCAGCACCTCCATGGTCCCCACCAGGCTCACGCCCCGGAAAAACCGCTTGTCCATAAAATAAATACTGGCCTTCGAGTTTTTCCGAAAGGCTTTCACCTTATTGGACGACGTATTCGTGCTCAGCCAGATGGTACGGATGCCCTCCCGCTCCCGGGGCTTGAGCATCGCCTTGGTCACGGGGTAGCCCTCAGCGTCGATATACGCCACAAAGCAGTTGCCCGCCTTATCCATGAGCTTGCCGATGGTCTTCGCCGCATCTTTCATGTTGTTCTCCTTTCACCGCTGTATTTTACCAGCCCGGTTTGCCGGAATCTTTCGCATTCTTTGACCGCATCCTGATATTTTTATTGTAAAATTCTTACGTTTTCCTCACAGGTCTGCCCACATTATAACACTTTCCCCTTGCATTTCAACGGCAAGTGTGCTATAACCACAGATAGAAAAATGCGATGAACGGGAAAATAGCGGACCCGTGCTTTTTCAGAGACCGGCGGCCATCGGCTGCAAGCTGCCGGACAGCACCCCGCTTGGTTCGCCCGGGAGCGGCCGCGGAGACGCGGACGGAAGCCCACCGTTACGGGGCAGGAGTGCGGCGCGAACGCGCCGAATGTGGGTGGTACCGCGGAAGTGAGCTTTCGTCCCTTTGGGGCGGGGGCTTTTTCTTTTTTGCCCACAAATGATGGAGGTGCTGCTATGAAAAAGATACTGCTTGCGCTTTGCGTTGCATTGTGCCTGCTCACATGCTCCGCCTGCCGCCACAGCAGCGAAGCAATCCCCACACCCACGCCGGGACTGACAACGCCCACGCCGGAGCCGACCCCCACCCCGCTTCCCACGCCTACGCCGCCGGCCCCGGTGCCGGAAGTCCCCAACACCAAGCTACCCATCTTGATGTACCACGACGTGCTCAAGGACGGAGAGACCTGCGGTAACTGGGCCGTGACAGAAAGCCGCTTCCGGGAGGACCTGCAATGGCTGGCGGACAACGGCTACACCGCAATCTCCGCCGGGGAGCTTGCCGCCGGGAATCCCCTGCCGGAGCGCGCAGTGCTCATCACCTTTGACGACGGTTACCGCAGCAACTACGACCTGGCCTTCCCCATTTTGGTGGAATACCGCACAAAAGCGGTGATCTCCATCATCGGCCACCACCTGGACGACGGGGACGAATGGTTCCTCACCTGGGACCAGTGCCGGGAGATGCAGGACAGCGGCTTTATCGAATTCGGTTCCCACACCTACACCCAGCACCCGGCAGACACCTGCATCCGCCGCAAGGACGGCGAGACGCAATTGCAATACGGCGCCCGGGTATTCGCCGACCTGCAAAAGAGCATTGACCGCATGGAAACCGAGTTAGGCGGCCCGGTGATCTTCCTGGCCTATCCCAACGGCCGGTACGATTCCTGGTCCGACGACTTCATCAAGGACCGGTTCAAAGTCACGGTCTCCACCGACTTCGGTACGGCGGACATTTCCGGCGGCCTTTATAAGCTGCCCCGCTTCAACATCAACATGGACGGCCCTCCGTCCAAATTCCTGCCCGCCCTGGACGGTGCGGAAGCGGCGGAGGGCTGAACGAAAAAACAGAACCCAGAAAAAGGAGTTTAATGTATGAAAGAACAGTTAGCAAACATTCGCCAACAGGCGCTCGCCGCGCTGAACGAAGCCAAGGACATGGCGGACCTGGACCAGCTCCGGGTCAAATACCTGGGCAAAAAAGGCGAACTCACCGCAGTTTTGAAGCAGATGGGCAAGCTGTCCGCCGAGGAGCGCCCGGTGATGGGCCAGCTGGCCAACGACGTGCGCGCCGCCCTGGAGCAGGCCATTGACGACGCTTCCCAAAAGCTGGCGGAAGTAACCCTGGCCCACCAGCTTCAGGCCGAAGCCCTGGACGTGACCATCCCCGGGACGAAAGCCCCCATCGGCCACCGCCACCCCATGTACATCGCCCTGGACGAGATCAAGGACATTTTCATCGGCATGGGCTTCACCGTGCTGGACGGCCCGGAAGTGGAACTGGCGACCTACAATTTCGACAAGCTGAACGCCGAGGAGGGCCACCCCTCCCGGGACTGGTCGGACACCTTTTATTTTGACGAGGACAGCCGTGTGATGCTCCGCAGCCAGACCAGCCCCATGCAGGTGCGGGCCATGGAGACCATGGACCTGCCCATCCGCATCATCGCCCCGGGCCGGGTCTACCGCAAAGACGAGGTAGACGCCACCCACTCCCCCATGTTCCATCAGGTCGAAGGCATGGTCATCGACAAAAACGTCACCATGGGCGACCTGAAAGGCACGCTGAACCTGGTCATGGAGGAACTGTTCGGCAAAGGCACCGTAACCCGGTTCCGTCCACACCACTTTCCGTTCACGGAGCCGAGCTGCGAAATGGACGTGCAGTGCCATAAATGCGGCGGCGCGGGCTGCCCCACCTGCAAGGGCGAGGGCTGGATCGAGGTGCTGGGCGCCGGCATGATCCACCCCAACGTCCTGCGCATGGCGGGCATCGACCCGGAAATCTGGTCCGGCTGGGCCTTCGGCATGGGCCTGGAGCGCACGGCCATGCGCCGGTTCAAGATCGCGGACCTGCGTTTGATTTTTGAAAACGACATCAGATTTTTGGAACAATTTTAAGAAAGGAGCCGGAAGAATATGAATTTAAGCAGAAAATGGCTCAGCGAGTTCGTGACCGTTGACGCCAACGACAAAGACTTCGCCGAAGCGATGACCCTGTCCGGTTCCAAGGTCGAACTGACCCATGACCTGGGCGCGGAAATTCAAAACGTAGTCGTGGGCAAGGTCCTGTCCATGAAGCGCCACGAAAACAGCGACCACATGTGGGTCTGCCAGGTAGACGCGGGCCGGGCCGCCCCCATCCAGATCGTCACCGGCGCCCAAAACGTAAAAGAGGGCGACATCGTCCCCGTGGCCCTGGACGGTTCCGTCCTCCCCGGCGGCAAGGAGATCAAGGCCGGCAAACTCCGGGGCGAGGATTCCAACGGGATGCTGTGCTCTTTCACAGAACTGGGCCTGGAGCAGCGGGACTTCCCCACAGCATATGAAAACGGCATCTGGATCCTCTCCGACGACCCGGAATTGACAAACCTCACCATCGGCGAGGACATCCGCACCGCCGTGGGACTGGATGACCACGTGGTCGAATTCGAGATCACCCCCAACCGCCCGGACTGCCTGAGCGTCATTGGTCTGGCCCGGGAAGTCACGGCGACCTTTGACAAGCCCTGCTATTTCCACACCCCGGAGGTCAAAGCCACGGGAAAGGGCGATTTGACCCAGCTGCTCACCGTGTCCACCCCCGACCCGGAGCTTTGCCCGCGCTACACCGCCCGCATGGTGCGCAACGTAAAGATCGCCCCGTCCCCCAAGTGGATGCGGGAGCGCCTGCGGGCCATGGGCGTGCGCCCCATCAACAACATCGTGGACATCACCAACTACGTCATGCTGGAATACGGCCAGCCCATGCACGCGTTCGACTACCGCTACATCAAAAACGGCCACATCGTCGTGCGCCGGGCCAAGCTGGGAGAGGAACTGACCACTCTGGACGGCAACGTCCGCAAGCTGACCCCCAACCACCTGGTCATCGCCGATGAGACTCGGGCCGTAGGTCTCGCGGGCATCATGGGCGGCGAGAACAGCGAGATCGTGGAAGACACGGTGGACGTGGTGTTTGAATCCGCCAATTTTGACGGCACCTGCATCCGAAAAGGCGCGTTAAGCCTCGGTATGCGCACGGAAGCCTCCGCAAAATTTGAAAAGGGTCTGGACGTCCAAAACACCCTGCCGGCAGTCAACCGGGCCTGCGAGCTGGTAGAACGCCTGGGGGCCGGCGAGGTGCTCCCCGGCGTGATCGACGTGGTCAACAACATTCCCGAACCCACCCTTTTAAAGCTGGAGCCGGACAAGATCAACGCCCTGCTGGGCACGGATGTGTCGGAGAACGTGATGTACACCATCCTGCAAAAGCTGGGCTTTGAGACCACCCAGGAGCGCGGCATCATCAAAGTCCCCTCCTGGCGCGGCGACGTGAAGGAGATGGCGGACCTGGCCGAGGAAGTGGCCCGGTTCTACGGCTACAACAACATCCCCGTCACCCTCATGCGGGGCCAGACCACCCTGGGCGGCTATTCCACCGCGCAGAAGCTGGAAAACCGCCTGGGCAGCCTGTGCCGGGCCATGGGCTATGACGAGATCATCACCTACTCGTTCATCTCCCCCACCTGGTACGATAAGATCGGCTGGCCCGCGGACTACCCCCGGCGCAATTCCTTTAAAATCCTGAACCCCCTGGGCGAAGACACCTCCATCATGCGCACTACCGCCCTGCCGTCCATGCTGGAGATCCTCTCCCGGAATTACAACTACCGCAACAAAAACGTCCGTCTCTACGAACTGGGCCGCATTTACCAGCCCGGCGGCAAGGACGGTCTCGCCGTGGAAAGCAAGGTACTCACCCTGGGCGCTTATGGCGACGATATGGACTTCTACGCCCTGAAAGGCGCGGTGGAAGCCATCTTGGGCGATATCCGCGTAAGCGGCGTGCATTTTGAAACTGCCACGCCGGAAACCTGGGGCGGGGCGATCACCCCCTACCACCCCGGCCGGGTAGCCGCGGTATTCAACGCGTCGGAAGACTGCCTGGGCTTCATTGGCCAGATCCACCCCCTGGTCGCGAAAAACTTCGGCGTAGACGGAGAACTGTACTGCGCGGAGCTGTCCTTCGACGAACTGATGCTCGCCAAGGGCGCGGCCCCGGAGTACGTCCCCCTGCCCAAATTCCCCAGCGTGACCCGTGACATCGCGGTCGTGTGCGACGAAGCCGTCACCGTCGGTGCGTTGGAAGCGGCCATTCGCAAGGGCGCGAAGGGCCTGCTGAAAGAGGTCGCCCTGTTCGACATCTACCGGGGCAAGGGCGTGGACGACGGCAAAAAATCCGTGGCCTTCAACCTGGTGCTCCGCGCTGACGACCGCTCCCTTACCGGCGAGGAAGCGGACGCGGACGTCCAGAGCATTCTGGAGACTCTGAAAACCGACTGCGGCGCGGTGCTGCGGTAAGGAGGTACTATGGCCACAAAAACCGTAAAAGCTCAGTCCCGCTACAACCGCACGCAGTTCATTTACTGCCTGTTCCTTCTGGTCTTCGGCGTCATCGGCGCGGTACAGGTCACGCTGAACGGCACCGGCACGGAATCCGGCAGCCGCAGAGGACTCAAGGGTCTGATTTCCGGTGCCTTGCGTGATCTGGAGGGGAACGGGCATGAAGACCTGGTGCAGTGGATCGTTGTCGGCATCTTCGTGCTGGTAGTGATCCTGTCCATCGTCCGGGGCATCCGGTTTTTCCGGTACGCCGCCCCCGCCCGCACCCCCCTGGGCGCGTCGATTCTGTCCCAAGCCGCCCCCGGCGCGGACCTGTGGGAGCTGTGCGCCCAGATCGACCGGGACATGGACCTGGGCGCGAAAACCTTCGCCGAGGTCTCTATCAGTTCCCGCTGGATCATGGACGCCACAGCCATGCGCCTGGACCGCATCGCTAAAATCGACCGGGACGAAGACGACGCCTGCATCACCCTGACAGACACGGACGGCTATCAGATCTGCCTGGACCTGCTCACCGAGGAGGACCGAACCGCCGCCCTGCGTTACCTCCGCGGCGTGCTGCCGCCCGACGTCCCGATCAACTGATAAACGCAAAAGGGCACACCGAACATCCCCGGTGTGCCCTTTTCCCGCCCCGCGAGAGAGAATTCTCGCCCCATTGGGTAGCATTTTCAAAAAATTCCTGCTATGCTTTGAGTAAACAAACACCCTTGAGACACAATTCCCATAGAAGGAGGCCGCGCGTATGACAGAACTGGAATTCGGCGACCGGGTACGAAAGTACCGCAAATCGAAAAATCTGACCCAGCAAGACCTGGCAGAACGCCTGGGCGTATCGGATAAGAGCGTATCCCGCTGGGAAAACGGAAGCTACCCGGACGTAGCCCTGCTCGGCCCGCTGGCAAAAGAGCTGGGCGTGACGGTAGACGACCTGTTAGGCACCGCGCCGCCGCTTAAGAAGCTGGAACAAAGCGACCTGCAAAGCTGGCTGTCTTACGCCTTTGCCATCGGCGGCGGCGTCGCATTTTTTCTGCTCCGGCTGTTTTTGCCCACGCTGCTGTGCTACGCGGCCTATCTCGGCCTGATGGCCTACGGCGTGTACCTGCAAAAAAATTACACGTTTCATAATAAGTGGTTCCACATCGGCAATCTGGTGATGAACCTGTTCGTGAACCTGGAAATTGCCGGCAGCCTCGTGGCCTTCCTGCTGATTTTAGACGGCTGGCCCACAACCATCAGCATGGAAACAATATTCAGCTTAATGAACGGCAGTGAACTCCGTCTCCCCGTCTACGGCGCGGTCATCTTCCTGATTTCCACAGTCCGCCCGCTCCTCGCCCTGGCGCTCACGGCCCTGACCGCCTACTGCATCCGCCGCTGGTGGCAGGGCGAAGACCTGCCGAAGCTCCATTTTACGCCGAAAAACCTAAGCCCCGCGAAACTGCTGCCCGCAATCTTCCCGCCCATCCTGGCCGTCTACTGGATATTCTTTTCCGCGGACACCGCCATATTTCCCATTTGGGTCTATCTGCACCAGGGCACAGTTTTCATGGTCCTGTGGCTGATCTCAGCGGCCATCACCGCAGCGGTGCTGCTGCTTGCCCGCCGCCGCTGGACGCTCGTTCCGGCAGGCGCGATGCTTTTGTACACGCTGGTTTTCCCCCGCCTATGCGCCTCGGTACGCTCCATCGGCTTCAAAACCGGCAACATTTACACGGAAGCCAACCTGAACCCGGACAACTACCCCCGCTTTTTGCAGGCGGACGAAACCCTGCTGGTCCTGGCCGTGGTCCTTTCCGCCATTTACCTGCTGTTTTGCTTCATAAACATCCGCCAATCCCCACCAAAAGAGGAAAAAGCAGGCAAATCTGCGCCAATGTGACGGATTTGTAATGGAACGGTAATATTGAACCTCTTTACACGGACGTGTTTTTGAGATAATATAATACGTGTAAACAAACTTTGTAAGGAGGCGATACCGGTGGAAGATGTAACCAGAAAATTCACCGCATTGGACAGTAAGACAGAGATCAAAGAGATTCTTTCTTCGGTATATGATTCCCTGTTGGTCAAGGGGTATAACCCCATCAACCAGCTGGTAGGATATATCATCTCCGAGGACCCGACGTATATCACGAATTACAACAACGCGCGCGCGTTGATCTGCCGGGTAGACCGGGACGAGCTTTTGCAGGAGCTGCTGGTAAGTTATCTCGAGAAATAAGGACAGGCGTCGGAAAAGGCGCCTGTTTTTATTTTACAAAAATCGTATAATTTTCTTGACAAACGCAAATTATACGGTATAATGTTCCTTGCAAATAGCGGATTAGTGTAAAGGTAGCACACCGGACTCTGACTCCGTTCGTGAGGGTTCGAATCCTTCATCCGCTGCCAATAAGAAAGACGCCCCGCCGGAGCGTCTTTCTTATTATGTACATGCGCGGCTTATATCCCGGAGAAATCTTGTATTTCTTCGGGATATTCTTTATAATGGGGTGCATAACGCACGTTTAGGAGGGGTTCGTATTGCGTATCATTGTAAAAAACAGCAATTTCTCATTACCCCTGTCATCTTTCACACTCCGGGGACCGGAGGAACACCGTTGTCCGGTTTGCAATTGCTATGTGCCCGAGCAATCCGCCGCCTGCCCCGGCTGCGGGGAACCGTTTCCGTCCGACCGCGACGAAGATGTCCTCACAGTCAGCCCGGAAGCCCTTGACGCCATGATCCTCCGGCGGAAAGAGCACTGTACAGCAAACCCGAAAAATGAGCAGGAGATGTTCCGTTTAGAGGATGAGCGGGACAAGTACCATATGCTGTCTCAGCAGGCTCCTACGCGCCCCACCCAGCCCGAACCGTCCACCCGGGCAACCACCGGTTCGATCCCTGACAAAACCATGTGGACGCGTCTGGCCACGCTGCTTCTCGCCGGAATCGCGGCGGTCGTCACGATTTCCCACATTCCCACAGCGCCAAAGCAGCCCGCTCTTCCTGAGCCTGACGAAAGCGCCATGGAGGAGGTCCTGCGGCCGGAAGACCTCTCCGTTTTGGATTATGTACAGGTATATGAACACGGGGATGATTATGAAGGGCAGACCGTTGTAATCGCCGGCAAAATTTCAAGGGTGGGAGACCACTCACTTCGTTTCCTGGAACGGTTTGCTTATGATGACGCTTCGTCGAGCTTTCAGGTAGACCTGTATGAAAGCCTGCCCCGCAACACAAAAGCGTCTGACCTCTATCAGGAAGGGCAGTATGTCATCGTGCGGGGCACAGTGTCCGGCGGCGATCATGATAAGTTGTACGACGCCGAAGTTCTTTTTTCCGGCGACGAGGCAAAACCCTATGTGGACGCCTGGGACGAGGCCTGGCATGAGCGGGGGCAAAGCCTCGCGCAGACGCTTCCGCTCACCGATTATATGGAGATCCTGGAAGATCCCGAGCCGTTTCAGGGGCAACGGGTCCGTGTCGCGGGGCAGGTAGAGTCTATTGGCTCAAACGGATATCGGATCAAGTTCAGCTTTCACCGCCGCGAACCTGGAGGTCCGCAGCTGGATGTTAACCTCCAAGGCTGTCCCGATGAAATGTCCGCCGCGTGTGTGGAAGGGACCTATGCCGTTTTGTCCGGCGTCGTAGACCACGGTCTGTCCACAACGCTCATTGACTGCTATGTCGAATGCACGGGCGAGGAGGCGGAGCCCACCGCGAAACAGTCGGAAGCCGATTGGAAACAGCGCTGGCGCGAGCAGCGGGAGGCCTACATTTCCGCCTGCGAACCATACGACTATGAGCAGCTGACAAGGTATCCCGACCAATACGAAGGCGTTCAGACCGTCATAAGCGGGCGGGTCGTTCAAATCTACGTGGCCCTGAGCTGGGACGATATCCTGTTAGATACCGGGAACGGAGACCTGGTGTATGTCCATTATGAAGGGAAACAGTACCACGATCCCGAAATATTAAAAAACGATCAGATCACGTTCTACGGGAAATACGACGGAAAACGGTACTACACAATCTCCGAAACTGAGAGCGAGCGGCTACCCTACCTGACCGCACAATATTCCAGCATCAATGCATGACCGGTTTCGTTTTATCCTCTTCTTCCATCTTTTTTCGTTGCACTCTCGGGAGGAATGTGTTATAATGCAACTGTTTGCGGAAAAGTGATGGAACTTTTCCCGCTCTCGACCGTCTAAGGGAATGACGGCCCAAGCAAAAACATAGGAGAATGTGATAGTATGAAAAGAACAATTGTTTTAATTTTAGTGCTGGCAATGGTCCTGGCCTTTGCCGCCTGCGGCCCCAAGGTCCCGGCCCCTACGCCCACGCCTGATGCGGCTACGCCCACGCCGGAAGCCACAACCACCCCGAAACCCACGGCGACCCCGGAACCCACCCCTACGCCCGACGCGGCCACCCCCACGCCGGACACTAAACCGACGCCCACGCCCGCGCCGACCCCGGAACCCACGCCGGACAGCACCACCGTGACCCCGGCCAAAACGGCAGACGAACTGAAAACCCTGCTGGAGACCATTCTGGAAGGCTGCGACGAGGTAAATTCCGGCAATTTCGCGGAACTGCCCAAGGACAATGACACTTACCAGTACAACCTGTACATCGACTACGTAGAGGGCTACGAGTGCATGACCTACGCCCCCATGATGAGCTCTATGGCCTACTTTGTGGCCCTGGTGAGCGTACCGTCGGATGTAGACGCGGAGGCGCTGGCCGCCGCCATCGAATCCGGGGCGGACCCCAATAAGTGGGTATGCGTATCCGCCGACCAGGTGGACGCGGTAGCGAACGGAAATGTCATTTTGTTCTACATGGTGGCTTCCGAGGGCTTCCCCGTGACTGCGGAGACCCTGACCAACAATTTCTTGGCGCAAACGATCTAAAACAAGCAGCCCCGGCCAGCGTGACCGGGGCTGTTTCTTTCAGGTGATGTCATGTTATTTTCCAGTATAACCTTTCTGTACCGGTTCCTCCCGGCGGTGCTGCTGCTTTACGCCGTGATGCCCCGCCGTGGGAAAAACGCGGTCCTGCTGGCCGCCAGCCTGATTTTTTACTTCTGGGGCGAGCCGAAATACACCATCCTGCTGTTGATCTCCAGTCTGTCGGACTACCTCCACGGCCTGTACATTGAATCCCACCGGGGCCAGCCAAGCGCGAAGATTGCCCTGGTCAGTTCCGTGGTCATCAACCTGCTGATGCTGGGCGTGTTCAAGTACCTGGACTTTTTCATCAGCACGGCCAACACCCTGCTGGGCACCACCATCCCCCAACCGGGATTAAAGCTGCCCATCGGCATCAGCTTTTTCACCTTCCAGACCATGAGCTATTCCATCGACGTATACCGGGGCGACGCGAAAGCGGAGAAAAACCTGCTCAGCTTTGCCACCTACGTATGCCTGTTCCCCCAACTGGTCGCCGGCCCCATCGTACGCTATACGGATGTGTCCGCCGAACTGTCGGGCCGCAAGCTCACCCTGGACCGCTTTGCCCTGGGCGCCCGCCGCTTTGCCGTAGGTCTGGGCAAAAAGGTGCTCATCGCGAACCTCCTGGGCGAACTATGCGCCGTCTACGCCGGTGCGGAGGACAAAACCGTGCTGTTCGCCTGGCTCAACGCCCTGGCCTGGATGCTCCAGGTGTACTACGACTTTTCCGGGTACAGCGACATGGCCATCGGCCTGGGCCACATGCTGGGCTTCACGTTCCCGGAGAACTTCAACTACCCGTTTTGTTCCCGCACCATCACGGAATTCTGGCGGCGCTGGCACATGACCCTGTCCGGCTGGTTCCGGGACTACGTGTACATCCCTCTGGGCGGCAGCCGGGTATCCACGGCGAAGTGGGTACGCAACGTGATGACCGTATGGCTGCTCACGGGCCTATGGCACGGCGCGGCGTGGAACTTCGTCGCCTGGGGCGTACTCTACGGCCTGCTGCTGATTCTGGAAAAGAAGCTGCTGGCCCCGTACTTGGAAAAACTCGGCCCCCTGTCCCATGTCTACCTGCTGGCGGTCTCTCTGGTCCTGTTCACGGTATTCGGGGACAACAGCCTGACGAACCTCGCCGTCATGTTCGGCGGCGGCGCGCTGTGGGACGGGAACACGCTGTACTACCTGCGCAGCTACCTGGCGGTGCTGCTGGTCTCCATCCTCGGCGCGACCCCGCTCATCCGCGCTGCCGCCCGCCGGGTGGAGCACACCCCCGCCGGGACGATTCTGGAGCCACTCGCCACCGCCGGACTGCTCCTGCTGTCCACGGCGTACCTGGTAGACGGCTCATTCAACCCTTTCTTGTATTTCCGATTTTAAGGAGGCAGCCCCATGGAACTGAAAACCAAACTCACGGCCATGAGCTTTGCCGCCGTACTGTTCGGCCTGTTTCTGGCGGGGGTTTTCCTGCCGGATCGGGACATTTCCACTGCCGAGCGCCGCAAGCTGGCCCAGTCCCCGGACTTTTCCGTCCAGACCCTCTTATCCGGCAAATACGCCGACGACCTGGAGACCTACCTCCTGGACCAATTCCCCCAGCGTGACCGCTTCCGCACCCTGAAAGCCGCCTGGCAGTTCGACGTCTACCGGCAAAAGGACAACAACGGCATCTACATCGCCGGCGGCAGCGTATGCAAGCTGGACAGCCAGTTAAAGCCCGAGCAGGTCCAAGCCATGGCCGACAAGACCAACAGCATATACGAGCGCTATTTGCAGGGCATGACGGTCCATTTTGCGGTCATCCCGGACAAAAACTACTTCGCCGCGGCCCAAAACGGCTACCCCGCCATGGACTACGCCGAATTAGACCGCCTGCTGCAAGGCGGCCTGAACGAAGCCATCCAATACCACGGCACAGCCCCCTGCAAAGACCTGACCCTGGACGACTACTACCGCACCGACCTCCATTGGCGGCAGGAGCACCTGCAAAGCGTGGTGGAAAACCTCGCCGCAGCCATGGACTTCACCCCGCCGGACTGGAACGCCTACACCCAAGCGGAGCACAGCCCCTTTTACGGCGCGTACTGCGGCCAATCCGCCCTGAACGTGGGCTATGACGCCCTCATCACCCTGTCCAGCCCCGCCACGGACGCGTCCGTCGTCACCGGCGCGGAGTTCACCGGGGAAAAAGCGGTCTACGACCCCGCCGACCTCACCGCCCTGGACGGCTACGACCTCTACCTGGGCGGTGCGAACGCCATCTTAACCGTAGAAAACCCCGCCGGGACTACCGGCAAAGAGCTGATCCTTTTCCGGGATTCCTTCGGCTCCTCCCTGGCCCCCCTGCTGCTGGATTCCTACGACAAGATCACCCTCATCGACCTGCGCTACGTCTCCCCGGACCTGCTGCCGCAGTTCGTGGAGTTCGCCGACCAGGACGTACTGTTCCTGTACAACACCGGCATCATCAACGCCGGAATGCTATTAAAATAAAGAAAGAAACCTTACCATGAACATCGAATTAACGACTCAAAACAACCTCAGCATCGCCGTCATCACCGGCGGCGAAAAACGCATCACCGACCCCACCGCGGCCTTAGACCTGGCCATGACGGCGCGGTACGAGACCGGTTCCAGCCGCCTTGCCATGGACAAGCACCTGTTCCCGGAGGACTTTTTCATCCTGAGCACCGACCTGGCGGGGGAGATCCTGCAAAAATGGATCAACTACCAATTCAAAGCCGCCATCTGGGGCAACTATCCCCGTTACACCAGCAAGCCCCTGCAGGATTTCATCCGGGAATCCAACCGCGGCAGCGACTTTTTCTTCACCCCCACCCGGCAGGAAGCCATTGACCGGCTTTCCCTGGCCTGACGTCAATCCAAAAGAGGTGCCCCATGACCCACACGAAAAAACTCACCACCTCGGCGGTGTGCCTGACTTTGTGCCTGCTCCTGCCCTTCCTCACCGGACAGCTCCAGCAGGTAGGCAATATGCTGTGTCCCATGCACCTGCCGGTATTCCTGTGCGCGTTTCTGTGCGGCCCGGTCTGGGCGGCGGGCGTAGGCTTTCTGGCGCCATTGCTGCGCAGCCTGCTGTTTTCCGCCCCGCCGATTTACCCGTTGGCCCTGGCCATGACCCCGGAATTGCTGACCTACGGCCTGACCGCGGGCCTGGTCTACGCCAAAGGCGAGCGCACCGTCCCCCGTCTTTACCGGTCCTTAGCCGCCGCCATGGTGGCCGGACGCTTGGTGTGGGGCGCGGCCCGCTACCTGCTGGCTGGCCTGAGCGGCTCGGAATTTTCCTTTGCCATGTTCCTGTCCGGCGCGCTCCTGACCGCCTGGCCGGGTATCCTGCTGCAGTTAATTCTGCTCCCACCCCTGGTCCGCACGCTGGAAAAAACAAAACTCATCAGCGCATAAAAATATCGGAGACCGTTTGGTCTCCGATATTTTTTCATATCAACTGTTCACCAGTTCCACCGCCATGGACGTCAGTTCTTCAAGCGCCACCTGTCCGCCCATATGGTTCACGGAATAGCGCATCCCGTCCTGGACCCAACTCACATAGCCCTGACGAACCAATTCCGGCGCAGACAAGCTGTCGTCATAGCTGAACACCAGTTCCCCCGCCGCCACAGCGTCTTCTTCCTCCGCGGTCGGCACATAGTCCTCATTCACGACCTTATAATTCCGCTCCAACGCGTACAGCGTCACGTCCCCGCAAGCCACCGGTGCCCCCGCGAACACATCGCTCACGCCCGGGATCAGCGGGCTGATGTCCACATACACCACCGCGCCGTCTCGCTCATACCAAGCGTCCACGGTCTGATAACGATACACCGTCGGGTCATCATCCGCCCGGGCCTCGTTCCCCTCCAGCGTCGCCCCGGCAAACGCAAAGCCGTTGGAATACGCCTCCAGGAACTTCGCGTCAGCGGTAAGGCCCTCCACGTCCTCATTTTCCAGCGCCTCTACCACAGCTGCGGGGTCTTTCAGGTCATGGGTCGTCCGCCAGCTTCGGATATATCCCATCATATTCCCCGCGGCCACGCCGATGCACAGCACCATCACCACCGCCGCGGCCAGCACGCCGGCCCGCTTCAAATTCCAGGTTTTCTTCATCGTCATTTCCTCCTGTTCCGGCAATGCGTACAGGACAGACTGAACGTGTTCATGAAAACGCTCCGTAGGCGCTTCCAGCGCCCGCTGCCAATCAAACTGTTTCATAATTCCCTCCGTCGTCAGAATCAATGAGCCGCACACGCAGCAGACTTCGTGCTTTGCTCAGCCTGCTTTTCACGGTCCCCGGGGGTACCCGGGTCAGCCGGGCAGTCTCCTGCACGGAATAGCCCTCGATATAATAGAGCACCACCGCCGTCCGCAGCTTCCGGGGCAGCCGCAAAATCCCCTCCCGCAGCGCCGTATCCACAACCCCGCCGTCCGGCGCGGCCAGCTCGCCGCAATCCTCCAGCGCCACGGTATCTGGCCGCTTCCGCGCCAGACGGCTGCACTCGTTGATGAGGATACGCGTCAGCCAAGTCTTAAAATATTCCGGCTGCCGCAGGGAATCCCGCCGTTCCCAGGCCCGCAAAATCGTCTCCTGCACCGCGTCCTCGCAGTCCGCGTCATTGATGAGAATGGTCTTTGCCACACGGTAAAGACTGCTTTCCGCGTTCAGCACGCGGCAGGTGAAGTCTGCTTTGTCCATCACATTGTCCGGTAATCCTTTCATAGTCTCGGAAAACGCCAGCGCCTTTGTTTTCTGTCTATTAGACCCGGCAAAGGGGCAAACGGTTCATTTCGGCGCGAAAAAAATCAGGCGGACCCCCGGCCCGCCCGATTTATTTTACTTACGCTTCAACACCTTTTCCACCGCGGCCTTGACCCCCGCGGCGTCGATGCCGTACTTCGCCAGCAGCTCAGAATACTTCCCCGACTCGGTGAACGTATCCCGCGTGCCTACGAACTCCGTAGGCACGCCCGCCCCGGCGTGGGCGAGCACTTCCGCCACCGCGCTGCCCAGCCCGCCGTAGATATTGTGTTCCTCCGCGGTGACGACCGCCCCGGTCTCCCGGGCACAGCGCTCAATGAGTTCCGCGTCCAGCGGCTTGATGGAATACATATCCACCACCCGCACGGAAACGCCGTCCTTCGCCAATTCCTCGGCAGCTTCCATGGCCTTATGCACCAGCAGCCCGCAGGCGATGACGGTCACATCCGTACCGTCCCGCACGATAGCGCCCTTGCCCATCTCAAACTTCACCCCGGCAGGATAGAGGTCCGGGTACGTATCCCGGCTCAGCCGCAGATACACCGGCCCGTCATGATCCACCGCCCACTGGGTGGCCCAGCGGGTACTGGTCTCGTCGCTTGGCACGATGACCCGCATATTCGGCAGCGCCCGCATGGCGGAAATATCCTCCAGCGCGTGGTGGGACGCCCCATCCAGCGCGTCGGACATGCCGCAGTAGGCCCCGCCGAACTTGACGTTCAGATTCCCGTAGCACACCTGCCCCCGGGCGGCGATCAGCCCCAGAGTAGTCAAAAACACCGTAAACGTATTCACGAACGGAATTTTCCCCACAGCCGCCAACCCCGCCGCGGTGGACACCATATTGCTTTCCGCGATGCCCATATTAAAAAACCGGTCCGGATGCCTGTCAGCAAACAGTTTGGACTTGGTAGACCCGGACAGGTCCGCGTCCAGAACCACAATATCGGGATTGGCCTCCCCCAACTCCGCCAGCACGGAGCCGTATACTTCACGCAGCTGCTTCGCCATTACACCGCACCTCCCAGTTCCTGCATCGCCTTCGCGAAACTCTCATCGTCGATGGCTTTCCCGTGCCAGGCGCTCTTGCCCTCCATAAAGGACACGCCCTTTCCCTTGACGGTATGGGCAATAATGACCGTCGGCACGCCCTTGACCGCCTCCGCCTTATCCAGCGCCTTGTCCAGCGCCATCAAGTCATGCCCGTCGCACTCCACCACGTTCCAGCCGAAGGCCCGCCACTTAGCGGCCAGGTCCCGCAGGGGCATGACCTCATCGGTGGTGCCGTCCAGCTGCACCTTATTATAATCCACAATGGCGCACAAATTGTCCAGCGCGAACTTAGGCGCGGACGTAGCCGCCTCCCAAACAGCGCCCTCATTGGTCTCGCCGTCGCCCAAAACGGCGTACACCCGGGCGTTCGAGCCATCCAGCTTCAGCCCCAGGGCCATGCCCTGAGCCGCCGCCAGCCCCAGCCCCAACGGCCCGGCGGGCATTTCCACCCCCGGCGTATGGGTGGCCGGATGCCCCTGCAGCAGACTGTTGGTCTTCCGCAGCGACGCCATAGCGTCTTTGGGCAGATAGCCCTTTTCCACCAGATTCCGATACAGCATGGGCGCGGCGTGGCCCTTAGACAGCACCAGCCGGTCTCGCTCCGGATCGTCCGGCCGTTTTGCGTCGATATGCATCCGCTCCTGATACAACAGCGTCAGAATCTCGCACACCGACAGGCTTCCGCCGGGATGCCCGGACTGCGCGCCGTGAATGGCCGTAAGCACATCCACCCGGAACACCCGGCACAATTCTTTGAGCTGAGCCTCTCTTTCCTTTGTTAACGACATTTGTGCGCCTCCATCATTCAATTGGATTTCTCTACTAAAATATACCACAGAACGTATAAAGTCAAACATTTCTTAGCATACTTGACACCTGTTAAGACATTAACCATAAAATTGGTCAAAACCCATTGCAAGCCGGGCATTTCAGTGGTAAAATCAGCTAAAACGCCCCAATCCGGGAGGACAAAAATATGAATGAAAAACTGAACATGACCATGCTGTGCGATTTTTACGAACTGACCATGGGCAACGGCTACTTCCAAAGCGGGATGAAGGACAAGATCACGTACTTTGACATTTTCTTCCGCAAGGTCCCCGACGACGGCGGCTATGCGATCATGGCGGGGCTGGAGCAAGCCATCGACTATATCAACGACCTGCACTTCTCCGCGGAAGACATCGCCTACCTGCGCAACCGGAACATCTTCTCCGAGGACTTCCTGACCTACCTGGCGGACTTCCGATTCACCGGCGACGTGTGGGCCGTCCCGGAAGGTACGCCCATCTTCCCCGGGGAACCGGTGATGGTGGTCCGCGCCCCGGCGATCCAGGCCCAGCTTCTGGAGACCTTCCTGCTCCTGACCATCAACCACCAAAGCCTGATCGCCACGAAGTCGAACCGCATCTGCCGGGCGGCGGAGGGCCGGGCGGTGCTGGAATTCGGCTCCCGCCGAGCCCAGGGCGCAGACGCGGCGATCCTCGGCGCGCGGGCGGCCTACATCGGCGGCTGCGCGGGCACGGCCTGCACCATTTCCGACGAGCTGTATGGCGTTCCCGCGGGCGGCACCATGGCCCACGCCTGGGTGCAGATGTTCGACAGCGAGTACGACGCGTTCCGCGCCTACTGCGAGATCTACCCCACCAACGCCACCCTCCTGGTGGACACCTACGACACGCTCAAGCAGGGCATCCCCAACGCCATCCGCGCGTTCAACGACGTACTGAAGCCCCAGGGCATCACGAAATGCGGCATCCGCCTGGATTCCGGCGACATCGCCTACCTGACGAAAAAAGCCCGCAAGCTCCTGGACGACGCGGGCTGGACCGACTGCAAGATCACAGTCTCCAACTCCCTGGACGAATACCTGATCCGCGACCTTTTGCACCAGGGCGCCCAGATCGACACCTTCGGCGTAGGCGAGCGGCTCATCACATCGAAAAGTGAGCCGGTCTTCGGTGGTGTCTACAAGCTCTGCGCCGTAGAAACGGACAGCGGCGAAATTATCCCCAAAATCAAGATCAGCGAGAACGTGGCGAAGATCACCAATCCCGGCTTCAAACACGTGTACCGCTTCTACGAAAAAGAGACCGGCAAGGCCCACGCCGACTACATCTGCCTCCACGACGAGACGGTAGACGACGCCCAGGACCTGACCATCCGGGACCCCAACGCCACCTGGAAAGAACTGACCCTCAAAGGCAGCACTTTCGTGGCGCAAGAACTCCTGGTCCCGATTTTCAAAGGCGGCAAGCAAGTCTACCAAAGCCCCACCCTGCCGGAGATCAAGAACTACTGCACCCGCCAGATGGACACCCTCTGGCCGGAAGTGACCCGCTTCGACAACCCCCACAACTATTATGTGGACCTGTCCGACAAGCTGCTGAACCTGCGCAACACCATGCTCACGGAAAAGAAGCATCAAAGCTGAGGTACCGCCATGAACGCCGAAACGCGCCGAAGCGCCATTCTAACGCTTTTATCCCAGGCCGAAGCCCCCATCAGTGCCGCGACCTTAGCCGGGAGCTTCTCCGTCAGCCGCCAGATCATCGTGGGCGACATCGCCCTGCTGCGGGCCGCGGGGGAGCAGATTTCCGCCACGCCCCGGGGCTACGTCCTTCAGCACGACCGTGAGGGCCTGATTAAAACGGTCGCCACCGTCCACACCGCCGCCCAGACGGAGCAGGAGCTGTGCATCATGGTGGACAACGGCTGCACGGTCCTGGACGTGGTCGTGGAGCACCCCATCTACGGCCAGATCACCGGCCAGCTGCAGCTGGCCTCCCGCTACGACGTATCCCAATTCGTAGAGCGCCTGCAAACCGAGGGCGGCGAGCCATTATCGGCCCTGACAAACGGCATCCACCTGCACACGCTGCAATGCCCGGACGAAGCGGCCTACCACCGCACCCGCGCGGGCCTGAAAGCGGCGGGAATGCTCCTGGAAACCGAATAAAACAACCCCCCGGACAACTGTCCGGGGGTATTTTACCGCGGTTCAATCATCCAGCAACGCTTCATAGCTGACGCCCAAAACCTGCGCTATCATTTTCAATTCAATATCGGTCACGAACCGCTGTCCGTTTTCGATCCTCTGCACGGCATTTTTGTCCAAATCCAGCCCCGCAAGCTGAAGCAAGTCGGCAAACTTCCGCTGAGACGTTTTCTCCGGCATCCCCAAGCGAAATTCCCTGACCTTTCTGCCACAAATATTATTCCGGCCATCCCGCGCTTTATTTTTGTACATCAGCTACCCGTCCTTGACATTTTGTGCTTGTCATTTTCAATATCATATGTTATATTGAAGAAAATAATGACATTCACTAAATGTCAAATAGAGGTATCACCATGAAAAATATGATTCACGAACTATACGCCGGCAACATCACCCCCTGCGACCGACAGCCCTCGGAGGAATACACGGCGTTAAACGAGGAATTTGCCACAGCGTGCAGCAAATTCCTTCCCCAACTCACCGACGAGCAGTGGCCCGCCTTCAACAGCGTCATGGACGCTTACATGTCCCTATTATGCTGCAACGGAAAAGAGCTGTTCCAAATCGGCTTCCGCCTGGGCGCGCAACTCACGCTGGAAGCCCTCTACCCTCCATTCTCCGAATAAAAAAGCTCCCGGCAAATGCCGGGAGCCTTTCCGTCACACTATTCATACCGCCGCGCCGCCACATAAACCGGCACAAACAGCCCGCCCAAAAACAGCGCCAGCAGCACCCAGCGCCCCGCCGCGTCCCAAGCCGCGGGCCACGTCCAGCCCATGACCAGATCGAGCAGCGGCATCCCCACCGCCGCAGCGACGCTCCACACCCGCAGCCCCCGCAAAATATGGGGCCAGTTGCTGTTATTGATGGCCACCCCGGTCAAATTCATCCGAAACGGCCCGTCGCTGTACGCACTGATGCGGTTCTCATCGTAATAATGCGGGATACGCACCGGGGCAAACAGCCAAAAATACACCCCGAACCCCAGCGCCATCAAAGAGAAAAACAGCGCGCCCCCGGTGAGCACATCCAGCAGATCGCCCCGCCCGAAATACCCGACCGATTCCAGCGCCACCAGCAACGCCGCGCCCACCAGAACCAGCGCCCGCCTTCCCCGCCCGGCGCGTTCCCGTTCCGGCCGGTCGTCCGACAGCGCCAGCGTCTTTTTCAGCAAGTCCTCCACCTGCCCCGGAGACAGCGCCGCGTCCTCGAGCCTGCGCCCCTCCAGCAGTTCTGTCACACTCACGCCCAGGCACTCAGCCAGAGGCGTCAGCAGCGCGATATCGGGCATACTCTGCCCCCGTTCCCACTTGCTCACGGCCTTATCAGACACAAACAGCCGCGCGGCCAATTCCTTTTGGGTCAGCCCCAACGCTTTCCGCCGCCCGGACACAAACGCCCCGAACCGTTCCTTGTCGATCTCAAACGCCATCCAAAGCGCCCCCCTTTCCCGCACAGTCTACCGCGCCCGGTGAACTCGCGCAACCTCCGCTCAGTGGAACCACTCAACCAGCAGTAGAATCCAGCAAAAAAGCGCCCCACCGGGCGCTTTTTCATTCAAGCCTTAGCGGTCAGCCTGTCTTCGATATACTGCCGCACATCATCCCGCGGGATCTCCAATGCCGCGGACAACTCCCCGAACAGCAGTTCCTCCGCCCGCTTCATATACCGCTCATCGATGGCGCCGAACTTCCGTTTCTGCTCCAGCGTCCGCAGCTTCTTCCGATGCAGGGACATCGTCAACTCGATCAGATCCTCGCACCGGTGGGTATTCAGCTTCGCGTCATAATACTCCTGCAGCTGCCGCAGCGCGGGATTATAATACGGTTCCACCTCCACGCCGGGAATCGAATCCACCAGCGCCACAGCCTCGTCCGCGGAGATGACCGGGCGCATGAACATAGTGGTATCCACGGGCACGGAGATCTTGCAGTCCTGAAACAGTGGCCGGATCACATAGTATTGCTGTGCGTCCCCGGTGCGGGGCGATTCGATGATTTTGACCTCCTCGATCACGCACACGCCGTTCCCTCCATATATGATCTTGTCGCCCACTTGATACATAGTTCCTCCCATTCTCCGCGCGGACCGAACCGGCCCTTGATTGCTATACATACATTGATTGTATCACAATCTTTTCCAAAATGTAAGTATTTTTTTCCGAAAAAACAAGCGCTGGAGCCATTTTCAGCAATTTTTCCCGGAAAGTGCGGCGAAAAAACCGGTTCGAGAGGAAAAAAATGTAATTTTCTCATTTCCCACTCCGCCGCCGTACAATTTTCGGTCAGACAAACAATCTTTCGGTAAAGCGCCGAAATTTACAAAAAATCTTTACAACCGGAACAAACCGTGTTAATATCTTGTCATCCGCCGGGACCACCCCGGCGCAGCAAACGGAGGGAGCGCCCATGGACCAGATCGACTACGCCATTTTAAGGATTTTAAAGCAAAACGCCCGGGAAACCGCGTCCAACATCAGCAAAGAGGTGCATTTATCCGTCTCATCGGTCATGAACCGCATCCGGCAGATGGAAGATTCCGGCATCATCCAGGGCTACGAAGTGAAAGTAGACAGCAAAAAGCTGGGGTTTGACGTGACGGCGTTCATGGAAGTGAGCCTGGAGCACCCGAAGTATTACGACCTGTTCTGCGAAGCGGTGACGAACCACCCGAACATCGCGGACTGCTACTATTTCACGGGCAATTTTGATTTCCTCCTGCACATCACCTGCACGTCCTCAGACGAACTGGAAGCGGTGCACCGGGAGATCAAGAGCATCGAAGGCGTGTCCGGGACCCACACGCACTTTGTTTTGAAAACGGTGAAAGCCGGCCAATACCCCCTGAAGTCCAAAGCCATGGACGCGTGATTTTGCAACTCGTCCGGCAAAAACTTTCATTGCAAAGACATATTTTCCCCCGCCCGCAAAAAATTTTTTTCCCGGCCCATTCCGCCGCGCAAGGATTTTCCGTTATTTTTCAAACCGTTGACAGCGGTTTTGATCTATATTAAAATCTGTACAGCGGCAAGGCGGCCGAGGCGATTATGAAAGTTGCCATGACAACGGTGTCACCGGTGTCATGGCATTTTTTGTCCCCGGCCCGGCGCGGAAATTCTCAGGAAGAAGGAACGAAACATGGAAAGAATCGCGTATTACAACGGCAAGATCGGCACGCCCGAGGACATGATGATCCCGATGAATGACCGCGTGTGCTACTTTGGCGACGGCGTGTACGACGCCACAGCGGCCTGCGGCGGCACGATCTACCTGCTGGATGAGCACATCGACCGGCTGTACAACTCCGCGGGCCTTGTGAACATCGACATCCCGTACACCAAGCAGGAGATGAAAGACATCCTGAACGACGTCGTCTCCCGCTCCACGAACAAATATGACTTCGTATACTGGCAGGTCACCCGTGGCACCGCGCCCCGGAACCACGCGTTTCCCGTAGGGGTCAAGGCGAATTTGTGGATCACGGTCACGCCCAAGGTCTTCCGGGACTTCTCCAAACCCATGAAGCTCACGGAGATGGAGGACCGGCGCTACTTATACTGCAACATCAAGACCCTGAACCTGCTGCCCAGCGTCCTGGCGGCGCAGAAGGCGGAGGCCGAGGGCTGTGACGAGAGCGTATTCCACCGGGGCGAGGTAGTCACGGAATGCGCCCATTCCAACTGCTCGATTTTGAAAAACGGCGTTTTAAAGACCCACCCCAACGACCATTACATTCTCCCGGGCATCGCGAAAAACCACCTCATCAAAGCCTGCAAGAAGCTGAACATCCCCGTGGACGAGACCCCGTTCACCCTGGACGAACTCCGGGACGCGGATGAAGTGATCGTCACCAGTTCCTCGAACTTCTGCTCCTTTGCGGACACCTTTGCCGGCCAGCCCGTAGGCCGCAAAGCCCCGGAACTGATCGCCAAAATTCAAAAAGAAGTCATCCAGGAATTTTGCGACTACATGGGCATCCAAGAACTTTAATCAAGCAAGCCAAAGGCTTGCTTGATTAAGAGAATTGCGCTTCACTCGCGCGCCCTCCGGGCACACTCCTTACGCGATCAGTATTTTTTCACCGGCAAAGCCGGCGAAAAAATGAATGGAATTTGTTTCGCATCTGCGGATGCGAATTCTGCGAAGCTTTGAAAAAGGAGGTTCCACCTGTGGAATCCGTCCAATTCTACCCCGCTGGGGACTGCGGGGTCGTGGCGCAGTTCGGCGAGACCATTGACGAAGCCGTGAACCGCCGCATCGCCCGGTTCGCCGGGAACATCGAGCAGGCCCGCATCAAGGGCGTGACCGAACTGGTCCCCACCTTCTGTACCCTGTTCATTTCATACGACCCCCGGCTGACCGGGTATCAAAAGCTGGTGAAATCCCTTCACCGGCTTTTGCCCCATGAAGACCAGGCCGCCGCGGGCCGGAAGATCATCCACCCCATTCCCGTGTGCTACGGCGGCAAACTGGGGGAAGACCTGCCCCACGTCGCCCGGCACGCGGGACTGACGGAACAGGAGGTCATCGACCTCCACTCCGGGCGGGATTACCTCATTTATATGCTGGGCTTTCTGCCGGGCTTTTCCTACCTGGGGGGCATGGATGAACGGCTGTTCACCCCCCGCTTGGAAACGCCCCGGGTCCGCATCCCCGCCGGGAGCGTGGGCATCGGCGGTGAGCAGACGGGGGTATATCCTCTGGATTCCCCCGGCGGCTGGCAGCTCATCGGCCGCACCCCCCTGCGGCCCTACGACCCGGACCGGGACCCCGCCATTTTGTACCGTGCCGGAGATTATATCCGGTTCCTCCCCGTGTCCCCGGAGGCGTACCGGGACATCGCGGCGCAGGTGGCGGCGGGGACTTACGTCCATCAAACCATTGAGGAGGGCTGACCATGGGACTGCAGATCGTGAACCCGGGCATCCTCACCACCGTGCAGGACGCCGGGCGCTTCGGCCATCAGGCGGCGGGCTTTTCCGTGTCCGGCCCCATGGACGCGGACGCGTTGTATACCGCCAATATTCTGGTGAACAACCCGCCGGAGCTGGCCTGTCTGGAAATGACCTTCCTGGGCGTGACGGCGGTATTTGACCGGCGGACCTGGTTCGCCGTGACCGGGGCGGACATGGGGCCAAAGCTCAACGGCCGGCCCATCGAGGCCTACCGCGCCCAGGAAGCACGGCCCGGCGACAGGCTGGAACTGGGTCCCGCGGTGAACGGAAAATATACTTACCTGGCTGTGGCCGGCGGCATCGACGTGCCGGTAGTCATGGGCAGCCGGTCCACCAATTTGAAGTGCGGCATCGGCGGTTTTTGCGGACGGAAATTGGCGCCGGGAGACGACCTGCCTTTGTGCGTCACCGGGAAATTTCTGGATAATCACTACAAAAAGCACCTGCCTGCGCCGTTGGTCCGAAATCATACTGAAAAACAGGCAGGTCAGTCCGAAATCATACCAAAATCGGATGGGACAGTCCGAAATCATACTGACGGCGGGACGGTGGTCCTCCGGGCAGTGCCGGGACCCCAGGCGCACTTTTTTACAGACCGGGGTTTGCAGGATTTTACCTCCCAAACTTTCATTTTGTCCCCGGAGTCCGACCGCATGGGCGCGCGCTTATCCGGTAAGCCCATCGAAGCGAAACGGGGGGTGGATATCATTTCCGACGCCATCGCCCCGGGCAGCGTCCAGATCCCCGCGTCGGGGTCGCCCATCGTCATGCTCGCCGACCGGCAGACCACCGGGGGGTACGCAAAGATCGCCACGGTAGTTTCCCCCGACCTGCCCAGGCTGGCGCAATGCCTGCCGGGAGATGGGGTGCGGTTTCAGTTCGTCTCTGTGGAGGAAGCGAACGCGCTGTTTCGGCGGCATCAAAAATACTTGAAAAAAATCGCCCGGAAAACCGGGTTTTGTCCAAATAAATGGTAAAATGAGGGATTTTTTATGACCGATACTGTCAATCTGTCCCCGGCGCAGGTGCGGGAATTGATCCGGCGAGGGGAAATCACCACGCCGACTTCCGGGATGTGTCCGGGGTACGCGCAGGCGAATCTGGTGGTTTTGCCCAAGGAATTGGCCTATGATTTTTTGCTGTTCGCACAGCGGAATCCCAAGCCCTGCCCTATTTTGGAAGTCAGCGACGTGGGCTGCCGGGAGTTGAAAAAAATCGCGCCGGGGGCCGATATCGCAAGGGATATTCCCAAGTACCGGGTGTATGAAAACGGCGTGCTGACCGGGGAATTTCATGATGTGTCCCACTTGTGGCGGGATGACCTCGTGAGTTTTCTCATCGGGTGCAGCTTCTCGTTTGAGTCGGAGCTGATCGAGGCGGGCATCGAGATGCGGCACAATACCATGGGGCGCAATGTGCCCATGTACATTACCAATCTTCCCTGCGAACCGGCGGGAGTGTTTCATGGGAATATGGTCGTTTCCATGCGGCCCATTCCGTATGAACAGGTGGTCAAGGCTGTGACCGTCACCGCCGCCATTCCAAGCGTTCACGGCGCACCGGTGCATATCGGGGACCCGGAGGCGATCGGGATCGGCGACCTTTCTAAGACGGATTTCGGAGACCCGGTGGAGGTGCGGGCCGGGGAAGTGCCGGTGTTTTGGGCCTGCGGGGTCACGCCCCAAAGCGCGGTGATGGCGTCCAAACCGCCGTTTGTCATTACCCACGCGCCGGGACATATGCTCATTACCGATGTCAAAAATGTGGAGTTAAAGGGGTAAGCGGAATGCTGAAAATCGACTTGAACTGCGATTTGGGGGAGAGTTTTGGGGCCTATTCCATCGGGATGGATGGGGAGGTTCTGCCGCTCATTTCTTCCGCCAATGTCGCCTGTGGGTTCCATGCGTCGGATCCGGTCGTCATGGCCCGGACTGTCGCGCTGGCGAAAAACGCCGGGGTGGCTGTGGGGGCGCATCCGGGGTATCCTGACTTGCAGGGTTTCGGGCGGCGGAATCTGAAGGTCTCGCCGGAGGAATTGACCGCCATGGTGCAGTATCAGATCGGCGCGCTGCGGGCGTTTTGTGATGCAAATGGGATCGTGATGCAGCATGTGAAGCCCCATGGGGCCATGTATAATATGGCCGGGAAGGACGCGGCGCTGGCGGAGGCCATTTGCAAAGGCGTCGCCGCGGTGGACCGCGGGCTCATTCTCCTGGGGCTGTCCGGGAGTATGCTGCTGCGGGCCGCGGAGGACTGCGGGCTGCGGTGGGCCAGCGAGGTGTTCGCCGACCGGGGGTATCAGGCGGATGGCAGTCTCGTCCCCAGGGGGATGCCCGGGGACATCATCCACGACGAGGACGCGGCTGTTGCCCGGGTAGTGCGCATGGTCACCGAGGGGCGCGTCACCGCCGTGACCGGGGAGGATGTGTCTATCCGGGCCGATTCCGTGTGCGTCCATGGGGACAACCCCAGGGCGCTGGCTTTTGCGCAGAAAATCCGGGACGGGCTGGACGCCGCCGGGGTGGCTATCGCGCCGCTGAGAGACTTGATTCGATAAACTGGGAGATTATGATGGGTGCTGTTGAGGATATTATCCTGCGCCATGGGCAGCGGGGTATGGATGTGCTGCGGGAGTACTGCCCGCCGGAGTTTTGCCGGGAGGCCGCGGAGTGTATCTTTCGGGCCAGGCGGGGCAATGTGCTGCTGCTGACCGGGTTTTATATCGCCGGCTGCGGCGTCGGGGAGACCGACGGGCCGCCGGGTACGCTGTTTTTGGCGAAGGCGTTGGCGGCGCTGGGGTTCGCGCCGGTCATTGTCACCGACGGGCATTGCCGGGCGTTTTTTGACGGCGAGGGGGTTCCTGTGGTGTGTCCCGGGGTGGACGACGGGGAGGATTCCTACGCAGCGCTGCTGGATGACTATGACCCGGCGCTGCTCATTTCTATTGAGCGGTGCGGGGAGAATGTCCGGGGGGATTACGCCAATATGCGGGGCGTGTCTATCGCGGACCACACCGCGAAAGCGGACTTGCTGTTTCCGTTAGCGGCCAAGCGGGGTATCCCTACCATCGGCGTGGGCGACGGCGGGAATGAGATCGGCATGGGCAATCTGGCGGAGATCATTTCCGAGAAGCTGAGTTTGGTGCCGTGTAAGGTCCCGGCGGACCATCTTGTCATCGCTACGGTGTCGAACTGGGGCGCTTACGGGCTGTGCGCGTATTTGGAGCGGTTGTCCGGGCTGGCGCTGCTGCCCGGGTTTGACGCGGTGATGGAATATCTCAACCGCATTGTGGCGCTGGGGTGCGTGGACGGCGTGACGAAAACCGCTGCGGCGACTGTGGACGGGTATTCCCCGGAGGTCAAGCGGGAGGTACTTGACGCGCTGCGAGACGCGGTGGACGCGGATATTTGATAAAAAAACGCTCCCCGATCGATCGGGGA
>JAAWQX010000005.1 GCA_022800755.1 Oscillospiraceae bacterium
ATTATATCATCACTCACATGAGTGTTGATATCAAATCTCAATCAATTCGGCTGCATATTATACACTCTTTGCCTTTTGAATAATTATAGCAGGAGAAAGCGAGTGGGTCGTAAACGCCCACTCGCAGCCACAAACGCCCGCAGTGCGGGCGTTTTCAGAGAGAAAAAAGGGGGTCAGACGCACGGATTTTCAAGCCGTTTTACGTCAGCAAGTCCATCAACGCCCACGGTTGAGCGGTTTATCCGTGTGTCATGACCCAGTTTACGAAAGAAAGGACACAAAAATGAGTGAAAAAACAAGATTTGCCCTGTGGATTGAAAAAGAAACCCTCGACCTCGTACGGCAGAACTACATAGAAGATAACTGCAAGACCCAGAGTGAATACATCGCCAAAGCCATTCTGTTTTATACCGGCTATTTGAATACCAATAACGCGATGGAATATCTGCCTGAGGTGCTCTCAGAGATACTGGAAGGCAAGCTGGATATGCTGGGATCGCGCATCGGAAGGCTGCTGTTCAAGCTGGCGGTGGAGTGCAATATCTCCAATCACATCCTGGCGGCAGATACGGACATGGATGTTCCCACCTACGAAAGACTGCGTGGCCGGAGCGTTCGGGAAGTGAAAGAAACCAATGGCAAGATCTCATTCAAGGACGACCTCATCTTCCAAAGGAGCGTGTGATGCCCACGCAAAATCTGCGACGCAATAAACAAAGAAAAAATCCCCTGGCTATTTCCCGCGAACTGTGGTATGTGTTGTGGCTACCAAAAACGAAGGAGTTGAATCACACATGAAGAAAGGAATCCTACCCGCGGCAATTCTCTGCACGGCAGTCTGCATCGGACTGCATACGCCGTCCAATCAGACAGAGGATGTTATCCCGACACCGGAACCACCGCAAATTGAAATCACCGTAACACCAACACCCGTACCGGAACCCGAACTCGAAGAACCCGTCGTGGAAGTTATCATTCCCGAACCGGAACCGACGGCGGAACCTGCGGTTCATCCCCCGGTCACCAACCAAACCGTGCAGGCCGGAGACATAGTCTATGTTCCCGGTTTCGGCTGGCTGGAAAGTCAGGGCGAAGGCACCGTCATTCATGACGAGACCATGCATGAGAACGGCAACAAGGTCGGCATCATGGGCTAAGGAGGAACACTTATGGCAAAACGCAGACCTGCCGGAGACGGCATGGTACGCAAGCGCGATGACGGTCGATGGGAAGGCCGCATCGTGATTGGACACAAGTCAGACGGCAGTCCCATCTTCCGCTACCTCTACGGCGCGACTCAAAAGGAACTGCTGGACAAGCTCCATCAGGACATCGAGCGCTACCGGGATGTGGACCTCACAGAGAACAGCCGCATGACCCTGGGCGAATGGCTGGATCTCTGGCTGGAAGAATACGCCGCCGCCACCGCGCGTCCCACCACCCTCACCGGGTATCGGCGCTACGCGAACCACTACGTCAAACCGTACCTGGGCGAGAAACGGATCTCCCAAATCACCACCAACGACATTCAGAAACTGTATCTCAGGCTGAAAGACGAAGGTCGTATCCATGAACACCCGGAGCACGGTCACCAACTTGCCAGCACTACCATCTGCCGCATCCACGCCATGCTCCACCGGGCGATGAAAGACGCTGTGCAGGCCAATGTCATTCCCAGCAATCCCACCGAGGGCACCGTCGTCCCGAAGCCGGACTACAAGCCCAAGCAGATCCTGAACGACGAACAGCTGGAACAGTTCATGGACGCCATCCGGCAGGACACAGTCTGGTACGATTTCTTCTACACCGAACTCACCACCGGACTGCGCCGGGGTGAGATTTGCGGTCTGCAATGGCAGGACTTCGACAGGGAAAACGGTACGCTGAAAATCTCTCGCACCCTGCGCTGCCCCACCGTGAACGAATACATCACCGGGGAAACGAAAACCGGGAAAGGCATGCGCACCATCGTCCTGCCGAACAGCACCGCGGACATTCTGCGCACCCGGAAGGAAACCGCACTCACGGATTGGATTTTCCCCAACCCCATCCACCCGGAGCTTCCCATCGCACCCCAGACGGCATACGGGCATCTGAAAACGATTCTCAAAAAAGCCGGACTTCCCAACATCCGCTTCCACGACCTGCGGCACACCTTCGCCACCCACACCCTCACCAGCGGCGTGGACGCGAAGACCCTGTCCAGCATTCTGGGACACACCAACGCCTCCTTCACTCTGGACACCTACACCCACGTCACTACCGATATGCAAAAGCAGGCGTCGGACATCGTGGGCAGTTTTATGGAAGACATCTTCGGAAAGGAGCTGAAACCGTGGCAAGAAAGCGAAAAAGCGGCGACGGAACCGTCCGCCTGAGAAAAGACGCTCGCTGGGAAGGCCGCGTGGTCATCGGCTACGACGACCGGGGCTACCCTAAAACAAAAAACGTCCTTGCAAAAACAAAGAAAGAGTGCCTTGAAAAACTCAAGGCACTCAAAGAGCAGTGCAGTCACGCAAAGCCCGATAAAGTCAAACCCGACATGCGGTTCGGCGACTGGATGGACTTCTGGTATCAGAACTATTCCAAGCCGAAACTGCGCCCCACTACCCAGGCCGGATATGAGACTAAAATCTACCACCACATCATCCCGGAGCTGGGTGACATCCCGCTGAACAAGCTGACCCAAAATGACCTCCAGCAATTCTACGCACGGCTGAAAGCCAATGGCCGGGTGCGCTGGCGGGAACACTATGGGCCTGGCCTGTCTGACCAAATGGTGCGGGGCTGTCACGCCGTCTGCCGTACCGCACTGGAAAAAGCGGTGCAGGACGGACTGATTCGCGTCAATCCCGCCATCGGTTGTAAACTGCCGCCGAAAAAGGCACGAGAGATGCAGGTACTCACCCGCGAGGAGATGCAACGGTTCCTCATCCAAGCGAAAGAGGAAGGCTACTACGAGCTGTTCCTGCTAGAACTGGCCACCGGTATGCGCCGCGGGGAACTGCTGGCATTGCAGTGGGATGACCTGAACTTCGACACCGGGGAGTTGCGCATCAACAAGCAGGTCTACCGCACGAAGGACGGTCTGCTCATCTCGCAGCCGAAAACCAAGGCGTCCAACCGAACACTTCTACTCCCCGCTTCCCTGCTGGCCGTGCTGCAGGAATACAAGCAGACCGTTCATTCCCGCTGGATGTTCCCTTCCCCGGTCAAGCCGGATTCTCCACTGGACCCTGCTTCCGTCCGCAGCCGCCTGCATATCATCCTGGAACACGCCCAGTGCAAGCAGGTGCGTTTCCATGACCTGCGGCATACCTTCGCCACCACAGCTCTGGAAAACGGCATGGACGTCAAGACCCTTTCCGCCATCATCGGCCACGTGTCCGCAGCCACCACGCTGGACATCTACACCCATATCACCGACGATATGCGCCACTCCGCAGCCGCACGTATCGACCAAGGCATCGGAAAGGTCGAAACCCAGGAGGATGCCGCCCCCGAACCGCCAAAGCCCGCCATGACGGACTTCCAGCCCTACAAAGGCAACCGTCGCAGAGCCGGCACCGGCTGTATCACCCAAATCAGCGACCACCTGTGGGAAGGCCGCTACTCCCCCGTCTGGCCCGACGGCAAGAAGCACTCGCGGAACGTGTATGCACACACGAGAGAGGACTGCGAGGAGAAACTGAAGGTGCTGATTGAGGAAATGAAGCGGGAGATAGCGGAAACTACGGAGAAAAATCAAAATCGAAGATGACAATTTTATCACGTATATGCAAATGTAAAACGTGTACGATTTGCTTAAAAAATCCTCTGCTTGTTACACTCAAGCAGAGGAGTCCCAATTACAGAAACGAGTGACTGATTGCTTCCAGCTTTACATCAAGTGCTTTAATTTCATGGCATGCACCAGAATTCAACCATCTAATCATCGCATCAACAGTATCAAAGATTGATTTTCATGTATACCACCCTCTGCCAAGTGTCATAGTTTCTTCAATGCAATATCGGAGCAATTAAAGTGTTTTTCCAAAAAAATGATTATTCTATCGGAAAAACTGTGAAGTGCCCTTAAGTAGGTTTGATAATCCGTTCCGTTAAAACAGTTTTCAATAATACCGAAGAAAGGGCGTTCAATGTATTCAAAAGAAAGTACATCCTGATTTTCAAGACCATAATGCATCATACAATTACGGAATCTTGTTTGAAACATGTCGCTTTCAGCCATTTCTAGTTCTTTGATTCCGTTTATATCGGCTACAATATCATCATTATTCTCGCAATAGTTCTTCAGGCGCAGTAATGCACGAAAGGTATAGTAAGTAACAATGTACTCTACCCTGAATACCCATGTATTTTCATCAGGAAACAATGGTCTCAAAATATACTTGACGAAATTCATATTGCATAATAGATGCAAATAGAAAAGATTTAGTTCTTTGGAAGTGTTATCCACGAAAAGTATATTGTGCTTATTAGTATTGATATCGTAATAGTTTTTGATTTTGACTGCATTAGCAGTTCGTGCAACCGCAGACTGTCCTAGGGCTGCTAAAAGCCCACTACGCACGGAGGAGACAAACGATCCAATCTGATATCCCAAGTCATACAGTTTCTTTCCCACTTTGGGATCTGATAAATCTTTTGAGTCAAAAAAAGCGGCCAACTGTTGGGTATTGCCAATAATATGATGATCTTCTGTCCAATAGGTACCCAAATTCAGGTGAATATTCCAACTTTTAAGGAAATTGAATCTCAATTGTGATCTGAAATTCGTATCCTGTTCTTGGTCTATTGAGGCAACTTTTCGCTTGGATTTTCCAAAAGATTCAGCATATGATTTGATATGGTTACGGATATCCTTAATACTCAGTGCAATTTCTTCCGGAAGGAAGTTTTTACCCATATACTCTTGACACGATTGCACAAACAAAGCGTAATACGGAATAATCTCCATTGCAAAGATACTATCTCGTTCACTTGATAGTAGCGCGAAAATCGTCTCAGCATCTTCCTGTATAATTCGAATGGAAATCAGCCGTTCTAATTCAGAGATATTATCCATATATCACACCTCAGTAATCCTGTGGCTATACATACCGGGCAATCGAATACTCACTACCTTTGAAAAGATCATTGCGGGAAAGAAGTAAATCATACCCATAGTCATACGCAGGTGGCGGGAACAAATTGTTTTGTGACAGAAGCGTACCATTCCCCATCCACTCACGCACTTTATCAATTCGTATTTTAATAATACCAATGACTGCGGGAGCCATATCGTATGCATCGGTGCCACACGAAGTAGGCTGATGTACTTTGCGTCTAAGTACAAAACCGTGCTGAGCATGAGGCCGCAAAAATGTTGACGGAAGTGCCTGGCGCAAATCCACTTCAATATAATCTGAAGAGGACTGGATTCCGGTAAATGTCCGGTTTTCCGAAAAAGGAACCGCTATCAGCAAAATATATTGAAAAAGCAAATCATCCGGAAGCGGATCACCTTTTGCAAATTCGACTAAGGGAATACTTCTTTCTACATAGTGGTAGTATTGATTATACTGCTTTAGCTTTTCAACTTGGTTTAACCCCATCCATAGAGCTATCCAATGATTGTCGACAACATCGATGAAGCGTGTAGGCACACCATAATGCTGCAGCATTCCTTCGATTTTGTATTTGGACGTTTCATAATCACCCGGAACGATCTTCAATTCTTTTTTCATGTATGTATCATCTACAAAACGCTGAATCAGTTGTGAAATTCGTTCCGAGGCCCTTTCCGCATTCTTTCCTTTTCGGAATAGCGAGGGTTTAAGCGAGGAGTGCAACTTACATTCACCGCGATAATACACATTTCCGTACGACTGGTTATTGAATTTAGCATGTCCAATCATCTGATTCAGTGCATGAACCGTGTGAACTTCGTAGACAGCCACGTCATTGCCGCAAGAAAAATGATGTGTACCAGCATATTGGGAACCGCCAATACTTAGAGTGGATGGCAGCATCTTCGGTTTATCTACTCTCTTCCTTTCTTTCTTTTTAGCATACCGCTTGTTCAAGTTTTGCTTTTTAATATTTTTATACGCCATAAAACAAACCTCGTTCTCCTCGATTAGGCCTCGACCTTGCACCACTTCTCAATCAAACCATTGCCGTCCTTTGGCCGTAGTTCCACTACCGATATCAGAATAGATTCCTCAAACTGCCAACTATGATTCGCTTTGATTTGTTCTTCGTAGTATTTTCTTGTGTAGCAAGGCTGTTCAATTGATTCTGAGCTTTCGTGCTAAAGCAACAAGCGGTCACCTTCCTCAGAGAGAGTTCTTTTTTCCGACGAGGAATCTCTCTGACTGTAGCCACGATTTCATCCCCCAACAGTCTATCTACTAGCTAGTCGGCTCATGCTCCTTTTTTTGCTTCTAATATTGTACGGTATTATAAAGCTCATGAGAGATAATTGCAAGTTCTCCAGTGGGAGAGACTCTGTATCCGTGGCAACAGTTGATGCCTTGGAAAAAGTCCACTTTGAAAGCTCCTTTGGAATCCAACTCGAATTTGTTCACTACTTGTCGGCCCCATGGTAGCACATTCCATCCACAATTTCAATTCTAAGATAATAGAAGGCACAGACCCATAATGATGTGCCAAATGTCATGAGGATATTTACTTGGCGGAGCGTTCGAGTTTCCTTACATGTGTTTTTGACGATGGAGACACCTTCACAGTTAAAAGAAAAGTTGACAAATCCTTGAAAATGGGCATCTTCAGGCCCTAAGATTTGTCAACTTATCATGGTCCGAGTGGGGAGACTCGAACTCCCAGCATCCAGCTCCCAAAGCTGGCGCGCTGCCAATTGCGCTACACCCGGTTATCTCGTTTTTCACTCCCCCGGCTCGTTCCGGGGATTTTTCGTGTCTGTGGGCATTCCTGTGGTCAACCGCCGATTTCCACCCAAATCCAACCCGCGCCAAAGCCACCCGTTCGCCCGTGTGTCAAGGCGTTCCGGGCTTTCGCAACCAACGCAATGGATGCTGCTGTCGATTGTCCCAAACCACCCGCGCTACCAACTGCGCTATACCCGGTTATCTCGTTTTCACTTCCCCGGCTCGTTCCGGGGATTTTTCGTGTCTGTGGGCATTCCTGTGGTCAACCGCAGATTTCCAACCAAATCCGCCGCACACCAAAACCACACGTTCGCCCGTGTCTCAAAGCGTTCCGAGCTTTCGCTCCGCGCGCCGTGGATGAATCTGTCGATTCTCCCAAAGCAGGCGCGCTACCAGCTGCGCTACACCCGGTTATTTTTCGACACACGCCGTATTTTAACACACACCGGCGCGTTATGCAATGCTTTTTTCGTTGCGATTTCCTTCGGTTTATGCTAAACTCATCGTGTATTTGACTTTTTACAAACGCTGAAAGGGATTATTCGATATGAGAATGCGCAAAAAACCAAATCTCCTGCCCCGCATGGAAAAATGCGCTCAGGTGCTGCTCACGGAGCCGGAGGCTTATTTTGGCCGCTGGAGGGACGCGATTCCCGGATTTTCTCAGCTTCATGTGGAACTGGGCTGCGGGAAAGGACGGTTCACCGCTGAAACCGCGCAAAACGCGCCGGAGGTCCTCCTGGTCGCCATCGAGAAAGTCCCAGATGCCATGGTCGTTGCTATGGAACGGGTCTGCGCCCTGGGCTTGACCAACGCGCGGTTCATGGACCGGGATGTGGTCAAACTGCCGGAAATTTTCAGCAAGGGCGAAGTGGACCGTATTTACATCAATTTCTGTGACCCCTGGCCCAAAAACCGGGACGCGAAGTACCGTCTCACCGCGCCGGATTTCCTGCGCAAATACGCGGACGTGCTGCCTGTGGGCGGCCAGATCCATTTCAAGACCGACAACACGCCGCTGTTCACCTGGTCTGTGGAGCAGTTCACCGCCGAGGGCTGGGACTTGTCCGAAGCCACCAACGACCTCCACGCCAACGGCCCGGTGGGCATCATGACCGATTACGAAGCGAAATTCTACGCCGAGGGCCTGCCCATTAACCGGCTCGTGGCCACAAAGACCGCCCATACCAAGGACAGTTCCGCCGGAAGCGCCGGACGCCTGCGCAACGCGTGGCTGTCCGACGCCAAGGGGCATCAGGAGGGACAAGCGTGAAATTTATTTCCTGGAACGTCAACGGCCTGCGGGCCATTGTGAAAAAAGGGTTTTTGGATATTTTCTATGCCCTGGACGCTGATTTCTTCTGCTTGCAGGAGACTAAACTTCAAGAGGGCCAAATCGATCTGGACCTGCCGGGCTACTACCAATACTGGTGCTACGCGGAGAAAAAAGGCTACTCCGGCACCGCTATTTTCACCAAGCACGAGCCGCTGTCCGTGACCTATAACCTGGGCATCCCGGAGCACGACACGGAGGGCCGGTGCATCACGCTGGAATACCCGGAATTCTATCTGGTGTGCGTGTATACCCCCAACGCCCAGGACGGGCTGCGGCGCATCGATTACCGCATGTCCTGGGACGACGCATTCCGGGAGCATCTGGAGGGACTGGACCTGCAAAAACCCGTCATCGTCTGCGGCGACATGAACGTGGCCCATCAGGAGATCGACCTGAAAAATCCCAAGGCCAACGTGGGCAACCCCGGCTTTTCCGACGAGGAGCGGGGCAAATTCACCCAGCTTTTGGAATCAGGCTTTACCGACACCTTCCGCTTCCTTTATCCCGATTTGGAGGGCGCGTATTCCTGGTGGAGCTACCGGGGCAACGCCCGGGCCAACAACACCGGCTGGCGTATCGACTATTTCCTGTGCTCCGACCGGGTCCGGGAAAACATCGACTACGCCTACATCTGCCCTGAGATCATCGGCAGCGACCACTGCCCGGTGGGACTTCACATCCATTTTTAAGCCATGAATATTCAAAACGTGACCATTCCCGGCAAGCTGTCCCTCGGCCCCATGGCCGGAGTGACGGACGCCGCGTTCCGGGAGGTCTGCCGCGCCCAAGGGGCCGCGTTGACCTGCACGGAAATGGTCAGTGCCAAAGCGCTGACCTATAACGACAAAAAGACAAAGGACCTGCTGTACATCCCGGAGGGAGAACACCCCGCAGCGGCGCAGATCTTCGGCCACGAGCCAGACGTGATGGCCCAGGCCGCCCGCATCGCGCTGGAGCAAAGCGGCGCGGACATCATCGACATCAACATGGGCTGCCCCGTGGGGAAAATCGTAAAAGCCGGAGACGGCAGCGCCTTGATGAAGACCCCGGAACTGGCGGGCGAGATTATCGCCGCCGTCGCCGCGGCAGTCCCTGTCCCCGTGACGGTGAAATTCCGCAAGGGATGGGACGGAGGCAGCGTCAACGCCGTGGAATTCGCCAAAATCTGTGAAACCGCCGGAGCGTCCGCTATCGCTGTCCACGGCCGCACCCGGGTGCAGATGTACGCCGGAAAAGCCGATTGGGACATCATTCGGGACGTAAAACAAGCCGTTTCCATTCCCGTCATCGCCAACGGAGACGTCTTTTCTGGCGAGGATGCGGCGCATATCCTGCGCTATACTGGGGCGGACATGGCCATGATCGGCCGGGGCTGTTTCGGCGATCCTTGGCTGTTCGCCCGGTGCAAAGCCGCCTTGGACGGCCTGCCGGAGCCGGAACTGCCGTCCCTGGCAGAGCGGATGGACACAGCGTTCACCCAGGTCCGCCGGGGCGCGGAACTGCGGGGCGAGCGGCTGGCCTGCATCGAATCCCGCAAGCATTTGGCCTGGTATCTCAAGGGCGTGCCCCACGCGTCCTATTACAAACAGCGCATGGTCTCCGTAGAGACCCTCCATGACCTGGACTTGGTCATCCGGGAAATCAAGCTGGAACTGAGGTGATACAATGCTGACCCAAGACGAACAACGCCGCGTCATCGACAGGGTGCTGTCCGGCGACGTCAACGCCTTCGGACTGCTGGTAGAAGACCAGAGCAAGGTCGTATACAACCTGTGCCTGCGGATGGTGAATAATGAGCAGGACGCTTATGATTTGTCCCAGGACGCGTTCCTCAAGGCGTACACAAATTTGTCCCTGTTCCGGGGCGACAGCAAATTCTCCTCCTGGCTGTATAAGCTCACCACCAATGTGTGTCTGGATTTCCTGCGCAAGCGCAGCCGACAGAAGACCGTACCGCTGACCTACGAGACCGACGACGGGGAGCAGGAATACCTCCCGATCCCCGACGAAACCTTTTCCCCGGAGACCGAGGCCGAACGCCGGGAACTGCGAAGCAGCGTGCGCCGGGGACTGTCCCAACTGCCCGAAGGCCAGCGGCAGATTTTAATTCTCCGAGAGATCGGGCAGCTCAGCTATGAGGAGATCGCCGGGCAGCTTGGACTGGAAGCCGGGACTGTGAAATCCAGAATTTTCCGGGCGCGGAAAAAACTTTGCGACATTCTCATAAAAGATGGGAACCTTTCCGACCGGATACCGTCTAATCACCAGGAGAAAGGAGGCGCGAGCGTATGAACTGCGAAGATATCCAGGAACGGCTGAGCATGATGCTGGACGAGGAACTGTCCGTCGACGAGCGCGCCTTGGTCATGGAGCACATCGCCGCCTGCCCGGAATGCATGAAAGTATATGAGGCCTTCTCCGCCATCTCCGCTTCCCTCGGGGACCTGGAAGATGTGCCGGAGGGCCTTACGGAGGACGTGATGCGGCAGGTCCGGGCCAAAACAGCCGCGCCGAAGCGAAAACGCTATTTTACCGGCGTGCTGGGCATGGCCGCCTGTCTCGCCCTGGTCCTGCTGGCGGGACGGACGCTCTCTTCCCCCAAAGGCGAAATGAATATGGCACCCCGTAGTAACGACGCCAGCGCGCCCATGGTGGAATCCGCCGCGCCTTACAGCGTCTATGGAAACGACAGTCTCGATGCCCAACTCATGAGTTTTGACGTGGCCACGGTCTATCAAAACAGCATCGCTTCCGCCAACGGCGCCCAGGAGGCGCCCACCGACGGCATTTCGGAAGCAAACAAGGAACACACCTTCACCAGCACGGAGGGGTCCGACCTCCCCCTCGCGGCCAATACCATGGCCCCGGAATCCCTGGATACCCTTTTGGCGGTCTCCAGCCCGGCAGAATACGGAAATTATGAGCGTATTTCCGATTATACCGTGGTCTTCTCCGGCGATGAAGAGACTTACTCCATCGACGTCTGGGTGGAGGGCGAGCGCCTGTACTGTCAGGACGCCGCCGGAAACGCCTACTACGCCAAAGGCACCTACGCCCAGCTATTGACCCTCATGGATGAATAAGAAAAACAGCCTCTAAGCGATAGAGGCTGTTTTTTTGTCGATTGGTATTGACTTTTTGGTTTACGCGTTGTAAACTTCATGTAGTCTACAATTTGTAAACCAAGGAGGAATCCCCATGTCCGATCTTACGTTAGCGCCCATCGAAAGCAAATTCGCGGAACTGATCTGGGCCAACGCCCCGGTCTCTTCCGGAGACCTGGTACGCTTGGCGGAAGCGGCGCTGGGCTGGAAAAAATCCACTACTTACACCGTTTTGCGCCGGCTGTGCCAAAAAGGGCTGTTCCAAAATCAAAACGGCGCCGTCACGGCCCTGGTCACGCAGGAGGATTTCCGCGCCCGGCAAAGCGAGGCGGTCATTGAGGAAGCCTTCGGCGGTTCCCTGCCCAAATTTCTCGCCGCCTTTACCAGCCGGAAAAAGCTCACGGAAACGGAGATCGACACGCTGCAGCGGCTGATTGACGAAAGCAGGTGAAGCCTATGTTCTGGTATCCGTTCGTCATGGAACTGCTGAAAATGACCCTCGCGGGCAGCGTGGTCATCGCCGGGGTGCTGGCCGCGCGGCTGCTTTTACACAAAGCACCCCGCTGGATCTCTTATACCCTGTGGGCTGTGGTGCTGGCGCGTTTGCTGGTGCCGTTTTCCCTGCAAGCGCCCCACGGACTTGTTCCCAAGCAGGTGCAAGCGTTGCCGGAGGACGCGTATTATCAAACCTACGAGCGCGTGACCCCCGGTGCCGCGGCAGACGCGGCTGTCCGGGCGGTGGGCGACACGCTCAATGGCGGGATCGGCACGGTGTACATCAAATCCGCCGTCGCCGCGCCCATGCCGCTCCCCGCGTACCATCGGCAGGTATGGACGCTGGCGCTTGCAGCCGCATGGCCCATCGGCGCCGCGGGCATGGCTGTCTACGCGCTGGTGTCCTACCTCCGGCTGCGGAGAAAGCTGGTGGGCGCGGTGAAGCTGGATGGAAACGTCTATCTGGCGGACGGCATCCCCTCGCCGTTTGTACTGGGGCTGGTCCGGCCCAAAATCTATCTGCCCTCCACCCTGACCGCCGGGGAAGCGGACTATATCCTCCGCCATGAGCGCACCCATATCCGGCGCTCGGACCATATCACCCGCTTTCTGGCGTTTCTCGCTCTGGCCCTGCACTGGTTCAATCCGCTGGTCTGGCTGGCGTTCGTCCTGTCCGGGCGGGACATGGAAGTAAGCTGCGACGAGGCGGTGCTGTCCGGGACTGAAACCGACATTCGGGGCGATTACGCCCAATCCCTGCTGAACCTGTCCACTCAGCGGCGGTTCCTGTCCGCCACGCCGCTGGCGTTTGGGGAGGGAAATGTAAAAAATCGCATTCGGAATGTCTTGGGCTGGAAGAAAACGCCCGCGGTCCTGGTCGCGCTCTGCCTGTGTCTGGCCCTGCTGTTGGGCGTGTTTTTGATGACGGACAGTTCCATGTCCTCGGACGAGCGGTTACTGCGGTATTTCAACGAGGAATTTTTCTATAATCACACGACCGGCAGCACCAGCCAAAGGCATATTTTCCGCAATCATTTCGCGACGCATTATTACGCGTCTCCGATGCAAATAGATTTTTATGAGCTGTTTTATGATGGCGGACCGGAGGACTCATTTCTCTTCGACTTAGAACATACCAATCAAAAAGAGATTGATTTGGTAAAAGAATACTTTGAATTCAACGAATATACCCCGGTCAGTCCCATTTATAAAACATCTACCGAAGAATTAGACGCAATTTTTCAGGAATACACTGGATTCTCCCAAGGGAATACTTTCCGACGGGGATTGGGAAAATTTCAGTATATCTTTGACACCAACGCCCTATACTGGTCCCACGGTGACACCAACATGGTCCCCCTCACATTCTACGACCTCGCCCGGGAAGACGACCTCATCCACCTGTACTACAACCAGACCGACATCGGCTACTCCGTGCTCACCCTCCGCAAAACGGTGGACAGCTATCAATTCGTGTCCAACCTACTCCAATATTACGACCAGACCCCGCAGGAGCTGCAAACTTACTACGGCACGGAATACAGCGATTTCAAGACCTTCTCCCCGGTCTTTGCCACGGACCACCGTCCCGGTTGGGACTATGAACTGATCGGCTTTACCGCCAAGCGTGACGGCGGGATCGGCATCGGCTATGCGGCGGGCTGGCGCGGACTTGACGGCAGGCTCAACATCACGAGCACCGAATATTTCGCCTACATCCACCCCATCACTTACGAGCCCATCACTGACACCTTATCCATGCCCAGCAACGTTTATGTCACCTGCGGCATCGGAGACAGCCCCGACCATACCTTTTCCCTGTTCCTTTGCAATGAGCCAGACCTCGCCCGGATCCGGGTCTTTGTGAACGAAACGGACTACTTCGAGCAGGAGATCACCGCCCCCATGCTCCTGGCGCTCCCCACCGCGGAGATTCTCCCGGATGTGGCCGTATTCTGTCTGGACAGCCACGGCATGACCATCGCCCAGAACCGTCTGACTTGGAGCGAATATGCTCACTGTCAAATGCAGGCCATGTTCGACGCTGGCGTGGAGCAGTTGAATAAAGATTAAAAGCATCCCCCGGTCCTTTCGAACCGGGGGACTTTTTTACTCCACCGCGCTGGGTATCTTTCCGTTCTCTTTCATCTTCCGTGCGATATACACCGCCGGGGTATCCAGCAGGCTAGTGACGATATACACCACATACCCTGCCGCGATGATGCTCACCAGCGTGGGGGTATCGTAAGTCCCCCAGAACGCGATGAGATTGAACAGCACCGTATTTACAAGCTGGGACACTAGCGTGGAGCCGTTGTTCCGCAGCCACAAAAACCGCCGCTTGTCCCCGCTTTTCCGCTCCGTGAGCTTCCACCAGGCGTGGTACAACCACACGTCAAAAATCTGAGAAATGGCATACACCGACAGGCTGGCAAACAGCATCCGGGGGGTGTTGGAAAATAGCGTATGGAACGCGTCCCCCGCCCAATCGGAATCCGCCAGCCGGTACAGCAGCCACGACTGGGAGATCAGCAAAAACAGCACCGACGCGAAAATCCCCACGAACACCGCGTTCCGGGCCGCTTTTTTCCCCTCGTTTTCCGACAGGATGTCCGTGATCAGGAACGTCACCGCGAACAGCACGTTCCCTAAGGTCTGCTCCATGCCGAAGGCGTTGATGACCAACAGCACCTCAATATTGGCCACCACCGTAGCCAATGCGTTCACCGCATAAAGTCCATGGGTGCCAAACAGCCGGTACGCCAGCAGCGCCCCGCCGTAGATCACCACAAAGCTCAGCAGTAAAAGAAGTTCATTTTGCATAATTCTCTCCCTTTCTGTTCCGCTTCGTGTCCATCTGGATAAACAAAAAAACGGCGCCTACGGCACCGTAAGACACAGCGCAAGCACTGTGTCAGCCCGTAGTTTTGTTTAGAGACAGGATGGTCACGAACTGTCTGTTATTTTGCAGCATTCTGCATTTCCGGGGGAATATTACCACATTCCCCCGGAAATTGCAAGAATTATCTTTCTTCCATAGGAATATACGGCATATTTTTCAGCGCCGCGCGGTAGGCCGGACGCATGATGCGGCCGCAGGTAATCACTTCTTCCATGCGGTTGGCGCACCAGCCGACGATGCGGGCGATGGCAAACAGCGGCGTGTACAGCGCCACGGGGATGCCCAGCATGTCATAGATCAGGCCGGAGTACATATCCACATTGGCGCACAGGGGCAGCTTATTCTTTCTCCGGTCCAAAATAAGTTCCTTGCCGATAGCCTCGATCCGCTCCATCAATTCTAAGTCCTCCAGCCGGCCCTTACTTTCGGCCAAACTCCGGGCGTTTTCCTTGATCATCTCCGCACGGGGGTCGGACACTGTATACACTGCGTGGCCCAGGCCGTAAATTTTCCCGGACCCATCCCCGGCAGCACCATCCAGTACCTTCGTGAGATAATCCCGCAGTTCGCCGTCGTTGTCCAGCCGCCGGACATGCTCTTTAATATCCGCAAATTGCAGCATCACCTTGGTATTCGCGCCGCCGTGGAGCGGCCCTTTCAGTGACGACACCGCCGCGGCGATGGCGGAATACGTATCCGTCCCGGTAGAAGACGTGGAACGGCAGACAAACGTGGAGTTATTGCCGCCGCCGTGCTCAGCGTGGAGAATGAGCATCAGGTCCAGCAAATGCGCTTCTTCCGACGTATAGGTCTTGTCCTTGCGCACCATGCGCAGGAAATTTTCCGCCACAGACAAGCTGCTCTTCGGATTATGGATGTACAAGGATTTATTCGCCAGAAAGTGCCGGTTCACCGCATAGGCGTTCGCCACGATCAGCGGGAATCTCGCCACCAGTTCAATGGACTGGCGCAGCAGATTTTCCGGGTCGAGGTCGTCCGGCGCGGGGTCGTAAGCGTACAGCGCCAGCACACTCCGGGCAAGCTGATTCATCACGTTCCCGCTAGGGGCCTTGAAAATCACATTTTCATTGAACCCCTCCGGCAGCCGGCAGGCCTCCCCCAGAATGGACTGAAACATCTGGAACTCCGTATTGGTCGGCAGTTTTCCCAGCAGCAGCAAATACGCCACCTCTTCATAGCCGAAAGTGCCAGCATTGTAATGCGCGGCGGCAATCTCCGTAGCGTCGATGCCCCGGTACGTCAGCTTTCCGGGCATGGGCACCCGCTCGCCGTCTTCCATCACGTAGCCCTGCACACTGCCGATACCAGTCGTACCGATGAGCACGCCGGTGCCGTCGGCATTTCTAAGGCCGTACTTCACATTCAGATTGCTGCCGTCATCCACCGGATACGCCGCATCGATCTGCCTGCGAAAGCCGCTGAGATACCCTTTCACCACCGGGTCAACCATCCCCATATGCGTCCCCTCCTATCAAACTGGAATATAGTCTATGATACTCCATCCTCTCTCCAAATTGCAAGTCTTCTTTATTTTTCGTGCAGTTAGCATGGAAATTCTCCGGGTTTTCGGCATTTTATCGGTAAAATGATGCAAGCGTTTTATATTTTCTTGCACTTTTCCCACTTTCGTCAAAGCTTTGCCTGTGCTATAATCAAGCTACCATAGAAACAAAGGTCGTGAACCACATGATAAGTTTACATAATCATGCCGTAATCTGGCAGAACGGCGCACCGGCCGCCGCATCAAGTATGCCGGCAGACCGGGAGAAAACCATCGCTTACCGCATCCTCCGGGCCCATGACAACAGCGGCGGCTCCGGGCAAATGCGCATTACCTTTGACAGCCTCATTTCCCACGACATCACCTATGTGGGCATCATCCAGACCGCCAAGGCTTCAGGCTTGACCCAATTCCCCGTCCCCTATGTGCTCACCAACTGCCATAATTCCCTGTGCGCCGTGGGCGGCACCATCAACGAGGACGACCATATTTTCGGACTGTCCGCCGCCAAAAAATACGGCGGTATCTACGTCCCGGCGAATCAATCCGTCATCCACCAGTACGCCCGGGAAGAACTGTCCGGCTGCGGCCGCATGGTCCTGGGGTCTGACAGCCACACCCGCTACGGTGCCATCGGCACCATGGGTATCGGCGAAGGCGGCCCGGAGATCGTCAAGCAGCTGCTTTCCAACACCTACGACATCGCCGCGCCGGAAGTGGTGCTGGTCTATCTCACCGGCAAGCCCAAGCAGGGCGTCGGCCCCCACGACGTGGCCATCGCCCTATGCGGCGCGGTATACAAAAACGGCTTCGTGAAAAATAAGGTCCTGGAATTCGCCGGCCCCGGCGTGGCCAGCCTGCCCATGGACTACCGCATCGGCATCGACGTGATGACCACCGAGACCGCCTGCCTGTCCTCCATTTGGGAGACAGACCAGCAGGTCAAGGACTACCTCGCCCTCCACGGCCGGCCAGACACGTTCCGTCCCCTCCAGCCGGAAGAGGGCGCGTACTACGACGCCATGATCGAACTCGACCTGTCCAAGGTCGAACCCATGATCGCCCTGCCCTTCCACCCCAGCGAGGCCTACACCATCCGGCAATTGCAAGAAGCCCCCGGCGACATCCTCCGGGAATGCGAAAAGCGCGCCCAAGATCAGTTCGGCGGCAAGGTGTCATTGCGTCTGACCGACAAACCCATTGACGGCAAGCTGCACATTGACCAGGGCGTCATCGCCGGATGCGCCGGCGGTATGTACGACAACATCGCCGAGGCCGCCGCTATTTTATCCGGGCATGACGTAGGCAACGGGTATTTCTCCCTGTCCATCTATCCCCCGTCCACCCCGGTGCAGTTGGAGTTGATGAAAACCGGCGTGCAGCAATCCCTGATGGAAGCGGGCGCGCTGTTCAAGCCCTGCTTCTGCGGCCCCTGCTTTGGCGCAGGCGACGTACCGGGCAACAGCGCCCTGTCCATCCGCCACACCACCCGGAACTTCCCCAACCGGGAGGGTTCCAAGCCCGGCGACGGACAAATCTCCGGCGTGGCCCTCATGGATGCCCGCTCCATCGCCGCCACCGCCCGGAACCACGGCGAACTCACCGCCGCCACGGACGTCGATTACACCGCCCCCGCCCCCGCGGTCCGGGAATACGACCGGGGCGTTTACGAAAAGCGGGTCTATTTCGGCTTCGGCAAAGCTGACCCGGAAGAGGAACTACGCTTCGGCCCGAATATCACCGAATGGCCCGCCATCCCGGCACTGTCGGAGCATCTGCTTTTGAAGCTGGCGGCGGTCATTCACGACCCCGTGACCACCACGGACGAGCTGATCCCCTCCGGGGAAACGTCCTCTTACCGCTCCAATCCGCTGAAGCTGGCCACGTTCACCCTCTCCCGCCGGGATCCTGATTATGTAAACCGAACAGCCGCCATCCGTGGACTGGAAGCGTCCCGTCAGACCGGCGCGCCAGCCCCGGAACTGCTCCAGGTCCTAAAGCAGGCGGGCGTGTCCCCCGACTTACTGAAATACACCACCGTCGCGTCCACCATCTTCGCCAACAAGCCCGGCGACGGCAGCGCCCGGGAACAGGCCGCGTCCTGCCAGCGGGTGCTGGGCGGCGGGGCGAACATATGCTACGAGTTCGCCACCAAGCGCTACCGCTCCAACTGCATCAACTGGGGCATGATGCCCTTCACCATCGACGAGGGTACCCCCTTTGACTACGCCCCCGGCGACTACGTCTGGGTTCCAAACATCAAGACCGCCGTGGAAAACGGCGCGTCCGACGTTCCCGCGCTGGTCATCACGGATTCCGGCGCCGCTCCCATCACCCTGCACCTGCCGCCCCTGACAAACGACGAGCGGGCCATCCTCCTGTCCGGCTGCCTGATGAACTGGTACGCCACCCAGAGAAAGTGAGCCGCACCATGGAAAAAATTAAGATGCAAGCGCCCATCGTGGAGATGGACGGCGACGAGATGACCCGCATCCTGTGGCAGATGATTAAGGACGAACTCCTCCTGCCGTTCATCGACCTGAGCACGGAGTATTACGACCTGGGCCTGCCCAACCGGGACCGGACCGACGACCAGGTGACCATCGACGCGGCCATGGCCATCAAGCGGCACCATGTGGGCGTGAAATGCGCCACCATCACCCCCAACGCCAAGCGCATGGAGGAATACCACTTAAAGCAGATGTGGAAAAGCCCCAACGGCACCATCCGGGCCATTCTGGACGGTACAGTCTTCCGCACGCCCATCCTGACCCCCAGCGTCAAGCCGTTCGTGCGCACCTGGACCAAGCCCATCACCATCGCCCGGCACGCCTTCGGCGACCTGTATAAGGCCACGGAATTCCGTGTCCCCGGCCCCGGAAAAGCCGAGCTGACCTTCACAGACGAAACCGGAACAGAACTGTTCTGCAAGCCCATATTCAACTTTGACGGCCCCGGCGTAGTGCAGGGCATGTTCAATACCGACGCATCCATCACCTCTTTTGCCCGGTCCTGCTTCCAGTACGCCCTGGACACGAGGCAGGACCTGTGGTTCGCCGCGAAGGACACCATCTCCAAGCAATACGACGGCTGCTTCCGGGATATTTTCCAGGAAATCTACGAAACGGAATACAAAACCCGGTTCGATGCCCTCAGCCTAAGCTATCTTTACACCCTCATCGACGACGCGGTGGCCCGGGTCATCCGCAGCGAGGGCGGCTTTGTCTGGGCCTGCAAAAACTACGACGGCGACGTGATGAGCGACATGGTCTCCACCGCTTTCGGTTCCCTTGCCATGATGACCAGCGTCCTGGTCTCCCCCGACGGCAATTATGAATACGAAGCCGCCCACGGCACCATCACCCGGCACTACTACCGTTGGCAGCAGGGCGAGGAAGTCTCTTCCAACCCCATCGCCACCATCTACGCCTGGACCGGCGCGCTGCGCAAGCGGGGCGCGCTGGATGAAAACGCCGAACTGGTGCATTTTGCCGACACCTTAGACCGCGCCTGTCTGGATACCATCGAAGCCGGCATCATGACCGGCGACCTTGCCGCAGTGTGCCAGCGAAGCGCCGCGCCTGTCAGCAGCAAGGCCTTTTTGACCGCCATCCGGGGCCGGCTGGAAACAGCCCTTGCATAAATCGCCGGGAGGCTTTATAATATGTAAGATATACTCCAAAAAGGAGTTGGTCTTATCAAACCCAAAAAGACGAGATTTCTCACCCGGATAATCTCTTTTTACGACGTACTGCAAAGCACCGCGGAGATTCATCTGACTTCCTTTGCGGCTTCCTCCGCGTTCTTTCTGTTTTTGTCCCTGGTCCCCATCATTTTGCTGGTGTGCTCCCTGGTGCCGTACACCGGTCTCACCCAGGAAGCGGCCATGGACATCGTGTCTGAAAATCTGGGGCAGATTGCGCCGGAAAACGTCACAGACCTGCTGGAAAGCATCGTGGACGAGATTTATTCCGGTGGTCTGCTCACCCTATCCGTATCCGCAGTCGCCACTGTCTGGTCGGCGGGCAAGGCTTTTCTGGCCATCATGCGGGGGCTGGACGTGATCCACGGGGACGGCCTGCAAAACTATTTCGTGGCCCGGTTCAAGGCCTGCGTTTACACCATCGTGATGATGGCGGCGATTTTGTTTTTGCTGCTGGTCGTCGTTTTCGGCGGAAAGATCGTGGACATCGTCACGTTCTACGTGCCGGAACTGTCCCCGGTCCTCCACTGGCTGTTGAGCCAGCGGTTCGTGTTCTCCATCTGCATCCTGGTCATCGCGTTTACGGCGATTTATACCTGGGTGCCGCAAAAAAAGCTACGGCTTCTGGCACAGCTTCCCGGCGCGCTGTTCACCTCACTGGGCTGGATGGCCATTTCCTGGCTGTTCTCCACGTATATCTCCGCCTTTGACGGCTTCAGCGCCTACGGCAGCCTCGCCACCATCGTCATCGCCATGCTGTGGATGTACTACTGCATGTTCATTCTGCTTCTGGGCGCGTACCTGAACGTCAGGCACACGCCGGAATAAGGAGGCGCACAAATGACAAACGAGAAACTCATGGAGCTGTTGACCACCGTTGGAAAATCAGCCTTGCTGCTGGCAGTCTGCCTCGCGGTCATGGCGGTTCTTTTGAAGCTGACCACCCGTCTGTTCCAAAAAACCAAGCTGGATTCCGGTGTACAGGGCTTTTTGCGCTCGGCGTTGAAAGTTGCGCTGTGGATCCTGACGCTCCTGATCGTGGCGGACAGTCTTGGCATCCCCGTCAATTCCATCATCGCGATCCTATCTGTGGCGACCTTGGCGCTGTCATTGTCCCTGCAAAACATCCTAACCAACGTGTTCTCCGGCATCACGCTTCTCATTTCCCGGCCCTTTGTGGCGGGCGACTTTGTGGAGATCGGCGGCGTATCCGGCACGGTCAAGGAACTGACCATCATGCGCACGAGTCTGGACGCGCCGGACAACCGGCTCATCCTCATCCCCAACGCGGACGTGGCCGCCGCTAAGATCACCAATTTCTCTACCGAACCCCTGCGCCGGGTAGACCTGCAATTCACCGCGTCCTACGACGCACCCACAGAGCTTGTCAAGCAAGCGCTTCTGGAGGTCATCCGGGCCGACAGCCGGGTGAAAACAGACCCGGCCCCCTTTGTGGCCCTGTCCGGCTACAACGCCAACGACATCGCATACACCATCCGCTGCTGGGTGGACAACCCCGATTACTGGTCTGTCCACTTTGCTCTGAACGAAGCCGTGCGGGAAGCCTTCGCGCGGCATGGCATCGAATTCAGCTACCCCCACACGGTAGTACATATAGACAAAGGAGAATAAGACCTATGGCAGATTACAAAACGATTTACGAATCCAAGCGCACCACCGCCCAGGAAGTGGCGAAGCAGGTCCAGTCCGGCTGGACGCTGGGCATGGACGCCGGCCCCACCCAGGCGGACGGTCTGATGGCCGCCATTTCCGAAAAGATCGCCCAGACGGACACCAGGGACGTGAAAGTCCAGCTCATGCTGGATACCTATTCTTATCCGTTTTTGGACACAGAGGACTTGAAAGGCAAATTCACCGGTATGTCCTGGTTTTCCTCCAACGGCCTGCGCAAAGCGGTAAACGCCGGCTATGCCGACGTGCTCCCCGCCTATTACCGGGACATCCCCGGGCACATCCTCCGGGAGTACGAGTATGACGCGTACTGCGTGTCCGTGTCCCCCATGGACAGCCACGGCTATTTCAGCTTGGCCACTTCCGCATCCTACTCCCCGGCCATGATCCAGAAATCCAAGCGCATTTTCGTGGAAGTCAACAAGCACCAGCCCCGGGCCCTGTGCGCGCCGCAGATCCACGTGTCCGAAGTCACGGCCATCGTGGAGAATGACCATCTCCTGCCCACTCTGGCGGAGACAGTGCTGGACGAGAAGAGCATCGCCATCGGCAACATCATCGCCGAGCAGATCCCCGACGGTGCGTGCATCCAGCTTGGCATCGGCGCGATCCCCGACGCGGTGGGCGCGGCCCTGAAAGTCAAGCACGACCTGGGCATCCACACGGAGATGTTCACGTCTTCTATGGTAGACCTCATCGAGTGCGGCGCGGTGAACAACAGCAAAAAGCAGACCCACCGGGGCAAGACGGTCACTACCTTCGCCTACGGCTCCCAGAAGATCTACGATTTCATCAACGACAACCCCGCCATTGAGATCCTGCCCGTAGACTACGTCAACGACCCCAACGTCATCTGCCAGAACGACAATATGATTTCCATCAACGCGGCGCTGGAAGTGGACCTGTTCGGCCAGGTCTGCGCCGAGAGCGTGGGTACCAAGCACATGTCCGGCTCCGGCGGCCAGATCGACTACGTCCGGGGCGCCTGCCAGTCCAAGGGCGGCAAGAGTTTCATTGCCTTCACCTCCACCGCCAAGGACGACACCATCAGCAAAATTAAGAACATCCTGACCCCCGGCGCCATCGTGACCACGTCCAAAAACGACGTGGACTACATCGTCACCGAGTACGGCATCGCCCATCTCCGGGGCCGCAGCCTGGCGGAGCGGGCCAAGCAGCTCATCGCCATCGCCCACCCCAATTTCCGGGACGAACTGACCTTTGATGCCCGCAAACGGGGCATCATGGTGTGACGAAACAGGAAAAAATTCTCCGTACCATCCTCCTGATTCTCCTGCTGTCCGTCATCATCGTGCTGGCCGGGGCGTACGCCATGTTCCACACCCAACTCAAAGCCGCAAACAGCATCCAATGCCTGCAAAGCGGCGAGTACCCGGTGTATACCATGGACTACGTAGGCGACTACGGCCTGGACGAGTTCCTCGCCCAAGGCGGCGCGGCCTCAGACAGTGAGCTGGCGGACTATCTCACGCAGTACCTCTCCCACGGGTTTGTCAAGACCGCCCTGTCCAAGCAGCCTTTCGCGTGCAGCACGCTGTACTCCTACAAGTCCGGCGGCCTCGCCCCGGGGCAGGACGGCTACGCGTATTTCGGCCGCAACTTCGACTGGGAGGACTGCCGCATTATGCTGGTGTCCACCAAGCCCGACAAGGGCTACGCCTCGTTTTCCACCTGCGCCGTGGATTTCCTCGGCTTCGGGGAAGACTGGCAGCCGGACGGCGGCATCGTGGACCGGATGTTGGCGCTGGCGGCGGTGTACGTCCCCCAGGATGGCATGAACGAAAAGGGCCTTTGCGTGGCCGACCTGATGGCAGGCGACAACGCCCCCGCCGGGCAGGACACAGACAAGCCCGACCTCACCACCTCCACCGCCATCCGCCTGCTGCTGGACCGAGCCGCTACCGTGGACGAAGCCGTCGAACTGCTGAAGCAGTACGACATGCATCACTCCATCGGCGCGGCGCACCACCTGTCCCTGGCAGACGCCACGGGCCGCAGCGCAGTCGTGGAATACATCGACGGGGAAATGCACGTGACCGACACCACAGTCGTCACCAATTTCTATCTCACTCCCGGCGACAAATACGGTGTCGGCAGCGAGCAGTCCCACCTGCGCTATGACATTCTCAGCGCCACCGGCGGCGTTGATTCCTCCCGGGCCATGGAAGACGCCCTATCCAGCGTGGCAAAAAGCAACTTCGCCTATGAGGGCGAGAGAACGCAGTGGAGCATCGTATACGACCTGGGCCGCTTGAAGTCCACCTATTATTTCCGGGAGAGATTTGACGAACCCTATTGGGTGGAAGTGCCTTGACCGGGCAAAAAAATGAGACCGCGTCTGCGGTCTCATTTTTCATATTTCTTTTTCGTAGCCATGCCGCCGCGGATGTGGCGTTCGGCCTTGTTCAGGTCCAGCACCTCACGCACCTGGTCATACAGCGCCGGGTTCACCCGGGCCAGCCGTTCGGTGAGGTCCTTATGTACCGTAGATTTGGATATCCCAAACCGCTTCGCCGCGGCGCGCACGGTGACTTTGTTATCAATGATGTAAGCCGCGATATCGCAGGCACGCTGTTCAATATCGCCCCGCACAGCATCACTCCCTTTTTCCGTTCCTGTAACACATCTATATGCAGGGATTCGGGAAGTCATGCAACAAAAAAGTGCCGGAGGAAATTCCTCCGGCACTTTTTTCATTCGTCTTTTTTCTTTGCCGCCAATCGGCCGTACATAGCCGTCAGCTCCCGCAGCTTTTTCGCCAGCTTTTTATTGAGCTGCCCCGGTGCCAGCCGCCACTGCCAGTTGCCGCCCAACACGCCGGGAGTATTCATCCGTGCCTCGCCGCCCAGCCCCAGGCAGTCCTGCAGCTGCATCACGAACAGGTCGCACACGCTCCCCATCCCGCCGCGAATGAGACCCCAGTTCAGTTCCTCATCTTTTCCGATGCCGAGATACGTCCGGGCAAATTTCACCTCGGCCTTCCCCACCTCGTCTTTCCACGCCATGATGGGCGCATTGTCGTGGGTCCCCACATAGCACACGGAATTTTTCACATGGTTGTGGGGCAGATAGGCATTGTCCGGGTCGCCATCAAAGGCGAACTCCAATATCTTCATTCCCGGTAGCCCGGAGGCATTCAGCAGTTCATGCACCGCGGGGGTCAAGATCCCCAAATCCTCCGCAATAAATTTCATGTCGCGGAACCACCCCGTGATCCGCCGCACAAAGTCCAGCCCCGGGCCTTTCACCCAGCGGCCGTTCTTCGCCGTTGTCTCGCCGTAAGGCACCGCCCAGTAGCTTTCCAGCCCCCGGAAATGGTCGATCCGCACCACGTCGTACAATTTCTCCGCCCCGGCGATCCGCCGGATCCACCAGCCATAGCCATCCCGTTCCATGGCAGCCCAGTCGTACAGCGGATTGCCCCAAAGCTGACCGTCGACGCTGAAATAATCCGGCGGCACCCCCGCCACCGCGGTGGGCACATTCTTTTCATCCAGTTGGAAACACTTCGGGTCCGCCCACACATCAGCGGAATCCATCGCCACATAAATGGGCAGGTCGCCGATCAGCCCCACGCCCTGTTTTTTCGCGTAAGCCCGCAGCGCGTCCCACTGCTGATAAAACAGGTATTGGATATACGTAAACAGCCGTACATCATCGGCCAACAGCACTTGATACCGCTCCACTGCGCCGTTTTTCCGCAGCCGGATAACCTCGTCCGGCCACTCCGTCCAGGCCTTCATGTCAAAATGCCGCTTCACCGCCATATACAGCGCGTAATCCGGCAGCCAGGGATTTTCCTCCGCGAACGCCTGGACCTTCGCTTCATCCCGCGCCCAGCCCCGCTCGCAGGCCAGGGACAGCAGCGTGAAGCGGCTGTTGTACAGCTTCTCATAGTCCACCCGGCCCGGGTCGCCGCCCCAGTCCGCCGCCTTGATCTCCTTCGCGGTGAGCAGCTTGTCCTGCTTCAACAGGTCCAAATCGATGAAATAGGGATTGCCCGCATAGGTGGAAAAACTCTGATAGGGCGAATCCCCGTAGCTGGTAGGACCCACCGGCAAAAGCTGCCACCAGGACTGCCCTGCCGCCGCCAGGAAATCTACAAAATCATACGCCGCTTTCCCCAGCGTCCCCACGCCGTAGGGCGACGGCAGAGAAAAGACCGGCAATAAAATACCGCTGCTTCGTTCCATACTGATTCCTCCAAAAAGTCAGGGCGCACTGCCGTGCGCCCTGTATCATTACGCTTTGACCTTCTCTTTCTTTTTCCGAATCGGCTGGTCATCCTTATCCCGGATGGTGATGCCGGTGTAGCCAAAGATGATAGCAAAGATGAAACTGGTATAGCACAGCACCGCCCAAGGCAGATACTCCAGCGTGGGAACGCCCAGGGTATTCGCCATGTACGTACCCGCCACGGCCCAAGGCACCAGCGGCACCACGCAGGTGCCGGCGTCCTCCAGCGTACGGGACAGGTTCTTGCCGTGGAGCTTGAACTCGTCAAACGCGCCCTTGAACAGCTCGCCGGGGACCAGGATCGCCAGATAAGAGCTGCCGGTCACGATGCTCATAAAGATTGTCGCCACAACGGTGGAGGTAATCAGCCCGCCCACAGACTTGATGGCGGAGAGCATCTTGTTCAAGATCACATTGATGCACCCGGTCTTGCTGTAGATCCCGCCGAAGCCGATGGCGCAGAAGATCAGCAGAATCGTGCTCATCATGCCCATCAAGCCGCCGCGGTTGAGCAGGGTGTTGATAGTGGACGGCACCGTCTCCAGATCCACGCCGGGGACCATGCTCACGTTAAAGCCGCTGTAAAAAGCGGTTGCGGCGTTGGACACGGTAAAACCCTGCATGGCAACGCCCAGAATGAGCGCCACCAGAGAAGCCAGCAGCATGCAGGGAACTGTGGGCTTTTTCAAAAAAGCGCCGCCCAGAACGATGACCACGGGCAACAGCAGCAGGATGTTAAAGTGGTACATCCCCTCCAGCGATGTCAGCATAGCATCAACGGTCTCCGCCGTAGCCATGCTGTTCATATCCAAGCTAAGCCCCGCGATGGCGTACACAATCAGCGCCACAATGCTGGCGCACCCGGTGGTGAAGAACATATGCTTGATGTGATCGTACAGATCGCACCCGCCGGCGATGGGGGCCAGAATGGTGGTATCGGAAAACGGGGACAGCTTATCGCCGAACACCGCGCCGGAAATCACCGCGCCCGCGGCGATGGGTAATGGCGCGCCCACCGCGATGGCCACACCCATGACGGCAATGCCCGCCGTACCGGCGGAACCAAAGGACGTACCCGTCACCGTAGAGATAATCGCGCACACAATAAAGCCCGTGACGAACAGCCACCGGGGATCGATGATCTTGATGCCGTAATAGATCATCATGGGGATGGTCCCGGAGATCATCCAGCTTGAGATCATAGCGCCCACGCAGATCATGACAAAAATGCTGGGCAGTGACGCGGAAATCTTCTCCCGCACGCCCTCGAACATTTCATCCCAGCTCAGCCCGCAGGCATAGGCCACGATCGCCGCCACCGCCGCGGCGGCCAGCATGCACACCTGTGTGGGGAACCGGAACTTGCCGTAGCCGATGCCCAGAAACAGCACCAGCCCCAGCAGGGGGATCAAGGACAGCCCCAGGGAAGGCGTCTTGACCGTTCTTTGCTTTTTGGTTGACATAACTCTCTTCTCTCCTTATATTTTTACTTCTTGCGGGTAATCGTCATGGCACAGGGCTGCCCCTCACCGTCCGCCACCGTCGTGGGAAAATCAATTTCCACATTGGGGAACGGCGCGCAGATGGCATAGTCGCAATGCCCCAGCATATCCCGGCAGAACATCTTGATGGTCTCCGGGGATTCCCCCAGTTCCGCCAGCGCCTCGGCGTGGGGACAAGCGTGGAACAGCTTCACCGCCCTATCCTCGCCCAGTTCCGTGATCTCCTGCTCAAAGGTCATGACCCCGCCCTTGGAGGTCTGCCCCAGAATCGCTTCCGTCGGCCCGATATTTTCCGGCCCGTATTTTTCCGCGATCTTCTTCCCCTGCCACAGCCCGAATTCATAAGACCCCTCCCGGATGACCCGGTTAGCGTCCACCTCGGGGTACAGCTCTTTCAGCTTTTTCCAGATGAAATAGATCTGCGTGGAGCGGTCCTTATACGCGCTCTTCACCGCCTGGTGGAACTCCTCCGGGGACACCGGGTCTTCCAGATGCAGGCTCTCTATGTATGCGTTGATGGTTTCCTGACTCATAAACGCCCTCCTTTTCTGACACACATACTATATACTATATGAGCGATTCCTGCAAGTCTTGAATTGCTTTTCTATTGACAGCGGGGAAAAAATGTGATATCTTATCTCCGTTATCTTAATGTTATGCTATCACATTATCGAACTAAAGTACGGAGACAAAAGAATGAACAACATTTTTGACCAGCAAAATCCCCGTCTGCTGATCCGGGCGATGCTCACGCTGAAAACGGAGGACGAGTGCCGGGCGTTTTTGGAGGACATCATGACCACCCGGGAGATTCTCGACATCTCCCAGCGCATGGCGGTGGCCCGGGAACTGGACGCCGGAGCGAGCACACTGAAAATCGCGGAGACCACCGGGGCCAGCCCCACCACCATCAGCCGGGTAAACCGCTGCTATCAATACGGTGCCGGCGGCTACCGCACTGTGCTGGACCGCTGGAAGGAGGATTGAACATGTATCTGCGAAAGGACGAGCAGGTCATCTATTCTTTGCGGGACCTGTACCGCCGGTACGGGTATCATCAATATAAGGTAACGAAGTTCGAGGAATACGAGCTTTACGCCCGGAACAAAAGCTTCCTGGTCAGCGACAAAATGCTCACCTTCACGGACACCAACGGCAAACTCATGGCCCTGAAGCCGGACATCACCCTGTCCATCGTGAAAAATGCCCGCCCCGCCCCGGGCAGCGTGGACAAGGTGTACTACTGCGAAAACGTCTACCGGGCGGGGTCGAACTACAACGGCTTCCAGGAGATCACCCAAACCGGACTGGAATGCTTAGGCGCCATCGACGACTACACCGTATGCGAAGTAATGATGCTGGCCTGCCGCAGCCTGGCCGCCATCACGGAGCAATACCTGCTGCAAGTATCCCACCTGGGCTTCGCCGACGCGCTGCTGTCCCAGGTAGACCCCGCCCTGCACCGGGAACTATTAGACCTGGTGTGCCAGAAAAACCCGGCGGGTCTGAGCGCCCTATGCGCCACCGCGGACATCGCCCCCAGCCTGACCCAAAAACTCATTTTGCTGGCGGACACCTTCGGCCCGCTCCACGACCTGCTCCCTACGTTGGAAGCCTTAGCCGACTGCCCCCAGACCCAGGCGGCTTACGGGGAACTGGCAAGTATCGACCAAGCCATGTCGGAATACTGCCTGACCGGCAAGGTATACCTGGACTTTTCCATCGTCAGCGACTTGAATTATTACAACGGCATCGTATTCCAGGGCTACGTGAACGGCCTGCCCACCCACATACTGTCCGGCGGACGCTACGACCGGCTGGCGGAAAAATTAGGCAAACAAATAGGCGGCATCGGCTTCGGTGTGTACATGAGCCTGCTGGAACGCTTCTGGGGCCAGGAGCCAGACGAACCGGAAACCATCCTCCCCTACAAAAACGGCACACTCCAAGAGACCATACGCGCCGCAGAAGCCCTCACCGCTCAAGGAAAACGGGTGCGGGTCACAGGAAAGGACGGTGCCTTATGATCAACATTGCGCTGCCCAAAGGCAGATTGGGCGAGAAAGTCTACGCCCTGTTCGAACAGGCGGGCTACCCCTGCCCCGCCATCAAAGAGGAGAGCCGCAAGCTGATTTTTGAAAACGAAGCCGCCGGGGTGCGCTACTTCTGGGCCAAGCCCACGGACGTCCCCGTCTACGTAGAGCGCGGCGCGGCGGACATCGGTATAGCCGGGAAAGACATTTTACTGGAATACGCCCCGGACGTATACGAATTAGGCGACCTTGGCATGGGCAAATGCCGCATGTGCGTGGCCGGTCCGGCGACCTTCCGGGACAGCCGGGACGCCACCTTACGGGTAGCCACCAAATTCCCCAACATCGCCAAGCAGTATTATGCTTCTGTCAGCCGTCAGATTGACATCATCAAGCTCAACGGCTCCATTGAACTGGCCCCCATCGTGGGCCTGTCCGACGTGATCGTGGACATTGTAGAGACCGGCTCCACCCTCCGGGAAAACGACCTGGCCGTGCTGGAGACCATCGTCCCTATCAGCGCCCGGCTCATTGCCAACAAAGCGGGCTATAAATTCAAATACGAAGCGATCCGCACCATGCGCGAAAAACTGTTCGCCCTGTGCGAAGGAGGCAGCATATGATCCGAATCTTCAATTACGGGGAAGTCCCCAACGCGGAGCTTTTCATCCGCTCCCAACGCATTGTGGACGTGGCCCCGGCGGTCACGGAGATCATCCGTGACGTAGAGAAAAACGGCGACGAGGCCCTTTACCGCCTGACGGAAAAATTCGACGGCGCGAAGTTGTCCCGTCTGGACGTAACGGAAGCGGAGATCGACGAAGCTATGGCCCAGGTGGGCGAGGACTACCTCGCCGTACTGCGCCTGGCGGCAAAGAACATCGAGGAATACCACCGGCACCAGATCCGTTCCGGCTTCGTCATGACCCGGGAAAACGGCGCGGTGCTGGGCCAGATCGTCACGCCCATCGACAGCGTGGGCCTGTACGTCCCCAACGGCACGGCGGCCTACCCCTCTTCCCTGCTTATGAACTGCGTCCCGGCAAAGCTGGCGGGCTGCCGCCGGTTAGTCACTGTCACCCCACCGGGAAAAGACGGCAAAGTGGACCCGGCCATTTTAGCGGCGGCCCGCATCGCGGGAGTAGACTGCATCTACAAAGTCGGCGGCGCCCAAGCGGTGGCCGCCCTGGCCTACGGCACGGCGAGCATCCCGAAAGTGGACAAGATCGTCGGCCCCGGCAACGCCTACGTAGCGGAAGCGAAAAAGCAGGTGTTCGGCAAAGTCGCCATCGACACCATCGCCGGCCCCAGCGAGGTACTGATCGTCGCCGACGACACCAACGACCCCAAGGTCGTGGCCGCCGACATGCTAGCCCAGGCAGAGCATGACGTGATGGCCACCGCCGTTCTGGTCACGGACAGCAAAGCCTTCGCCCAAGCGGTGAGCGCCGAACTGGAGCGTCAGATTCCCCTGCTCCCCCGTACGGACATCGCCCGGGAATCCATCGACAGCAACGGCAAGATCGTCATCGCCGCGGACCTGATGAACGCCATGGACTGCGCCAACGAGATCGCGCCGGAGCACCTTGAGATCGCGGTGGACGACCCGTTCCGCTACCTGCCGTTTGTCAAAAACGCCGGCTCCATTTTCCTGGGCAAGCACAGCCCCGAAGCCCTGGGCGACTACCTGGCCGGCCCGAACCACACCCTGCCCACCACCGGCACGGCCAAGTTCGGCAGCCCCCTGTCGGTGGACGATTTCGTGAAAAAATCCCAGTACACCTATTACACGCCCCAAGCCCTGGCAGAGGTCAAGGACGGCCTGATGCTCTTCGCGGAAAAAGAGGGGCTCCACGGCCACGCCAGAAGCGTAGGCGTCCGATTTGAGGAGGACAACTCATGAGCCGTTTCATCAGCCAAAAGCACGCCGCCCTGACCCCCTACGTCCCCGGCGAGCAGCCCCGGGCGCGGCAGTACATCAAGCTCAACACCAACGAATCGCCTTTCCCACCCCCCCGTCGCGTGGCGGACTACGTCACCGCGGAGGCCGGGCAGTTGAACCTGTACTCCGACCCGGAATCTGCGGCCCTGACCCGAACCGTCGCGGACTTTTACGGCCTGCGTCCCAGCCAAATTCTCATGACCAACGGCTCAGACGAAATCTTAAACTTCGCTTTCATGGCCTTCGGCGACGCGTCGCACCCCTTCGTGTTCCCAGACGTCACATACAGCTTTTACGAGGTGTTCTGCACCCTGAACCAGGTCCCCTACGAGACCATCCCTCTCCGGGAGGACTTCACCATCGACCCCGCAGACTTCTGCGGTGTCCGCAAACACATCGTCATTGCCAACCCCAACGCCCCCACGGGCCTGGTGCTCAACTTAGCGGACCTGGAAACCATCGTCCGCACCAACCCGGACAACATCGTCATCATCGACGAAGCCTACATCGATTTCGGCGGCGAGAGCGCCCTGACCCTCCTGCCCAAATACGAAAACCTCTTGGTGACCCGCACCTTCTCCAAATCCCGGTCCCTGGCCGGCGCGCGGCTGGGCTTCGGCATGGGCAGCGAGGCGCTGATCGGCGATTTAAAGACCATGAAGGACTCCACAAACCCCTATAATGTCAACCGCATGACCGCCGCGGCGGGCGTCGCGGCCATGGAGGAAAACGACTATTACATGGACAAGGTCCGCACCATCCGCGCCATCCGGGACGACACCGCGGCGAAGCTGCGGGACATGGGCTGTCTGGTCACGGACTCCCACACGAACTTCCTGTTCGTAGAAGTTCCCGGCCTACCCGGCGCAAAGCTGTACGAACTGCTCCGGGAACAGGGCATTCTGGTGCGCCAATGGAACCGACCCCGCATCGAAAACCGCTGCCGCGTCACCGTAGGCACGCAAGAGGAAATGGACGCCTTTGTCAAGGCGCTGGAGGAGATCAAATGAGCGACACAAGCATTCCCGTTTACGCGGGCAACCCGCCCCGCGCGTATTCCATCACCCGCAAGACCGCGGAAACCGACGTCACCGTCACCCTGAACCTGGACGGCACCGGCTCCAGTTCCATTGACACCGGCGTGGGCTTTCTGGACCACATGCTGACCCTGTTCGCCAAGCACGCTCGCTTCGACCTGGAACTGACCTGCAAAGGCGACGTACAAATAGACGACCACCACAGCACCGAGGACACCGGCATCTGCCTGGGCCGGGCCTTTGCCGCCGCCCTGGGGGACAAGCGCGGCATAGCCCGCTACGGTCACGCCCTGCTGCCCATGGACGAAGCCCTGATCCTCGCCGCCGTGGACCTGTCCGGCCGGGACATCCTGCGGTACGGTCTGGACATCCCCACGCAAAAGGTCGGCACGTTCGACACCGAACTGGTAGAAGAATTTCTCCTGGCCTTCGTCAGAAATGCCGGTGTCACCCTCCACCTGCGCCAGCTGGACGGAACCAACAGCCACCACATCATCGAGAGCGCGTTCAAGGCCCTGGCCCGGGCACTGCGCATGGCGGTGGCCATCGACCCGGCCCAGGCAAACGAGATTCCCTCCACGAAAGGGGTCTTGTAAATGGTCGCCATCGTGGATTACGGCGTGGGGAACCTGTTTTCCCTGAAAAGCTCCTTTGCCCGGGTAGGCGCGGAAGTCACCGTCACCGGCGACCCGGCGGTTCTGCACGCGGCCGACCGCATCGTGCTCCCCGGCGTAGGCGCGTTCGGCGACGCGGCGGCGAAGCTCCGGGCCACGGGCCTGGACAAAACCATCATCGACGAAGCCCACCGCGGCAAGCCCCTGCTGGGCATCTGCCTGGGGATGCAGCTGCTGTTCGACCGCAGCTTTGAGTACGGCGAGCACCGGGGCCTGGGCCTGGTCCCGGGCAATGTGCGTCCCATCAGCGAGGTCATCCCGGCGGACCTGAAGATCCCCCACATCGGCTGGAACGCCCTCACCCTTACCCCGCACCGGGACAAAAATTGCATTTTTCGCGACAACAAAAACGGCGACCACGTCTATTTTGTGCATAGTTACTATGCCGCGGACTGTGCCGAAAGCGTCACCGCGGTGACGGAATACGGCGCGAAATTGACCGCCGCGGTGCAAAACGGGAACGTATACGGCACCCAGTTCCACCCGGAAAAATCCGGTCCGGTAGGCCTGACCATCTTAAAATCATTCTGCGAGGTGACCCCATGAATATCTTTCCCGCCATCGACCTGATCGACGGCTGCGCGGTGCGACTGACCAAGGGCGACTATGCCCAAAAGACCGTATACAGCGCCACTCCCGCCGACGTCGCCCTGCGCTTCAAGGACGCGGGCGCGGAATACGTCCACTTGGTAGACCTGAACGGCGCGAAAAACGGCGAAACACCCAATTTTCAGACCGTCCGGGACATCGTCCGCGCCTCCGGCCTGCACGCCGAGATCGGCGGCGGTATCCGCAGCGAAGAGACCGTCAGGCGGTATTTGGACGCCGGGGTCCGCCGGGTCATTTTAGGCACCGCCGCGGTGAAAGACCCGGACTTCCTGCACAAAATGGTGCAAACCTACGGCGACGCGGTAGCCGTGGGCGTAGACATGAAAGACGGCTTTGTAGCCGTCTCCGGCTGGACCGAACTGTCGGAAAAGACCTGCACAGGCTTCTGCGCCGAGTTAGCGGACATGGGCGTAAAAACCGTTATTTGCACGGATATTTCCAAAGATGGGATGCTCAGCGGCACGAATATCGACCTCTACCGCGCCCTATCCCGCCAATTCCCTATGGATTTCATCGCCTCCGGCGGGGTCTCGTCCCTTTCTGACGTGGCCGCCCTGCGGGACATGGGGTTGTACGGCGCCATCATCGGCAAGGCCTATTACGAGGGCGCCATCGACCTGGCGGCCGCCATCCGGGAGGCGAAGCAATGATTACAAAACGCATCATCCCCTGCCTGGATGTCAAAGACGGCAGAGTGGTCAAAGGCGTGAATTTCCAATGCCTGAACGACGTGGACTCCCCCGTGGAGCTGGCGAAATATTACAGTGAAAACGGTGCCGACGAACTGGTGTTCTACGACATCACCGCCTCCGCCGAGGGCCGAAAACTGTTCACGGACATTCTCACCCAGGTCGCTTCCAGCGTGTTCATCCCCCTCACCGTAGGCGGCGGCATCAACACCCTGGACGACTTTGACCGGGTGCTGAAATGCGGCGCGGACAAGGTCAGCGTCAATTCCGGTGCCATCCGTGACCCGGACCTGGTCCGCCAAGCCGCCCAGCGCTACGGCGACCAGTGCGTGGTCCTGTCCGCGGACGTCAAGCGCGTAGACGGCGGCTTCCGGGTCTTCGCCAAGGGCGGACGGGAAGACACGGGCATGGAAGCCATCGCCTGGATCCGCCGCTGCGTGGACATGGGCGCGGGCGAAGTGGTGGTAAACTCCATCGACACCGACGGCGTAAAAGGCGGCTTTGACATCGAACTGCTGGACGCGGTGTGCGCCGCGGTCTCCGTCCCGGTGATCGCCTCCGGCGGCGCAGGCAGCATCGCCGACTTCGTGGAACTGTTCCGCGCCCTGCCCAAAGTAGACGCGGGCCTGGCCGCCTCCATTTTCCACTTCGGCGAAGTGACCATCCCGGACTTAAAAAACGAATTGGACAAAAACGGTATTTTAGTGAGGAAATAACAACATGGTGGACATCAATGAACTGAAATTCGACGAAAAAGGCCTCATCCCCGCCGTGATGGTGGACGTATACACCCGGGAAGTGCTCACGGTTGCGTACATGAACCGGGAAAGCCTGCAAATCTCCATGACCGAGGGCCGCACCTGCTTCTGGTCCCGCTCCCGGCAGGAATTGTGGCGCAAGGGCGAGACCAGCGGCAACGTCCAGCGCATCGTGGAGATCACCGCGGACTGCGACAAGGACGCGCTCACCGTCGTGGTGGAAAAGGACGGCCCCGCCTGCCACACCGGTGCGGAAAGCTGCTTCCACAACCCCGTCTGGGCCAGCGAGACCCTGCAAAACTTCACCGTAGACAGCCTGATGGACCTGCTCAAAGGCCGCAAAGCGGATCCCCCGGAAGGCTCCTACACCTCCTACCTCTTTGAAAAGGGCCTGGACAAGATCCTGAAAAAGGTCGGCGAGGAATGCACCGAAGTCATCATCGCCGCCAAAAGCGACGACAAGCGGGAGACGGTCTACGAAATTGCCGACCTGATGTACCACGTGATGGTGCTCATGGTAGAAATGGGCATCTCCACCCAGGACATTTTAAAGGAACTGGCCTCCCGCCACGTGATCGACAAAAAAGTAAAGCAGGAGAAGATGGTCTGATGCCCTACGCGACCTACCACAACCACACCACGTTCTGCGACGGACAGAGCACCGCGGAAGAGATGACGCAGGCCGCCGTCGCCGCCGGCTGCCCCGCCCTGGGCTTTTCCGGGCACAGCTACACCTTTTTCGACGAGACCTACTGCATGTCCCGGGTCAACACCGCCCGTTACCGGCAGGAGATCGACCGCCTGAAAGTCCAATACGCCGGACAACTCCGCATCCTGTGCGGCGTGGAGCAGGACTACTGGTCCGACGCGCCCACGGACGGCTATGACTTCGTCATCGGCTCGTCCCACTACGTGCGAAAAAACGGACACTACCTCCCCGTGGACAACAGCAAAGAAGAACTCCTCCGGGGCGTCAACGCCCAGTACGGCGGCGACGTCCTGTCCTTTTGCGAAGACTATTACCGTCAAATGGCGGATATGCAGCGCAAAACCAACTGCACCTTCATCGGCCACTTCGACCTGGTGACAAAATTCAACGAAGGCGGCGCGCTGTTCTCCGAAGCCGACCCCCGCTACCGCGCCGCGGCGCTGGCCGCCCTGGACGCGCTGTGCGCCCAAAACACCGTATTCGAGATCAACACCGGCGCCATGGCAAAAGGCTACCGCACGACCCCCTACCCCGCCCGCTTCCTGCTGGAGCGCATCCGGGACAACGGCCGCCCGGTCATCTTAAACGCCGACTGCCACGACGCTTCCAAGCTGCTATACGGTCTGGACCAGGCAAAACAGCTGGCCCAAAGCGTCGGACTGACCCTGCTGACGGAATTGTAAAAAGAGGCACGCAAGTGCCTCTTTTTTCCATCCTGAATTTACAGCTTATTCATTGAAATAAACGCCCGGCTGTGTTATATTTTACGAATCCATTAAGATAATGAGGAGAATCAGCCCATGTCGGAATTCAGTGTCAAAAAGCCATTGACCATTTTCTGCGCCGCCATCGCCATATTGGTGCTGGGCATCGTGGCCTATACCCGCATGACGCCGGACCTGTTCCCCAGCATGGACTTCCCCTACGTCATCATCATGACCACGGACCCGGGCGCCAGCCCGGAATCCGTAGAAGAGGTCATCACCAAGCCCATGGAGCGTTCCATGGCGACCCTGGACCACATCAAGACCGTCTCCTCCAGCTCCAAGGACAACTATTCCATGGTCATGCTGGAATTCGAGGACGACGTGAATCTGGACACCATCGGCGTGGACATCCAGCAAAACATCGCCACATTGCAGGCGGAGTGGGACGACACTGTGGGCACGCCCTACGTACTCAAGATCAACCCCTCCATGATCCCGGTCATGGTCGCGGCGGTGTCCAACGAGGGCATGGACGTGTCGGACCTGTCGGAATTCGTAGACGAAACGCTCATGCCCCAGCTGGAAGGCATCACCGGCGTGGCCCGGGTAAGTACCAGCGGATCGATCGAGCAGGAATTACATATCGTCATCAGCCAAGAAAAGCTGGACAAACAAAACGCGCTGATCCGCCAGGGCATCAACCGGCAGATGGACCGGGCCATGGCCCAGCTCAACGACATGCAGGAAGAGATTTTCGGCGCTATGGACGACGTAGAGTTCGAGGGATTTTCCATCCCCAGCGTGGATCAGATCCTGGCCGAAGACGGCGAAGTGGCCGGGATTTTGAACTCTTTCGACCAGCAGGTAGAAAAGCTGGAGAAGACCAGCGAGCAGCTCACCAACATGATCACCTACCTGGAGGACCTGCGCTACGCCATCAACCACCCCATCGAAGCGCCCTCCAGCCCCAACAAGGGCAAAAACAAGGAAGAGATCGCCAAACTGCAAGCCCAGCTTGCGGAGGTGGATGCGGTGCTCTCCCCGCTCAACGAGGAACTGAAAACCATCAATGAAAATCCCGACCTCACCCCGGAGGAGCGCGCCGCCCAGACCCAGGCGTTCATGCAGGCCCATCCCGAATACCTGGAACTGACCCAGCAAAGCGTGCAATTGCAGGCCCAGATTGCCGCGCTGCGCCTGGAGGAAGAGACCCTCACTCCCGAGCAGCTGGAAGAAGCGATCAACCAACTCAACAGCACGCTCAACGCCATGATCCTGGAAGCAAACGACACCCTGATCCAGGTCACGGAAGAGTTAACGGAACTGCAAAAGCAGCTGGACGACATGACCGACGCGGCTCAGGAGATTTCCGAGACCCTGACCCTGGAAAACCTACGGTCCAGCTATCAGGAATTCACCGACGAGATGAACCAGCTCAGCGAAGACCTGGTCGTGTTCATGAAGGAATACACCCAAGGCGTGCTCACCATGTCCGTAGCCATGAACCAGATCCAAAGCGGCATCAGCTCCATCGAGGGCAGCCGCAGCGGAGCCCTGGCGCAGTCGGACCTGAACAACCTTCTCACGGTGCAGATGGTCTCCCAGATCCTCACCGCCCAGAACTTCTCCATGCCAGCGGGCTACGTGGAGCAGGACGGCATCAGCTACATGGTCTCCGTGGGCGATGAATTCACCACCCAGGAGCAGCTTGAGCACCTGCTGCTGTTCGACCTGGGCCTGGGCGATGTCGCGCCCATCTACGTGGGCGACGTGGCGGACGTATTCATCACGGACAACGCCGATTCCACCTACGCCCGCCTGGGCAGCGCCGACGGCCTGATGCTCAGCTTTGAAAAGCAGTCCAACTACGCCACCGCGGACGTATCCGAACGCATCACCGAGCGCTTCCGCCAGCTGGAGACTGAGTACGAGGGCCTGACCTTCGTATCCCTGATGGACCAGGGCGATTACATCTATCTCATCGTAGATTCCATTCTCGAAAGCCTGCTGTACGGGATGCTGTTTTCCGTATTGGTGCTGCTGCTGTTCCTGAAAGACCTGCGCCCCACCTTCATCACCCTGATCGCCATGCCCTTGTCGGTATTGTTCGCCGTGGTGCTCATGTACTTTTCCGGCATCAGCTTAAACATGATCTCCCTGTCCGGCCTGTCCATCGCCGTAGGCATGCTGGTGGATAACTCAGTCGTAGTCATCGAGAACATCTACCGCCTGCGGGACAAAGGGGCCAACGCCATCCAGGCAGCAGTCTCCGGGGCCAAGCAGGTAGCAGGCGCCATCGTCGCGTCCACCCTGACCACCATCTGCGTATTCCTGCCCATCGTATTCGTGGACGGCCTGACCCGTCAGCTATTCACCGACCTGGCCCTGACCATGAGTTACGCGCTGATCGCCAGCCTCATCATCGCCCTGACCCTGGTTCCTGCCATGGCCTCGGGGATGCTGAAAAAAAGCGGCAAGCCCAAAAAAGACATCATGGAAAAGGTCTACGGCAAATACCGTTTCGCCGGGCAGTGGGCGCTGAACCATAAATTTGTGGTATTCGCCGCGTCCATCGTACTGCTGGCCCTGTCCGCGGTGCTGTGCCTGAACAAGGGCTTCTCATTCATGCCTGACATTGATTCCAACACCATTTCCGGCACCATCAGCTTCCCGGAAGAAACAGAACTGTCCGAAGTTATTGAAACCTCCGACGAGATCGTCTCCCGCATCACCGGGATCGAGGAAGTGGACACCGTCGGCGCCATGCTGGGCGGCTCGACCCTGTCTCTGGACGGCGGCAGTTCCGGCAGCAGCGTGAGCCTGTACGTCACCCTGCCGGAGGACGTATCCGGCAAAGCCGTAGGCGATGAGATCATGGAGCTGTGCGCCGGCCTGGACTGCGAATTAAGCGTCAGTTCCTCCATGATGGACACCAGTATGCTCACCGGCAGCGGCGTTTCCGTGGTCCTGTCCGGCAACGACATGAACGACCTGCAAGCCGCCGCCGGGCAAGTCGGCAGCCTGCTCCGGGGCATCGACGGCACCGTGGAGGTGTCCGACGGCCTGGAGGACGCCGCCACGGCCCTGCACGTGAACATCGATCGGAACAAGGCCATGGAACACGGCTACACCGTGGCCCAGGTCTTCATGCAGCTGGCTGGTGACATGACCCAAAGCGCCACAGCCACGTCCTTTTACCTGGACGGCGCGGCCATCGACGTGATCGTGGAGACCCCGGAGGAATCCCACGTGACCGTAGAAAACCTGGCGGACCAGGTCTTCACCCAGGAAAACCCCCTCACCGGGGAGACCACGGAGTTCCCCCTGTCGGAGATCGCCACCATCGAGCAGACGGTCAGTCTCAGCACCATCAGCCGGGAGAACCAGCAGCGCTATTTAAAGATCAGCGCCTCCGTAGCGGAGGGCTATAACGTGACCAAGGTCTCTTCCGCCATCAAAGACCGCATGAAGACCGTCACCCTGCCGGGCAGCGTCACCTGGAGCATGTCCGGCGAGAACGAGACCATCATGGAAGCCATGACCCAGCTGGTACTCATGCTGCTTTTGGGCTTGATGCTGGTCTACTTCGTCATGGTGGCTCAGTTCCAGTCCCTGAAATCGCCGTTCATTGTGATGTTCACCATCCCCCTGGCGTTCACCGGCGGCTTTTTGGGCCTGCTGTTCACGGGGATGGAAGTCAGCATCATATCCATGATTGGCTTCATCATGCTCATGGGCATCATCGTGAACAACGGCATCGTGCTGGTGGACTACATCAACCAACTCCGCCTGGAGGGCTGGGACCGCCGGGAAGCCATCATCGAAGCGGGCTGCACCCGCATCCGCCCCATCCTGATGACCTCCCTGACCACGATTTTAGGCCTCACGGTCATGGCCCTGGGCCGGGACGCGGGCACCGCCCTGATGCAGCCCATGGCGGTAGTGTGCATCGGCGGACTGCTGTACGCCACGCTGATGACCCTGTTCGTGGTACCGTGCATCTACGACCTGATGAACAAAAAAGAGCTGCGCAAGGTAAACGAAGAAGACCTTGTGACCCTCACAGATTAAAGTCAAACCCGGGCTTGCATTTCCGGGCCGCGTCTGCTATACTGAACAAAAAACAGAAAGGCGTGAAAGCATGTACAACATTTCCTGCAAGTAAGAACCAGAGCAATGATGCCGTTTTTCCGGGATCATTGCGCCCATCGCAGGAAAGTAAGTACGTCTGTCTCGCGCTGAATACGGACCAAGTCACCGCCTCAATAGGCGGGTCACCGCGCCGTAAAAAAGCCGCAGGGAGTTTCTTTCCTGCGGCTTTCTTGTGCGATGAAGGAGGAACGACCATGTCCGTGATCACCATTGAACATCTCAGCTTCACCTATCCGGGAAGCTATGACCCGGTCTTTGACGACGTAAGCATCCAGCTTGACACCGCTTGGAAGCTTGGCCTGATCGGCCGCAACGGCCGGGGCAAAACGACCCTATTGCAGCTGCTCCAGGGCAACTATGACCACACCGGCACCATCACCCATTCCGTGCAGTTCGATTACTTCCCCTACCCGGTCCCCGACAAAACCCAGCTGACCGCAGACGTCCTGGAAGCCCTCTGCCCCCAGGCGGAACCCTGGCAATTCCAGCGGGAATTTGCCGCTCTGTCCGTCCCGGAAGATGCCCTCTACCGCCCTTTCGAGACCCTGTCCAACGGCGAGCAGACCAAAGCCCTCCTGGCGGCCCTGTTCCTGAACGAGGGCCATTTCCTGCTCATCGACGAGCCCACCAACCACCTGGACCTGCGCGCCCGCGCCCAAGTCGCGGCCTACCTGAAGCGCAAACAGGGCTTCATCCTGGTCTCCCACGACCGTGACTTCCTGGACGGCTGCGTGGACCACATCTTATCCCTGAACCGCGCCGACATCCAACTGCAAAGCGGAAATTTCACCACCTGGATGGAAAATTTCCAGCGCCAGCAGGACTACGAAGCCGCCCAAAACGACCGCCTGAAAAAGGACGTCAAGCGCCTCAAACAAGCCGCCCGGCGCACCCAGCAGTGGTCCGACAAAGTAGAAGCCTCCAAAACCGGAGCCTACGACAAAGGCTTTGTGGGCCACAAAGCCGCCAAAATGATGAAGCGCGCCAAGTCCATCGAGGCCCGGCAGACCGCCGCTCTGGAGCAGGCGGAGACCCTGCTGAAAAACGCGGAGACCGCCGACCGCCTGAAGCTCGCCCCTCTGCGCCACCACGCCGAGACCCTGGCCCGCTTCCGGGACGCCGCGGTCTGCTATGACAGCGGCCCGGTCTCCCCGCCCGTCACATTTGACCTCCAACGGGGCGACCGCGTCGCCCTGGACGGACCCAACGGCAGCGGCAAAAGCAGCCTGCTCAAATTGCTGCTGACCGATCCCCCGCCCCACACCGGCACCGTCGCCCTCGCCTCCGGTCTGACGATCTCCTACGTCCCCCAGGACACCGGCCACCTGCAAGGCAGTCTCACCGCCTTCGCCCGGACGCACCACTTAGACGAAAGCCTGTTCAAAGCGATCCTGCGCAAAATGGACTTCGAGCGCGTCCAATTTGAAAAAGACCTGTCCGACTATTCCGCCGGGCAAAAGAAAAAAGTCCTCCTGGCGAAAAGCCTGTGCGAATCGGCGCACCTGTACATCTGGGACGAACCGCTGAACTACATCGACGTCTACTCCCGGATGCAGCTGGAATCCCTCCTCCTGGAATTCCAGCCCACCCTCCTTTTCGTCGAGCACGACCGCGCCTTCCGCGACGCCGTCGCCACCAAGGTCGTGTCATTCTAACAAAAAGAAGCCTTCCCGAATGGGAAGGCTTCTTTTGACCTGTTTACTTGTGGTTCTGTACGTACTCAATCCCCGCGTGCAGCGCCTTGACGTTGCCGTCCAGGAACTTCATCTTTCTGGGGCCAAGCTCTTCCTTCATGGCCTCGATGAGGGTCTCCACCTTCACGACCTCCGGCCGCAGGGCCATATAAGCGCCCAGGATGACCACATTCGCGCCCTTGGGGTTGCCCACCTGCTCGGCGATCTCCGTAGCGGGGACATAGGCCACCTGCACATCGTCCCGGCTGGACTTGGCGTCCGTCAGGGAGCTGTTGATGATAAGCACGCCGCCGGGCTGCACGGTCTGCTCAAACTTCAGCAGAGAGGGCAGGTTCATGGCGATGACCGCCGTGGGGTTAGAGATGACCGGCGCCGCGATGGGCTTATCGGATACCACCACGGAGCAGTTCGCCGTACCGCCGCGCATCTCAGGGCCGTAGGACGGCAGCCAGGTAACTTCCTTGCCTTCCATCAGACCCGCGCAAGCCAGGAATTTTCCAATCAAGAGTGTACCCTGACCGCCGAATCCCGCGAAAATGCACTGTTCCAACATATTATTCCGCCCCCTTATCTTTGAATACGCCCAACGGGTAGTACGGGATCATATTTTCCTTGAGCCAGTCCATAGACTCCACCGGGCTCATGCTCCAGTTGGTGGGGCAGGTAGACAGCACTTCCACCAGGCAATAGCCCTTACCCTCCATCTGATACTGGAACGCCTTTTTAATAGCCTTTTTAGCCTGATTGATGTGGCCCGGGGTATCCAGCGCCACGCGCTCGACATAGTAAGTCCCCTCCAGGGTAGACAGCATCTCGCAGATGCGGATGGGGCTGCCGCACCAGTCCTCGTCACGTCCGTTGGGAGACGTGGTGGTCTTTTGTCCCACCAGGGTGGTAGGCGCCATCTGACCGCCGGTCATGCCGTAAATGGCGTTGTTGACGAACACGGTGCTGATCTTCTCCCCGCGCATGGCGGCATGAACGACCTCGGCGGCGCCGATGGACGCCAGGTCGCCGTCGCCCTGATAGGTAAACACCAGGGAATCGGGCTTAGCGCGCTTGATGCCGGTACCCACCGCGGGGGCGCGGCCATGCAGGGCGTTGACCATATCGAAATTAAAGTAGTTATTGGCGAACACGGAGCAGCCCACGGGGCTGATACCCACCACATCGCCATGCACGTCCAGCTCTTCAATGGCCTCGGCCACCAGACGGTGGATGATACCGTGGCCGCAGCCGGGGCAGTAATGCCGGGGCTTTTCGGTGAGCAGCTGGGTCGCTTTATATTCCACTGCCATATTACATACCCTCCTTCATTGCAAGGATCTTGGCCTTGATTTCCTCCACCGTGGGCAGATGGCTGCCGCAGTGGCCGAGGAACTCGATTTTCTGCTCGCCGTTGACGGCGATCTTCACATCATCGAGCATCTGGCCGGCGTTCATTTCCACATCCAGCACAGCCTTCACGCCGTTCTGGGTCGCGGCCTGATGTACCGCGTCATAGGGGAACGGCCACAGGGTAATGGGCCGGATCATACCCACATGGATGCCCTGCGCCTCCAGCTCATCAATGACGGACTTGGCGATCCGCGCCACCGTACCGAAGGCGGTGACCACGATCTCTGCCTTTTCCATATTATACGCCTCGAACTGCACCTCATTGGCCTCAATGACCTTGTAGGTCCCCTGGAGCCGCTCATGGAGCACGTCCAATTCCTCGGTCTCCACGTACAGCGAGGTAATGTCCGCCCGCTGGCCCACAGGATTCTTGCAGTCGTACCCGGTAGCCGCCCAGGGCTTCTTGGCGGGATCGACCTTGTATTCCTTCATATCCGGCAGTTCTACCGGCTCCATCATCTGCGCGATGATGCCGTCGGCACAGATCATAGCGGGGGTGCGGTACTTGTCAGCCAGATCAAAGGCCTTGCCCATGCAGTCGATGGCCTCCTGCACGGAGCTGGGCGCGAACACGATCAGGTGGTAATCGCCGTGACCGCCGCCCTTCACGGCCTGATAATAGTCGCCCTGACCGGCCTGGATGGAGCCGATGCCGGGGCCGCCGCGCATGACGTTGACGATGACGCAGGGCAGTTCCGCGGCGCACAGGGAGGAGATACCTTCCTGCTTCAGGGAGATTCCGGGGCTGGAAGAAGAGGTCATAGCCCGCACACCGGTGGTCGCGGCGCCGTAGACCATATTGATAGCGGACACTTCGCTTTCCGCCTGGAGGAAGCAGCCCTTGACGTCCTCCTCAAACATCCGTTCGGAGAAGTATTCGGGGATCTCCGTCTGGGGGGTGATGGGATAGCCGAAGAAGAAGCGGCACCCATTTCTGATGGCAGCCTCGGCGATGGCCTCGCTGCCCTTCATCAATTTTTTCGCCATAGTTCTACCTCCTCATTCCTTTACGATGCTGATGACCGTATCCGGGCAGGTGCTGAAGCAGGAGCCACAGGCGACGCAGGCGGATTCATCGGTAATCATCACGGGGTGGTACCCCTTTTCGTTCAGCTTATCCGGAGATAGCTGCAGCAGCTTTTTGGGGCAGGCTCTGACGCAGAGCTCACAGCCTTTGCAAAGCTCCTCTTTGATCGAGAATTTGACCATGTTTCTACCTCTTTTCAAATGAGTTTCTCAAAACGGTTTATGTAAATGGCGAAACCGCCATTAAACACCTTTTTTAGTAAGATTATCCCGCGTCCAAATTTGTTCCGCTGCTTCCCCGCCGCGCAAGCGCGCCGGCTCATTCGCTTCACAATTTGTCCTCTTTCCAAGTCAAACCCGCTTCGCTGGGCTTTGCCTTGGTCGCCGAACTTATACGCCCTTTTTCGTCAGTGTATCCCAATCCCTATGCATATAGGTCTCCAGATACAGCGGCTCACCCACAAATTTCGGGTCATGCGCGCCGGCCAAAAACGCGTCCAGCACTTCTCGCTTACCCGCGGTATACAGCACCGGCACCCCGGACCGTTCCGAAGCCTCTTTCACGATGGAATACCCCGCCTCCAGGTCCGCCGGGGTAGTCTCGTAGGACATATTGGTATTATGGATAAAGCCTGTCACGTCCCACCGGGCTTTGCGCTGCATATTTTCCATGAGCCGCAGCAGCTTTTCCGGCGTGCCCGCCATAGGCCGGTTGGTATTCACCACATTGTATAGCCGCACTTCGTCGCCCTTACTCCGGGCCAGTTCCAGCTTATTGTGGTACTGCCCCAGCGCCGCCGCGCCGGTGTCTCCGCCCAAATCAAAAATGACGGTATCCCAGTCCATATCGAACGCCTTAGCGATCTCCGCGGGCACGGTAAGCATTTCCACGCCGGAATTCGCGAAATTCGGTGCGATCATCTCCACGCCGGTGTCCTCAAACAGGTCCCGCCGGTCGCTGAGCCGAAAATACGTATTGATCATATCCAAATCAATGAGCAGGGTCTTCCCTGTTTTCGCCGCGTTCAGGGCGAAATTCATCGCGATCTCGGTCTTTCCGCTGCCATAATTGCCAATGAGTATGATAAATTGCTTCATTTTGAATCATCCTTATGCCGGTACTGGCAAAAACATGCCGGTAATTCGATTTCATTTTATAATTATATGTGGTCATTGTCAACCGTTTTCCCAAGTTTTGGGGTCAATTTTGCACACAAAACCGTCAAATAATTTCGGTTTTCCCCAAAACATGCACTAAAAATCATTTTTCCTGCATTTTTTCATTTTCCGGCAGTTTCTGTGCATCAACCCCGCAAAAAATGAAAGTTTCCCGGTCAAATGATTCAAAACCGATGGATTTCGGCCCCATTTTGTATCTGTTAATTTTTTGATTATCTAAGGCTGAATTGAAAAATTTTCGATGTTCCTAAAAATTTTTGCAAATTTTTAGGAAATTGCAAAAAGACGCCGCAGGGCGGCGTCCTTTCCGAAAATTCTCTTATAAACTTGCCAGCAGCGCCCGGCAGCCCTCGTCCACATCCCGCCAGGTAGCGTCGAAATCCCCGGTATACCACGGGTCTGCCACATCCCCCGGACGGTCGGTAAAATCCAACAGCAGCCGCATTTTCCCCTCCGGGTCTCCGCCGCAGATACGCCGCATATTCCGCAAATTGGCGCTGTCCATGCCGATGAGCAAGTCAAACGCGTCATAATCCGCCCGCACCAACTGCCGGGCGGCATGCCCCTCGCAGCCGATCCCATGCTCCGCGAGCTTTCTCCGTGCCGGAGGATACACCGGGTTCCCGATCTCCTCCCGACTAGTCGCGGCGGAAGCGATCAAAAACTCCGCCCCCCGCCCGGCCCGCTCCACCAGGTCTTTCATCCGAAACTCCCCCATAGGACTCCGGCAAATATTCCCATGACACACAAACAAAATCCGAATCATACGCCCTCCCAAGAATTTCATACGCCCATCATACCACACCCCCGCCCATTTGCAACCCAATCATTCGGAAACAAGGCCACCCGCGGAATTTTGCTTCGCAAAATTCCCAAGACGGTTTCCGAATGAAGAAGGAGGGGCCACGGAGCGGAGAAAGGAAAACGGCACCGCCAAAGGCGATGCCGTTTTTCGTCGAAGCGTAGTGCGCCCCGACGTGGCGGAGGTGAAGAGATTCGAACTCTTGCGTCCCTCGCAGGACCTACCGGTTTTCAAGACCGGACCCTTCAACCACTTGGGTACACCTCCATATCCCGCCGACGGGGATATTCATTATACATGAAAATCCCCATCTTTTCAAGTAGAAAGGCTTGATATTTTAATAACTTGACCAAACATTTCCGCCCCCTCTTGAATGGCCTGACCAAAACCTGCTATAATACCAATATATTCCTGTCAGTGATTGAAAAGGAGCGTCTATGGATATATTTTCCCTCTTCGGGTTATTCGGCGGCATCGGCCTGTTTCTGTTCGGGATGCACATCATGGGCGACGCCATCGGCCGCCAGGCAGGCGGACGTCTGAAAACGGTGCTGGAGGGCCTGACCTCCAGCCGGCTGAAAGGCCTGCTGCTGGGCACGGCGGTCACAGCCGTGATCCAATCCTCCGCGGCCACCAGCGTCATGGTGATCGGCTTTGTAAACACGGGCATCATGTCCCTGTACAACGCCATCCCGGTCATCATGGGCGCGAACATTGGCACCACGGCCACGGCGTGGATCTTATGCCTGAACACCATCAACGGCGACTCTTTCCTCCTGCGGCTTTTGAACCCGGACAGCTTCGTGCCGATCCTGGCGGGGGTAGGCGCGTTCATGCTGATGTTCGCCAAGCGGGACAAATGGAAGGACCTGGCGATGATCTTCCTGGGCTTCTCGGTACTGATGTACGGCATGGACTTCATGTCCGCGGCCCTGGACCCCATCAAGGAATCCCCGGTGATCGTAAACGTCCTGACGCTGTTTTCCAACCCCATCATCGGGGTCATCATCGGCTTTTTGATGGCGGTGACGATCCAGTCCTCGTCCGCGTCGGTAGGCATTTTGCAGGCCCTGTCCGCCACGGGGGTGGTAGACTTCGCCACAGCGCTGCCCATCATCATCGGCATCAACATCGGCGCGACGATCATCGTGGTCTTTTCCGGCGTCGGCGGCCCCACAAACGGCAAGCGGGCGGCCATCATCGCGCTGCTGTATAACGTGATCGGCGCGGCGGTGGTGCTGGCGGCGTTCACCCTGGCCACCCGCCTGGGCCTGACCTGGGGGGCGCATACCATGGGCTACGTAGCCATCGCCGCCACCCATACGGGCTACAAGACCCTCATCGCCCTGCTGCTCCTGCCTTTCTCCCGCGCCCTGGTGCGCCTTTCCAAGCGCGTCTACCCGGACAGCCCCGAGGAAGAAAAATTCGCCATGCTGGACACCCGCTTCATCTCCACGCCCACCATCGCGGTGCAGACCAGCCGGGACCTGACCATGGAAATGGCGGTCATAGCCCGGGACAACGCGCTGTTGGCCCTGCGGAACCTGGGCAGTTTCAGCCGGGAGCACGGGGAGAAGATCGAGGACCTGGAAAACAAAGTAGATCTGTACGAAGACCGCCTGGGCACCTACATGGCGGAGCTGTCGGGCCACGAAATGACCACCGCGGACCGCAGCGAGCTGTCCCGTCTGCTGCACTGCATCGGGGACTACGAGCGCATCTCGGACCACGCAGTGAACATCAAGGAGACGGCGGAGGAGATGCAGGACAAGAACCTGGAATTCTCCGGCAGCGCCCAAGAGGAATTGACGGTCATGGGCAGCGCGGTAGCGGAGATCATCACGTTGACCACGGAAGCGTTTTTGAAAAACGATCCATCCATCGCCAAGCGGGTGGAGCCTTTAGAAGAGGTCATCGACAATCTGAACGTCCAGATCAAAGCCCGGCACATCGACCGCTTGCAGCGGGGCGAATGCACCACGCTCCTGGGCTTTGTGCTCACGGACCTCATCACATCCTTTGAGCGCATCGCGGACCACTGTTCCAACATCGCCATCTGCATCATCCAGTCCGGCAAGAACACCTACGATGCCCATATTTACCTGGACAAGCTGAAAGCCTCCGGCGACCGCTTTTTCCGGGAGAACTACACGGCGTTCCAGGAAAAGTACCAGCTTCCGGACTGACCGGCGGGCCTGTACAAGTTTCCCTTGACAATCTCTATTGCCTATGGTATCATACCAAGGCAATAGAGATTTACCATCGGCATGCAGAAGTACCCAAGAGGCCGAAGGGGCTCCCCTGCTAAGGGAGTAGGCGGTGTTGAGCCGCGCGAGGGTTCAAATCCCTCCTTCTGCGCCAGTGAAAAAGCCTTGAACCGCAACGGGTTCAAGGCTTTTTCAATCTTCCCCCGCAGCGGAGCATCCCGGAGGTACGAACATGCCTACAGACGACGCATTACTGCAAAAACGCTTTCTCGAACTGGCGGAAAAGTCCTACGCCCGGGGAAGCTATACTTTCACCAACTTCCTGAGCCTTGCGGAGCAGGACATTTTTCAGCGTGTCCGCCGGGAGTTCGCCCATGTCCCCTGCCGCTTATTCGGCGGCTGTGAGGGCTGCGAACGTGTCATAGCTCGCTTTGGCGATGAGGACCTGTGCGGCTATGACCAACCGTTTCCCATTGTGTGTATAAAAGCCGTGCCGTTATCTCGGAAATTTGCCGATAAACTTACCCATCGAGATTTCCTGGGAGCGCTGATGAACCTGGGCATCGACCGGGCGCAGTTAGGCGACATCGTGGTGCGGGAAGAGGCGGCCTACCTGTTCTGCACGGAGACCATCGCGCCGTTCCTGCTGGAAAACCTCACACGGGCCAAGCATACGGAACTCACCTGTTCCCTGTCAGAAACGCTGCCGGAGGGCAGCTTGTTTACCCTGCAGCCGGAAAGCTGCCTGGTGTCTTCCGAACGGGCCGACGGCGTGGCGGCCCATGTTTACCGCCTGTCCCGGAATGAGATGGCGGAACGCATCCGGGCGGGAAAACTCTTTGTCAACGGCCGCCGGTGCGAATCCGGCAGTCTGGTTTTGAAGCCCGGGGATGTGGTGTCCCTGCGGGGCGAGGGACGCTTTCGTTACGGCGGCGTGGAACGGGAAACGAAAAGCGGAAAATTCAGCGTCACCATTGAGTTGTACGTGTAAGTGCCGTTGTGTGGAATCATGCAAAAAGGTGAGTCTGATTTCGGACTCACCTTTCATTTTTTAGTACGATTTCGGACTTGGACTTGATTTTTTAAGTACGATTTCGGACTAACCCTCTGTTTTCCCACCGCCGGGGCGGACTTCCGAAACCAGGGCGGCAAAAAACATCAGACAATACCCAATTCCCTCCCGGGCCGTAACCGTTTCCCCCAGGGCGATGGAAAACAGCGCGCCGAATACGGATTCAAAGGGCAGGATAATGGAGACCTCCATGGGCGGGGTGTATTTTTGCCCGTAAACCTGCAATAAAAAGCACAGTCCGGTGCAAATCACGCTGAGATAGGCGATATTCAGCCAGGTGGAGGGCCGGACATCCCGGGGAAATTCCGAAAAAATAGGCATCAGCGCAAAACTCAAAGCCGCGATGGTGACCATTTGCATGAAAGAGATCAACAACGTGTCCCGCCCCTGGGTCTCCCTGCCGCTGCATACGATGTGCAGGGCATAAAAAAAGCCACTGGAAATGGTGATAAGCTCCCCTTTTCCAATAGATAGGTCACTGCCGAAAGACGCCAGGCCCATGCCGCAAAAGCACATCGCGGCAGCGATGAGGTTGAAGCGGTCCGGGCGGGTCTTGTTCCAGGCCCAGGCCACAAAGGGCGTTAAAACCGTGTAGCCTGTGAGGAGAAAGGCGTTTTTTCCCGGCTCGATCATAGTCAGGCCGATATTTTGCAGCCAATAGGCCAAAAATAGGAACACGCCCATTTTCGCGCCGCCGGTGACGGTGCCTTTGTCCAGCTTTTTCAGGCGCTTCCCGGCCACCGCCGCCAGCATCACCGCCGCACCGGCAAAACGCAAGGCAATCACCCATAGGGTAGGCACCTCTTCCATGGCGGATTTCATCATCACAAAGGTGGTCGCCCATAAAAGCGTTGCCGCCAGCAGCGCCGCTACGCCTTTCCGTTTTTTCTGTATATCCATGGCTCCACCTCTCTTATGTGTAATATTTCCAAAGCATAGCAGAAATATGTGGTTTTGGCAAGAGGGAGCAAAACGCCGCAGTTCGCTGCGGCGTTTTTGTTATAGCTTTTCCATGTTCGGGCCGGCAGCACGGAGCATTAGCCGCTTTACGCCAACCGTATCAAATGTGATTTCTACCAGAGCGTCGCCGCCCATGGGGGTCATTTTTGTGATTTGGCCGGGGCCGAACGCCTTGTGGTTCACCCGGTCGCCGACCTGGAATTGCGGCAGGGTCTTCGTGCCCGTGGGAGCGGCAGGCTTCGGGCGGGACGGATGGTCCCGTCGGGAAGCGCGTGTTCCGTACTCCGGGCGGGAGACGGTGCCGTAGTCGTCGTCAAACACCGGGCGGGGCTTGTTGGGGGATGCGCCGCCTTTGTCCATGTGCGCCGTTGGGATCTCGTCCGCGAACCGGGACGGCAGGTTGCTCGTCGTCTTGCCGAACAGCATCCGCTGGCGGGCGCAGGTCAGGTACAGGTTTTTTTGCGCCCGGGTCATGGCCACGTAGCACAAGCGGCGCTCCTCTTCCATCTCGTCGGGGTAGCCGATAGTGCGCAGGCCGGGGAATATCCCCTCTTCCATGCCCACGATGAACACCGTGGGGAATTCCAGGCCCTTGGCAGAGTGCATGGTCATCATGGACACGCAGTCCGTGTCCTTGTCCATGCTGTCTAAGTCCGTGTACAGGGCAACGTCGTCCAGAAAGCCTTCCAGCGTCGTGTCCCCGGTATCCGTAATATAGCTGATGATGTTCGTTTTCAGCTCCGCGATATTTTCCAGGCGGGCGGTGTCCTCCGCGGTGCCTTTCGCTTCCAGGGCCGACCGGTAGCCGCTTTTTTCAACCAATTCGTCGTACAGTTCGTCCGGGGAGAGGGTCTCGTTCAAGCGGCGCAATTCCTCCACCATGTCTACAAAGGCAATCAGCTTGGGCGCGGCACGGCGGAGTTCCTCGTACTCCGGGGCACGGCGGATGACTTCGTACAGGGTTTTTTGCTCCTGGGAGGCGATGTAGGCCGCCTGCTCGATGGTCCGGGCGCCGATGCCCCGGGGCGGGGTGTTGATAATGCGGCGCAGGCGCAGGTCGTCGCCGGGGTTGGCGATCACACACAGGTAGGACAGCATGTCCTTCACCTCCGCCCGGTCGAAAAAGCGCATACCGCCGTACACCTTATATGGGATGCCGTTGCGCTTGAAGGCGTACTCCAGCTGGTTCGACTGGGCGTTCATGCGGTACAGCACCGCGTGGTCCCGGAAATTGCTGCCCTGGGCGTAGCTTTCCAGGATTTTTCCCGCCACGTACTGGGCTTCCTCGTCCTGGTTCTGGGTGACGTACAGCAGCAGCTTGTCGCCGTCGCCTTTGCCCGTCCAGAGGTTTTTGCCCATGCGTTCGGTGTTGTTGGCGATCACCGCGTTCGCCGCTTCCAGGATGTGGCCTGTGCTGCGGTAGTTTTGCTCCAGGCGGATCACCCGGGCGTTTTGGTACTGCCGCTCAAAGGACAGGATGTTTTCAATCGTCGCGCCGCGGAATTTGTAGATGCTCTGGTCGTCGTCGCCCACTACGCAGATGTTGCCCCATTTGCCGGACAAGAGCGTCGCCAGCAGGTACTGGATGCGGTTGGTGTCCTGGTACTCGTCTACCAGAACGTACTGGAATTTCTTCTGCCAATACTCCCGCACGTCGGTGTGCTCGGTGAGGAGCTTGACGGTGAAGTAGATCAAATCGTCAAAGTCCATGGCCCCGGCGTTATAGAGGCGGCGGGTGTATTCCAGGGCCGCCTGGCCCATTTTGCGCTTGCGCACGTCGCCGCTTTTCTCGGCGTTTTGGGCGTATTCCAGGGGGGATATGTACTGGTCCTTCGCCCGGGACAGCTCGCCCAGGACCGTGCGGGGGGGGAAGATCTTTTCGTCGAAATCCAGGTCCCGCAGGACGTGCTTCATCACCGATTGGCTGTCGCTGCTGTCGTAGATGGTGAAGTTCGTGGAAAAGCCAAGGCGGTCCGCGTCACGGCGCAGGATGCGCACGCAGGCGGAATGGAACGTCGCCGCCCAGATGTCGTTGGCTTCCGGGCCGAGGCGCGCCGCCAGGCGGTCTTTCAGCTCGCCCGCCGCTTTGTTGGTGAAGGTGATGGCGATGATGCGCCAGGGGTCTACGGGGTTTAACGCGGCGGTTTGATAGGCCGCGGGGCCGCCGGCGAGCATGGTTGTGATGTCTTCCTCTGCGGCGGTTTCGGGGATGTCATCCGAGTCCGACGCGGCACCAAAGCGCAGGAGGTTTTCGATGCGGTTGATGAGCACCGTGGTTTTGCCGCTGCCGGCGCCGGCTAAAATCAGTAAGGGGCCTTGGGTGGTCAGTACCGCCTGGCGCTGCATGGCATTTAAATGGGAAAATTCCTGCTCGATGACTTTTTTGCGGGCATCGAGGTACCGCTGTTTGAATTCGTTTGTCATAGTGGGTCGATTATAGCACAGGATGCGGGGGATTTCAACTGTTGGGGTTGTTGTAGTGCGGGGGGTTCCACCCCATTTCTTTTGTGACCAAAAGAAACCGGGTGGAGCCTGAAAGAAAAGTCCCGGGGGGATTTCGTTTTCCCCCCGGACCCCCTTGAAACGACACAAGGGGCTACCGCCCCTTGTGAATCCCCTGCGAAGTCGTGCTACGGGCAGGGAACTTTAAAAAATTACTTATCAATCGAATTTGATTTCTCCGTTTTTCCTTTCATAATCAGCAATACGCTTTTTTATCATCATTTCAATTTACCGATTTGCTGAGCGTCCTTGTTCTTCAGCAATATACCGAATCTTATCAAGATAAATCTGCGGAATCCTGAGTGTGTAACGTGGTAAATCTGAAGCCATAAGGACCCTCCTTTCGTCAGTATGACGCTATTTTAGCATAAAAAATTCGTCCGAACGAACTTGACGCAAAAGTGACGCAATGCTATAATTTATTGGCAATCCCATTTTGGGGGCAAAAGATATAAAAAGGAGAGCATTTTATTATGACCGAACAAGAAAAAGAACAGCACGCTATGGAGTTTCTCGCTTGGGCGCTGCGGCATGAATCGCTGCTTTTTTCGTTGCAGGAAGACTGCGTAGACAATTGGATTCCCGATTACATCGAACTGCTCCAATTGTTGTACCATTATGATTTCTATGAAGCCTGCGTGCTGTGCGTCTTGCTGGCAAAAAACAGCGCTTTTATTAGTTCCGCTATGACCGATACTGTACAAGAATTGGTGTGTACCGAATTAAAATCCCAAGGCACGAAAAAAATGCTTGAAAATTTCATTTCCAAAATTCAATCTACAAATGAGCAAATCAAAACTACCCAGAAAAAAACCGCTGTATGAACAAGACCCATCGGAGTTCCCGGTGGGTCTATGCTTCTAACAATATTCGCAACTTTTCAATCGCGCGCTTTTCCAGTCTTGAGACTTGGACCTGGCTCACGCCGACCACTTGGGAGGCCTTGTCCTGGGTCAGGCCGTGGTAGTAGCGCAGGGCGATCACCTGGCGCTCTTTTTCCGGGAGTTTCTTGATCGCTTCTTTCAGGGATACCTGCTCGATGACCCGCTCTTCTTCGCCGTAGTCGCCGAGGACATTTTCCAGAGTGAAGCCGCCGTCGCCGGATTCTTTTTGCAGGGATTCCGTCGGGCCGGTCGCCGTCTCGGCGATGGCGATGTCTTCCGGGGCGATGCCCGTCGCTTCCGCGATCTCCGACAGCGTGGGGGCACGGTTCAGGCGCTGTTCCAGGTCGTTCCGGGCGGTGCGGATCACAGCGGCTTGCTCTTTGATGGTGCGGCTGACCTTGATCGCGCCGTCGTCACGGAGGAAGCGGCGGATTTCGCCGGATATCTTCGGGACGGCGTAGGTGGAAAACTGCGTGCCGTAGGCTTCGTCGAAGCCCTCGATGGCTTTCAGGAAGCCCACGCAGCCTAACTGGTACAGGTCGTCTGAGTCTACGCCACGGCCGAAAAAACGACGGGCTACCGACCAGATCAGGCCGGAATTCCGCTCTACCAGGCGCTCGGTGGCGGACGCGTCGCCCCCTTGGGAGGCCCGGATGTCCGCGAGGTTTTCTTCCGTCATCGGCCCGTGTTCCGTACCCGGATGCGCCGGGCCATGGTCACGGTCGTCCCCTTGCCCGGCGCCGAACGGACACGCAGGCGGTCCGTGAAGCTCTCCATGATCGTGAAGCCCATGCCGCTGCGCTCCTCGCCGCCGGTGGTGTACAACGGCTCCATCGCCTGCTTCACGTCCGGGATGCCCAGGCCCTTGTCACGGACGGTGATCTCTAAGATGTTGCCCTCTAAGATGCGGGCTTTCAGCCAGATGGTGCCGATGGAATCCGGGTAGGCGTGGACGATGGCGTTCGTCACCGCCTCCGATACCGCCGTGCGGATGTCGCCTAGCTCCTCCATGGTGGGGTCAAGCTGCGCCGCGAACGCCGCTACCGCGCTGCGGGCGTAGCCCTCGTTTACGCTTTTGCTGGGGAATTCCAGCTTTATGTAATTGGAAACTTGCATGGTTCCTCTCTCCTTTCTACGTTTCCTGGGCGATGGGCACGATGCGCTCAATGCCTGACGTTTCCATCACCCGCATGGCCTGGCGGGACGGGTGCTCGATCCAGACCTTGCCCCCCTGCGCCGCCGCTAATTTATGCGCTTTTAAGATCAGCGCGATGCCGGAGCTGTCCATGAAGGTCAGGCCCGACATGTCCAGCACGCACTCCCGGGCAAGGCTCTGCTCCAGTTCCCGCTCGATGGCTTTCATCGCCGGGCGGGCGCTGTGGTGGTCTAACTCGCCTTGGAGATAGAGGGTCAGTTTTCCGTTTTCGTATGCGCTGGCTATGTTCATTTTTTACCTCCAAAATGAAAAAAGCACAGATACCACGAACGGTATCTGTGCTTATTGTAATATTCTTATGCTGCGAAATTTGCAGAAAGTACGGGGGTTGGAAAATTATCCTAACTTTTTCAGGCTTTCTTCCAGGTTCGCGATGAGGGCTTCCGCTTTCGCCAGGCGGTCACGCTCGGCGGCGACGACCTGTTCCGGGGCTTTGGCGACGAAGCTTTCGTTGCTCAATTTCTTTTCCTGGGACGCTTTTTGCTGTTTCGCTTTTTCCAGTTCCTTGGTGATGCGCTCCCGCTCCTGGGCGAGGTCTACCAGTTCCGCCATGGGCAGGTACAGCTTGCATTCGTCCGTGACAATGCTCACCATGCCGTCAATGTTCTCCGGGGCGGTGTTGGTGACGTCTACGGATGAGGCGTAGGCCAGCTTTACCAGGAACGGGATGCCGGCGGTGAAGACGTCGGTTTTGTCCGTCACGGCGATGATGTGGGCTTTTTTGCTGGGCGGGACGTTCATTTCCGCACGGCGGCTGCGCACCGCTTTGATGGCCGTCATGACCGTCTCCATGGCGGCTTCTTCCCCGGGGTAGGACAGCGACTTGGTGTAGGACGGGTAGGGGCTGACCATGATCGCTTCGCCGTCGTGGGGCAGAGCTTGGAAAATCTCTTCCGTGATGAAAGGCATGAAGGGGTGCAGGAGCTTCAGGGTCTCGGTCAGGACGTAGAGGAGGACCTTTTGCGCCTGGAGCTTGTCTGATTCGCTCTCGCCGTAGAGACGGGTCTTGGTCAGTTCAATGTACCAGTCGCAGAAATCGTCCCAGATGAAGTCGTAGATTTTCCCGGCGGCTACGCCTAATTCGTAGGCGTCCAGGTTGGCGCAGACTTCGCCGGCGAGGGTGTTCAGCTTGGAGAGAATCCACTTGTCCTCGATGGACAGGGTCTCCGGCAGCTCGTTTTTGTCGACGGTCAGGTTCATCATCACAAAGCGGCTGGCGTTCCACAGCTTGTTGGCGAAGTTGCGCATGGCTTCGCAGCGCTCTGGGAAGTAGCGCATGTCGTTGCCGGGGGAGTTGCCCGTGATGATGTTGAAGCGCAGCGCGTCCGCGCCGTATTCGTTGATGACCTCGATGGGGTCCACGCCGTTGCCCAGGGATTTCGACATCTTGCGGCCCTGGCTGTCCCGGATCAGGCCGTGGATGAAGACCGTGTGGAACGGCGGCTTTTTCATGTGCTCGCAGCCGGAGAAGATCATGCGGGCCACCCAGAAGAAGATGATGTCGTAGCCCGTGACCAGCACGTCGGTGGGGTAGAAATACTCCAGTTCCTCGGTCTTTTCCGGCCAGCCCAGAGTGGAAAACGGCCACAGGGCGCTGCTGAACCAGGTGTCCAGAACGTCGGGGTCGCGCTGGATATTTTTGCTGTGGCAGTGCTCGCATTCCGTGGCGTCTTCCCGGCTGACGGTCATGTGGCCGCAGTCCGCGCAGTACCAGGCGGGAATCTGGTGGCCCCACCAGAGCTGGCGGGAGATGCACCAGTCTTTGACGTTGTTCATCCAGTTCAGGTAAATCTTGCTGAAGCGGTCGGGGACGAATTTCACCTCGCCGTCCTCCACCACGCGGATGGCTTCTTTCGCGAGGGGTTCCATCTTCACAAACCACTGGTCAGAGGCCAGGGGCTCTACGTCGTTATGGCAGCGGTAGCAGGTGCCTACGTTGTGGGTGTGGTCCTCGATCTTCACCAGGTAGCCTTCCGCTTCCAGGTCCGCCACGATGGCTTTCCGGGCTTCGTAACGGTCCAGGCCGTCGTACTTGCCGCCGTTGATGATCTTCGCGCTGCCGTCGAAAATCAAAATCTGCGCCAGGTTGTGGCGCTGGCCCACCTCGAAGTCGTTGGGGTCGTGGCAGGGGGTCATCTTTACCGCGCCGGTGCCGAAGCCAAGCTCTACGTATTCGTCCGCGACGATGGGGATCTCACGGCCCACCAGGGGCAAAATCGCCGTTTTGCCAATCAGGTGCTGGAAACGCTCGTCGTCCGGGTGAACGGCGACGCCGGTGTCGCCCAGCATGGTCTCCGGGCGGGTGGTGGCGACGATGATGTACTCGTCGCTGTCCTTGATGGGGTAGCGGATGTGCCACAGGTGGCCGGGCTTTTCCGTGTACTCCACTTCCGCGTCACTGAGGGCCGTGGTGCAGTTGGGACACCAGTTGATGATGCGTTTACCTTTATAAATCAAGCCCTTTTCGTACAGGCTGACGAATACCTCCCGCACCGCTTTGGACAGGCCCTCGTCCATGGTGAAGCGCAGGCGGTCCCAGTCGCAGGAGCTGCCCAGGGTCTTTAATTGCTCAATGATGCGTCCGCCGTACTGCTCCTTCCATTCCCAGACCCGGTCCAGGAATTTTTCACGGCCCAGGTCGAAGCGGGTGAGGCCTTCTTCCCGCAGCTTTTCTTCCACCTTGATTTGGGTGGCGATGCCCGCGTGGTCGTAGCCCGGCATCCACAGGGTCTCGAAGCCCTGCATCCGCTTGTAGCGGATGAGAATGTCCTGGATCGTCTCGTCAAAGGCGTGGCCCAGGTGCAGCTGCCCCGTGACGTTCGGGGGCGGGATGACGATGGTGAAGGGTTTTTTGTCCGGGTTGGGTGCGGCGTGGAAATAGCCGCCCTTGACCCACAGGTCGTAGATGCTCTGCTCGACCTGCCGGGGTTCGTAGACCTTGGGGAGTTCTTTCATGTTCGTTCCTCTTTCTGTTTAAAATGAAAACGCCCTGAAGCAATGCTTCAGGGCGTAATGATTACGTGGTACCACCTGAATTCCGCATGAAAATGCGGCACTCGTTCCCTCTGTAACGGGAGGACCCGGTTCCGGTTACTGGGGTTCACCGGAACGGCTCTGGAGCGACTTCCACCGCCCGCCCATACGGACTCGCACCGAACGTCCGCTCTCTGAATGCGCCAGGGGATGTACTGTTCTCCGTCTTTGCCTGTAACGTATTGATTATAGGGGCTTTGGGGAAATTTGTCAAGAATCAGTTGACGCCCAGCATGACTTCTAGCTGGTCCAGGCTCTGCACGCCCACACGCCGGGTCACTTCCTCGCCTTCCCGGTAGACGATCAGGGTCGGGATGCTCATGACGCCGAAGCGGGCCGCGATGCTGGGTTCGTCGTCTACGTTCAGCTTCGCTACCGTCACCTTGCCCTCGTATTTCTCCCCCAGCTCGTCAATCACCGGGGCCTGCATCTTGCACGGGCCGCACCAGTCCGCCCAGAAGTCCACCAGGGTCACGCCATTGCCGATGATGCTGTCAAAATTCTTGTTCGTTAAGTCCATGTGTGCCATGTTCATTTCTCCTTTGTGTCCAGATATTTTACCGCGGATAACGCCGCGATGTTGCCTTCGCCTACGGCTTTCGCCGCCTGATAGGGCGCGCCCGTGCAGTCCCCCGCCGCAAATACCCCGGGAATGCTCGTGGACATGCTCCGGTCCGTCTTGATCGCGCCGTTTTCCGTTTCCAGCCCCGGCAGCAGCGACGTGGGCGCCACGCCGGATCGCAGGATGAAGATCCCCTGCACCGGGTATTCCGCGCCGTCCGCGATCAATGTGGTAACGGTCTGTTCGCCGCGGATCTCGTAATCTTTCGCCCGGGTCTTGTCGAAATACTCCACCTGGCAGCCGATGCGCCCCAGGAAGTCCGCTTCCTCCGGCGCGTCGTCACACAGGCCGATCACCGCCACGGGCTTGCTTCGGTACATCATACCATCGCAGGTAGCGCAGTAACTCACGCCACGGCCTAGGTATTCCGCTTCCCCGGGGTAGGGGCGGCCCATGGAGATGCCCGAGGTTACGATCAGGCAGCCCGCGTCCAGGTACTCGCTGCCCACCGCCACGCCGAATCGTCCCGACAGGGGCATCGCGGATGTGGCCCGGCCATGGAGGAACTCCGCGCCCTGGGCTTTTGCCTGGGCCGTCATGGCTTGCAGCAGGTCTCTGCCCGACGCGCCCGGAAGTCCTGGGTAGTTTTCTACCCGCTCCGCTTTGTATAAATGGGACCCCGTCTCCCCCGCGGTCACGACGGTCACCGTCTTTCCCCGGGCACGCAGGGTCAGCGCCGCCGACAGGCCCGCAGGCCCGCCGCCGATAATCACTACGTCCGGCATCCGACCACCTCACTTTACAGGTTTGTAAGATGATAGTTTACCATACTATCGTTCCCCTGTAAATGCCGTTTTACTCTCAAGGCTTGTCAATTTTTTGACATTTTTCTCCCGTCGGGGGGCAATTTCTCCTTGACAGGGAAAATACGCGGGTGTACAATGAAGTGAATATTTATAACTGTGTCAGCCTCTATGGTGGTAGATCGGAGCAGCAGTTTTCGTGAATATTTATTTAACCTTATGGCGGAATTTTTCCGTTTTCACCCAGAGTGACATACATTTCAGTTGAATATGTTCCTCTGAACAGCACCCCAATTTTTGAAAGAATGGAGGTGTGTTTACTTACTATGCCTACGAATCCTATTTTTTATGTAATCGCGGTTGTTTTGGCGGCGCTGGCCTTTGGGCTCGGTATCCTGTACCGGAAAAAAGTCTCTGAACGGGAGATCTCCAGCGCGGAGGAGGAAGCCAAGCGCATTATCAATGACGCCATCAAAACTGCCGAAGCAAAGCAGCGCGAGGCTGTATTTGAGGCAAAGGAAGAAATACACAAAGAACGCACAGAGTACGAGCAGGAAGTCAAGGAACGCCGGGCGGAATTGTCCAAGCAGGAACGGCGTTTGCAGCAAAAAGAAGAAAATCTCGATAAGAAAAACGATACCCTGGATAAGCGCAACGAGACCCTGCGGCAGAAAATCGCCGACGCTGAGGCCCTGGAGGCCGAGATCGCCGGGCTGAAGCAGCAGGAACGGGAGACCCTTGAGCGCATCTCCGGGTACTCCACCGAGGATGCCAAAAACCTCCTGCTGGAGCAGGTCTCCTCCGAAGTGACCCACGAAATGGCCATGAAAGTCAAAGAGATCGAAGAACGCGCCAAGGATGAAGCGGACGACGTCGCGCGTGAGATCATCGCCACCGCGATCCAGCGCTGTGCTGCCGACCATACCAGTGAGGTCACTGTTTCCGTCGTCCCCCTGGCCAACGACGAAATGAAAGGCCGTATCATCGGCCGAGAAGGGCGGAATATCCGTACCTTTGAGAATCTCACCGGCTGCGACCTGATCATCGACGACACCCCCGAGGCCATCACCATTTCCAGCTTTGACCCCGTGCGCCGTGAAGTCGCCCGGATCGCCCTGGAAAAGCTCATCGTGGACGGGCGCATTCATCCCGCACACATTGAGGAAATGATCGCGAAAGCCCAAAAAGAGGTCAACGCCACTATCAAGGCCGAAGGCGAGCGTGCTACCTTTGAGACCAATATCCACGGACTGCATCCCGAGATCGTGAAGCTGCTGGGACGTATGAAATACCGCACCAGCTATGGGCAGAATGTGCTCAACCACTCCATCGAGGTCAGCCATATCGCGGGACTGATCGCCGCGGAATTGGGCGTGGATGTAACTACCGCCAAGCGTGCCGGACTGCTGCATGATATCGGCAAATCCATCGACCATGAAGTCGAGGGCAGCCATGTGACCATCGGCGCGGAGATCGCCCGGAAGTATAAGGAATCCCCCGAGGTCATCCATGCCATTGAAGCCCATCACGGCGACGTGGAGGCCACCACCGTCATCGCCTGCATCGTCCAGGCCGCGGATACCATCTCCGCTGCCCGGCCCGGCGCACGGCGGGAGAATATCGAAAATTACGTCAAGCGTCTAGAAAAGCTGGAGGAAATTACCAACAGCTTCCCCGGCATCGCCACCAGCTATGCCATTCAGGCCGGACGGGAGATCCGCGTGATGGTCGATCCCGAAAAGGTGGACGAAGACAGCATGGTCATGCTCGCCCGGGATATCGCCCAGAAGATCGAGGCGGAACTGACCTATCCGGGTCAGATCAAGGTCAACGTGCTGCGGGAGACCAAGGCTGTGGATTACGCGAAGTAAACTTTAAAATAAAAGAACGCCTGCCGGTGGCAGGCGTTCTTTTTGTTTTGTTCCTATGATTCAAACCCACAAGTAATCTGGCCCCGCTGGACAATATGCTCCCCCGCGGCTGCCAGGAATCGGCGTTTTACAGCCGGAAACTTTAAGTCGATCTCGCTGTCCAGTACATACACGCTAATGCGGTACAAATGCCGCTTTCCTTTGGGCGGCTTCGGCCCGGCATAGCGGTACACGCCGTAGCCGAGTCCCTGCCGGGCATTTTCCAAACCGGGCACCCGCTTTCCTTTCGGAATCGCGCCGGGGATTTGCGGGCCGGCTGGGATATTCCAGATCAGCCAATGGGTGAAATTCCGAAACAGCGGATGGCTGATATCTTCAAGGGTCACGGCCAGCGTCTTCGCGGACGCGCACACATTCTTTAGGGAGAATTCGGGGGAACAGTCCTGTCCCCGGCCGGTGTGTTCTACGGGAAACATCCCGCCGTTTTCCATACCGCCGCAGGTAAATATGAGTGTATCCATTTCCCCTTTTCCTCACTCCGCCACGAAGCAGTGCCAGTCGTCTTCGGCGCGGTGGGCTAAAATGGTGAAGCCCGCCCCTTCGATGGCGGCGCGGACTTCGTCCTGGCGGCCCTCGATGATGCCGGATGTGATGAACGTCCCGCCGGGCTTCAGGAATTCTTTGACCAGGCCGGACAGGGGGATGATCACGTCGGAGACGATGTTCGCTGTGACGATGTCGTAGCCGCTGCCCAGGGTTTTGCGCATCCCGGCGTCGGTCAGCACATCGCCGGCGCGGATGTCGAACCGCTCCGGGGGGATATCATTCAGGGCCGCGTTGGACTGGGCCACCTCCGGGGCTTTGGGGTCAATGTCGCATCCGGCGCAGAAATCGCAGCCCAGGAGCATCGCGCCGATGCCCAGGATGCCGGAACCGCAGCCCAGGTCCAAGATCCGCTTGCCGGGGGCGGCGCAGGATTCCAGGGCCGCTAAACACAATTTCGTGGTGGCGTGGCTACCGGTGCCGAAAATCAGGCCCGGGTCCAGGCGCAGGGGGATGCGGCCGTCCGCCGGGGCTTCCTCCCACTCCGGGACCACCACCAGCTTCTCCCCTACCTCAATGGGCTTGTAAAATTCCCGCCAGTTGTTCTCCCAGTCACTGTCCTGCACCATGGCCGTTTCCGGCATGGCGCCGAGGAACTCCGCCACCGTGTTCAGCGTCGCTTGGCCGTCTGCGTCGTCCGACAGGTAGAATTTTACACGGGACACACCCTTGTATTTTTCCGCCAGTTCCTCGTCAACATAGTCCCAATAGGCGTGGTTGTTTTCCAGAAAGTTTTGAAAATCCCGCTCGTCCTCCACGATCATGCCGCCTACCCCCAATTCCGCCAGCTGGCAGCACATCAGGTCCGGGTCGGTCTCGCAGTTTACGGTCACTTCGATCCAGCGCATGGTTCGCCCTCCTATGCTTCGTTTTGTTCATTGTAGCACGTTCCCTGCCCGCGGACAAGGAAAAATCTCCGTGTTCCAGTGAGAACACGGAGATCCATACACTGCGCTCCGCCGCCGGCCAAGGGGGGTGGGTGGTGCCCCCAGGCCAGCTTTGGAGAAAACAAAAAACACTATGCAGGCATCTTAAAAATGTCTACACAGTGTCATACAACACACGCAAAGAATCATTTGACGAACCCTGAAAGCCCGCGGCCCTGCCCTTTCGCCCCGGCGCGATGGCCCCAGAGCAAAAATGAGCCGGACACCTTGCGGAATCATGGCAGTTCGTGTATAATGTCGCTTAGGTTAGGGATGGAATCCCTTTGTGTAGGCGTCTACTCGCCTGCGCAGGCTATGGAGGGGCGCAACCCTCCATAGCTGCCGTGTCTATTCTGTTTTCCGTTCAATAGATTACCAGTATTTGCCACAATTGTCAATGCTATTTCCAAAACACCCGGCCTTGACCGAAATCTGTCGAGAAGTGTCGATTTCTGCCGAAGTCCGGGCGCGAAATCAAAAAAAGAGCCGCCCGAAAGCGGCTCTTTACTGTTTTTTTAATCTTTCGCGTCCAAAATCAGGCCGTAATCGCCGTTTTTCCGCTTGTACACCACGGCAAACGCGTCGCCCTCGTCGGCGTTGCGGAAGGCGTAGAACTCGTGCTCCAGCAGGTTCATCTGCAAGATCGCTTCCTGCACGCTCATGGGCTGGATGCTGAACCGCTTATTGCGCACCACCTTGAATTCGGCCTCTTCCGGCTCATCATCGTACGCCGGCGCGAAATCGATCGCTTCCGCCCGGATGCGCTTTTCCAAACGCGTTTTGTTCTTGCGGATCTGCCGCTCAATGGACGCTACCGCGGAATCAATTGACGCGCACATGTCCCCCGTCGTCTCTTTCACCCGGTAGAACATGCCGTTGTTCTTGATCGTCACCTCCGCGATATAACGGCCCCGCTCGGTGCTGAACGTCACAAACGCTTCGCTCTCCGTTTTGAAGTACTTGTCAATCTTTGTGATCTTCTTCTCCGCGTACTCCTTCATCGCCGGGGTCGCGTCGATGCGTTTTTCTGTGAATGTGAATTTCATGGTATCAGCTCCTTTGTGAAAACTTGGGTTCCCTTTGGTTAGATTATAGCACAAGGCTTCCCAAAAGGGAAGTCTTTTTTGTGCCTTTTGTATAAATTCTTAACTCGCATACACCGCGCAGTTGGGCAGCGCCGCTTTCAGGGCCGTGACCGCGTCGGGCGTCAGGCCGCAGTCCATGAGGTACAGTTCTTTCAGGCCCGTCATGCTGTAAAGCTGGGTCACGTCCGCAAGCTGGCAGTCGTCCAGATGCAGGGTAGTCAGCTTTGTCAGGCCCGTCAAACCGGACACGTCCGTCACGCCGGTGCCGTCCAGGTACAGCGTGGTCAGGGATGTGCAGTAGGCCAGTGGCGCGGCGTCGGTCAGGTTCACGTTATCCGTCAAAATCAGTTCTGTCAGCCCGGTACAGGATGACAGGGCGTACACGTCCCGGATGCTGTTCTGGGCCAGGTTTAAGTTCGTCAGCTTGCTCATGCCCGCAAGGAACGTCAGGTCCGAGACCCCGGTGTTCCACAGTTCCAGCACTTTCAGGTTTTCCTGCTTGGAAATGGGCGTGAAGTCCGTGATGCGGTTGTTGTTGAGCATCAGGGCGGTCATGCCGGTAAACTGGGACAGGTTCGACAGGTCTGTCACGGACGCGTTTGATGCGTCGATTGTGGCTGCGTCTGTTTCAAATTCCTTCGTCCCCAGGGTCACGGAAAGCTGGTCGTGGACCACGTCGCACTTGGGGATCGCCGCTTGCAGGGCTTTTACCGCCTGGCCGGTGAGGGCTTCGTTCTCCGTGATGTCCAGCATGGTCAAAGTGGGCAAGTCCAACTGTTCCAAGGACTTATCCGTCAGGCCGGTATCTTGTACGCCCAGCTTTTTCAGGTTCTTCATGGTCAGCAGCGCGCTGTAACCGGAGATGTCGTTATCGCTTAAATACAGTTCCGTCAGGTTCGACAGGGACGAGAGCGTGTTGATGTTCGTGATCTCGTTGTCGGACAGGTCCAGATAGGTCAGGTCCAGCAATTGGCCCAGGGGCGTGATATCCGATACGTCGTTGTCCCACAGGCACAGCCAGGTCAGGTTCGTCAGGCCCTCCAGGGGGCTTAAATCGGATACGCTGTTGTTTTTCAGGTTCAGGGTCTTCAGCTCCGTGCATTTCGCCAGGTCGGAAATGTCCTTGATATCCTTGCCGGACAGGTCCAGTTCCGTTACGTCCGACAGGAATTTCACGCCGCCGATGGTCAGTTCTTCCGCCACGGTGTCGTCACTGAAAATGCTGCACCGGTCCAGTTCCTCTTCCAGTTCGTCGTACTCCGTCTGGGTGATGTCCATGCCCTTGATACTCAAGGTGGACAGGCTCGTCAGCCGGTGCAGGGGAGTGAAGTCCTCCACGGGGTTATTGTCCAGATACAGCGTTTTCAAATCCCGCAGGTCCTCCAGGGCGGAGATGTCCTTGATGCTGTTGTCCGACAGGGTCAGGGACATGAGTTTCGTCAGGTCCCGCAGGAAGGACAGGTCCTCAATGCCGCACTGCTTCAAACTCAGGGTCACAAGGTCTTTAAAGCCTGCGATGGCGGTCAGGTCCTCCCCTGTAAGCCGGGTGTTCTGGATGATGATGGAGGTGGTCTCCGGCCCATAGGACTCCCCGGCGATCATGACGCCGTCGTCCTGCTCCGGGACGTCTGCGGCACGTAAGTCCCGCAGCGCGTCCATCAACATGTCCCGGGATTTGCCCTTACTGTGGTCGATCTTGTCCATCAGGATGTCTTCAGCCTCCTGAACAGCGCCGATCTGTGCGTAGGCCTTCGCTAACTCAATGGCACACTCGTCCGTGTCCTTGACCTCATAGGCCCGCTCCAGATAAGGGATGGCCGATTCCGGCTTTTCCAGCAGCAGGTATTCCTGGGCCGTCTCCATATAATTGCGGTACCGGGTGTTCCGGGTGCTGGCCCGCACCGTGAAGATCAGCGCCGCGGCCAAAATCACCACCAGCACCAGCGCTACCGCGATGATGAGCTTTCGTTTTTCGTAAAATAGTTCTCTCATTTGATCCTCCCGCGCAGGGGCGTTCAGCCCTGGATCTGCGCTTTTTTCGCTTCCGCCTTGGCCAGGAATTTCTCCGACTGGATGATGAAGCGCTCATGCAGGCCCCCGCCGATGGGGCCTGTCTCATCGTAAGCCGTCACTTTCAGTACCACCCGGCGGCGGTCCACCTCGATAACTTCCGCTTCCGCCCAATACTTCATGCCCACGGGCGTGGCTGCGTCGTGGGTCACTTCCAGCTTCGTGCCGACGCTGTTCTCCCCCGCCTCATAGTAGGGGCGGATCGCCTCGCAGGACGCGTTCTCCATGGCCGCGATCATATACGGCGTGGCAAACACCTCCACCGTGCCTGATCCGATGGCCGCCGCCGTGAGTTCCGGCGTGACCACGCCGTCTACGTGGCCTTTTGCTCCAACTGGGATCATATATGTATTCCTCCTGTGATTTCTATTGTATGGATATCCATTGTATCACATCCGCCGGATTTTTCAACGGCTATTCTTTAGACGTTTTGCGGAATGAAAGGTTTCTTTGTAAACTTTTTGTAACAAAGAGGCCGGAAAACCGCGCGTTTTTTCTTTAACTTGGATATTATATTGTAATATCAGGAAAACTGTGGTATTTTAGTGTGTGGCTTTTGCCAAAATATAACACGCCGACGCCATCGGCGGAGTTCGGAGGAAACGTATGAAAAATTCTGAGAAAACCATGGACAAAATCGTCGCCCTGTGCAAGGGCCGGGGCATCATCTTCGCCGGGAGCGAGATCTACGGCGGATTGGCCAACACCTGGGACTACGGCCCGCTGGGTGTGGAGCTGAAAAACAATGTGAAAAGAGCTTGGTGGAAAAAATTCGTGCAGGAAAACCCCTACAATGTAGGCCTGGACGCCGCCATTTTGATGAATCCCCAGGTGTGGGTCGCTTCCGGCCACGTGGGCGGGTTCTCCGATCCTTTGATGGACTGCAAGGAGTGCAAAGAGCGGTTCCGGGCGGACAAAGTCATCGAGGATTGGTGCCAGACCAGCGGTTTTGTGCTGGATAAGCCCATCGACGCGTTTTCCCAGGCGGAAATGAAGGCCTTCGTGGACGAGCACGAGATCGTCTGCCCCACCTGCGGCAAGCATAACTGGACGGATATCCGGCAGTTCAACCTGATGTTCAAGACCTTCCAGGGCGTGACCGAGGACGCAAAAAATACCGTGTACCTCCGGCCGGAGACCGCCCAGGGCATTTTTACCAACTTCGTCAACGTCCAGCGCACCACCCGGCGCAAGCTGCCTTTCGGCATCGCCCAGATCGGCAAGTCTTTCCGCAATGAGATCACGCCGGGCAACTTTATCTTCCGGGTGCGGGAGTTCGAGCAGATGGAACTGGAGTTCTTCTGCGAGCCGGACACCGATCTGGAATGGTTCCAGTATTGGCGGGAGTTCTGCCACAACTGGCTGCTGGGCATCGGATTGAAGGACGAAAACCTGCGGCTGCGGGACCATGACCCGGAGGAACTGAGCTTCTATTCCAAGGCCACCACGGACTTCGAGTTCCTGTTCCCCTTTGGCTGGGGCGAGCTGTGGGGCGTGGCCGACCGCACCAATTACGACCTGACCCAGCATCAGAATACCTCTGGCAAGGACCTGACCTACTACGACCAGGAGAAAAACGAGCACTACATCCCCTATGTCATTGAGCCGTCCCTGGGCGTAGAGCGCACTGTGCTGGCGGTTTTGTGCGACGCTTACGACGAAGAGGTCGTGGACGCGGAGAAAAACGATGTGCGCACCGTGCTGCGGCTGCATCCGGCGCTGGCCCCGTTCAAGTGCGCCGTGCTGCCGTTGTCCAAGAAGCTGGGCGACAAGGCCCGGGAAATCCAGATCATGCTGTCCAAATACTTCATGGTGGATTACGACGAGGCCGGTTCCATCGGCAAGCGCTACCGCCGGCAGGATGAGATCGGCACGCCGCTGTGCATCACCGTGGACTTTGAGACCGTGGGCGACGACAATACCCCGGCGGACAACTGCGTGACTGTCCGTGACCGTGACACCATGGAGCAGGTGCGGCTGCCCATCGACCAGCTGGTGGCTTATATCACGGAGAAAATCGACTTTTAAATGAACGGTTCCCAAGAAAAACCCTGGCTGTTTTGGCTGTGGAACGCCGGTTTCGTGGTGCTTTCCGCCATGGGCATCGGCGTTTTGAGCCTGCTGCTGGCTTACGGGGAGTATAGCTGGGGCGTGTTTACCGGGTATTTTACCCACCCGCTCATTTTGCTGCTGAACCTGCTCCCCGTGGTGCTGCTCATGCTGCTTTGCTGGTTTGCCACCGGGCGGGCGTGGGTGGCCTTTCTGCTCACCGCCGCGGTGATTTTGGGCGGCAGCGTGGGGAGCTACTTCAAGCTCATGTTCCGGGACGACCCTTTTGTGTTCGCTGATATTTCCAGCATCTCGACCGCCATGGGCGTGGCCGGGAATTACGCGCTGGCTATGGATAAGCGGCTGTGGTGCGTGGTTTTGTGCGTGGCGGCCGGGGCGGTGTTCCTGTTCTTTCTGGTGCAGGGAAAGCCGTCCGGAAAGGTGCGGGCCGTCGGCGCGGCGCTGGCGCTGCTGTGCGTGTTTCCGCTGTGGAAGGGCGTGTATGCCAGCGACGATGTTTATGAGCGGAAGACTCAGAATTTTGAGTATATCAACCAGTGGTCCGCCACGCAGAATTATATCAGCCGGGGCTTTGTGTATCCGTTTCTCCACAGCATCAAGGCCGCGATCGACACGCCGCCGGAGGGGTACAGCGAGACCGGCGCGGTGGGGTATCTCGCCCGGTTTCAGGACGCGGACATCCCGGATGACCGCAGGGTGAACCTCCTGTGCTTCCAACTGGAGGGGTTCAACGACTTCACCCGGCTGGGCATTCAGGGCATCGATGAGAGCGTGTACCGGGCCTATCACCAAATCGAGGCCGAGGGCTATGCCGGAGACCTGGTGACCAATATCTTCGCCGGGGGTACCATCGATACGGAGCGGTGTTTCCTCACCGGGTATTACCGGCTGCGGGATTTTCGGAAAAACACCAATTCTTACGTCTGGTATCTGCGAGACCAGGGGTATCAGACCGCGGGGAGCCATCCGTGCTACGATTGGTTTTACAACCGCCGGAATATCATGCCCTGGCTGGGCTTTCAGGAATATGTCTTCCTGGAAGACCACTACGCCGCTTTGTCCGGCGGGGACATCGCTTACGACGACGTGATGCTGCCGGAAGCCCTGCGATTGTACCGGGAAAAGGCGCAAAACGGACCGGTATTTGACTTCCACATCACCTATCAGGGGCATGGGCCTTACAATACCGATGCGGTGGAGTGGGGCGGCGGTGCCTGGGACCCTGCGGGGTTTTATGATGTGAGCGAGTACGATTTCAACGTCATGAACAACTATCTCGGTTCCGTGCGGGATACCGGGGAGCGGCTGCTGGCGCTGCTGGACGCGCTGCGGGAGGATGAAACGCCTGTTGTCGTGGTGCTTTACGGCGACCACAACCCCTGGTTGGGGGATGGGGCCAGTGTGTACGCTGATTTGGGCGTGAATCTGGATACCCATACGGAAGACGGGTTTTTCAATTATTACTCCACCCGGTATGTGTTTTGGGCCAATCACGCAGCAAAAATGGTACTGGACAATGATTTTTCCGGCGAGGGGCCGCGGCTCAGCGCCAATTATTTGATGGACGAGTTGTTTGTCCAACTGGGTTGGACGGGCAATGCTTATATGCAGCTGACCCGGGAGGTTCGGGAAGTGCTCCCAGTGGTCACAAGTAATGGATATTATGTGGAAAACGGCGCGCTGAAACAGGAGCTTTCCCTGCAGGGGAGCCAGGTGCTCTCCATGCTGGACTGCGCGCAGTATTATATGAGACGGAATTTTAAGGAAGCTATGTAAAGGTGTGTTGAAATGAAAGACGGATTTGTGAAAGTCGCGGCGGCGTCCCCGGTCATCCGGGTGGCGGACCCCGACTTCAACGCCGAACGGGTGATGGAGAGCATCCGCGCGGCGCTGGAACAGGATGTGAAGGTTCTGGTGTTCCCCGAGCTGACCCTCACCGGCGTTACCTGCTATGACCTCATCGGGATGCGTACGGTCCTTCAGGGCGCGGAGGCCGCGCTGTGCAGGGTGGTGGCGGCGACGGAAGATACGGATATCCTTGTATTTGTGGGCCTGCCCTACGCCGTGGGCGGTCAGCTTTACAGCTGCGCCGCGGCGGTGTACAACGGTGACGTCATCGCCATGGTCCCCCGGACCGAAGTGGACGGTACGCCGTTTTGCGTGCCGGACGATGAGCCGGTGGACGTCATTTTGGGCGGACGGTATGAGACCTGGCTGACCAATGACGTGATCTTCCCCAGCAACGTGTGCGACGACCTGGTGGTCGCCGTGGAGATCGGCGGGGATATGAACGGACTGGTGCCAACGGGGACCGACGCCGCCATGAATGGGGTGACGATCATCGCGCAGATGGCGTCTTTCCCGGCGACTGTGACTTCTACACAGGAAGCAAAGCTGGATATCCAGTACCGTTCCAAGCATCTGCTGGCGGGGATCGTTATGGCCGCGCCGGGGACCGGGGAATCTACCACCGACAACGTGTTCACCGGGCTTTGCATGGTGGCGGAAAACGGCGTGGTGCTGGCTTCTCAGGAGCAGGCTGACGCGCTGGCGGTCAGCGAGGTCGATGTGGATCACATGACGAACCTCCGGCGCAAGACCGGCAGCTTCGGCGGCAGCGCTTTCGCCTACTGCGTGGCCGATTGGGGCATGGAGGAACCGGAGACCGTGCTCACCCGCTACTATTCCAAAAATCCCCATCTGCCCGCTCTGGAAAAGGACGTGCCCGCTTACTGCGAGCGCATGATGCAAATTCAGGTAGACGCGCTGGTGCACCGTATGGAGTACGCCGGGCTGGACCACTGTGTGGTGGGTATTTCCGGCGGCGTGGATTCCACTTTGTGCGTGATGATCTGCGCCATGGCCATGAAAAAAATGGGCCTGCCGGCTTCCAATGTGGTGGCCTGCACCCTGCCCTGCTTCGGCACCACCAGCCGCACCAAGTCCAACGCCATCGTGGTGGCGGAACAGTGGGGCTGCGAGGTGCGGGTCATCGATATCGGCAACTCCGTCAATCAGCACTTTGACGACATCGGACATGCCCGGGACGATTACTCCGTCGCCTTTGAGAACGCCCAGGCCCGGGAACGCACCCAGGTGCTCATGGATATCGCCAACAAGGTCAACGGCCTGAACGTGGGTACCGAGGACCTGAGCGAGTATATCGACGGCTGGTGCACCTACAACGGCGACCACACCAGCATGTACGACGTGAATATGGGTTTGACCAAGACCCAGGTGCGCACCGCCGTGCGGCACATCGCCGCGACGACCGAGGACAAGGTGCTCTCCGCGGCGCTGTGGGACGTGCTGGAATGCCCCGTCAGCCCCGAACTGCTCCCGCCCTCCGGCGACGAGATCGAGCAGAAAAGTGAAGAGACCGTGGGGTCCTATTCCCTGCAGGATTTCTTCACCCACAAAATGCTCATCTGCGGCTTCACGCCTGCCAAGACCCTGCGGCTGGCGGAGTTGGCTTACGGGGATGAGTTTTCCCGGGATGAGCTGATCATGTGGCTCAAGAGCTATTGCACACGGCTTTGCACCCAGCAGTTCAAGCGCTCCTGTCTCATGGACGGCCCCGCGGTGGAGGCGTTTAGCGTCTCGCCCCGGAACGGCTTCTTAATGCCCAGCGACGCGTCCGCGAACCTGTGGCTTTCCGAACTGGAACAACTGTAACGGAACAAAATCCCCCCGGCAATGCCGGGGGGATTTGATTTTGCTTGAAAATTCTTCCGTTTCCGGGTAGAATAAGGATAATCAAATGAATTTACGGGGTGACGCGTATGATTTTAGCAGTGGATATCGGCAATACCCATGTTTGCGTGGGGTCTTTAGACGGGCTGGAAACAAAAAATATGTACCGGCTGCAAACCAATATCGGACGCACCGAGGCGGAATATGCCGTCTTAATGCATCAGCTCATTACGCTCACCGGGATGGGAAACGTGCGCTATGAGGGGGCCATTCTTTCTTCGGTGGTGCCGCAATTGACCGGCGTGTTATATAACGCCGTAAAAATCGTGACCGGGTGCGAACCGATCGTAGTCGGTCCCGGGGTCAAGACCGGGCTGAATATCCGCATCGACGATCCCTCGTCCCTGGGGGCAGATATGGTCGTGGGCGCTGTGGCCGCCCTGCATAAGTATAAACCACCGATGATTTTGATCGATATGGGGACCGCTACGACAGTCTCTGTCATTGACGCGAAGGGCTGTTTTTTGGGCGGAGCCATCCTTACGGGGGTGCATTTGAGCCTGAACGCGCTGAATTCCGGTACCAGCCAGCTGCCGAAAATCGATCTGCACAATCCCGGCAAGGTCATCGGCAGCAACACGGAGGAATGCATGAAGTCCGGCGCGGTCTACGGCACCGCCTGCATGATCGACGGGATGATCGACCGCATGGAGGCCGAATTGGGGGAAAAAACCACCGTCATCGCCACCGGCGGGCTGGGGCCGGTCATTATGCCCCACTGCACCCACGAAATTTTGCTGGAAGACGAACTGCTTATGCTGGGGCTGGGCGTGATCTATGAGAAGAATATGAAGCGGTGATCACAGGTTCAGGAACTGATCCAGTTTTTTGATGAGGTCGTCCGTGGATTTCAGACCGAGCATCGGGACCGTTATGCCTTCCCGCGCAAGGCCTTGGGCGACGGCTTCCATAAAAAGGCCCTTGCCGCTGACTTCCATGTCCCGGGCGGAAGTTGTTTCCACGCCGCAGTTGGGAGAGCGGTTCGCACCGATGACGCCCAGTACCGCAAAGCTGTGGTCGTGGTACGCCCGAATCTGCCGTACCACATCGTCTGCCAGCTGTGACAGGCGCTTTGCCGCCTGGCCGGTCTGCATCGCCGCCCGGATCCGGGTGTTTTCCTCCACCACGGGACGGGACGCGCCCGCGGGGTCGCCCCGGTCCAGGCCCAGGCAGCAAAACTCCGGGCAGGGCATCTGCACGATGCCGATATCTTTGTTCAGGAAATAGTCGATCACCTCCCGGAACGCCGCCGGGTAAACCGCCGTCCCGTCGGAGATGGCGTTTTGATTCAGCAGGCAGTGGGCCAGGAATACCACCCGCTTGCTTCTTCCGTCATTGAACATGTCACACCTCAAAACCATATGTATGTCGCCGCCCCACGCAATTCAGCGCGGGGCGGTGGTCGTTTTGTCTTACAGTTTACAGGCCCAGGCGCTTGAGCATATAGTCATGGGCTTGATGCTCTAAAGTGTCGTCGATGGGGTCCAGGGCAAGACCGGGGGACTTTCGTTCCAGGGCCGCCCGGAGGATCGCGTCGGCAAATTCCGGGTTTTTCGGCAGTACCGGGCCGTGGCTGTAGGTGCCGAATACGTTCAGGTGCCGCACGCCCTCGGTGCCGTCTTCCCCGTTGTTGCCGGAGCCGGACAGGACCGTCCCCAAGGGCTGTACGCCGGGGCCGAGGTAGGTCTTGCCGCTGTGGTTTTCAAAGCCCGCGACCACGCTGCCACCGGATTCCGGGCCGCAGTGGAAGGCGAAGTTGCCGATCATGCGGTCTTTCGCGCCTTTTGTCTCGTAGTCGATGGCGCCGATGAAGTCGCACCTTACGCCGTCCCAGGTGGTGTAGCTGCGGCCCAGCATCTGGTAGCCGCCGCAGATGGTGAGAAAGGTCTTGCCGTCGGCGATAGCGCTCTTGATCTCCGTCGCTTTGCCCCGGGACAGGTCGGACAGCAGGACTTCCTGCTCAAAATCCTGGCCGCCGCCGATGAAAAACAGGTCGAACTGCGTAAAGTCCACCGTCTCACCGATGGGCACCCGGGTCACGGCGGAGTCCATGCCCCGCCAGGACAGCCGCTTTTGCAGGCATAGCAGGTTGCCGTTGTCTCCGTAGAGGTTCAGCACGTCCGGGTAAAGATGACAAATCTCCAATTTCATGTCCGTGTCCTCCTTATTCCCAGAATTCTTTGGTGCCGCACAGGTGGGCAAGGCGGGTGCGGATATCCAGCATGGCGGTGTAGGTCGGGATGATGAATACCGGCTTGTCCTGGGCAGAGACCCGCTGCAAAAGCGCATCGAACTCCCGTTCAACGGTAATCTGGTCCGCCGGGATGCCCGCGTATTTCAGCCGCAGGGCCATTTCGTCCGCCCGGATGCCGGACACCACCGTCTCGCCCCGGTACCCCGCCGCGAAACGCTCGTAATCCGCATCCCAGATCCAGGAAATGTCCGTGGAATCCGCCGGGTTGTCATTGAGCAGAAACACTGGTAGATACGCCGTGTCCAGCCCGGTGAGGTACTCGATCACCTGGTCGCAGCCCGCCGGATTTTTGACCAAGATCATGCGGATGGCGGTGCCGTTCAGGTCGAAGCGCTCCATGCGGCCGAACCCGCACTGGAAATTCTCCCCGCACTGCATCGCCGCGCTTGGCTCCATGCCGAACGCCGTCAGCGCCAGGGCCGCCCCCGCCGCGTTATAGATATTGTACACCGCCGGGAGGTTCACCCGCACCGCCCGGGAAACGCCCTGCGCCTCCATGGTCACGGTGGAGCTGTCCGTATCCCGGGACAGCAGTTTCGTCACGGTCAACTGCGTTTCCGGGCGCTCATAGCCGCATTCCGGGCAGACAAAGTGGCCTAAATGCCCGTAGGTGCGGTATTGATAAGTGTACCGCGCTTTACAGCGAATGCAATGAGACGCGTCGGACACCGCGGGGGCTTCCCCGCCGCCCAGGGCCTCTCCCAGGCCGTAAAACAGGCACTTGTTGGGAATGTCCCCCGCCAGGGATGCGGTGAGGGAGCAGTCCGCGTTCAGGCACACCGTCGCCTTCGGGACGCCCAGGATGCCTTCCCGGATGTTCGCCAGGGTGTGGGTGATCTCGCCGTAGCGGTCAAGCTGGTCCCGGAACAGGTTCGTCACCAGGATCACCTCCGGCTGCACCAGGGGCGCTACGGTTTTAAAGGCCGCTTCGTCGCACTCGATCACGGCGCATTTGTGCTTCGCTTTACCGAACAATGTGGAGTTTTCCACCAGCGTGGTGGTCACGCCGGACAGCAGGTTCGCACCGGACCGGTTCGCAAAATAGTCCGCGCCGCTGTCGATCAGCCCCTGTTCAATGATGCGGGAGGTGGTCGTCTTGCCGTTGGTGCCGGTGACCATGATGACCCGCACGTCCTTCGACAAAATCGCCGCAAGGTCCGGGCAGACCTTTACCGCGAACCGGCCCGGCATCGCCGTGCCGCCCCGGTGCAGCAGCTTCGCCGCCAGCTTCACCCCACGGCAAATCAGAATTCCCAGAAATGCTCTGATGTTCATACGCTCGCCTTTCCTTTGTAAAAAGTACCATGGTATTATAAGCCATCCCGGGGTAAAATACAATCTTTTCCAACAGAAATATCCCGTTTGTGGTTTACATAAAATATTAGCCCCCGCCAACAAGAATGTTTCACAAATTTGGGCGGTATTTTTTTCGCAGTACAGTCGCAAATATCGGAGTATTTTATAATATTTTGTCTGCTGTTCAGACGATATATCAAGTAAGATGATAGTGGTATATTGTGTGGAGAGCAATATGCCGCGTTTTGAAGAAATATGGAGAGTTTGCGGAGAGGTTTTACCATGAAAGACGAAAAAAGCATCCCCGGGGTCGAGGATATCAAAAAGCTCAAGCACTTTAATATCTATAATAAAAATGACGTACAGTTTGAGCCTACGTTCGTATCCACCGGCCGGCAGATCGAGTCCATCGCCCGCGTCAAAATGCACCAGACCGCCATCATTGAGATCGCTCAAGATGATTCCCAGGTGAAGACCGCCACATGGATGGACCTTTACCGAAAATCCAATCAATTGTCCTGGCTGCTGAAGGATGAGGGCATCAGCAAAACCAGCACCGTCATGGTGTGTCTGCCCAATACCATCACCCATGTGCTGGCGGCTTACGGTACCTGGAAAAACGGCGCGTGCTATATGCCTGTCGCCCCCCGCTCAACGGAGGGTGAGATTTTAGATTTCGCGCAGCTGGCTAAGCCTGACCTGATTATCACGGACGGCTTTCAGCCGGAAGGCTATAAATGCCTGACCAGTGAGGATATCCTTGCCCGGCTGGACGGTTATTCCGATAAAATGCCCCCGGATGTGCTCGCCGTTCCTTTCCGCGCCCAGACTACCGGCGGTTCTACGGGAAAGCCCAAGCTGATCCGCTTCAACCGCGCATCCGGCGAGTCTGACGAGAGCTTAATGGCCTGGTTCCATATGACCGGGCAATTCTTCGGGTGCCGGCAGCTCATCTGCGGGCCGATGTTCCACGCCGCGCCCTGCTCCGCTACTTTCAGCGGACTCAACTGCGGCAATCTGGTGGTCATGCCCAACAGCTTTAAGCCCGCCTCGCTGGCAAAATACATTAAGGAATATGAGATCGAGTGTCTCCAGATCGTACCCACCCTCATGCAGCGGATGCTCAAGCTGGACAGCTTTGACCCGCAGGACTTTAAGTCCATCAAAGCCCTGTGCCATACCGGCGGATACTGCTCTAAGGAACTCAAACGGGCCTGGATCGACCTGATCGGGGCAAAAAATGTGTACGAAATGTACTCGATGAGCGAAATGATCGGCATGACCGCTATTCGGGGCGACGAGTGGCTCAAGCATGAGGGCAGCGTGGGCCGGGCTTTCGGCGGAAGTAAGATCGCCATTCGGGATGAAAACGGAAACGACCTCCCTGCCGGACAGGTGGGCGAGATTTTTATGACCCCCTCCGGCGGCTATCTGGAAACAGAATACGTCGGCAGAGAGCAGCTCACTGATGTGGGCGACGGCTTCCGCAGCGTGGGCGATATGGGCTATGTGGACGAAGGCGGATATTTATACTTCTCTGACCGGCGCAGCGATATGATTGTCACCGGCGGCGAAAATGTCTTCGCTGTAGAAGTGGAAAATGTGTTTATGCAAAATCCCGATATCTCGGACATCGTCGTGGTAGGCATCCCCGACCCGGAATGGGGTCGGCGCATCCACGCCGTTGTGGAGGCAAAGCGGGAAATGACTTACGACGAGTTTCGCAGGTACGGCTGGAAATTCCTGGTGCCATTCAAAGTGCCGAAGACAGTGGAATTCGTCGACGCGCTACCCAGAAAGGACAGCGGCAAACTTAACCGCTTACAGCTTGCGGAGCAGTGCGAGCTGCTGCAAAAAGATCTGGTTAAGCCTTTCGGCATCATCGATACCGGACTGCGGCAAAAACTCCGGGAACAGTCTAACAATCAAAATTGATTATCTATACAAACGGTCTCTTCTTTGGAAGAGGCCGTTTTTCCATTCGGATAAGTATTTTGTTTAGGAAATGATTGATTTTTGTCCGGTCAATTGTTATTATAATGTAAAAAAAAGGCAGGTGATGATTATGCAAAAAGCACCTCCCCTGTGCGGCAGGCCCGACAGCTGTACATTATGCGCGGCGGATCAGTACTTGCGCTTGCAGCACATCACTGTGGACAGCAAAATTCCTCCCTGTGTACAGGAGGATTCTCTGTTCCTCTATGTGGAAAGCGGTCAAGGGACAATTACTATCAACGGCGTATCGTTTAATCTGGCGCCGGGGTGCTTCTGCTGGCTGCAATCCTACCATGTGTTCAGTCTGGAATCTGTCTGGGATACTCAGCTGCAATTGCTGGCTGTGGTGTATGACTATCCGCTGTCTAATTACATGACTTTTCACAACGCATCTGCCCAACAGCTGCGCTGCTTCGCCACCGCTTTGCCGGTGTATCAGCTATCCGGACAGGCACGCATCCAAGTGGAGACTTTGTTCGCGGAACTCGCTGAATGCAACGACGACCGAGACCCCGGCAGCAGTCTAATGAAGTGCGGTATTTTGGGGCAGTTGTCCTATGTGTTTTTCACCCTGTGTGAGGCTTACTGCACCGAGCAGCCCTATTCCCCGCGGAAATGGCCGCTGGGCTGGGTGCTCGCCCTGTTCATCGCTTTCTACTGCTCAGAGGATCTGGACCCCGTTGTTGTAGCCGACAACTTCGGTATCAGCGCCGCGACCTTGAACCGAGAGCTCCGGCTGAGTACCGGCATGAATTTCGCCCAGACCCTAAACCGTGCCCGGGTCAATCTCGCTTCCGGCGCTATCCTGTTCAGCGAGCTGTCTTTCCACTTTATTTCCAGCTATTGCGGCTTCCGTTCCGAGGTCGCCTTTTACCGCTCGTTCAAAGAACTTCGAGGTATGACGCCCCAGGAATACCGGCTCCGCTCCGTCAATGCGCCGGGGATCCCCAGAAAAACCGTCAGTGAAAGCGTGGAGCGTATTTTGTTTTATATGCACGCCAACTACAAAGAGCAGATCAGCCTGAAATCTATGGCCCAGGACCTGTATATCTCGGAAAATATCATCCGCGCGCTGTTGCGGGACCACTTGAACACCGATTTTAAGACCATCCTCACCGGCTTTCGCATCCGTTACGCGAAGGCGCTTTTGGTCGTGACCAAAATGCCGATCCTGGATATTTCCCTGGCTTCCGGCTTCAACTCTGAGCGGACCTTTTCCCGGTTGTTCCATCAGCACTGCGGCATGTCCCCCAGCGCCTACCGCGCAGAGATCGGGAGGGCACAGGCATGAAAAAACTCAAGTATTCCACGCCCTTTTACAGCCGGAATTACTTTTCCGAAAACCTGCTGCCCGCCAAGGTCTGGGCCGGACGAAAATCTGTCCAGCAGCAAATCCCTTTTACCCAGCATGATGACCTGGAACTGCTGCTGATTCGAAAGGGCGAGGGCTTGCTTACCGTGAATGAGCGGGACTATCCGCTTTCCCGGGGGATGCTCTTTTGCTTCAGCCCCCACCATTTTCACAGGTTGTCCCTCCCAAAAGGGCATACGCTGGAAGTCTCCGAATGTCATGTGAACAGCGGCGTTTATTTCTACATCACCGCGTGTCCCTACTTCATCGGAGATGACCGGACCGTCCCCTACCCTCCGCTCCTGGCCGTGCTGGACGAGGCGCATACCCAAAAGGCAGAAGCCCTCATGGACCGGGTCGCTGACGAGTGCGAAAAAAAGTCCCTGCTCGTGGCGGAAAACCAGAGCGTTTTTTTCCTTCTGCTCAAGCTGTTCGGGACCTTGGAGAAATTCGCCCTCTCTCAGTAATTTCATCTCTTTTTCCTCTTTCCTATTGACTTTTCCATGAAAAAACAGTACCATCGTTCTGTTGGGAATGAAAAGGAAGTATTTTTTATTTAGGAGAGGTATTGATCATGGGACTTATGAGTGGAAAAACTGTATTTATCACCGGGGCCGCCGGCGGGATCGGTTTCGCCACTGCCCGCGTTATGCTCCGGGAAGGGGCCGCGGCGGTGATGCTTACCGATATCAATGAGGCGGTCACTACTTCCGCAATGGAAAAACTCAAAACTGAGTTTCCCAAAGCCAACATCGAATGCGGCTGGCCCAATCTGCTGGACGAGGAAGCTGTAGGCAATGCCCTGCGCGGCTTCGCAAAAAAGTACGGCAGGCTGGATGCAGTCTGCTCCATCGCGGGTATCACCCACAACACGACTATCAAGCGCATCATGGACGGCGAGTTTAAAAAGCAGATCGACGTCAATCTGATGGGTACCTACAATGTGGACCGGCAGGCGGGTCTCATTATGAGCACACAGCGCTTCGGCTCTATCATCAACACCAGTTCCGTATGCGGGCTGTACGGTTCTCCCATGGGCTGCGGCTATGGGGCCTCCAAAGCCGGCGTCATCGGCCTGACCAAGTCTCTGGGCAGGGAATTGGGCTATTTCAATGTGCGGGTCAACTGCGTCGCCCCCGGTACCATCCGTACCAATATGACGAAAAATCTCAGTTCCGCCGCCCAGGAGGCCGCTACCGCTAATATTGCCCTGCGGCGCATGGGTGAGCCGGAGGAGGTCGCCAATATGTTCCTGTTCCTGGCTTCTGATTTGGCTTCTTACTGCACCGCCGCGGTCTATCAGGTAGATGGCTTCTATATTTAAAAATGTTTTTCCGGTCCGGTCCGTTTGGATCGGACCGTTTTTTCCGCAAAACCGCCAAAGTTGAGGACCATTCTTTTCCAGAATAGTTTATTGACTTATCCACCGCACGCTGATATTATATTAACATACTATTTGTCCATACGATTGTGGATCAAAATTTAGGAGGTATTGTTTATGGCACTGATGACCGGTAAAAACGTCTTTATCACCGGCGGTTCCCGCGGTATCGGCTTTGCTACCGCCCGTGAGGCCTTGTTGGAAGACGCCAACGCCGTCGCGATCTGCTCTCACTTTGATGAGACCCGTGAGGCTGCGCTGAAAAAACTGAACGAGGAATTTCCCGGCCGTAATATCGTCGGCTACACGTTCGATCTGGAGACCTGCGGCGAGGCTGAAATCGGCGCGGCTATGAAGGATTTCATCGCAAAGTTCCCCGATGCTGAAGGCAAGCAGCACCTCGATGCTGTCTGCTCCCTGGCCGGCATCACCCACAATAACACCTGCAAAAATATCCCCGAGGGTCTGTTTGAAAAGGTTGTTCGCGTGAACCTGATCGGCACTTGGTACGTTGACCATCAGGCCGCTTTGATTATGCGTGGCCAGAAGTATGGCTCCATCGTCAATACCGCTTCCGTTGCCGGTGTCTACGGCAACTCTATGGGTGCCGGCTACGGCGCTTCCAAGGGCGGCGTTATCGGCCTGACCCGTTCTCTGGGCCGGGAGATGGCGTTCTTCAATGTCCGCGTCAACTGCGTCGCCCCCGGCGTTGTCAAGACCGACATGACCACAAAGGATACCGGCCCCGAAGCGCTGGAGTATGTCTGCTCCACCATTGCCCTGCGCCGTATGGGCGAGCCGTCCGAGCTGGCGAAGATGTTCATCTTCCTGAGTTCCGACAACGCTTCTTACTGCGAAGCCGGCCTGTATCACGTCGATGGCTGGACGACCGCCTGATTGCTCCTTTTGCTAAAAAACTCCGGCATTAGAAATGCCGGAGTTTTTTCCTTTCTCCCGAAACCTATTGCGCCACCATGCTTATACAAAATTGCCAAATTTTCTGAAAATTCTTTTCCAGAATGGTTCATTGACTTATTACTGACAAATGGCTATCATGTTAATAGACTACTGTCCATATGATTATGGACCGAGATTTTAGGAGGTATTGTCCCATGGCACTGATGACTGGTAAAAACATCTTTATTACTGGCGGCTCCCGCGGTATCGGTTTCGCTACCGCTCGTGAGGCTCTGCTGGAAGGCGCCAACGCTGTCGCGATCTGCTCTCATTACGATGAGACCCGCGAGGCTGCGCTGAAAAAACTGAACGAGGAATTCCCCGGCCGTAATATCGTCGGCTACACGTTCGATCTGGAGACTTGCGCTGAGTCCGTGATCGGCGACGCAATGAAGGACTTCATCGCGAAGTTCCCCGATGCCGAAGGCAAGCAGCATCTGGATGCTGTCTGCTCCATCGCCGGTATCACCCACAACAACACCGCAAAGAACATTCCCGAGGGTCTGTTTGAGAAGGTTGTCCGCGTGAACCTGATCGGCACTTGGTATGTTGACCATCAGGCCGCTTTGATCATGCGTGGTCAGAAATACGGCTCCATCGTCAACACCGCTTCCATCGCCGGCGTTTACGGTTCTTCCATGGGCTCCGGCTACGGCGCTTCCAAGGGCGGCGTCATCGGCCTGACCCGTTCCCTGGGCCGTGAGATGGCATTCTTCAATGTTCGCGTCAACGCCATCTGCCCCGGCGTCGTGAAGACCGACATGGTTATGAAGGACTGCACCGAGGCTGCGATCGCCGCGGTCAGCGCCGGTATCGCCATGCGTCGTATGGCCGAGCCGTCCGAGCTGGCGAAGATGTTCATCTTCCTGTGCTCCGACAACGCTTCCTACTGCGAAGCCGGTCTGTACCATGTTGACGGTTGGACGACCTGATTCGTTCTACACAAAACTCCAAAAAGGCCCCGAGCATTTCGGGGTCTTTTTTCTGTTATTTTTTCGATTTTTGTGAGATTCCGCAAGGCTTGTCTGTACAAATCCTACAAATTCTTTCTGCACTTTTCTGGAAATGGAACACTTGACTTACGCTTGTCAAAAGGTTATCATCATAAAGAAGAGAACATGGGCAATGCTATGCCGATTGTCCGGTTTTTCGTGCTTTTGTAACGAACTGACGGTCGTGTGACCGTCTGGAGAGTTAAACACATTTTGAAAGGAAGTTTTTGCAATGACTGTTGTCAACAACGTACTGCATCAGGATTTCGCCGCTTATCCCAAGTTCGGCGTTCTCCAGGGTGTCAAGGTCTTCGTGACCGGCACCAATATCGCCGGCCCCTTCGCCGCCTGCCTGATGGCTGAAATGGGCGCGCAGGTCGTGCAAGCTGAGATGCCCAAGATCCCCTGCCAGACCCGTGGTACCTACTCCTGGGCACAGAACCATCGTAACTGCTATGCTATCACCCTGAACGCTGCTACCGCTCGCGGCAAGGAGCTGTTCCTGAAGGGCATCGAGTGGGCTGACATTTGGATCGAGGCCGGCCGTCCCGGCGGCTACGAGAAGCGCGGCCTGTCCGACGAAGTGTGCTGGGAGCACAACAAGAAGCTCTCCATCGTCCACGTTTCCGGTTACGGCCAGTTCGGCCCCTATAAGGACAAGGCTTCCTACGACGTGTCCGGCCAGGCTATGGGCGGCTATATGTACATGAACGGCGTATCCCCCACTTCCGGCCCGTTGAAGGTCAATCCCTACCTGTCCGACTATGTCACCGCTTACAATACCTGCATCGTCGCTCTGGCAGGCTACATCCATGCCAAGAACTTCGGCGAAGGCGATTCCTGCGACGTGGCACAGTACGACAACATGTTCCGTCTGATGGATAACTTCCCCGCCAAGTGGTTCAACAAGGGCGGTATCCCCGGCCCCGGCGAGCCCGTTCCCGAGCGTACCGGCAACAAGGCCGATATGGCTTGCTGCTTCTCTTTCTACGACACCAAAGACGGCTCCGCCATCTTTGTCGGCATGACTGGCGTTGGCCCCGTAGAGCGCGGCTATCCCATCATCGGTATGCCCGCTCCCTCCGCTGAGGAAGGCGCTGAAATTCCCATCGGCTGCACCGGTCTGCCCCTGTTCGATCCCCGCGGTGCTAAGGCTGAGAAACTCATGGAAGAGTTCTGCGCTGCCCGCACCGCTGCCGAGCTGGAGAAGATTTTTGACGATGCCGGCATCCCCAACCAGAGAGCTTACGGCCCCAACGACATTCTCGCCGATCCTCAGTTCGAGGCCCGCGAGAACATCGTGGAGTGGGAAGACACCGTTTACGGCCCCATGAAGGGCATCGGCATCACCAACCGCTTCACCAAGAACCCCTCCAAGATCGTCGCTTCCGCTCCCTGCCTGGGCGAGCACAACCGCGAGATCTTCAAGCTGTGGGGCTTCTCCGATGCTGACATCGACGATATGTATGCCAAGGGCGAAGTCGCTACTTGGGACGCAGCTACTACCGCGAAGGTCAAGCTGCTCAAGGAGTGGGGCTTCTTCTGGGATCCTGAGCGTCAGTGCAAGCGCATCGGTCTGGAGTAATTTTTCCAAATCGCAAACGAAATCAAAGGTGCTGTGGATATTCCACAGCACCTTTTTCGTCGATTTGTCATACGTACTGCACATTTTTTTGTGAAGTATTTTCTACCTATTTTGTTTGCCTTTCTCATAAAAATAATTTATCATAGTATTAGGAGAGCTTAGAACACCCGTTTCAAATGTACTCGGACGTCCCTCCAAAAAAACTGAAAGGAAGTAACAAATGAAAGTATTTCACAATGCTCTGAACCAGAAGTTTTCTGAATACCCTCAATTCGGCGTCCTGCGTGGCGTCAAGGTCTTCTTGACCGCCACGAACATCGCCGCACCCTTTGCCGGTTCTCTGATGGCCGAGATGGGCGCGCAGGTCCTGCGTGTTGAAGCCCCCAACATTGCCTGCACTTCCCGCGGTACCACGATGTGCGCCCAGCAGCACCGCAACGAATACTCCATTACGCTGAACACTGCTACCAAGCGTGGTCAGGAATTGTTTATGAAGGGTATCGAGTGGGCTGACATCTGGATTGAGGCCAGCCGCCCCGGTTCCTACGACAAGCGCGGCCTGACGGACGAAGCCTGCTGGGCGGTCAATCCCAAACTGGCAATTGTACATGTTTCCGGCTACGGCCAATTCGGCCCCTATAAGGACAAAGCTTCTTATGACGTGTCCGGCCAGGCCATGGGCGGCTATATGTACGTCAACGGTATGTCCCCCACCTCCAGCCCCATGAAGGTCAACCCCTCCCTGTCCGACTATATGACCGCTTACAACGCTTGCATCTGTGCCCTTGCCGGCCATATCCACGCGCTGAAATGGGGCGAGGGTGATTCCTGTGACATCGCCCAGTATGAGCATATGTTCAAGCTGCTGGAGAACTACCCCTCCGTGTGGTTCAACAAAGGGTATCCCAAAGCCGGCGAACCTGTACCTTACCGCACCGGCAATAAACATGATGTGTCCGCCTGCTTCTCCTTCTACGACACCAAGGATGGCTCCGCCATCTTCGTCGGCATGGTCGGTCAGGGTCCCACCGCCCGCGGTTTCCCGATGATCGGCATGCCCGCTCCCGGCAGCGCTGAGAAGGTTCCCGGCTGCCCCGAAGGCGCCGATACCGTCGACGGAAAGTGCACCGGATACCCCCTGTTTGACCCCCGCGGCGCAAGAGCAGACGCCCTGCTGGAAAAATTCTGCGCCGAGCGCACTGCTGCCGAATTGGAAAAGATTTTTGAAGAAGCAAGTATTCCCTGCCAGAAAGTATTCGGCCCGGAAGATATTCTGAACGACCCGCAGTTCGAGGCCCGTGAGAATATCGCAGAGTGGGAAGATCAGGTCTACGGTCCCATGAAAGGCATCGGCGTCATCAATAAGTTTAAGAAGCACCCCTCTGACATCGTCTGCGCCGCGCCGCTGTTCGGCGAGCACAACCGCGAAGTCTTCAAGATTTGGGGGTTGTCCGATGCGGAGATCGACGATATGTACGCCAAGGGCGAAGCCGCCCAGTGGTCCGCCGCCGATACCGCCCGGAACAAGATGCTCAAGGAGTGGGGCTATTTCTGGGATCCCGAGCGTCAAGCAAAGCGCATCGGCCTGGAGTAATTTGACTGCATATAAAAAAGACCGCCTGTGGGCGGTCTTTTTTTGCTCTTTTCTCCCAAGGTAAACTATGTTAAACTATGAGAAATCAACGATAAAGGAGCCACCATTATGCATATTCCCGCCTGCGCCACCACTGAACTTGAGATCCTCACCTTTGACGACGCCTGCCAGCACTCTCCCCTGTCCGAGACCTACAACCGGGACCGCTGGCTGTACATCCCGGATTTTTACTCCGAGTACCGTTATGTCCTGGGCACCCGGGGGCAGCGGCCGCTCATCTGCATCGGCATCAACCCCTCCACCGCCGCGCCGGGCGCGCTGGACAATACGCTGAAATCCGTGGAGCGCATCGCCCTGGCCAATGGCTTTGACAGCTTCACCATGTTCAACGTCTACGCCCAGCGGGCCACCCGGCCGGAGGACATGGAGCGCACTTGGAACGAGGCCCTGCACCGGGAAAATATGAAGGCGTTCGACTTCGTACTCAGCCAGTGCGAGACGCCTACGGTCTGGGCGGCCTGGGGGAACATCATCGAGACACGGCCGTATCTGCCCCTGTGCGTCCGGGATATGATCGCCATTGGCATGGAGCACAGCGCGCAATGGGTCTGCGCCGGGAAAATCTCCAAAAAAGGCCACCCCCACCACCCGCTGTACCTGCGAAAAGATGAACCGGTGCGGCCTTTTGACATTGAGGGATACATCGCCTCCATGCTGCCGAAACAGCCGGCTGTTGTGTGATATCGCGGAGAAAATATTTCCCGCCCTCTTGACAGTTGCGGTTCAAAGTGATATTATTTTGATATCATTCGAAAGAGGGGGCGTTTTCTATGGAAGAACGCAAGCAAATCAATGAAGAGAAAATCATCAGGGGAAAACCCGGCATCCCGATGCTGATTTTGGGAATCATCCTGCTGCCCGCCGCGTTGTTCGGGCTGATCCTCGGCATCCAGATGACCGCATGGGGCGCGGGCAGGTTCCAGACGGTACTCGGCGTAGTCCTCGCGGTCATCAGCGGGATCTATCTGTGCCTGTGCTGGGTACCGTTCGCGGGTTTGAAAGTCATCCGGCCCAATGAAGCGCTGGTCCTCACGCTGTTCGGCAAATACTACGGCACCCTGCGGGAACCGGGCATCTTTTTCGTCAATCCTTTCGTCGCTGCCGTAAACCCCACCATCGAGGGCGGCGAAGCGGAAGCCGGCGTCGCCGGAGACCTGTCCAGCATGAAATTCAGTTTCGGCGGCGCGAAGAAAAAGGATTCCGCCGGCGGCAAAAAAGTATCCCTCAAGGCGCTCACCCTGAACAACGGCAAACAAAAAATCAACGACCAGCTGGGCAATCCCATCGAGATCGGCATTGTGGTCATCTGGCGGGTGCAAAATACCGCGAAAGCTGTATTTAATGTGGACAATTACATGGAATTTCTGTCCATTCAGGCGGATTCCGCCCTGCGGAATATCGTGCGGCTGTACCCCTACGACATCGCGGACACGGAGGAGGACGAATGTTCCCTTCGGGGCAGCAGCCAGAAAGTCGCCGCTGAATTGAAAGCGGAGATCCAAGACAAAGTAGAAGTAGCGGGGCTGGAAATTCTCGAAGCCCGCATCACCCATCTGGCCTACGCGCCGGAGATCGCCGCGGCGATGCTCCAGCGGCAGCAGGCTTCCGCCATCATCGACGCCCGGAAAATGATCGTGGACGGTGCCGTGGGCATGGTGGAAATGGCCTTGGAAAAGCTGAATGAGAATCAAATCGTGCAGCTGGACGAGGAACGCAAGGCCGCTATGGTGTCGAATCTACTGGTAGTCCTGTGCGGCAGTAAGGACGCCCAGCCGATCGTGAATTCGGGGTCACTTTATTAAGGAGCAGTTATGATTCAAACATCTTCTATCATCGCTATGGCCGCGGCGGGGCTGATTTGCACGCTGTATCCCCTCCTTTTGCTGGTTTTCTGGCGCAAAAAGGCCAACGCGCCCCTCGCGCCGTTTTTCGTGGGCGCGGGAACGTTTATCCTGTTCGCCATGGTGCTGGAAGCCCTGTGCCATCAGGTGTGTCTCATGGGGGACAACGCCGTGGCCCGGGCGATTCGGGGCAGCGTCGTGCTCTACACGCTCTACGGCGGGTTCGCCGCAGGTATCTTCGAGGAGACTGGGCGGTTCGTGGCGTTCAAGCTCATGAAAAAGCACGACTGCCGGGAAACCGCTATCACCTACGGCATCGGGCACGGCGGCGGCGAGGCGATTCTCATTGTGGGCGTCAATATGCTGGTCTTCGCGGGTATGTCTTTGATCCTCAACCGCGCCGGTACCCTTGATCTGGGCATCATCGGCGGGCCGGATGGCCCGACAGCCGCATTTGCCGGCGATGCGGACGGTGCTCTGCTGGGCACCTTGCAGGGGATCACACCTGCGAACTGCGCCCTCGCCACCTACGAGCGGCTGGTCACCGTGCTGTTCCACATTGCCCTGTCCGTTCTGGTGTTCGCCGCGGCACGGCGGCCGGGCAAGCTGTGGCTGTATCCCGTGGCCGTTTTGCTCCACGCCAGTGTGGACTTCATCGCCGTGCTGTTCCAGCTGGGAATGATCAAGAGTCTGCTGCTCACGGAAGTGTTCATCACGGTTTATACCGCGTTGGTCATCTGCTTCGCCCTGTGGGTATGGAAGCGGATGGAAGCCGCCCCGAAAGAGGAGGAACCGGAATGAAAAAACTCATCGCGCCCTTTCTCATCATGCTGGCGGTGGTCCTGTGCTACGGCGGCTATGCGTTGGTATGCCTGCTGTTCCCCGGACTGCCGTGGTTCATCAAACTCATTGCGGTAGGCATCATGCTGGCACTTTCCGGCACGATGATCGCCATGTATTTAGAGCGCCGGGACGAAGTCAAGTCTGGCGAGGAAGACGATTTGGACCAATATTAAGGAGGAATTTGTTATGTTGATCGTTACCACCGATTATATCACCGGAAAGGACCTGGAAATGCTGGGTCTGGTCAAAGGCAGCACCATCCAGACCAAAAATGTGGGCCGGGATATCTCCCAGAGCTTCAAGACCCTGGTGGGCGGCGAGTTGAAAAGCTACAACGAGATGATGAACGACGCCCGCGCCCTAGCCACCAAACGTATGGTGGAAGAGGCCGAAGCAATGGGCGCCGACGCCATCGTGGGCGTGCGCTACGCCTCCGCCGCCATCATGCAGGGCGCCGCGGAAGCCATCGCGTATGGCACAGCGGTAAAGTTCATTTGAACGCATATCATCCATGCGTAGCATGGATGTAAAACGGCCGCGGCGTGTCGCGGCGAATTCTACGAAACAAGAAAGGAGGACCTGCCCATGGCAGACAGCGAAAAAGCAAAAAAGCAGGTCCCCCTGCGCATTTCCGCTTCCCTGTGGAACGATCTGTCCCAGTGGGCGGAGGACGAGTTCCGCTCCATCAACGGGCAGATCGAGTATCTGCTCACGGAATGCGTGAAACAGCACAAGAAAAACGGCGGCACTGTGCCAAAGGACCTGTGAACCGAAAACCGGCAGCTTTGGAAGCTGCCGGTTTTTTCGCCTTGACCTGTATGGAAACTTGGGGTATCATGGGAGAAATACGGCGAGAGGAGGCCCGGTCATGAAGCGCGCACGCCGCATACTGCCTGTTTTGCTCCTGCTTTTGCTGGCCGCGGGCTTTTTCCTCCGTGCGGACCCAGCCTTTCTCCGGGACCAGCGGGACGCAAAGCAATATCCGCCGGAGCAGTTCTTAGCGGACCGATTAGACCGGGAAGCGGAGCGCGTCTACCTGGCAGCTTATGATTTGTCCGCCCAAGAGCTGGAGAAACTCTGGACCGAGGTATACAACAACCGGCCCGATTTATTTTTCGTGTCCGCGTCCTACGAGTTTTCCACTTTCAACGACCGGGTCTTGTACGTTTCGCCCCGGTACGAGGTTGGGCTTCAGCGCAACGACGACGCCCGGCGGCGGTATCAAGATGCCCTGCAAACGGCTGTATCGGGTGTCGAGGAAGACTGGTCCGATTTGGAAAAGGCGCTCTACCTCCACGACTGGATCGTCCTGCATGCTGCTTATGATGATACCCTGGCAGGCAATTCCGCCTATGACCTGCTTGTCAGCGGGACCGGGGTCTGCCAGGCTTACGCCAAGGGCTATCTGGCGCTGCTGCAGCAATGCGGCATCCCCTGCCGACTGGTGACCAGCGAGGAAATGATGCACGCCTGGGTCATCGTGGAACTGGACGGCAGCTGGTACAATGTGGACCCCACTCATGACGACCCCACTTTCGACCGGCTGGGTTATGTGCAGCACACTTACTTTCTCAAAAGCGACGCGGCCTTGCGGGACAGTCATTTCGGCGCAGAGTCTCCCATCGGCTGTGTCTCCACCGCCTACGATGACGCATCATGGAATCAGGTCCGGTCCGCATTCATCCCGCTGGACGGCACATTTTACTGCATCGCCGGGAACCGGCTGTGCCGCTGGGATGGAAAAGGGCTTACGCCGCTGTACACGGTCTCTGACCGCTGGTACGTCTCCGGTGACCCCAATGCCTACTGGGACGGCTGTTTTTCCGTTCTGGCAGCCCACGGGGACGGCCTGCTGTTCAATACCCCCAACGCCATCATGCGCTACGATCCCGCCGCCGGGCGGGCGGACCCGGTGTATCTTTACGACGGCCCCGGCGCCCTGTATGGCTTTACCGCCCGGGACGGAACGCTCACCTGTCAGGCGGCGGACAGCCCCAATGAAGCCGGAACGCAGTTTGAGATCACGCTTGATCTATGAGGAGGAGCCTATGAACATCCGAAACGCCACCGCCGCTGACCTGAGCGCTGTGGAGGTCATTTACAACGCAGTTCTGGACGACCAGGAGCGGCACACCAATTTCACCAACTGGCAGCGGGGCAGCTACCCCACCCGTCAGACCGCCGAGACCGCACTGTCTGCCGGTACGCTGTATGTGTTGGATGATGACGATGGCGGGACTGTCGGCTGCGCCATTTTCAACCACGACCAGCTTTCCGAATACGCCCAAATCAACTGGGCCTTCCCCGGCGAGGGCGACGGCGTTCTGGTCATCCATACCCTTTGCGTCCACCCTGCGGCCTCCGGCAAAGGCTACGCAAAGGCCATGGTGGCTTTTGCCGAGGACCTGGGCCGCTCCCATGGCTGCACTGCCCTGCGGCTGGATACCTACGAAGGCAATACGCCCGCCCGGCGGATGTATACCGGCCTGGGTTACCGGTTCGCCGGAGCGACGGAGTTTTTCTTTCAAGGCTACATCCGGGAAACCTTAGTATTGTTTGAAAAAGCGCTGTAACACAAGACCGCCCGCCGGGATACCCCGGCGGGCGGTCTTGCTTGTTTTTATTTTCCCGCGTAGCTGAAAATATAGTACCCAAATGGGCTGTACGCCACATCGTGCAGTTCCGCCGAAGCGCAATAGCTTTCCCCATAAAACAGCACCGGACACACCGGGAAGCCCCCCAGCGCGAATAACTGTTCCTCCGCGTAATACTGCAATTCATCCCGCTGGGTCACATCCAGGCATTCTCCGATCTGCGCCATCAAATCGTCAAAGGCCGGACTTTTCCAATTGCTGTAATTATAGCCGCTGCCGCTTTCCATCAATTGCAAGAAGTTCTGCGCGTCGTCGTAATCCGGCATCCAACTCAAATAGGCCACGCCAAAACCGCCGTCCTCCAACAGCGACGGATAGGCGCTTTGATCCACCACAGACAAATTCACCGTCAGTCCCAGCACATCCCGCCAATTTTTCTGGCAGGTCTGGGCTACCGTGCGGTTCATGGTGGAGCTGTTGTAGCAGTAGCTGACCTGATAACTGCGGTGCCAGGACCCCGCGTGAAGCGCATCCTGATACAAGGTCTTCGCCAGTGCGCAGCGGCCCTCGTAGGTACTGAGATCATAGTCCTGGTGCCAATTTTGCAGCCAATTGAACATGGCCCCCGCGGCCCCAGAACCGCCGGACGCAAATTCGCCGCCCGTTCCGTCCTGAATGCCCGCCGCCACCAGTCCCGTGGCTGGCTGAACGTCTCCGCCCAGGGTCTCGGCGATGGCGTCCCGGTCCACGGACAGCACCATAGCCGCCCGTACACGCCAATCGGCAATGGCGTCCGTATTCAAATACAGGTAATAAGTCCCCGCTTTCGGCTGGGTATGGAAGACCCCCGATTCCCGCAAGGCCGCCGTCTGCTCTTCCGGAAATGTGGCAATCAAGTCATACGTCCCCGCCTGAAACGCATCCAGGGTCAGCTGCTCCCCGTCGCTGAACTGCCAGACCAGCGTATCAGGGCCTAAGCTGTCCCGGTCGTAGTAATAGGGATTCTGCTCCATTTTCAAATAATCGTCATGGACCCATTCCGTCACCCGGTACGGCCCGTTGGTGACGATTTTATCCGCGTCCGTCCAATCTCCGCCGTAAGCCTCGATGACGTCCTGCCGCAGCGGCACCAGCGACGGCGCGGCGCACAGCTTCGGGAAATAGGTGCAGGGACGCTCCAGCCGCACCTCCAGCGTGCGCGCGTCCAGGGCCGTGACGCCCAGTTCCGTGACCGCCAGCGCGCCCCGCTCTACCTGCTCCGCATTTTTCACCAGCCCGCTAAACACATGGCCGCCCCGGGCGTGTTCCATGGACGCCGTTCTGTCCGGCTCCAGCACCCGCCGCCATGCGTATACGAAATCCTCCGCCGTCACCGCCGCGCCGTCGCTCCATTTCGCGTCCTTGCGCAGGGTAAACGTATAGGTCAGTCCGTCCTCGGACACAGTATAGCCTTCCGCCATTCCGTATTCCACCCGCGCCTGGGACACCTGGGTCCCTTCTTCCGATGGGACATACTTCATCAGGCCCTCAAACAGGTGCAGGGCACAGCTGGCGGTATCCTCGTCGTTGATGAACGTCGGGTCAATGGTATACCACTCCACACCCAGGCACACCTCCAGGACTGTCTCTTCCGGTTCCTGGGGCGTAGGCCGGGGCGACGGCGATGCCTGGGGTGTGACCGCTGGCTCCTGGGTCCCGGGACATCCCGTCAGACTGAGCAGCAGCCCCAAGCTCAATATCACAAGTAACAGTTTCCTCATATGTATCCTTTGCATTTCTTCCGAAAATTTCGGGTCGAATCTTTTCGGAGGTATTATATCATAGGCTTCCAAAAAATGCAAATTTGACCCACTTATGCTCCGATTTCCTATTATTTCGTGTATTCACTCCCCCACTTTTCGACAAAAAACAGCACGCCGGCGTACGATTTGTACGCCGGCGTGTTGTTACGCCTCGTTGTCTTTCGCGAGCTGTTCCCGCAAAAGCGCGTCGAATTCCGGAAACTCCCGCTTCAGCCGCACGGGAAGGCCATGGTCATTCAAAAAACAATGTTCTGTCTGTCCCATGGCAACGAGCGTTCCTGCGACTGTCATTTGATAACCTACGGTCATGCGCAGACCGTTATAGCTGAGCAGACGCACTTCAATAGCAATGTCATCGTCGTAGGTGGTGGTCTTTTTGTAGCGGCACTCCACTTCCAGCACCGGGCCGATCATGCCAAGGTCCTCGCATTTCTTGTAGCTCCAGCCGAAGTCCTCCATCCACGCGCCCCGGGCCTCTTCCATGAAGCGCACGTAATTGGAGTGGTGCGTCACGCCCATGCGGTCAGTCTCGTAATACTGCACCCTGTGGTGATGGGTATACATCAGGCAACGACCTCCTCAAACTGGCTGTTCCAAAGCTGGGCGTAAAAGCCCCCCTGCTCCAGCAGTTGGGTATGGGTACCCTGTTCCACAATGCCGCCATCCCGCATGACCAAAATCTGATCGGCGTTGCGGATGGTGGACAGCCGGTGGGCAATGACAAAGCAGGTCCGCCCCGCCATAAGCCGGTCCATGGCAGACTGGATCAACTGTTCCGTGCGGGTATCCACACTGGAAGTCGCTTCGTCCAGAATCAGCACGGGGCTATCCGCCAAAATCGCCCGGGCGATGGTTAAAAGCTGCTTTTGGCCCTGGGACACATTAGACGCATCCTCATTGAGTTCCATTTGATACCCGTCCGGCAGGGTGCGGATAAATTTATCTGCGTGGGCCGCCTTCGCCGCGGCGATGACTTCCTCGTCAGTAGCGTCCGCCCGGCCATAACGGATATTTTCCATGATACTGCCCTTGAACAGCCAGGTATCCTGAAGCACCATGCCGAAGCATTTGCGCAGCGCGCCCCGGTCGTAGTCCCGGACATCCGTGCCATCCAAGGTGATGGAGCCGGAATCCACTTCGTAAAAGCGCATCAGCAGCTTTACCATGGTGGTCTTGCCCGCGCCGGTTGGCCCAACGATGGCCACCGTCTGGCCGGGCTGTACCTGGCAGGACCAGTCATGGATGACCGGGTGGTCCGGGTCATAGCCGAACTTCACATGGCTGAACGCTACCTCGCCCCGGATCTGCTCCGTAGATGCCGGAGTTTCCGTGGACGGGACCTCCTCCGGCTCTTCCAGGAATTCAAACACCCGCTCCGCCGCCGCGGCCATGGATTGCATCATATTAGACACCTGGGCCAACTGCGCGATGGGCTGAGTAAAGTTGCGCACATAGTTCATGAACGCCTGAATGTCTCCCACCGCGATAGTACCCCGAATCGCCAGCGCGGCGCCGGAAATGACCACGCCCACATAGCCCAGATTGCCCACAAAGTTCATCAAAGGCTGCATCAGTCCGGACAAAAACTGGCTTTTCCAGGCGGATTCATATAACCCATTATTGGTTTGATCGAAGGTCTCCTGTACGGCCGCTTCCCGGTTATAGGCCTGCACCACGGACAAGCCGCTGTATGTCTCTTCCACCTGGCCGTTGATCTCGCCCAGCTGCCGCTGCTGCGCTTTAAAATACTTCTGGCTGCGGCCCACCACTGCCAGGATCACCAACAGCGACAGCGGCAGGATCAATACCGTGATGCCGGTAATCAGCGGACTGATGGTCAGCATCATATACAGTACGCCGATGATGGTGGTGACACTGGTAATGAGCGTGGTGATGCTCTGGTTCATGCCCTGTCCCAGGGTGTCAATGTCATTGGTGATGCGGCTGAGCACTTCTCCCACGGTGCGCTCTTCAAAGTATTTCATGGGCATCCGGCCGATTTTTTCGCTGATCTCCCGGCGCATACGGTAGCAGGTGTTCTGCACCACCGTCGTCATCGTTAAGTGCTGGATCAGCCCGCACAGGGCGCTGACGCCGTATATGACCATCACCGTGACCAAAATGCGCCCGATCTTGCCGAAATCGATCCCGCCCGCGCCTGTATATTTCGCGATGACACCGTTCATCAGTTCCGTGGTGGCGTTGCCTAAAATCTTCGGTCCCACCACGTTAAACACCGTGGAGCAGGCCGCGAACAGGCATACCACCAGCACCGCGAACTTGTAGTTGCCGATATACCGCAGCAGTTTGCCGACGGCGCTCTTGAAATTCTTGGCCTTCTCTCCCGGCATACCCGGAGGGCCGCCGTGGGGTCCCCGCATGGGACGTCTTTGGGTCTGTTCGCTCATGCCTGCACCTCCATTCCCAGCTCTTTTTCGCTCAACTGGCTCATAGCGATCTCCTGATAGGTCCCGCAGCTTTTCAGCAGTTCCTTATGGGTACCCATACCGTCGATGACACCGTCTTTCAGGACGATGATATGATCTGCGTGCATCACCGTGGCGATACGCTGGCCCACAATGATGACCGCCGCGTCCCCGGCGTTGTCCGCCAAAGCATGGCGCAGCGCAGCGTCCGTTTGATAGTCCAGCGCGGAAAAGCTGTCGTCAAACAGGTACACTTTCGGCTTCCCCGCCACAGCCCGGGCGATGGACAACCGCTGCTTCTGCCCGCCGGACACATTGCTGCCGCCCTGGGCGATGGGGCTTTGATAGCCCTTGGGTTTTTCCTCGATGAAGTCTGTGGACTGCGCCACCCCGGCCGCCGCTTTCATTTCGTCGTCGCTCACGTCCCCGGCGTATTTGATATTGCTCTCGATGGTGCCGGAAAACAGTACCGCCTTTTGCGGCACATAGCCAAGTTCGTCCCGCAGGGCTTTCAAGTCCATGTTCCGCACGTCCACGCCGTCTACGCTGACACTGCCCTCGGTCACGTCGTAGAACCGGGGGATGAGGTTCAGCAGCGTGGTCTTACCGCTGCCGGTGGAGCCGATGATGGCTGTGGTTTTCCCCGGCTGGGCGGTGAAGCTGATGTCCCGCAGGGCATAACTCTCCGCACCGGGATACTGGAAACTCACATGCTCAAACCGCACCTCCCCTTTCGGTGCGTCCGGTGCCTGCGCCGCGGCAGGAGATACGATGGCCGGCTCTGTTGTCAGGATCTCATCAATGCGGCTTGCCGATACGATCGCCCGGGGCAGCATGATGGCCACCATGGTAATCATCATAAAGGACATCACGATCTGCATAGTGTAGGTGATAAACGCCATCATATCGCCTACTTCCAGCGTTCCCAAGTCCGCACCTTTCGCACCGAACCATACGATCAGCACAGAAATGCCGTTCATAATGATGGTCATAAAGGGCATCATCATGGCCATGGTGCGGCCGGTGAACAGCTGCGTCTTTTTCAAGGCCGTATTCGCTTTGTCAAAGCGCTGTTCCTCGTAAGCCGCCTTGTCGAATGCCCGAATCACCGGCAGGCCGGTCAAGATTTCCCGGCTCACCAGGTTCAAATCGTCCACCAAGGTCTGCATCTTCTTGAATTTGGGCATGGCTACCACCATCAGCACCAGCACCAGCACAAAAATGCAGCAAACCGCCAGCACGATGATCCAGCCCAAACCGGTCTTGGTGTTCACGACTTTGAGAATACCGCCGATACCCATAATGGGTGCAAACAGAACCATTCTCAGCAGCATAACTACCACCATTTGCACCTGCTGGATGTCGTTGGTGCTCCGGGTAATGAGCGACGCGGTGGAAAATTGGTCCAGTTCCGTGTGGGAAAAGCCCAGCACTTTGGAAAACACGTTCCGCCGCAGGTCACGGCCCACTTGCGCCGCAGTCTTGCTGGCAATGTAGTTCACGCAGATGCCCGCCAGAACCGCCGCCAACGCCACCAGCAGCATCTTGCCGCCCATCTGCCACAGATACGCCATTGCGTCGGACCCCTCCGGGTCCATTACCGCCCGGAGAATACCCACGTCTACGATATCGCTCATCAGCCCCGGCAGTTCCAGTTCGCAGGCTGCCTGTACGATCAGCAAGCACACTGAAAACAGTACCGCCAGCTTATGGTCTTTTAGTAATTTCAGTATCTTTCCCATTCAGTCTTCCTTTCAACAGCATTGCCCTTCTTCATAGCGGCGCTCCATGATCTCTACCAGACGGATGGTCAAACGCACCATCTCCCGGGCATCCGATTCTCCCATCTGGGCAAGGAGCTCCGCCAAACGCCGCCGGAATGACGCATCCAAGTCTAATACGTGCGTCTCCCCCGCAGTGGTGAGACGCACGATCACCCGCCGGCGGTCGGCGGGGTCGCTCTCCCGGGTCACCATGTCCCGCAATTCCAGTTCGTTCAGCAGCCGGGCCACCCGCGCGGAACTGACATCGAAAAATTCCGCCAGTTCCCCCGGCGCCGCACGGCCGCCGTTTTCATACAGATACCGCAACGTCATATCTCTGGTACGCTCCCATTTCTGCACACCGCTCAGCGGCGGGCGTTTTCCCTTGGGATGGGTCGTGTCAATCAGCCGTTCCGCCAATTCCTCATAATTCACATACATTTCTCCTCAAAAAATATGTAACACACGTTAATAGCTAACGTGTGTTACATAATAAACTTCCATTTTTAAATTGTCAACGTAAAAACTGTAAAAAATTTGTGAATCCCGTTTACAAAATACGCACCCGCAAAACCTCGGGCATATCCACGATTTCTTGAATATCCTCCATGGTGATCTGTGTGCCAAGGTCCATCATGGTATAGGCGTATTCTTCCCGGGATTTGTTGATAAGGTGGTCCACGTTGATGTCCCGTCCGCCGATGATCTCAGTGAATTTGGTCAGCATTTTCGGGACGTTCCGGTGGATGATGCACAGCCGGCACACGCCCTGGCGCTCCAGCACTGCGTCCGGTAGATTCACGGAATTGCGGATATTGCCGTTCACGATATAATCGTACAACTCCCGTGCCGCCAGAACCGCGCATTTATCCTCACTTTCCGGCGTACAGGCGCCGATATGGGGCATACAAATGACATTTTTCTGGCCGATCAATGTCTCATTGGGGAAATCTGTGACATATTTGCCCACTTTTCCGGTGTGTAAAGCCGCCAAAATCGCCTCGTCGTCCACGACCTCTGCCCGGGATTCGTTCGTGATCTTCACGCCGTCCTTCATAGCGGCGAAGGCATCGGAATCAAACATGTGGTGGGTTTGGGGCGTGTAGGGGACGTTGATGCTGATATAATCGCAGTTGCGGTAGATCTCCGAAATGTCTTCCGCCCGGATAACCTCCCGGCTGAGCTGCCACGCCGCCTCCACGGACATGAATGGATCATAGCCGTACACCCGCATCCCCAGATCCAAGCCCAGGTTCGCCACCTGTGCGCCGGTGGCGCCGAGCCCTACCACGCCGATGGTCTTGCCCATCAGTTCAGGGCCGGAAAAAGCGCTCTTTCCCTTTTCCACCAGGGCCGGGATCTCATCACCTTTTCCCGCAAGCGATTTGACCCACTCAATGCTGCCCAGCACGTCCCGGGATGCCAGCACCAGTTCGGCCATGACCAGTTCTTTTACCGCCACCGCGTTGGCGCCGGGGGCGTTGAACACCACGATGCCCTCCTCGGCGCAGTGCTCCACGGGGATGTTATTCACGCCCGCGCCCGCCCGGGAGATGCCCAGCAGGTTCTTGCCAAACTTCATGTGCAGCATATCCGCCGAACGCACCAGAATGCCGTGGGGGTCAGCACTGTCCTTGCCTACCTTGCAGCCCTTGTTTTCCAGCACCTCAATGCCGTAAGGGGAAATATTGTTGAGTACCTGTATTTCGATCATCGATGTTCTACCTCAAATTCTTTCATATAGTCGATCAGCGCCGTCACGCCCTCCATGGGCATGGCGTTGTACAAAGACGCCCGCATCCCACCGGTGAGACGGTGGCCTTTTACGTTCAGTAAACCTCGCTTCGCCGCGCCTTGCACGAATTCCGCGTCCAAAGCGTCGCTTTCTGTGCGGAACGTGACGTTCATGTCCGACCGAGCTTTCAGGGCAGCGTGGGCATGGAACACGCGGCTGTTGTCCAGGAATTCGTACAGCGCGCCGGCCCGGGCTTTTTTCCGGCGGGCCATTTCCGGTGCGCCGCCTTGGACTTCTACCCAGGCGAGGTTCAGCCCCAGCATGTAGATGCACCAGCACGGGGGAGTGTTCAGCATGGAATCCTTGTCGATCATCACCTGATAGTCCATGACTTTAGGGGTGATGGGCAGCGGGTTCCCCGCCAGCGACTTGTCGATAATGGCGACGGTGAGGCCCGCGGGGGCGAGGTTTTTCTGCGCACCGGCGAAAATCAGGCCGTACCGGGACACGTCCACCGGGTACGTCAGGATGTCCGAGGACATGTCGCACACCAGCGGGACGTTGCCGGTCTCCGGGACGTAGTGCCATTCCGTGCCGTAGATGGTGTTATTGGAACAGTAGTAAAAATAGGACGCGTCCGGGCTGAGGGACAGTTCCGGCTGCGTCGGGATGGTGCGGTGGCCGCCGGGGGCGGTATCCGCCGCGACGCGGACCGTGCCGTATTTTTCCGCTTCCTTTGCCGCGATGCCGGAGAAATTCCCCGTCACCGCGTAGTCCGCCTTGCCGGTGCGGGACATGAGATTCATGGGCGCCATGGCAAATTGCAGCGTGCCGCCGCCCTGCAAAAATAAAATCTCATGGGTGTCCGGCACCTGCATCAGGGCTTTTAAACGCGTTTTCGCGTCCGCAAAAATCTCCTGGTACCCCGCACTCCGGTGGCTCATTTCCATGACGGACATGCCGCTGCCCTGATAATTCAGCAGTTCCCTCTGAGCCTGCTCTAAAACCGGTGTCGGCAGCACCGACGGACCGGCAGCAAAATTGAAGGTCTGCACTCGTTCCATTGTCTCACCCTCATTACAGTTCTTATCCGCTATTATATGTGACAAACCGCCTGCCGTCAAACCAAATCCCCCACAAGGTTCTCCCCCAAAATGCCGGAAATTTTCACATTTTTCACAAGGCCCCGCAGGTCCTTCCCCGATACGGTGACGGCACAGTAATTGCCGCTGTGTCCTGTCCACAGGCCGTTCTCTTCCGTTTCAAACAGAACTGACAGCACTTTGCCCACCTGTTTTTCCAGATAGGCACAGCGCAACTCCTCCGCTACTGCCTGGGCTTCGTGGGCGCGGCGGGCCTTTTCCGCCTTGGGGACCTGGCCGGGCATGGTCTCCGCCTTGGTCCCAGGGCGCACGGAATAGGGGAAAATGTGCATTTGGGCAAAGCCGATCCTGCGAATGAAGGACAGCGTTTCCGCCTGGTCCTCCAGCGTCTCGCCGGGGAAGCCCGTGATGAGGTCGGCGGTGAGCGCGCCGCCGGGGAAATGGCGCTCCAGGCGCTGGGTGCAGGCGTAAAACGCCGCGGTGTCGTATTTGCGGTTCATGTTTTTCAGGGTCTTGTCGCACCCGGACTGCAAGGACAGGTGGAAATGGGGACACACCTTTCCCGTGGCGGCGATGCGGCGGACGAATTCGTCCGTGATGACCGTCGGTTCCAGGGAGCCAAGGCGCAGACGCAGTTCCGGCGCAGCGGCGGCGATGGCTTCCACGCAGTCCGCTAAGCCGGGTTTCCCCGGCAGGTCCGTGCCGTAGGAGGCGATCTCGATGCCCGTGAGCACTAGTTCCCGGTAGCCCGCGTCTTGCAGCTGCTTCGCCTGCGCCGCTGCCGCGGGGAGCGGCAGGGACCGCACCCGGCCCCGGGTGTACGGAATGACGCAATAGGTGCAGAAATTCACGCAGCCGTCCTCGATCTTCAGCATGGCGCGGGTGCGGCCGTCTACCGCGCCGGCGGGCAGTTCCTCGAATTCCATGCGGCGGAACGGGTCGTCCACAAACCGGGCGCTTTTCTTTTCCGCAACCGCCGCTTCGATGGCATCCGCCAGGGCGTGCTTGTCCCCGGTGCCGAATACCACGTCCGCGCCGATCTCTTTCGCTTCCTCCGCGCTGATCTGACTCCAGCAGCCGCAGACGACCACCGCCGCGCCGGGGTGCTCCGCTTCCAGATGCCGCACCGCCTGGCGGGATTTCCGCCCGCTCTCCGCCGTGACCGCACAGGTGTTCACGATCACAGCGTCGGCGGTCTCCCCCGGCGCCGCGGGACGGTGCCCCCGCTCACGCAGCATGGTTTCCACCGCTTGGGTCTCATATTGGTTGACCTTACAGCCAAGAGTGTTTATAATGTATGTCAATGAAAACACCTCATAAAGGATGAAATGATATGATCTACTTGGATAACGCCGCGACCACGCAGGTGTGCAAACAGGCCGCTGACATCGCTTACCGGGTGATGACGGAGGTCTACGGCAACCCCAGTTCCACCCATGCCGCCGGACGGGAAGCCCGGGGGATCCTCGATATCGCACGGAAGCAGGTGGCCGCCGCGCTGGGTTGTGACCCGGCGGAGCTTTACTTCACGTCCTGTGGGTCGGAGGCTGACAACTGGGCCATCCTCCGGGGCGCGGAAAGCATGTCCCGGAAAGGGCGGCATGTTATCGGCTCGACCGTGGAGCATGACGCGGTGCGCAAGTCTTTAGACGAATTGGAGCGCCGGGGGTATGAAGTCACGCGCCTGTCTCCGGATGAGACCGGGGCGGTGCCGGTGCAGGCTGTGGCGGAGGCCCTCCGGCCGGATACGGTGCTGGTTTCTTTGATGCTGGTCAACAATGAGACCGGGGCGGTCACGGATATTTCCGGGATCTCCAGAGCCATCAAAGCCGCCGGGAGCACCGCAATCTTGCATACCGACGCGGTGCAGGGCTTTTTGAAAGTGCCGTTTCAGGCGAAAAATCTGGGGGCGGATATGATCTCCGTTTCCGGGCATAAGATCCACGCACCCAAGGGCATCGGCGCGCTGTATATCCGCAAGGGGCTGAAGCCTGCCTCCAAGCTGCTGCCCTATATCCTCGGCGGCGGGCAGGAAAACAATTTGCGGGCCGGGACGGAGGCCCTGCCGCAAATCGCCGCCTTCGGCGTCGCCGCCCAGGAGGGAAAGGCCGTTCAGACCCTTTCCATGGCGCATATGCGGTCCTTGCAGGAGCTGGCCATCGGGCGGTTGCTGGAGGAAGTGCCGGGGGTTCAGATCATCGGCGCCCAGGCGCCGCATATTCTGTCGGTCTCCCTGCCGGGCTACGGCAGCGAGGTGCTCATGAACTTTCTGGACCGGCGGGGTATTTGCGTAGCAAGAAGCTCCGCCTGCAAAAAAGGCGGGCGGAGCCATGTGTTGGAAGCCATGGGGCTGTCCCCAAAAGTCATTGACGGCGCGCTGCGGGTGAGCTTCTCCCGCTTCACCACGGAAGACGAGGTCAACGCCCTGTGCGACGGTCTGCGGGACGCAAGGGCGTCACTCTTCCCCGTTTTGGGATGACGGCGGCTGCTTGTCCCGCTTCGGGCGGGAACGCTTGCGCTTTTCGCCCTCCCGTGGCACCGGATCCCCGGTGACGGGGTCCATATACGCCATATTCACATATTGCGCGGTCTGCGTCGTCAGGCCGCGCTTTTTCAGTCCGTAATCCACGAGGCTGTTGTATCCGGCGCTGATGACCACGAACAGCGGTACGCCCACGATCATGCCCACCACGCCGAACAGGCTGCCACACACTACGATGGCAAACATCACCCAGAAGCCGCTGATGCCTACCCGGCTGCCCAAAATCTTCGGCCCGATGATATTACCGTCGATCTGTTGCAATACAATGATGAACACTACGAACACCAGCGCTTTCACCGGCTGCACCACCAAAATGATAAGGGTGCAGGGAATGGCGCCGATGAACGGCCCGAATACCGGGATCACGTTGGTTACTCCGATGATGACGCTGACGAATGCGGCGTAGGGCATTTTCAGCAGGGAGCAGCACACAAAGGTGATGCAGCCAATAATCAGGGAATCCAGCACCTTTCCGCTGATAAAGCCCATGAATGCGTCATCTGTGAAGCGGCACACGCTCAGCACACGCTCAGCACGCTTGATGCCCAGGGCGCTGTACAGCAGCTTTTTCATGTTCGCGCCGAAGCCCTCCCGGTTATACAGCAGGTAACACGCCACCACAAAGCCGATGGCCACATTCATCACTGCCCGGAACACCAGGTACACCCCTGTGGTGATATTGGTGATGAAACTGCCCATCTGAGGCAGAAAATCGTTGCGGATCCACTGGGCAATATCATTGGAAACGCTCTCCGTGGCAGATTCTAACTGCGTGGAAAGTTCCGGGTAATCCTCGAACCAACGCTCGATCAATTCGGTGAGGGTGGAAATATATGTATTATAGTTGAGCAGGATGCTCTCTACACTTTCGTACACCGTGGGGATAATGAGCCGCAAAATAATGGAGATCGACGCGATCGCCACCGCGATGGCTGACGTGATGGCCAGCATCCGGGGTGCGCCGCCGGAGCTTCCGCTGCCGCCCTTGCGGCCCTTGCTCAGGCGGAACAACAGCGGCTGAAAAAGTTTGTATTCAAAATACCGGGACAGGGGCAGCAGCACATACGCGATCACCAGGCCCCAGATAAAGGCGCTGAGCACCCGCAGCGCGCTGCCGATGATCCCGCCGATGGTGCTCAAATGGCCCAGCAGCAGGTAAAACACAATACAGCCCACCAACACGCAAAACGCCGTCAAGCCCCAGGCAAAGTATTGGGAATCTTTTCCGAATCGGTTCACTGCGTCCTCCTTGCTCCCATATACGGGAAAAATCCAAGAAAAATTACCATTTTATTGTACTCTTGCCCAGCCCAATCGTCAACCGCATTTGCTGGATTTTCAAAAATAATTCATATTATGTAAACAAATTTGAATATTTTGCGTCGAAACCGTTCCGTTTTGCCTGTGGGAAACTCTGTGGAAAGTGTTAAAAACCTTGTTTTTTTCAGAATGCACAGATTTCCTTATACATTTCTCCCTGGGATTCTTCCAGTTTTATGTCAATCAGATGTCAACCATTGATATTTTCCCGCCCTGCGCCATAGATTGGAAGTAAGAACTGCTTGGAGGGATCGATTTGAAACCTGTGATTTGTATGCTGCTGGCTTTTGCTCTGCTGCTTTCCCCCGCCGCCGCGGTGGATACGCTCTTTGACGACGCCATCACCATTGAAGCCCCGTCGGCCTGCCTTTTGGAAAAGACCACCGGGGAAGTGCTGTACGAAAAAAACGCCCATGAGCACCGGCTCATCGCCAGTGTAACCAAAGTCATGACCCTGTTGCTCATTATGGAAGCCCTGGACAACGGCTCCATCGGTTTGGACGACATGGTCACCGCCAGCGCCCACGCCTGCTCCATGGGCGGCAGCCAGATCTGGCTGGAGGAAGGCGAGCAGATGACTGTGGACGAGATGATCAAATGCATCACCGTGGTCTCCGCCAACGACTGCGCCGTGGCTATGGCGGAGCATATCGCCGGCACGGAGGACGCGTTCGTGCAGAAAATGAACGAAAAAGCCCGTTTACTGGGCATGGCTGACACCCATTTCACCGACTGCACCGGGCTGTTCGATGACCCGAACCACTATTCCTGCGCCTATGACGTGGCGGTGATGGCCCGGGAGCTGATCTCCCATGAGAAGATCAAAGAGTATTCCACCATTTGGATGGATACCGCCCGGGACGGGGAATTTGCCCTGTCCAATACCAATAAGCTGATCTATTACTACGACGGTTCCACGGGGCTGAAGACCGGGTACACCTCCAAAGCCGGGCACTGTCTGGCCGCTACCGCCATGCGAGACGGCGTGGAGTACGTCGCCACCGTGCTGGGGGCCGACAGCAGCGACCACCGTTTCGACAGTGCCAAGACATTGCTGAACTACGCCTTCGCCAATTATACCCTCTGCCGCCTGCGCCCGGACGACGCGCTGCCGCCGGTCCCTGTGAAATTAGGGAAAAGCGACTGCGTGCAGCCGGTGTACCCGGATGTTTCCGAGGCCGTCATTGAGAAAAACCGGGCGGCGAATCTGCGCTACGATTTGCAGCTTGTAGAGCAGGTGGATGCCCCCGTTCTCACCGGCGACCCGCTGGGGACGCTGACCGTTTATTCCGGGGATGAACCCATCGCGGAACTGACCGTCACCGCGTCCGAGACCGTACAACGGCTGGGGACTTTCGGCATCTTCGCCCGGATGTTGAATATTTTGTCCTGTATTGAGCTATAACCCCCACTTCGCCACATATTTCCTTTAAATTCTTGAATACGTCCCCCACTTTCGACGGTTTTATCGGACATTTTTCATTTGCTATTTTTTCCATTTCGTGTATAATGGTATCAGCAAGGCTACACGAAAGGAAGTCTGGTTATGGTAAAAGTTGATTTATCCGGCGCATCCATGTTCTTTCAGAATATGGGGCCGGATTACGCAGAAGTCGCCGCCGCACACCGTACATTGGCAGAGGGCAGCGGCCTGGGCGCAGAGTTCACAGGCTGGCTGGAACTGCCCCAAAATATCAAGTCCGGCGAGTTGAAACAGATTTTGGCCCTGGCAAAGCGGGTACGCGCCCGGTCCCAGGCACTTGTAGTCGTGGGTATCGGTGGGTCTTATCTGGGCGCGCGGGCTGCTGTGGACCTGCTCCGGCCTACCAGAGGGACCGATGACCCGGATATTATCTTCGTGGGCAACGGACTGTCCCCCGACTCCATGATGGACACCCTATCCCGCCTGGGCGACAAGGATTTTGACCTGTGCGTCATTTCCAAGTCCGGCACCACGCTGGAGCCAGCGCTGGCGTTTCGGATGTTCAAAGGCCTGCTGGTGTCCAAATACGGCGCGGCGGAAGCCAAAAAGCGTATCACCGTCGTCACTGACGCCAACCGGGGCGTGCTCCACGACATGGCCGTCAGAGAGGGCTGGGAGACCTTTGTGGTGCCGGACAATGTAGGCGGACGCTTCAGCGTGCTGTCCGCGGTTGGTCTGGTGCCCATAGCCGTGGCCGGCATCGACGTGCAAACCGTCATCGACTGCGCCATCGACGAATTCCGCGCGCTGGACCTGCGCTCTCCGGAGAACCCCGCCTGGCAATACGCCGGGGCCCGGCAGCATTTATATCACAACGGCCGGTCCATCGAGATCCTCGCGTCCTATGAGCCGTCTTTCCGCTTCTTCGCGGAGTGGTGGAAGCAACTTTACGGCGAAAGCGAGGGGAAAAACGGTATCGGCATCTTCCCCGCTTCCGTAGAATTCACCGCCGATCTGCACTCCATGGGCCAGTTTGTTCAAGATGGTCCCCGTACGCTGTTTGAATCCGTGGTGAGTTTTGAACAGGACCTGCATCAATTCGAGGTACCCTTTGACATGGGCGATCCCGACGGGCTGAACTATCTGGCCAGCCGACAGCTGGGCGACGTGTGCCGCACTGCCATGGCGGCGGTGAAGCAGGCCCATATCGACGGCGGCGTGCCCAATATCGGCATCAGCGTACCCCGGAGGGACGAGGCGGGCTTCGCGTCCCTGGTGTGCTTCTTTGAGTTGGCCTGTGCTTTGAGCGGCTATGTATCCGGGGTGAACCCCTTTGACCAACCCGGCGTAGAGGCGTACAAGAAAAATATGTTCCGGATGCTGGGCAAGCCCGGAGCGCAATAAATTTTGACAGAACGAATATTTTCCGTTGCACTTTCGCGGGAAATGTGGTAACTTATACTTAAGAACACCATCATCACATAAAAAGGAGCGTGGCGAACATGGTGAAAGTCATCATGGGACTGAAAGGTTCCGGCAAAACCAAAAGACTGGTGGATCTCGTCCTCCAGGCGGATAAAGAAGAAACAGGTGCTGTTGTCTGCATTGAAAAGGACAAAAAGCTTACTTATGATATCCCGTACACCGTGCGTCTGATCCAGGCCGGCGAGTACGGCATCGGTAATGTGGACCTGTTCAAGGGCTTCATCGCGGGCCTGCATTCCGGCAACTACGATATTACCCAGGTGTTTGTGGATAACTTTTACAAGATCATCGGCACTACGGACGAGACCGTCGTGGCAGAGGTCTTGGGCTGGATGGACGCATTTTCCAATGCGAACAACGTGAAGTTCACCATTTCCATCAGCGGCGACGCCGCAGCCGCCGGCGAAGGTATTAAGAAGTATTTCATCTGAATGCCGGTAGAATCTGCTGACAAAATAAAATGCCACCCGGTCGCTGCCGGGTGGCATTTTTACTGCGTTTTGAAAGGAACCGCTATGGGCAAAATTTTTTGGAAAATCATCCGGCTCTTGCTGCTGACGCTGCTTGCGGCCCTCGCTTTGCTGGCGCTGTATCACCGCTTCGCGCTGGCGTTTGAACAAAAGCATTTGACGGCCCCCGGGAAGCTGGTGGACGTCAACGGCTACAAAATCCACGTTTATACCGAAGGCAGCCGTGCCGAGGGTGCGCCGGTTGCGGTATTGTTATCCGGCAGCGGCACCGCGGCGCCGGTTTATGATTTCAAGCCGCTGTATTCCCGGCTTTCCGACGACTGCGCCATCGCGGTGGTGGAAAAGGCCGGGTATGGCTATTCCGACATCGCCGACGTGCCCAGGGACGTACGCAGCATGGTGGAAGAGGTACGCGCGGCTTTATCCGCCGCACAGGTGCCGCCGCCTTATGTGCTGGTTCCCCACTCCATGTCCGGGCTGGAAGCGCTGTATTGGGCACAGCAGTTCCCGGAGGAAGTCGCCGGGATCGTGGGGCTGGATATGGCGACGCCGGAAAGCTACGAAAAAATGAGCCTGGACAGCACCCTGTCCCGCATGAAGCTCCTGCGGTTTACCGTGCAGCTGGGGCTGGTGCGCCTGCCGGGGGTCTATCCCCTCAATACCGAAGGCCTGACAGAGGCGGAAACCGCGCAGCTTCGGATGCTCAGCTACCGAAACGCTTTGGATCTGGATATGATGCGGGAATCCCAGTGTGTCGCGGAAAACGCCCGGGCCGTCAAGGACGGCGCGACGCCCGCCTGCCCGATCCGAATGTTTGCCTCTGACGGCGGAGAGATCGGTGATTTCTGGCGGGAGGAACAGGCCGCTTTTGCCGAGCGCGCAGGGGCAAGTCTTACCTTTTTGGACGGTGGACACTATCTCCACTATGAAAACAGCGGCCGTCTGGCCGCGGAGATCAAAGATTTTTTGCGGGAACTGACATAAAAAATTTTCTCCTTGTGACATTTTTCGGTTCTACCGTGTTTTACTGGTGAAAGCTTTCAAACGGTAGGTGAATCAATATGGAACGATCAGAATTCTACCGGCTGGCCCGGCGGTATCAAGATACGGTCTTCCGCATCGCGCTGAACTATTTCCGCAGCGTACCCGATGCCGAGGACATGGTGCAGGAAGTGCTCATCAAACTCTACACTGCCCGTCAGCCGTTTCAAAACGACGAACATGTCCGGTATTGGTTGATCCGGGTGACTGTCAACCTGTGCAAAAACGCCCTGCGCAGTCCTTGGCGGAAGCGCCGGGTGTCTCTGGACGAACTTTCCGCTGCCATTCCCTTTGAGGAACCGGCACAAAGCGACTTGTTCCTGACCGTCATGAGCCTGCCGGAAAAGTACAGAACGGTGCTGTACCTGTTTTACTACGAGGACTGCACCGTGAAAGACATCGCCCGGCTGCTGGACCTGAAGGAATCCGCCGTGACCACACGGCTGTCCCGGGCCCGCCGGGCGCTGCGCTCAGAACTGATGGAGGTGACGTACGATGGATGACCGTCAATTATACAGGGAAACCTTCAGCCAGGTGCGCTCCTCCCTGGTCATTAACGAGGAGATGCTGCAAATGCAACCAAAACGCACCCATGTGGTCCGGACCATCGCCGTTGTCGCGGCGGTCATCTGCCTGCTGCTGGCCTGCGGTGTGACCGCCGTGGCAACAAACCTGTTCGGCCTGCGGGACCTGATCATCGCACCGGAAGCAATCGTCGGTCCTGAGGGGGACAAAGAGACTGTGGAACTCATTTCCATGCAGGGCTATTACGACAGCCCGGAGGCTAAAGCCTGCGCCGAGTGGCAGGAATTTTACAGTAAATATGTCCCCACGCTGAATCTGGACAACTCGATTTTCGTCCCCGGAACTGCTTACAACAACTACGGTGTGTACGACCAAACCATGGCCGACAAGCTGGAAGAAATCGCGGAAACATACAATTTGACGCTCTATGACAACATGACTGACCTATTCAGCGAATCGGCCCTGAATGACGCCATGGGCGGGGAATTTTTGTCCGGGGCCTGCACGTTTTTCTGGGGCTACTGCTTCGGTGACGGCACCCTGCAATTCGAGGGCGACTGCTCCGTGGGCGCCGGCACCTTGGATTTTCAGTTCCGCCGGAGTCAGAAGGGCACGCTTTCCGACGTAGTGCTGAATATCGGACACGCCGCGGACTATGAGCAGTGGCACTACACCACGCAAGACGGCACAGAACTCATTCTGGCCATGCGGGACACTCAGTCGCTGATCTTTACCGACCTGCCCAACTGCTTTGTATGTGTCAACGTTCTCGCTGGCACGGGCGGCGGTCTTTTGTATGACGACCTGCAAATCACAAAGGCCGATTTAGAACTCATGGCAGAGTGCTTTGACTGGACGCTGTGCGCCGGTAATATCACGCCGCCGCTGGACAGTTCCGCCATTCCGCCGGAGCCGGACCAGGAGAACGGGCAATTCCCGGCTGACGATTTTTACGCAGCAGCAACCAAGTTCCCCGCCTATGCGGTGGAGGATTTCGCCTCCACGGTGCGCGCCCATTTGCTGGACCGCAACTGGGAGGGATTGAGTGAGTGTCTGGCCTACCCTATCACTATTGGGAGCACCACCTGTAACAGCGCCGAGGAGTTTACCGCGATAGATTGGGAGGGCATATTCACCGATGATTTCTTCCGAGCCGTTGAAGCCGAGACCTGCCATGAGATGTTCTGCAATTCCGATGGCATTATGCTTGCAGACGGGCTGATGTGGCTGGCGGAGGTGCACGTTACCTCGGAATTCGGTGAGGATGATACGCTGAAGGTCATCAACATCTATGCCTGACAAGTTCACTTGACAGGCCCGTAAAACGTGCTATCATGGGGAAAACGCCCTGGGAGGTTTCTATGAAAAAGACCGCTTTATGCCTGATACTGGCGCTGCTGCTCACCGGCTGCGCCGCGCCGAAGGTCCACGTTCTTTCCAGCGATGAGCAGATTGCCGTGCTGGCGGAAAGATTCAGCGGGCTGGAAAGCGAGGTCGAGTGGCTTTCCTATGAGTCCAGTACCCAATTCGCCGTGACGGATCTGGACGGCAACGGTCTTCTTGAACTGGTAGTCAGTTCCATGCAAGGGACCGGGCTGTTTTCCTACTCACACTATTACGAGGTCAACGAGGACGGTTCCGGCGTGACGGAATGGCAGTGGCCGCAGCCTATGGAATCCGAGCCGGACATCGGCTACGCGGATATGGCGTTCTATTCGGACGAGGACGGCGTGCGGCATTACCGGCTGGAAGACTATATCCGCAACGGCTACGCCGAAAATTGGCTGGGGCTTTACGATGTGGTCTACCGTGACGATATGATCGAGCAAACACTGCTGGCAGAACGGTACGCCGTCATCCGTGACGGAAGCGACGAATTTGATATGACTTTCTACGACGGCAACGGACAGGAAATCACGGAAGCGGAATTTGACGCCGTGGCCAACACCATGCAGACCGGGCAGACCGCCCATATCGGCTGGATGGGGTATGACCAAGTAAAGGGGCTGGGAAAAGAAGAATTGGTCCGTCCGCTGGCGGATTCCTGGGCGGAATTTTCCGCGGAATAAGTCTGAACACGCAAAAGCCCCCGGCACTTTCAGGGCCGGGGGCTTTCTATATCATCGCCGGATGGGCGGTCATATTTGGTCTGTCCTTTTGTTCTCGGGCGGACAGGAATCCCACTCCCGGGCGGCGGCGTTTCGGCCTGACCGCCCGATGTGTTTGTTTGTGTTAGGAGAAAGAGAGGAATAAAAGGTTTGGAGTTCTTCCGAGTGTTATAGTACACGATGACAACTCCCATTTGGTGAAGAAACCATGGAAAGATTATGAACTTTTGGAGAACTCAGTCCATATCTTTTGCCAAATTTTGAAAAAACCGAATGAAAACAGCCACAGGACGTGTATTCCTGTGGCTGTTTCGCATTTACGCCAATTCCCGGTACATGGCCGCGGCGTCTTCCTTTTTTACCGTCTCATTTACCGCCAGCACCTCTACCTTTACTGTGCGCTGGCCGAAGGCAATCTCGATCACGTCGCCCACCTTCACGTCATAGCTGGCCTTGGCGGGTCGGCCGTTCACCGTCACCTTTGCCGCGTCGCAGGCCTCGTTGGCCACGGTGCGGCGCTTGATGAGGCGGGATACCTTTAAGTATTTGTCCAATCTCATGGCTTCACCAGTTCTTCTCCGATTTTGTACACGTCCCCCGCGCCGATGGTCAAGACGATGTCGCCGGGTTGGACGTATTTTTTCAGGTCGGCGACAATGTCCGGGAAGTTGTCAAAAAACTTCGCGCCGTTGATCTTCGCCGCAATGTCTTTGGAGGAAATACCCATGGTATTCGTCTCCCGGGCAGCATAAATTTCCGCCAGATAGGTCTGGTCCGGGCGGCAAAGCTGCTCCACGAAATGATCGAACAGCGCCAGCGTGCGGGAATAGGTGTGGGGCTGGAACACCACGATCACACGCTTATAGCCCAAGCGCTCTACGGTGTCCAGCGTGACTTTCAAAGCACTGGGGTGGTGGGCGTAGTCGTCGTACACGTCCGCGCCGTTGTACTTGCCCTTGTACTCGAACCGCCGGCCCGCGCCGTTGAAGCCCGCCAGGCCGTATTTCACCGCGTTTGCCCCCACGCCAAGACGCATGGTGGCGGCGATGGCCGCCAGGGCGTTACGCACGTTGAACAGGCCCGGGACATGCAGCGTCACATCCGTGAGCTTCTCGCCGAAGCAGTACACGTCAAAGCTCGTGCTGGCGCCGGAAAAACTGATGTTTTTCGCGTACACATCCGCCTGTTCCGTAAGGCCAAAAGTGATGACCTCCCGGTCCACGCCCTTGAGGGCTTCCATGGTGTTCTCGTCCTCCAGATTCGCCACGATCAGGCCGTTTTCCGGCACGGACGCGGCGAACTGCCGGAAAGACCGCTGGATGGCCGGCAGGCCCTCGGTGAAATAGTCCAGATGGTCTTCCTCAATGTTCAGCACCACCGCGATGGTGGGGAAAAAGTTCAAAAAGGAATCGCAGTATTCGCAGGATTCCAGCACGATGGTCTCTCCATGGCCCACCCGATGGCCCGCTTTCAGCATGGGCAGGGTGCCGCCGATCATGACGGTGGGGTCCTTTTCCGCCGCCATAAGGATATGGGTGCACATGGAAGTGCTTGTGGTCTTTCCATGGGTCCCGGCAATGCACAGAGCGTTTTTGTAATATTTCATGATCGCGCCCCAGGCCTGGGCCCGTTCGTAGACGGGGATCCCCATTTCATGGGCCGCCTGAATTTCCGGATTGTCGTCATGCACCGCGGCGGTGCGGATGATGAACTGGGTGTCCGGCTCCACGTTGGATGCCTTGTGCCCGTAATAGACCTTTACGCCCAGCGTTTCTAAATGATCGGTCTTCTCGCTTTCGGTCATGTCGGAACCGGTAATACGCATTCCAGCGCCCGCCAGCACCTCAGCCAGCGGCGACATAGACACGCCGCCCACACCGATGAGATGGCCTTTTTTTCCACGTTTCAAATATTCGTCAAAAGCTGTCATAGCAGCCTCCCAATTTCCTTTTATTGTTATTTTCCCACGTTAGTATTATAATATCCATAGCAAAAGAAAACAAGCCCTAATTCCATAGGAGGTAGTATGTATGGACCTGTTAACAGTCCCCGCCGGAATCAAGGGTATTCTCCGGTGCTTTCAGCAGGCCGGATACGAAGCGTATCTGGTCGGCGGCTGTGTGCGGGACACCCTCATCGGCCGGGTGCCGGGAGACTGGGACATCTGCACCGCCGCCCTGCCGGAGCAAACCATCGCCCTGTTCGGCCGCACAGTTCCCACAGGGCTCAGGCATGGGACCGTTACCGTATTTTATGGCGGCGTACAAGCCGAGGTGACAACCTTCCGGGTGGACGGCGGATACTCCGACCATCGCCGGCCTGATGAAGTGCGCTTCACAGACCGGCTGGAGGAGGACTTGTCCCGGCGGGATTTCACCATCAACGCCATGGCCATGGGGCTGGACGGGCAAGTCATCGACCTGTTCGGCGGACAGGATGATTTGCGGCAGCGGGTCATCCGCTGCGTGGGTGACCCGGACATCCGGTTTCAGGAAGACGCCCTGCGGATGTTCCGGGCCTTTCGCTTCGCCGCGCAGCTGGGGTTTTCCTCCGCCGCTTACAACGCCATTCGCAGAAACGCCCATTTAGCCCGCTTCGTCGCCCCGGAGCGCATCTGCGTGGAGCTTGAAAAGACCCTGCTGTCTCCCCGGCCGGAATTCGTGCAAAGTATGGTGCGTTACGGCCTTTTGGACGCGTTTTTGTCCCGCACTGACGTGTCTCTGGTCTGGAATACCGCCTCACCCCCGGAAAAAGCCCTGCGCTGGGCGCAGTTCTGCGCCGCCTTCCGCGCCGCCGGAGCTGTGGACGACATCGGCGGATTTCTCCGCAGTCTGCGGGTGGACGGACACACTACCCGGCTGTGTGAAAAGGCCATGGAGATCACTGCCGCGCCTTTCCCCACCGACGATGCCGGGCTGCGCCGCCTGATCGCCCGGTACGGCCCCGAGGCCGTCCGCTGCGCCGCTTGTACCGTGGGCGGTTTATTCCGGGTCGAGGCCGTTCTCGCGTCCGGCGCGTGTCTGGACCTGGCTCACTTAGCCGTCAGCGGCGCGGACTTGCAGGTCCTGGGCTATCAAGGCCCCGCTTTGGGCCGAGCGCTCCAGCGGCTGCTGGACGCGGTGCTGGAAGACCCATCGTGCAACCATAGAGAGACTTTACTTCAACGCTTACAACAGGAGGTCCCCCATGACTGATTGGATCACGCTGCAAAACGACTGCATGAACTGTCGAAAATGCGCCCTGCACGAGACCCGGCATAACGTCGTGTTCGGCGTCGGCAATGTCCACTCCCCCGTCCTGCTCATCGGCGAAGGCCCCGGCGAGCAGGAAGATTTAAAGGGCGAACCGTTCGTCGGCCCCGCCGGGAAGCTGCTAGACGATATGCTGGAGCTTATTGATCTGGACCGCACAAAGGTCTACATCGCCAACATCGTCAAGTGCCGTCCACCCCGGAACCGGGACCCGCAAAATCAGGAGCAGGATGCCTGCCGCCCCTGGCTGGACGCACAGATTCAGTTGATCCAGCCAAAAATCATCATTTGCCTGGGGCGCATCGCTGCAATGGGCCTGATCAAGCCGGATTTCAAGATCACCCGGGAGCATGGCACCTGGTTCGACATCGACGGTCGGCGCTACATGGCCATCTACCACCCCTCCGCCCTGCTGCGAGACCCCTCCAAGCGGCCGGAAACTTTCGTAGACCTGCGGGAAATCCGCGGGGAGATCAGACGTATCTGCCCGGAGGTCTACCATGGATGACTATATCCTGCGCCCCTATGCCCCCGGCGACCGGGACGGCTGCGCGGCGTTATGGGAGCAGGTGTTCGGTGATCCGGCAGAGCTGGTAACGCAGTTTTTGTCGCTGTTCGAGGCGCAGGAGGGCTTTTGCCTGCTGGCGGAACACAGCGGGGAAATCGCGGCGGCGGCCTATTCCCTGCCGGGCTTGACGGTGCTGCGTCCGGGACGCCCAGACCTGCCCGCCCGGTATCTCTACGCCGTGGCCACACATCCCGTGCACCGGAAAAACGGTCTCGCCGCGGCGCTGTGCCGTGGACTGCGGGATGACGCGTTCGTCCAAGGCGCGCTGCTGCTCACGAAGCCCGCTGAGCCAAGTCTTTATCCCTGGTACGCAGAAAAAATCGGCGCGGTCCCGGCCATGCCCTGCCGTCGTGTGACCGTAACAACGCCCTGCGGCGGCGATGTAACGCCCCTCACACCGAAGCAGTACAGCACCGTGCGGGAAGCGCGGCTGTCCGGCGTTCCCCATGTGCGCCTGCCGGACGCGCTGTTCGTCTGGGAGCACCTGCTCCATAAGCATTACGGCGGCGGATTTTATGCCGTGAATGGCGGCATCGCGGACATATACGCCGGCGAGTCGCTGGAACTTCCCGAACTGCTCGCCGATGTGCCGGAAGCGGCCGCCGGGGCGCTTTTACGGCAGTTCGGCGCAAGAGAAGCCACCGCCTGCCTGCCTGGTGACGAGGAAGATTATATCTCCTGCGCCGCGCCGGATTCATTGACGGACAGCCTCCCGGATGTTTGGTTCGGCCCGGTGTTCGGATGAATTATGTAAACTTTTTTCGCATTTAATATTCTTGTAACAATTTTCCCCTTTTTTCTGTAATAACTTCGGGGTATCCTAAATACACAAGACAAGAGATTGTTTCATCTTTTTCATTTTATCCTCATCCTTTGGAACCGCCGTATGAAAGTACGGCGGTTCTTTTTCCGAAATCAAAGCCCAACAACGTGGGTTTGATTTCGAGAGGACGAGCCCCGGCGCGCAGGCCCCGGCGGGCTTGCCCGCCGGAACGCAGCAAAGGGTGCGAGGACGAATACGGCGGTTCTTTTTTGCATAAAATCCCATCCCCGCGGGAACACTATGGAAAAACGCAAAGGAGGATGACCATGGAACAAAACTGGCTGAAAGGCCCGATGCCCATGGGGCTGGGGATGGCGCTGGTGGAGAATCCCACGGCACTGGAGAAATACGCCGCCATGACCCGGGAGGAAAAACAGCACTTTATCAACGGCTCCAAGGGTGCAGAAAGCAAGCAGGCCATGCAGTCTTATGTGGACCAGCTTCTGACAAACTGAACCGATACAAAAAAATCCCGCTGAAGCGGGATTTTTTGTTGCATCAAAATCGGCAAATTTGAGGGCAGTGCGGGGTATTTATGGAGGGCCTACTTAAATAATGTCGCGCGCGCACGCGACAGGACTTGCGGGTCTCCCGAAAATTTGCAGACGGAGGAATACAAACATGACAACAACAAGCAATTACAAGCTCAGCCAATGGGCCGCGACAGACCCGGTGCGGCGGACGGATTTTAATTCCGACAACGCCAAGATCGACGCGGCCATTCACGCGCTGTCAGACTGCGTGCGGGTCGCGGTGGGATCGTATACGGGAACGGGGAAGTACGGGTCAGCCAATCCCTGCACGCTGGACTTTACGTCCACGCTGGGCCGTCCACCGCGGCTGCTGGTGGTGATGCCGGAAACTAGTAATTATTACTGGATGCTGGCAATCTATGGCGTAAAGGTAGCGCGGAGCTATCATGAGCAGAGCAATCCTTATTTGATGACGATGACTTGGTCAGGCAACAGCGTGAAGTGGTATGGTACGCACTCAGCGGATACGCAGTTAAACACCTCAGGGCGTGTATACCGATATATTGCTATTGGCTAATAAAAACAGCCCCCGGGAAATCCCGGGGGCTGAACTTATTTGTTAAGTTTTTACTTACCTAAGGAATTAGGCAACAGTGTAGTTGGCAGCGTCAAACGTGAAGGTGAACTCGGTGTTATCCGCAGCCTTGATGGTCACAACCTCACCAGTGGCGAAGTTAGAACCAGTGTGCAGCTTCACGAAGCCAGCGCCAGCGTGAGCGGTATTCCAGGCACCCCAAGTGCTGCCTTCCATGATGCACATCGCAGTACCGTTCCAGTTGTAGCCCTTGTCGGTCTCGGAAGCGGTAGCAACCAGAGATTTCTCTGTGCCGTCCACTTCAACGGTAAACTGACCAGCGCTCAGGCCCAGAGCCTTGATGTCGTCAGCAGTCAGCCAGTAATCATCAATGTGGAAGCCGAGCTGAATGTTCTTGGAGCCGTTGCTGATGCCGGCATAGCCGATGCTGATCGGAGCCTTCTCAGTGGTACGCTCGATGACAACGAAGTTGACCTGGTTGTTGGCATTCACGTTGTAGAATACAGTAGCCGTGTGCGTGGTGGGCACGCTGGCAACGGAGCTCTCAGTCAGAGTGCCGTTCTCGTCTCTCACATAGACCTTGCAGTCGCTGGAGGTGACGTAAGCTCTGTAGTCCTCACCGGGCATGGTGTTGAAGCCCAGAACGTCGTTCTCGACCTTCTCAATGCCGATGGCCTTGCTCGCAACGTCCAGAGCGTCCATGCTGGCGATGTTGCCGCTGGTGCTGTAAGAAACATCCTTGAACATGCGGTCGGCAGCCAACAGGGCACGGGTCTCAGGCGTGACCTTGAACTCGTCAACGATTTCGCCGTTCACGATGGCCTGGAACACGTAGTAGGTGCCGTCGGAATCGGTGACAGCCTTGTTGGTGTCCTTGTAGTTGACGTAGATCACGTTCTTATCGTTGGTGGTCAGTCTGGTGGCTGCCGCATCAACGTAAACGATCGTAGCAACAGTGCCGGTCTTGCAGAAGACAGTTGCGTTGGTGTTCTGCTTGTCAGCAGCGTTCTTGCTGGTGTCGATGGTGGGCATGTTCTTAATGCCGTTGTAGACTTTGAACACGGATTCCTTGTCGCTGTCCAGCGTGCGCACGATAAAGATCGTGGAGCCGTTCGCTACGAGGTTGGACGCACCAACGATGTTAGCCATCTGGTACTTGCCGTTCTCGACCTTAACAGGAGCAGCAGAGCCAGCGGTGGTCGCATTGCTGTTGCTGTTGACAGAAGCAACCTTGGTCAGGGTGTACTTATCCTTGCTGTTGATCGTGTAGGAAACGATATCGCCAGCTACGAACTCAGCCGCATTGTACTCGTCCTTGGTGCCGGTCAGCTGAGCCTCTTCAACGACAGTGCCGTCGGTCAGAACCAGCTGAGCAGCGGGGGTGCCGTTCCAGTAGCCAACACCGTTGGAGAAGTTGACAACCAGAGCGTACTTGGAAGCAGCGGCGGTGGCCTTCACGTCGATAGCGTAGCCGTACTTATCCAGAACCAGGGTCACGTCGGTCTTCAGAGCAGAACCGTTGGCCGTGTTGGCCTTCTTCGCGGAGTAGTTGTAGGTCTTGTCGCCCACGACCATGCTGGTGTCAGCAGTGTAGCGGGTCAGCTGACCGGAAGCGGTCTCAGCCTTCTCAACGGACTGGATCTTGTTCTCGCCAGTCTTCAGGGAGTAGGTGTACAGAACGACATCGTCCGTAGCGAACTCAGTGGTGTTGAAAGTGCCGGAGTTGCCGTTGCGGGCAGTCACGTACACGTAAGCATCGCGGGTGCTGGTAGCGCCGACCTTGGAGGTCACGTCGCCAACATAGGTGTTGATTTCGGTCACGGTGTAGACAGTGGTAACAACATTGATGCCGTTAACCTGAGACACAGTGTCATTGCGGAACACCTGAGTCAGAGTGCCGTTGCCGCCAATCTTAGCCTTGGAGGAAGCGTCAGTGCGCTCAACAGTCAGGTCAGCCTGCTTGGCACCATCGATGTAGTACACCACATTGTTAGTAGCCTTGCTCAGGCCCATGTCTTTATACAGGGTCGCGATGGTTACAGGCGCGGTGTACTCCAGAACGGGCTTCTGTGCATAGGAGCCGATGACCTTGCCGTCCAGAGACCAGTCGTTGGAGGGACGCTCGAACGCATCCTTACCGGTGCTCAGCTTCAAGGTGGTGAAGTACTTTTCGCCGAACTCAACGGTCAGGTGAGAGCCGCTGGCGTTGGTGAAGTACTTATCATTGTTGATGTTGCCTTCAAAGCCAACCGTGGAGACAACAGGAGTCGCCTTGGAGGGCTCGGTGCTGATGGTGGTATCGCCGATGGTGATGTTCATGCCGTTGTTGATGTACTCAACCAGGGTGGCCTGCAGGGTGTTCAACGCCATGGCAGCAGCCACGTCACGGTTGAACGTGCCGGTCAGGTTCTCAGCGTTAGCAACGCCGGAAGAAACAGCCAGAGTAGTGGTCTTGATCTCCCAGCCAGCGCCGCCGATGCCTTCCTTGGCGGGGTTGTAGCCCAGAGCGTTCAGCAGCATCAGAGCCCACTGCGTAGCGGTCAGGGTATCCTCAGGGCCGAAGCGACCGTCGCCGTAGCCGTTGATGATGCCGTTGTCAACGCAGTAGTTGATGTAGCCGCTGGCCCAGTGGGCAGCAGAAACATCGTTGAACTTGGTGGCAACCTGGGGCAGAGCAGCCGCGGTCTTAGTGCCCAGCATCATGTGGGCAATGATCGTTGCAGCCTGTGCACGAGTGAAGTTGCCGGTGGGGCCAAAGGTCCCGTCGGTGTTGCCGTTCAGCACGCCGATGGCGGTCAGAACGTCAACAGCCTCTTTGTTGGTCACAGTGCTGTAATCGGTGTACTCGGTGGACTTGTTGACAGCAAAAGCAGTCACGCCCAGAGACAGGACCATAGCGAGGACCAGAACGAGGCAAAG
>JAAWQX010000027.1 GCA_022800755.1 Oscillospiraceae bacterium
TTAATTAGCCCTTAAACGACAGGAGAGCCCCCCATCGCCGGATATCAGACTAACTATGGTTGCATCTTAGCACAAGCTTTTTGCTTTGGCAATAGGTTTGCAGGGCTTGTAATCTAAGTGTAACATTGCCGGACAAGGGTTGGAAATCCTTGAAAAATATTGATTTTTTCGATTTTATGCCGGAATCCGGCCGCACACGGGCAGCTGGTCCACGCAGCGGCGCAGCTGCTCCGCGCCGGGATGCACGTACAGGGACATGGTGATGGATACGCTGCTGTGTCCCAGCAGGCAGCTTAAGGTCTTGGGGTCGGTCAGCGGGGCACAGCGGGTGGCGAAGGTGTGGCGCAGGGTGTGGAATTTCACCGGGCGCAGTCCCGCGCGGCGGAGAATACATTTAAATATACGCTGTAATTGCCTCGGCTCCATATACGCCGCTGTTCCGGTGAGGAGGTAGGCCCCCGGGGGTGCGGCGTAAACGCGCATCAGCGGCAACAGCCGCCGGGGGATGGGGACAAGCCGTACGCTATGGGCGGATTTTGGCGTATCGATCAAAATCCGGGTGCCCTGGGGGCCGGATACCCGCTGAAGGGTCCGGGCCACCGTGACCGTCCCGGCGGACAGATCGATCTCGCTCCACCGCAGGGCGCATACTTCGCCTATGCGCAGGCCGGTATACATACATAATAATATACCCAGCGCCGCGGGGTCAAGGCTCGCAAGCAAATTGTTTTCTAATTGAAAAAATTCTTCGTCTGTGAAAGTCTGAACCGCCGGACGGTGGGGCGTGGGCATGGGCGGAAAGTCTACAGGCCGCATCAGTCCCCGGTGTGCGCCGCTGCGCAGGATCATGTGCAGCGTCAGTTGGATGGACCGGCGGGTGGATTCGGCCAGGCCGCTGTCCGCCAGCCGGATGAGATAGCCGCGCACATCGTCTTCCGTGAGTTTTGACACCGGGCGGGGGCCGAATTCCGGGAGCAGGTGCGTGTGGATGAGGGTGCGGTAATTGGCGAGGGTTGCGGGCTTTACCTCTAACCGGCGGCTGTCCAGCCAGTTTTGGGCCAGGGTCTCAAAGGTGATGCGGTGTTTTTTTCGTGGGAACATGGGGGTCTCCTCTTTTCATAAATAGTCCGGCCGTTCTCTGGAACGGCCTGCCAATATTAGCTTGCCCAGTTCCGTTCAAGAGAAACCGTCCGCGGCGGAGAAGTATAGCACGCGCCGCCCTGTTCCACTGTCGAATTTTGTCGAAATATGTAAAAATCCCCCGAACTGTGCATTGTTCGGGGGGATGTGGTTATGTACTTTTTGCAAGATCACAGATGAGCTCGGTACATTTTTCCAGGCCCAGGGTGCCGCTGTCCAGGCACAAATCGTAGTTATGGTAATCGCCCCAGTCCCGGTCGGTGTAGTATTTGTAGTTCACCCGGCGCTTTTTGTCCTTGTCATCCAAGCGTTTTTCGGGCTTATATTTATTGGCGCCGTACACATCCACAATGCGCTTGGCCCGGACTTTTTTATCCGCGTGGATGAACACGTTCAGCACGTCTGCCCGGTCCCGCAGGATATAGTCCGCGCAGCGGCCCACGATAACGCAGCTGCCTTTTTCCGCCAACTCCAAAATCACCTTGCGCTGGACGGAGAACAGATAATCGTCCGTAGAAAGCCCGTCCCGGGAGCGGCCCATGAACGAATAGGAAAAGGCGCTGGCCGACGGAGAGTATTCCCCCCGTTCCCGGACGTAGTCCTTGGAAAAACCCGTTTTTTCCGCCACGGCCTCGATTAGTTCTTTGTCATAAAAAGCATAGCCCAAAGCATCGGCCACCTGCTTTCCGATGGTCCTGCCGCCAGAGCCGAACTCACGGCTGATGGTGATGACATTTTTCATGGCAAGCCCCTCCTTTTTCCGTTAAAATGATAACATGATTTTCATAAAAAGTCAAATCAGAAGAATGTCGCCACTTCCTGTTCGGGCTTTTGGGCCACCGCAACTTCCTGGGCAGTGAGCACGGGACCTTTGCCGCCGTAAGAGGGATGGAATTTCACTTCTAGCTTGGCCGTGACCGTCACCCACTGGTCCGACGCCATGGCTTTCACTTTGGCCTTGTCCCAGGTACACACCAGCGCCGCGAACTGGATATCCTCCACGCAGCAGGTCATCACGTGCCGGCCGATGACAAACGCGCCGGGCATGGTGCGGCGGGTCAGGGCGCGGCCGGTAAATTTCACGGTTTTCCCGTCGTACTTTGCCGTATCCTCCTGCAGATCCCGGTACCAGATGGCGTAGTCCGTGTCCGCGATCTCGATCACAGGCGCTTCAATGTCAAAGGGCAGCGGGTCTTCGATCTCGTCGTACTCGATCTTCCCGTCCGCGTGCTCGTAGACGATCTCCGCCCGGCGGGACGCAGTACGCACCAGCTTATGGAACTCCATGCGGTCCATGGTCGGGTCAAAGCGGTTGAACACCGCCAGCTCGCAGCTTTGCAGCTTGTCAAAGGTCAATTGACGCATATTGGCGTTGTAAGTCAAAATGCTGCGGGCGTCAGCGAAGAAGAACTCCTGATACACCGCCCAAGCCGGCGGCATATTGGAATAAAACCGGTCCAGCAGCCACATGCCGTTGTACTCGCACACCACCCGCTTGCTTTTCGTTTCATGCAGCAGATGGTTCAGATGTTCGGGGGTGAGTTCCTCCTCGGACTCGATAACCCGGCAAGCGACATTCGGGCTGGCGAATTTCGACGGGTCGAATTCCACCTCGCCTTCCTCGCACAGCAAAAGCAGGGTCTGTTCCCCGGTGTTGAACCGGGGGTCTTCCAGGGTCTCCTGGATAAAGGTCGATTTTCCGCTTTCCAGAAACCCGGTGAACAAATACACCGGGACATCCTGCGGGGGCTGCTGCTTAGCCAATCCGGAACAACTCCTTTAATTTGTCTTCTTTCAGCTTGGACCCGATGACACAAATGCGTCCGGTCACATCCGCCGCGCCACGGCGGATGTTCAGTTCGCCGGGGGTGTAGTCAAAGTACACCCACTGTCCGTCATCGGCGGCGGGGACATAGCCTTTCGCCCGGAGGACCAGTCCGTAGTCCTCATTGTCCACAAACGCGCCCAGCATGGTGCGAATATCCTCCTCGCCGTACTTACGGAAAGTCTCAGCGCCCCAGCTGACGAAGACCTCGTCTGCGTCATGTCCATGGTGATGGTGGTGATGCTCATGGTCGTGATGGTGTTCGTGGTCATGGTCGTGATGTCCGCAGTCGCAGTGCTCATCATGCTCATGATGATGGTGCTCGTGCTCATCGTGGTCGTGATGATGCCCGCCGCACACAGGACAGACGTCGTCATCTTCCGCTTCGGAGACCATATGCGCCAGGGTATCTTTCAGCGTGCTTTTGCGCTCAATGGCTTCCAGGATGGTCTTGCCGGAAAGCTGCTCCCAAGGCGTGGTAATGACTACAGCTTCCGGGTTTTTCTCTCGGAGCAAAGACACCGCCGCGGCCAGTTTCTCTTCGCTCATGCCGCCCGTGCGTGACAGAATAATACACGCGGCGTTTTCCACTTGGTTATTGAAAAACTCACCAAAGTTTTTCATGTACATTTTCGCCTTGGTGGCATCCACTACGGTGGTAAACCCATTGAGTGCCACATTCTCAGAGGCCACATTCTGCACCGCATGGATCACATCAGACAGCTTACCCACGCCGGATGGCTCGATGAGGATGCGGTCGGGGTGGAACTCGTCGATGACCTTGTGCAGCGCCTCCCGGAAATCTCCCACCAGGGAACAGCAGATGCATCCGGAATTCATCTCCGTGATCTCGATGCCCGCGTCTTTTAAGAATCCGCCGTCCACGGCGATCTCGCCGAATTCATTTTCGATGAGCACCAGTTTTTCTCCCGCGTAACCGTCGGAGATGAGTTTCTTGATGAGAGTGGTTTTACCGGCGCCCAGAAAGCCGGAGAAGATATCTATTTTCGTCATGTAAAAGCACTTCCTTTGCTGTGATTCTAACTATATATATTACTACCAAACCCCGCAAATTGCAAGGGGCGGGAACTGAATTTTGCATGAACACAGGCAACAAAAAGGTATGGCGGACGGCCATGCCTTTTTCTCATTTGCACGGCACACACCGCCACACAAGATGTAGTGCCCTGTCCCGGCAGTCGGTTTTGCCCCGCGTCTCTGAATCGCCCGTCTCAAAACACCGTGGAGCGCCGCATTCACAGCGTAATAGATAGGGAAATGTCCGTTAAGGGCTAATTAA
>JAAWQX010000020.1 GCA_022800755.1 Oscillospiraceae bacterium
GCACCGCATATGCGGTGCTTTTCATAAAAAAACGCTGTGAACCTTTGGTTCACAGCGTTTCTAATTTCAATCTTACTTGTTAGCGCCATGCAGACACTGCTTATTCACAGCCAGCATCGCCTCTCGCATAGCCTCTGTCACCGTGGGATGCGCATGGACCGTGTCGATCCACTCATCCACCGTGCACTCCAGGCGCAGCGCCAGTGACGCTTCCGCGATCATATCGCAAGCCCGGGGGCCAACCATATGCACGCCGAGAATCTCATTATACTTCGTATCCGCAATGACCTTAATCATACCGTCCGTCTGGCCCATGACCAGGCTACGGCCATTGCCGGACATGGAGAACTTGCCGACCTTGTAGCTGATGCCCTTGGCCTTGGCTTCGTCTTCCGTCAGACCCACGCCGGCAAATTCCGGCCCCAGGAAAATCACGGAAGGAACGCTCTTGCGGTCAAAGGTCATATCTCCGCCGGTAGCGTTCGCCGCGGCGATCTCACCCATGGTCATGGCTGTATAGGCCAGCATCCACTTGCCGTTGGCATCGCCGATGGAATAGACGCCGGGGACAGAAGTCTCCATCTTATCATTGGCTTCCAGCGTGGTAAGCCCCGTAGCAGACGCGTTGATCGCAGCGGGATCGACCTTACGGCCCACAGCCACCAGGACATTTTCCACTTCGATGACTTCCTCGCCATTGGCACCCTTGACGGTGACCTTCGCGCCCTTCCTGCTCTTCTCGATTTTTTCCACAGAGGTACCGGTGCGAATATCCATTCCAGCAGCTGTCAGCTGGTTCTTTACAATTTTGGTCAACTCGCTGTCCATGGCGGGCAGAATCTCCGGAAGCATTTCCACCACAGTGACCTTGGTGCCGAACGTATTGTACACGCTGCCCAATTCCAAACCGATAACACCGCCGCCAATCACCAACAGAGACGCAGGAACGTGATCCATAGTGAGCGCCTGGGTAGAATTGATGCAGGCTGGTGCGTCAATGCCCGGAATGGGGGGCATTGCCGGTTCAGAGCCGCTGGCAATGATGACTTTGTCAGACGTGATGGTCTCGGTGCTGCCGTCAGTTTTGGTCACTGTGACCGTCTTATCGCCGGAGAACTTCGCTTCTCCCTCGATCAGCTTGACCTTATTCATTTTCAGCAGACCCTTTACGCCGCCTACCAGCTTATCTGTGATTCCCTGGCGGAAGCTCTGAATCTTATTCCAGTCGAACTCCACCTTGGACGCGGTGATGCCCAAAGACGCGGCATTCTTCACCGTCTCATAGGTCTCAGCGCAATGCATTAAAGACTTAGTGGGAATGCAGCCGCGGTTTAGGCAAGTGCCGCCTACATGGTCCTTTTCGATCAGCGTAACCTTCGCGCCAAGCTGAGACGCACGAATCGCCGCCACATAACCGCCAGGGCCGCCGCCGATGACGGTGATAGTATTCCCGCCAGCCGGGGCAGCGGCAGGGGCCGCCGCCGCGGGAGCCGTTGCCGCAGGCGCGGCGCCGCAGGCATCGCCCGGGTTGCCAATATATGCAATAACAGATTTGCAGGGAGCTGTATCGCCCTCTTTCACCACGATTTTCAACAGGGTACCATCGTACTCCGCTTCGATATCGTTGGTCATTTTGTCCGTCGCCACGGAGAACAGGATATCGCCTTTCTTGACCGTGTCGCCCTCTTTTTTCTTCCATTCCTCAACCGTGCCTTCCTCCATGGTCAGACCCAGCTTGGGCATGTGGACTTCCTTTGCCGCCGGGCCGGTGGGCGCGGCAGCCGCAGGGACCGCAGCGGGAGCCGGTGCGGCGGCGGGAGCCGCGGCAGGTGCTCCGGCGGCCGGAGCGGTCTCGCCGGCGGCACCCAGATAGGCAATGACGGACTTGCACGGAGCCGTCTCACCTTCAGGTACAAGAATTTTAATGAGAACACCGTCGGCTTCCGCCTCGATGTCGTTGGTCATTTTATCCGTGGAAACAGAGAAGATGATGTCACCTTTTTTGACAGTGTCGCCCTCTTTGACTTTCCACTCCTCAATGGTGCCTTCTTCCATGGTCAGGCCCAGCTTGGGCATATGGACTTCAGTTGCCATTTTATTTTTCCTTCTTTCACGCGTTATCTTTTAGAAAAGTCACGCGGCGACGCATCGCCGCGTGACACAAAGGTGTTAAGCCAACATGAGAACGGGGTTCTCCAGCATCTCGCAAACCTTTTGCAGGAACTCCGCAGCTTGGACGCCATCAATTACACGGTGGTCGGCCGTCAAGCACAGATTCATCATGGGACGAACCACGATCTGGCCATCGCGTACCACAGGCGTATCGATCATCGCACAAACGCCCAAGATCGCCAGTTCAGGCTGGTTGATGATGGGAGAGAAGTTGGTCAAGCCGTAATTGCCCAGATTGGTAATGGTGAACGTGCCGCCCTTCATCGCGTCAATCCCCAGCTTGCCGGACTTGCCGTCTTTCGCCAATTGGTCAGCTTCTACGGCGATCTCCGCCAAGCTCTTCTTATCGCAGTCTTTCACGTTGGGGACCACCAGACCGCCGGAGGGCTGCGCCACGGCCAAGCCCATATTGATGTGCTTGTGGTGGGTGAGCATATTATCGGCAAAGCTGCCGTTGATATCCGGGTAATCCCGCAGGCACATGGACACCACTTTCATAATAATGTGGTTGTAGGATACCTTGATGCCCTTGGATTCCAGCGACTTGTTCAGCGCCTTGCGCAGGTCCTTCATCGCGGTCGCGTCGAACGGGCGGGTAAACGTGACACGGGGGCTGGTATGCCAGCTGTTTTCCATGTTCTTAGCAATGGCTCGGCGCATGGGCGTGACCTTGATAACCTCGTCCGCTTCTTCCACAGGCGCAGCCGCTGCTGCGGGCGTGACCGCAGCCAGAACATCGGCCTTCATCACGCGCTGTCCATCGGCACCGATAGACGCAACATCCACACCCAGTTCAGCAGCCATCTTCGCCGCAACGGGACTGGTCTTGACATGGGGGCCGCCCACATGGGCATCCACATCTCTGGCAACGATTACGCCGTTATAGCCAGTCGCCGCGACAGCGGACAGGTCATACCCCTTGTCCTTTGCCAGCTTCTTCGCATAAGGCGTCGCCAGCACATACGCGCCGGCGGGTCTCGCCACAGGCGCGGCAGCAACGGGAGCCACTGCTGTGAGGGCATCCGCGGGAACCGCTGCAGGCGCTGCTGCAGGAGATGCCGCTCCAGCCGCGGGGGGTTGCTCACCGGCAGCGCCCAGCCACGCAATGACAGACTTGCAGGGCGCAGTATCGCCCTCCCCCACTACGATGCCGATGACAACTCCATCGTCCTCAGCTTCGATCTCGTTGGTCATTTTATCGGTGGATACAGAAAAGATGATGTCACCTTTTTTGACGGTATCGCCGACTTTGACTTTCCATTCTTCAATGGTACCCTCTTCCATGGTAAGGCCGAGCTTAGGCATCAAAACTTCAATAGCCATAATGTTTCTCCTTTACCACAAAATCAAAGTACTTTCTTAATGCCGTTATAGAGATCCTCCGGGAAGATTCTGTACAGCTTCTCCAGGGTCGGAGCGAAGGGGATGGGAACGAACGGCGCGCCGTAACGCAGGATGGGCGCATCCAGATACTCCATCGCTTCCTCGGCCACCGTCGCGGCAACTTCCGCCATGGCGCCGCCCTGCTTCACGGACTCCGCCACCAGGCACAGTCTGTGGGTCTTCTTTACAGAGTTCAGCACGGTCTCTTTATCCCAGGGAGACAGGGTGATCAGGTCGATAACCTCAGCGTGGATGCCGTCTTTCTCCAGCAGGTCGGCCGCGCCGCGGGCGTTCTTCATGCCCACGGAGTAGGACACGATCGTCACATCGCTGCCTTCCCGCTCGATCTTGGCCTTACCGATCTCGTAGGGGACTTCGTCCTCTTTCTCGGGGACCATAGCGGATTCCTTGTAAATAACCTTATTTTCAAAGTAGATGACCGGATCATCGCTCTCGATAGCGGCTTTCAGCACCATTTTGGCGTCATAGGGATTGGAGGGCGCCACGACCTTGATGCCGGGGATATGCAGGAACCAGGACTCCACGGACTGGGAGTGCTGGGCAGCGCCGCCGCCGGCCATGCCGTCGGGAGCACGCAGGACCAGAGGAATCTTTGCCTGGCCGCCGAACATATAGCGGGCCTTGGCCATCTGGTTGAACACTTCGTCCATGCAAACGCCGATGAAGTCGGCAAAGTGCATATCCACGACAGGACGCGCACCGGCCAGGGCAGCACCTACGCCGCCGCCGACGATGAACGTCTCAGAGATCGGAGTATCCATTACACGGCCGGGGAACTTATGACCCAAGCCCTTGAACTGGCCGAAAATACCACCCTGACGCGCCAAGTCTTCGCCCATGACGAATACTTCAGGGTATTTCTCCATTTCTTCTTCCATGGCTTCCAGGGTAGCCTCGGCAAAACTAATTTTACGCATGTTCAGCACCTCCTCAGTCTACATAGACGTCCTTGTAGAACTCGGAGGGATCCGGGTACTCACAGGACATGGCGTATTCTTTCGCCTTAGCGACCTTCTCAATGCACTCGGCACGGAGCTTTTCGCATTCTTTCTTGGTCATAAGCTTTGCTTTGACAACTCTCTCTTCAAAGCGGATAATGGGATCGTTCTCCTCGAGGATCTTCTTGGTCTCCTCTTTCTTGCGGTACATCTCCGGGTCACCGACGAAGTGGCCTTCAATGCGGTAGGTCTTGGCCTCGATGAACGTGGGGCCCTCGCCCTTGCGGGCGCGCTCCACGGCGCGGACAGCCGCGTCATACACTTCAAACACATCGTTGCCGTTGACGATCTCGCGGGGCATGTTATAGCCGAACGCGCGGTCAGAAATATCCTCCACCGCTGTGGTGGTGCGGTAAGGCGTGGTGGATGCCCAGCTATTCATCTCGTTGACGAAGATGACAGGCAGTTTCCACGCGCCGGCCACGTTGGCAGCCTCATGGAAGGTGCCGCGGTTGGAAGCGCCGTCGCCAAAGAACACGACGGAAACATGGTCATTCTTGAGAACCAGCTTTTGTGCCAGTGCTGCGCCGGTAGCCAGGTTATAGCCGCCGCCCACAACGCCGTTGGCGCCCAGCATACCAATGCTGAAATCAGCAATATGCATAGAGCCGCCCTTGCCTTTGCACAGGCCGTCTTTCTTGCCGAAGATCTCAGCCATCATCGCGTTCACATCCGCGCCCTTGGCAATGCAGTGGCCATGGCCGCGGTGGGTGGACTCAATGAGGTCGGTATCTTTCAAAGCGGCGCAAATGCCGGTCGCGATGGCTTCCTCACCGATGTACAGGTGGGTGAAGCCGGGGATCTCGCCATTGAGGAAGTCCTTTTTCACGGACTCTTCAAACGCGCGGATAGTGCACATGGTCTCGTACATCTTCACCGCCATCTTCTTGTCAGTCAAAGGCGCGGTGTTCGCCGGATTGGTGATCTGCACGGGCGCTACGCCGGGATACGGAACGCCCACGTCTACTGCCGGGCCGATATGGGGCAGCAACGGTTTATTGCTCTGCGGCCCCACTTGTTTGGGTGCCGCGGTCTTCTTAGCAGTTGCCATAATGATTGTCCCTTCTTAGATTAAAATATTTGGATTCGCTGAAATCCTTCATACATTCGCCAATTGGGCAAAACACGCAGTTCCCGGTTACCGTTCCCTGCGTGTTTCGCATTTCGGTTTAAGCGAATACGCGGTAAACCGTTAAATTACAGATTGACTTCCACACCGAAAGCAGCCAGGAAAGCGGTAGCTTCTTCCGCGCTCATGCCGCAGTCGGACACCAGCAGGTTGGCATAGTAGTCATACACAGGAGCGGACAGTTCCTTGAAAGCTGCCGCTTCCTCGTCGGTCAGGTAGTGGATTTCCACACCGTTCTCGGATTCCCACTTAGCCAGCATGCCTTCGTCAGCCTCACGGTTGATCTTACGCTGATACTCCATGGTATCGGCAGCGCACTCGGTCACGATGGCCTGCAGATCGGGGCTCAGGCTGTTCCACAGGTTGCCGTTCATGGTGAACATCAGGCAGTCATAAGAACCAGTCCAGTAGGTAACGTACTTCTGAACTTCCTGAATCGCGGAAGAGTCCATGGCGGGAACAGGGTTCTCCTGGCCATCATAGGTACCGGTCTGCAGGCCGGTGTACACTTCGGACCAGTTCGCGGTCGTGAAGTCAGCGCCCCAAGCCTTGTAAGCCTCCATCAGGACCTTGGACCCGGCAACGCGGATCTTCAGGTTCTTCATGTCAGCGGGAGTGACGATAGCGTTCTTGTTGTTGGACACATGACGGAAGCCGTTCTCGCCCATGCCCATGAAGTGCAGGCCGTAGTCCTCTTCCAGGATCTTCGCCAAGGCCGCGCCGCCCTCGCCATCCAGAACAGCGTCGACTTCGTCGGTGTTGTTGAACAGGAACGGAAGGGAGACAACGCTGAATTTATCGCTGAAAGAAGCGTAAATCAGGTTGGAGTGTATGTCAACATCGGTGGTGCCGTCGATAACACCCTGGATGCCGTCGACCTGGTTGCCGCCGTACAACTGGTCCATGCCGTAGCACTCGACCGTGATGGCACCGTTGGTCTTCTCGCTCATAAGCTCAGCAAAATGCTTGCCAGCGATGATCCAGGTGGAGGTCTCGCCGCCGGATGCGCCCAGCTTCCAGGTCATGGTCGGGAAACCGCTCTCACCCTGCTGATCGTCGTTGTTGCCCTGCTGGTCGTCGTTATCCTGTTCCTTGGGGCCGCAGGCCACCAACGCGAACAGCATGACAACGCTCAGCAGAAGTGCGATGATTCTTTTCATGTTCTTCATTGTTTTTCCTCCAAAAAATTTTTAATTAACCGCTTACGCGGGAAATTACAAGGTTGCTTACTTGCCAATGGTCAGCAGAATCATAGACAGCGGCTCGATATAGGTCACCGCGATCAGTACGATCAGGCAGGACACAATCATGGGCCACACAGCCTTGGAAATCTGCGGGATAGTGACCTTGACACCCTCTCTGACCTTGACGCCGCAGGCCACGAACAGGTTGACGCCCACAGGCGGGGTCACCTGACCAATGGCCAGGTTCACCGTGGCGATGATGCCGAAATGGACCAGATTGATGCCCAACTGCTGCGCCACAGGATACATGATCGGAATAAAGATGTAGAAAGCGGAGTTCGCGTCCACGAAGCAGCCGGCAATCAGGAAAATAATGTTCACAATGACAAGGAATATATATTTATTGCCGGATACATTCAGCAGCAGGTCGGATGCCGCCTTGGCGATGCCCTGGGTCGTGCAGCAGTACGAGAACAGGGATGCCGCCGCAATGATCAGCAGGATGCCACCGGAAGTTTTTGCGGAATCCACAAAGATCGCGAACAGGTCTCTGATCTTCAATTCACGGTATAGCACCAAACCTACCAGCAAGCCGTAGAACACGGAAACGCAGGCTGCCTCTGTGGGGGTGAATTTACCAGAGTAAATGCCACCCAAAATAATAACAGGCATCAAGAAAGCCCAGAAAGCTTTCAGGAAAGACTTGCCCCGCTCGCCCCAGCTGGCTTTTTCCCGGCTGGAGGTGATTCCTTTTTTCCGCACCTCGATCATAACGACGACGATCAGCGCGCCGCCCATGAGGATACCGGGAATCACGCCGGCCATGAACAAATCGCCCACGGACGCGCCGCAGATGGACGAGTACACGATAAAGGCGATAGACGGCGGGATAACGATAGCGATGGACGAAGCCGTCGCGATTAAAGCGGAAGCAAAAGGCGCTTCAAAGCCGTCACGGTCCATCATCGCAGGAATCAAAATCATACCCAACGCCGCCACAGTCGCCGGACCGGAGCCGGAAACCGCGCCGAAGAAGCACGCCACAATGACCGATACCATAGCAATGCCGCCCCTCCGGTGTCCAATACAAGCATCTGCGAAGTCAATCAGTCTCGTGGAAATACCGGCCTTCGCCATAATGTTGCCGGACAGCACGAAGAACGGGATGGACAGCAACAGGAACTTGGCAATACCCGAATATGTATTGGTCGCGATAATGCTCAGTGCCATACCCTTGGATAGCAGGGAGAAAATCGCAGACAGACCCAGGCAGAACGCAATAGGAATGTTCAGCAGAAGCAACACGAAAAATGAGCCAAACAGAATCAAATTAGCCATTATGCTTCCACCTCCTCTTCCGGCTCGCCCTTAATGGCGTAATAGATGTTTACAGCAGCGAACTCCACTAGATGCAATGCCATCATCACAAAGCAGATGGGGATCGTCGTGGTGAACCAGCCGATCTTCATGCGCAGCACATAGGTCAGCTTGTTCATCGCTATGTCGGACATACCCTTGGCCCAGCCATACTTGATCATCATCACGCAGAAAAACAAGCCGAACGCGCACATCAGCACATTCATCCAGCGTTGCCCCTTCCGAGGCAGGAAACCGGTGAACAGCGACATGCTGATCAATCCGCCCTCTTCTCTCGCACAAATGGCCGCGCCCAGCAAAGACAGGGGCACAAACAGGTTGATGACCAATTCTTCTGTGAATGACCAGCTGACCATGGGTGTAAAACGCGAGATGACGCTGCCCAAAGTGACAACTGAGATCACGGCCAGCAGGATCGTCATAATAATCTTTTCCACAAACGTGACGCCATCCATGATCTTTTGAAACGTCTTCAAATTGTTTCCTCCATTCCTTCTTTCTTTTTCGCGCGCTCTCTCAAACGCGCCCAACAAAGCATTCAAGCACCCTTTTGCCTGCAAACGCAGGCAAAAACAGGGATACCCCTGTTGTCTTGATAGTTTTGTACTTGTGAATTATACCACCGATTTTTGCCATTTTCAAATCATATTACTAGAAAAACACCTTGATTATTGTACAAAATTCTTCGTTTATTTTGTAGCGATTTGCTAAAAAGACTTTTCCAAAAGCGCACAACATTGTTAAATGTTTATCTTTTTTCTATAAAAGAATCAAAATGGCTTTAACATCGTATTTTTGCACTTCATAAGACGCACCCATTCCGACAGTTGCTTTTCTTCCCAGTGGGAACTATAATTACTCTTGAAACGGAGGGGATATTCTATGGATCAGATTCGGCTGCTGTTCACAGCCAACGCCGGTGTTCTGCTACGGCTCCCCAGATTTTATGCTGCCGTGGACGCGTTTCATAACAAGCGCACGCCGCCGTTTAGCCCCGTGCCCGTCGAATTGATGGGGCAATTCTCGCAAGATGGGACTTTGTCGGAACTTCAAGCGGTCATCGTATCTCACTGTCACCCGGATCATTGCACCCTGCGGGAAGTGCGTTCCGCTATGGAGATGGCGCCGAACGCCGTGCTCCTGGCCCCGGAACAACTCATGGACCGACAAATTCTTCTCACCGGACCAGCTTGTCATATCCATGCAGGAGATGTATCTATGGACTTCTACCGCTTGCGTCATGATGGCTTGAAATACCGGGCAAAGGCACTGTATGGAATCGTTCTGGAATCCGGCGGACGCCGGATACTCATGCCCGGCGACTGCATGGACCACGCCGACGTGGAACGCATGACGAACGGCGCTCAGACCGATGTAGCGATTTTGAATTTCCCATGGATCACTTTACCCAAAAACCGTCTGTTCGTAGACAATGTGCTTCAGCCCAAGCATTTGGTAATTTTTCATCTTCCCCCTCCTGGCGACGACACGGAAGGCTTCCTCCCGGCTACATTAAAAATGGCAGACAGACTGAAACATGTACAGGATGTCCGCATCTTGACCCAGCCTGGGCAAGAAGAGCAATTATAAAAGACCACCGGCATCACCGGTGGTCTTTTTTATGCTTCAAACAGCAGCGTCAAAATCTCATCTGTTGTAACTGCGCCAAATATTTTCCCGATAGGCAGGGGCGCAAGGGCTTTGCGCACATCCTCCCGCTCAAACCGCACACCATTCAGCGCCTCCTGGGCTGGGTCAATCTCCATCAGCGCCAGAAAATCTCCGATAAACCGAATGTCCTGAATGACGCCGTTTTGCACATCCGCTTTTACCTCCAAGCGGCCGCCGGGGAATCGCGCCGCCGTATGCAGAGCATACGCCGGGGATTTGCCGTAAGTCCAATCCCAATTCCTGTACTTTTCCATTTGGAGTTTGGTGATCTCCGCTTCCTCGTCGGGAGTCAATACGATGGGCCGCACGTCGCGGCTCTCGGTAAGCGCTTCAATCAGACGGGCGCGGAAGGTTTCTATGTTCATGGTTTTGTCCTGCACATAATCCTGAATATTCCCTATGCGGGCACGGACAGACTTCGCGCTTTTGGAAATAAACTTATCTTCGCGCACCTGCAAGGCACCCGCTACCATGTCCGGATTCGACGCGTACAGCAGCGTACCGTGATGCAAAATGCGGTTTTTATGCATCCGTTGGGCCACGCCGGAAACCTTTTTTCCGTCCACCAGAATGTCGTTCCGGCCGGAGACTTCCGCTTCCACACCCATAGTCGCTAACGCCTTCACCACCGGCACCGCCAGCGCTGCGATGGACATTTTCTCCGGGTCATCCACATCCTGAATAAACGAATAGTTCAGATTTCCCATGTCATGATACACCGCGCCGCCGCCGGTGGTGCGCCGTACGACTGTTACGCCGTGTTCCTCCACAAAGGGGCGGTTGATCTCCTCCTCCGTGTTTTGGTTCCGGCCAATGACAATGGTATTTGCGTTTTGCCACAGCAACAGGATTTCACCCTCCATGTGATGGGTCAGCAAATACTCTTCCAGAGCCAGATTATAAGTCGGGTCCGTGGAGCGGATGTCCATGAAATGCAATACTTCGTTCATTTTTTCTCAGTTCCTTTCCCGACGCCCCAGCCGTCCAATGGCAGCCGCTGCATAGCGCCGAATACTTTACTTTTCAGATCCGGGTAATCCCGGCTGAGCGTTTGAATCAGCGTCTTAATTTCGTGGCGCTTGCTCTCTTTGTCCATGGGACAGGAATTTTCCACAATGGGCAGAGCCAGCTTTTCCGCCAGATTCGCGATGGTCCCCTCCCCCGCGTACAGCATGGGACGGATCTGCCAGATATCGGCCCGGGTCATGTGGGTCACGGGTTTGAAGCAGCTGATGCGCCCCTCAAACAGCAGAGACATCAAAAATGTCTCGACCGCGTCGTCAAAATGATGCCCCAGCGCCAGCTTGTTCAAGCCCCGCTCATTGAGCACGTCATTGAGCGCGCCCCGGCGCATTTTTGCGCACAAAGAGCACGGGTTCTCCTCTTTGCGGACATCGAACACGATCTCCCGGATATCCGTTTTCACCAACGTGTACGGCACATCGATCTCCCGGCACAGCTGCGCTACCGGCGTGTAGTCCATGCCCAGGAAGCCCAGGTCTATGGTCACCGCCTCCAGACGAAACGGGGCTGGATAATAGGTCTGCAAATGCCGCAGCCCCCGCAGGAGCACCAGAGAATCTTTACCGCCGGAGACGCCTACCGCGATCCCGTCGCCGGCGGAAATCATGCCGTAATCGTCCACACACCGGCGCAGCAGGCCGGAAAAGCTATTGAGATCATTCATAGGCGCGCCTTTCAAAAAATAAATTTGAATCTTAGATTTTTTGAAAATCCTTTAGAAAAACGGAGATTTTCAGAGATTTTATATATCTATTCAAAATTTCCGTTGACAGCGTGCATTCCTTGTGGTATAAAAGTAAGGCACTCCGCGATTCCTTATTATAGGCGCGGCGTCGTTCTTTGTCAAAATTTTTTATTATCTTATATGGAGGCATCGATATGTCCACAACACTGGCAACCAAGGCGACCGTTGAACGCAAATGGTACGTCCTGGACGCGGCGGACAAGCCCCTGGGCAAAACCGCTGTCGCTGCCGCGGATATCCTTCGCGGCAAGAATAAAGTGACCTACACCCCCAATGTTGACTGCGGGGACTACGTCATTATCATCAACGCGGAAAAAGCTGTGCTCACTGGCAAGAAGCTGGAGCAGAAGTACTACCGCCGCCATTCCGGCTGGGTAGGCGGCCTGCACGAGACACAGTACAAGACCCTCATGAAGGAAAAGCCCGAATTGGCCATGACCGTAGCCGTCAAGGGTATGCTCCAGAAGAATAAGCTGAGCTATTCTCAGCTCACCCGTCTGAGAGTGTTCCGCGGCGCCGAGCATCCCCACGCGGCTCAGAAGCCCGTCGTGGTGGAGTTTTAAGGAGGTAAGAGAATATGGCAGCGATTTATCAGAGCAAGAAGCCGTACACCTACGGCACCGGTCGGAGAAAGTCCTCCGTGGCCAGAGTCCATCTCTTCCCCAACGGCGAAGGCAAGATCACCGTCAACGGCCGTGACCTCAATGATTACTTCGGTCTGGAGACTTTGAAAGTCATTGTCCGCCAGCCTTTGAGCATGCTGGGCATTGAGGGCAAGTTCGATGTGGAATGCACCGTCTCCGGTGGCGGCGTATCCGGCCAAGCCGGCGCCATCCGTCACGGCATCGCCCGCGCTTTGCTGCAGGTGGATGAGTCCTACCGTCCCGCACTGAAGGCCGCCGGGTATCTGACCCGCGACCCGAGAATGAAAGAGCGTAAGAAGTACGGTCTCAAGGCCGCCCGCCGCGCTCCCCAGTTCTCCAAGCGTTGAATCGATTGTTCAAAGTACCGTCCCTTGGGGGCGGTACTTTTTTACGCAACCGGGACTGACATTTTTTCAGGAAAATGTCAGCCCCGGTTGGTTGTTTTTCCTGGCGGTTCCGGCTATCATAAGATCAGAAAGGTGGGAAAAGTATGCTTTGTGAGAATTTATTTTCCCTGCGGAAAGGCCGGAAACTCTCTCAGGAACAGGTAGCGGAGGCCATCGGGGTCTCCCGGCAGGCTGTCGCAAAGTGGGAATCCGGCGAAGCGGTGCCGGACCTGATGAACTGCGCGGCTTTGGCAAAATTGTACGACGTGACCTTAGACGAACTGGTCAATTTTGACAGCCGTGAAAGCAATGGATTGCGGATCGCGCCGGGCGGGAAATACATGTTCGGCGCTGTGACCGTAGGTGAGAAAGGTCAAATCGTCATACCAGCCAAGGCGCGGAAAATCTTCAATATCAGGCCCGGAGACAGTCTGGTGGTGCTGGGCGACATCCAGCAGGGCCTGGCGCTGATTAACGCACAGGCGTTTCTGGATCAATTCAACATCATGCAAGGAGAGTGACCGCAATGGACGCAATCAAGACCTCTGGGCTGAGCAAGCGATACAAGGACCTGACCGCCGTGGCGCCGCTGGACCTGACCGTTCGGCAGGGGGAGTTATTTTCTCTCCTGGGCGTCAATGGCGCGGGAAAAACCACGTTAATTAAGATGCTGTCCTGCCTGACGCGGCCCACCGCGGGGGACGCCGAACTGTTGGGGCACAGCATCGTGTCCGACGCAGCGGGCGTAAAACAGGTCATCGGCGTGTCGCCACAGGAAACAGCGGTCGCGCCGAATCTGACGGTAAAAGAAAATTTGGAGCTGATGTGCGGTGCACATGGCTTTTCCCATCAGAAACGGAGTGACAAAATCGCGGAACTTTCCCAGCAGTTTGCGTTGATGCCAATTCTAAAGAAAAAAGCCGGCAAGCTGTCCGGCGGCTGGCAGCGCCGTCTGAGTATCGCCATGGCACTAATCAGCGAGCCGCAGGTCCTGTTCCTTGACGAACCGACCCTGGGGCTGGATGTTCTCGCCCGAAGCGACCTTTGGGACGTGATCCGTTCTCTCAAGGGCAAAATTACCATCATCCTCACCACGCATTACATGGAGGAAGCCGAGGCGCTTTCCGACCGGGTAGGTATCATGAAAAGCGGAACGCTCCTGGCTTTGGGCACAGTAGCAGAACTGAAGGCCCGGGCCGGCACGGACAACTTTGAACAGGCATTCGTAACCATTGTGAAAGGGGTGGGCACATGAGACTGTGGACCTTTTCCGTCAGGACCGCCAGAGAAATCCTGCGGGACCCGCTGAACCTGTGCTTCGGGCTGGGATTTCCCCTGGTTTTGATCGTCCTGCTTTCCGCCATTCAGGCCAATATCCCCGTCAGCCTGTTTGAGATTCAAAACCTTGCGCCCGGGATCACGGTGTTCGGTCTCGCGTTTATGTCGCTGTTCGCGGCGACCTTGGCGGCAAAAGACCGGGAGAGCGCGCTGCTCCAACGGCTGTACACCACGCCTTTGACCCCATCGGACTTCATTTTCGGGTATTGCCTGCCGCTCATCCCAATCGCGGTAGGACAAGGCGTTATTTGTTACGCCGCAGCCATTGCCCTAGGTCTGCCTGTCACGGTACATATTGTGTATGCGGTACTGTTCCTCCTCCCTGCCGCCTTGTCCTTCATCGCTTTAGGCCTGTTGTTCGGCAGCATACTCAGCGTAAAGCAGGTAGGCGGCGTCTGCGGCGCGTTGCTCACCAATCTCACCGCGTGGTTGTCCGGCGTCTGGTTCGACCTGGACCTCGTGGGCGGCACATTCCGTAAAATCGCTGACGCGCTGCCGTTTGTCCACGCGGTGGAATTGGAGCGGGCCGTACTGCGCGGCAGTTATGGGGATATCTTTCCTCATCTCTATTGGGTACTGGGTTATCTGTCCGCCGCCATGATTTTCGCGGTCCTGCTGTTCCTGCGGCAAATGAAGCGGCAATAAAAGGCAGGCTTCCGTTAGGAAGCCTGCCTGTTTCATTGATCGATCAGTTTGCGCACGATATGCTGTGCCATCAGCAAGCCCGCCGACGCGGGGACCCACATGACAGACCCCGGTACCGGCCGTTCATGTTCCGGGACGTCCGGCGTGACCGGCGGTTCGGTGCTACACACCACATCCAGATGGGTAACGTCCCGCCTGCGCAGTTCTCTGCGCATGACCCGGGCCAGCGGACAACCGGACGTCTCCGCTAAATCCATGACCTTCAACCGGGACGCGTCCAGTTTGTTTCCCGTCCCCATGGAGGAGATCAGCGGGATTCCCCTCGCCACCGCCGTGGCGATCAGGTCCACCTTACTGGACACAGAATCAATGGCATCGGCCAGAAAATCGTACTGTACGGGGAAAAAGGATTCCCGGTTTTCCGGGAGATACCGCGCGGAAATCGGATGCAAACGCACTCCCGGCGCGATATCCAGCAAACGCCGGGCCATGACCTCTGTTTTCAGCAGCCCCGCCGTGGAGTGCAGCGCCCCCGCCTGCCGGTTGATATTGGACAGGGAAAACCGGTCGTCATCCACAATGGTCAGCGTTCCGACCCCGGTACGCGCCAGCGCTTCTGCGCACCAACTCCCCACGCCGCCCAGGCCGAATACCGCCACATGGCTGTTCCGCAGAATGTCCAGCGCGTCTCGCCCCAGCAGCATTTCCGTGCGCAAGGTCTCTTCCGTCATAGATGCTCCTCTCAAAAAATCCGCCCTGAAGTTCAGGGCGGATTTCTTTTATCAGAATTTGACCAGGTTCATACCGGACTTGACTTCCGTGGTATACTTCTCCAGCGTCGCGGTCTCCCACTCGCTGTAAGCATCGCTGCGCAGGGTATTCTCCGCCAAGCTCAGGCTGTAATCCCGGCCCTCGGAGGATACGAAATAGATCAGATGATAGCCGTCATAGCCGGAACCGGGCGTAGAACTGGTGCTACCGTGAACAACGCCCACGTCGCCGGGCTTGCGCGCCGGGTCAAAGCAGAAATCGTTGAACTCCGCGACCATCTGGCCGTAGGTCACATCCTCGTACAATCCGCCGTTGGTATTGGAACCCTCGTCCTGGGAATACTCCTCCGCCAGCGCGGCAAAGGCTTCCTCGGTGCGCTCGCCAGCTTCCCATTGGGTCTGGAGTTCCAGAATTCTGGTACGGGCCGCGGCAAGCTCCGTGTCGCTGTACGTGCCGTCTCCGTCGGTATCATCGGTCTTGATGAGGATATGGCGCACATTAGCATATTCCGGGAAATGATTATCATTGGTAGACTGATACATCACCACATAGGTGCCGGAATCGCTGCTCACTGTGGTCACGTCTCCGGCCTTGCGGGCAGGATCCGTCACCCATTCCCGGTAGGTATCGCCGATATTGGCTTCCAGCGCGTCAGTCCCCGCCGTCGGCGCGGCGTCCGCCGCATACGCGGCAACCGCTTCATTGAAGGAATCCGCATCCTTCACTGCCGCGGCAATCTCGTCAGCCGCCGCCTTGCTGGCTTCCAGACCGCCTTCTACCACGGTACTGACCGTCTCACCTGCTTCATCTGTGGTATCTTCCGTCTCCGCCGCGACGAAATAGTACAGGTAATCGTAGGTCTGATAATCCGCGATGTTGTCCTCATACTGCTTGGTCAGTTCTTCATCCGTATAGGTAAAGCCATTCCGAACAGATTCCGCATACTCGCTGGCGAGAGTGCTCTTGCTCCACAGGTCCTTGAGCATGTTTTCCGTCACGCCTGTGCCATACACGGCTTTCAGGTACTTTTTCACGCTCATATTGCTGTTTTTCGCGGTCTCCGCCAAAGAAGCAAGGGAATCCTCCACGCTTTTCTGCCCGTCCTCGCTGAGGGTATAGCCATTGGCCTGGGCTTCTTCGTACATGGCCTGCATCCACTTGGCGCTGTCCTGGGCCTGCTGGCGCAGGTAATCCTGCCAGCTTCCGCCGTCCGGCAGCATGGAGCACTCCTGGTCTGCCAGGGATTTGCTCGTATCCACGCCGAACCAGCCCAAATAGCTGTACATGCTGTTATACGCATTCGCGTAGAAGTACTTCATCTCCGCGGCATTGAATGTCTCATTCCCCGCGGAAAACGCGGTCATCTGGTAAGGCAGGCTGCTGTTGAGCACAAAGATCACGACCAGCAGCAGTACCACAAGCACTGTGCCGATGGTCCAGTTTGTCTTGCTCTTCTTCGCTTTTTCTTCCGCCTCACGCTGGGCCAGCTGGCGTTTTTCCACGCCCTGTTCCCGTTCGTTCTGACGCCTTTTCTTTTCACTCGATGCGCTCATTTAATTCATCCTTTTCTCTATCCCGAAGGATTTTTTCATTTGAACCACGATATTATAGCAAAAAAGTTACGCAGTTTCAAGTATAACTTTTCCTATGCTTATTCTGACGGTCCAAACACAAAATATGTTTCATTGTAGCGGAAAACATTGCAAAAAATGTTAGGAAATTATAAATTTCCAGATTTCTCCACATTTTGTATCCATCCTGTGCTATGATGGGAAACAATCTTTTCAAGGTGGCGTGGATATGAAACGGCGTAAATGGCTGATATACCTGCTGGTACTTGTAATGTGCCTGGGATACATTTTATATGATAGTAAATATCATCTCGAAGTAACGGAGTATTCCCTGTCTTCCTACAAGCTGCCGGAAGCCTTTGACGGCTACCGCATCGTGCAGCTGTCGGACCTCCACGCAATGGAGTTCGGGCGCGGAAACCGTCGGCTGATCGAAGCCGTCGCGGACCTATCCCCGGATCTGATTGCGCTGACCGGGGATTATATTGAAACTGCCGGGGATATCCCCATCACAAAGCACTTGGTAAAAGCGCTTTCCCAAATCGCGCCGGTGTATTTTTGTAGCGGAAATCACGACTGGGCCAGCGGCGCCGCGCCGGACCTGCGCTGTGCCATTGAGGATTCCGGCGGGACCTATCTGGGCGAGCAATATGCTTTGGAGACCCGGGGAGAGCAGTTTATCGTGATTGCCGGGGTAGAAGACCCCAACAGCTACGCGGACTTGATCCACCCCGACGCGTTTATGGAAACCGTGTCACAAAACTATCCGGACGCTTTCACCATCCTTTTGGGACACCGCAACGACTGGCCCGAGCAATACCCGGACCTCCCGGCGGATTTGATCTTTTCCGGCCATGGTCACGGCGGGATCCTCCGTCTGCCGGGAATCGGGGGGCTGCTTGGCACCGACCACAAATTTTTTCCGGAATACGACGCGGGCCTGTTCCCGTCAAACCATTACATCATGGCCGTTTCCCGGGGCCTGGGCAGCTTCGACAGCCTCCCCAGATTTCTCAACCGCCCGGAGATCCTCTCTTTGACCCTGCATTGCGGTTAAAATCAGACAGGCACATTTTTCTTTCCTCGGCATAGAATGAATGTGAGTTGTCATTCGGGAGGAATCAGTATGAACGATATCGATGATCTGATCTACGGTGCCTGTGACCCAGGTCCCAGTGATCGGTAACAAAAAAGCCGGGACAATGTCCCGGCCTTTTTTGTTATGTCAGTCGATTATAGCAGCTTTTCGGCGCGCAGCTCCGTGGCGATGGTTTCCTCCACCCCTACAGTGACTGCCCCGGCCCGCAGCGCCGCCCGCGCGGACTGTTCCAGGCTCATATCCTGGGTGTACGCCCAGACCAATGCCGCCATGGATGCGTCTCCGCCGCCGGTGGTGTTCACCACTTTGGACGGCTCACAGGACAGATGCACCAGCCACTCATCCTCCGCCGCCACGATACCGTCGGCCCCGCAGCTCACATAGGCCCGCCGGACTCCCATCTTCACCAGAGCACGGGCCGCTTTCTCCGGCGTATCCTCCCCGGTCATGTACATGGCCTCGATGTCATTCGGCTTGAAGGTATGCAACCGATGGATCGCCCCCCGCAGACGCTCGGACTTCTTCGCGGAAACAGGGTCCGCAAACAGCGGGACTGTCACATGCTCTGCGATAAACGACACTGTTTCTTCCGTCAGGTTCGCGTCAAACAGCACCAGTTGAGCACGATTCAGCACATCCAGCTTATTTTCCAGATAGGATGCGTTGATGCAGTCCGCCACATCCGTATCGCACACCGCAAGCTGCATTTCCCCCCGCTCGTCGGTGATGTACAAATACGTTGACGTGCTCCGGTCCGTATAAACCGCGTCGGAAATATCCATCCCCAGGGATTCGCAGGATTGCTTCAATTCCGCGGCATACAGGTCGCTGCCGAACGCCGTGAGAAATTTCACCGGCACATCCAGCAGCCGCAGGTTGTGGGCGATATTCCGCCCCACGCCCCCCGGATTATGGCGCACCAGTCCGGGGTTGGAATCCTTTGGGATCAGCTTTGTAAACGGACTGCCGTAAATATCCATATTTACGGCGCCCACCACAGCGACATAAGGCGTTGTTCTCATAGCATCCAGATATCTTTCGCGTACTCCGCGATGGCGCGGTCCGCCGCAAAAATCCCGCTCTTCGCAATGTTGGTCAGGGAGATCTGCGCCCGCTTCCGGGGATCGGCCATCATCTCATACAAGCGCTGAGAACAGTCCACATAGGAATCAAAATCCGCCAGGACCATAAACGCGTCCCCGCCGTATAACAGCATATTCGTCAAATCCGAGTAGCTTTTCCCATCAGAAAAACCGTTGTTTAACTGCTTAAATACATTCTTGATCCGCACACTGCCGTTGCAAGTGGCAATGGGATCATAATGAGGCCGCAGAGCCTCCACTTCCTCTGTTTTCAGGCCGAACAGGAACATATTTTCCCAGCCAAGCTGCTCATACATCTCCACATTGGCCCCATCCAGGGTGCCGATGGTAACAGCGCCGTTCATCATCAGCTTCATATTGCCGGTGCCGGATGCCTCCTTGCCGGCAGTGGAGATCTGCTCAGAGACCTGCGCGGCGGGCATAAGCAGTTCCGCGGCGGAGACCCGGTAGTTCTCCAGGAAATTCACTTGCAGCTTGCCCTTGCACAGCGGATCGTTGTTGACGTCCTTCGCCAGAGAGCAAATCAGCTCAATAATCCGCTTCGCCACAGCATAGCCCGGCGCGGCCTTGGCAGCGAACACGAAAGTCCGGGGCAAAAAGTCCGCGTTCGGATGGTCATGGATCTGGCTGCGCAGATGGGTGATGAGCATGGCGCACATGAGTTGGCGCTTATACTCATGCAGACGCTTGGCCTGCACGTCCAGCACAGACGCGGGATCCATCACAAAATCCGTCTGTTGCTTCTGCGCGAACCGGATGAACCGCTGCTTATTGGCCAGCTTGATCTCTTCCAGCCGCTTCAAAACAGCGTCGTCCTCCCGAAAGGCATTCAGCTTCGCCATCTCCTCGGGATGGGTCAAATACCCCTCCCCGATCAGATCGGCGATCAGGCTGTGCAGCGCCGGGTTGACCTGGCTGAGCCAACGGCGGTGGTCAATTCCGTTGGTGACATACGTAAACTTCGCCGGCTGCTTATTGCATACATCTTTGAAAATATCCCGCTTCAAAATATCCCCGTGCAGGCCCGAAACGCCGTTGACCTTATAGCAGGCCGCGAGGCACATATTCGCCATATGGACCTGCCCGTCGTAAATGATGAGGTTACGGCCCACCACATGGCCCTCGCCGTACCAGGTCACGAGTGTCTCCCGCCACCGCTTGTTAATCTCGCAGATGATCTCCCAAATCCGGGGCAAGGTCGTCTGAACAAGGTCCTGCGGCCACTTCTCCAACGCCTCGGACATGACGGTGTGGTTGGTATACGCCACCGTCTGGCGTACGATCTCCCACGCCTCATCCCAGCCAAGGCCGTCCTCGTCCATGAGAATACGCATCAATTCCGGGATAATTAAGGTGGGGTGTGTATCATTGATTTGGATGACATGATGCTCGTGGAAATTCTTGACATCCCCCCATTGCTTGCGGTGGTCCCGCAAAATACTTTGGGCCGTGGCGGAGACAAAGAAATATTGCTGTTTCAGCCGCAGGGTCTTGCCCTCGATGTGGTCGTCGGCCGGGTAGAGCACCTTGGTGATGACCTCTGCCATGGTACGCTGCTCCATAGACTTCACATACTCGCCGGAAGAGAACAGGTACATATCCAGATACTGTGGGCTGCGGGCATCCCACAGCCGAAGCGTATTCACCTGGGTATTGGCATATCCGGCAATCAGCATATCCCGGGGGATGGCCAAAACCGACTGATAACCCACGTATTCCGCCTTATATTTCCCGGTCCCGTCCCAGGTAGGCGTCAAGGTGCCGCCGAAACGCACCTCTACCGCCTCGTCATAATGGGGTACCAGCCAGCCTTCCGCCGCCAGTCCCCAGTTGTCTGCGGCCTCAGTCTGCTTTCCGCCGCGGATCTGCTGCTTGAAAATGCCCAGTTCATAGCAGATCGAGTACCCCGCGGCGTTGATGCCCTCGGTAGCCATGGAATCCATATAGCACGCAGCCAGACGGCCAAGACCGCCGTTGCCCAGTCCCGCGTCCGGTTCCGCGTCAAAAATATCGGCGGCTTCAAAGCCCATATCCCGCAGCGCTTCGGTCAAAGCTTCGCCCACGCCCAGGTTATAGGCATTTTTCATCAGCGACCGGCCGATCAGAAACTCCATGGACAAGTAATGCACCTTCTTGCCCTTCACATTGGCGTCACCATAGGCTTTCAGCCGGGACATCAACTCCCGGATCACCATGGCGCAGGCTTGAAATACCTGATCTGTTGTCGCACTCTCGCTGGTCACGGCAAAATAGGCGCACAACTTATCTTCGATTGCGCTGCGGATCTCATTTGCGGAGATCTCATTTTTCTTCATATTTCATTCTCCTCTTCCCTGATAGAATCACGCAAACCGCACGGAAGCGCAGGTTCACGCTTCCGTGCGGGTGATGGCTTTGTCAGTTTATGCGGTATAGCCCCTGGGGATGACCAGCGGCACGCTGTCACTGCCTACCAGAACTTCTCCCGGCTTGATCTGGGCGAATTTATCGGAAATTACATTTTTCAGCCGCACATTTTCACCGATATGGGTATCCCGCATGATGATGCAGCCGGAGAGCATCGCGCCCTTTCCGATGTGTACGCCCGGTGCGATCACGCAGTTTTCCACAATTCCCTCAATGTAGCAGCCGTCAGAAATCAGACTGTTGCGCACCTTGGAGGTCTCCGCGTAATAGGTGCTGACATCCGCCCGGTCCTTGGTGAGAACGGGACGGTCCAGGGGAAACAGCGACATACGAGCGTCCCGCCGAAGCATATGCATATTAGCTTCCATGTAATCCTGCACCGTATTGATCTGCATGGCGTAGCCCTCGTGAACATAAGTATGCATCTTCCCGCCCCGGTCCAGATAGCCGGCGATCCCGTCGGCATGGAGGCGGTAGCGCATGTGGGAAGCCGCGTGATCTATCATTTCCAGCAGAACATTTTTGTTGACGATATAGGTCTCCAAATCAGCCAGCCCTTCGCGCTCCCCAATGCGGCGGTAATGCATCTCCAGCACATCGCCGGTCTCATCGGTAATATAGCGGTGATGCTCGCCGTTGGGTACACCCTTCGCGCACACGGCGGTAATGCCCGCGCCGGAATCAATGTGCTCCTTCAGCACCGCACGCAAGTCGATATTCGCCGCGAGGTTGCCCGGCATGATGGTGACGTACTGTTCTTGAATGCGCTGGACATAGGATTCCACCGCCAGCAGCGCTTCCAGCAATCCGGTATAGACCCCGCTCCGGGCTGCGTCCAGACTGAAAGGCGGCAGCAGCGTCATACCGCCGTCCTTTCTGGAAAAATCCCAGGCCTTTCCGCTGCCGATATGGTCCAGCAGGGATTGATATTCCTTCTGCATGATAACGCCTACATTCCGTACACCGGCCAAGCGCATGGAGGACAAGGCAAAGTCCACCAAACGGTACCGCCCCGCAAACGTCAATGCCGAGACCGTACGGCCATGGACAAGAACGCCCAAGTCCGGCGATGTGCGGTACGCGCTGATAATTCCGTGAAGATCAGTCGTCATAGCTTATCCCTCCACACTTTCATAAATCATGGCGCCGGCAGCCACCGCAGCGCCGGGGGCAATAGAAACGCCCGGACCCACTGTGGCCACGCCCCAATCCTCGCTCCCGTCTGGTTCGCTCCCAACGTGCGCACCGGCTTGAATCTTTGCATTCTCGCCAATGATAGCATATTCCACCACCGCGCCGGGGCCGATCTCCGCACCGGGCATCAGAATGCTGTAATTCACCTCCGCGCCCGCGCCGACGACCACCGAATTGGACAGCACCGAGTTGGAAACTTTTCCCTCCACCTCGCAGCCTTCGGTGATGATTGAGTGCTCCACCGCCGCATTCGGCCCGATCCACTGGGGCGGCCGGATGGGACTTCTGCCCCGGATGGGCCAGTTCTCATTGTACAAGTCGATCAGCTTCGGGGACAGCATATCCATATTGGCGTCCCACAAGCTGATGATGGTACCCACGTCCCGCCAATAGCCCTGGAACCGGTAGGGCCAGAGCTTTTCACCGGCATTGAGCATGTTCGGAATGATATTTTTACCGAAGTCATTGGACGAGCCGGGCGTATTTTCATCCTCGATCAAGTATTTTTTCAGCTTCTTCCAGTTAAAAATGTAAATACCCATGGATGCCAAATCGGACTTGGGCTGTTCCGGCTTTTCCTCGAACTCGTTGATATACCCGTCCTTGCCCACATTCATAATGCCGAAGCGGGTAGCCTCTTCCATGGACACCTGGAGCACCGCGATGGTGCAGGCGGCGTCCTTTTCAATATGCTCCCGGAGCATATCTGCGTAGTCCATCTTATACACATGGTCACCGGACAAAATCAAGACATGATCCGGGTCGTACATCTCGATGAACTCCATATTCTGGTAAATCGCGTTGGCGGTACCCTTGAACCAGGAGCCTTTTTCTCCCGCGCCCATATACGGCGGCAGCACATATACGCCGCCCTCGTTGCTGTCCAGATCCCAGGGCATACCGGAGCCGATGTAGCTGTTGAGCCGCAAAGGCTTGTACTGCGTCAAAACACCGACGGTATCAATGCCGGAGTTGGCGCAGTTCGACAAAGGGAAGTCGATGATCCGATACTTCCCGCCAAAGGGGATATTGGGCTTTGCCACATTGCTGGTCAGCGCATACAGCCTGGAGCCTTGCCCACCTGCCAAAAGCATTGCGATACAGGATTTTTTCATGCCTATCCCTACCTTTTATGAATGTTTTTTGCCGGAATCAACCATTATAGCGGTTCATCGCCGTGTCCGCCCCGTCCCGGATATAGCATACCGCGGCCTCCGCCGCGCGGCGGGCGGCCTGCCGGATCTGTTCCATATCCGTTTGAGGTACGCTGCCGATGACCCAGTCGATCACCTCGTCCCCATCCCGCACCGGTCCCGGTTCCCCCACGCCGATGCGGATGCGGGGAAATTCTTCCGTACCCAAATGCGCGATGACGCTTTTCAGTCCGTTATGTCCCCCGGCGGAGCCTTTTTGCCGGATGCGCAGCTTTCCCGCGGGAATATGCATCTCGTCCGACACCACTATGATATGTGCCGGGTCGATCTTATAAAACCTTGCCGCCTCGCCGATTGCCTCCCCGGACAGGTTCATATAAGTCTGAGGCTTCATGACCAGCACCGTCTCGTCCCCGACCGTACAAGTCGCGATCAGGGCGTGATACTTGATTTTATTGATCTTCACGTGCAATTCCCGTTCCAGTTCATCTGCCGCCATAAAGCCGGCATTGTGACGGGTCCGGGCATATTTTGCTCCGGGATTGCCCAGAAAGGCAATGATCCAACTGGGTTTTTGTTTTGAAGCAAACAACATTTTAATCAAACAGAGAGGAAATGGAAACTTCTTCGTAAATTCTGCGGATCGCGTCGGCAAAAATCGGCGCGACAGACAGATACTTGATTTTCCGGCTCACTTCCTGATCCGCCGGATACGGGATCGTATCCAACAGCAGCAATTCGGAGATATAACTGTCATTGATGCGGTCGATGGCCGGGCCGGACAATACGCCGTGGCTGGCGCAGGCGATCACGCTCTTGGCCCCGCCGATCTCGATCAGCGCTTTCGCCGCGCCGCACAGGGACCCGGCGGTATCCACCATGTCATCCAGCAAAATGACCTTTTTGCCTTTCACATCGCCGATGATGTTCATGACCTCGGACTGGTTCGCCCGTTCCCGGCGCTTATCCACGATGGCCATATTCAGCCCCAGCTTCAGCGCGAAGCTCCGGGCCCGGGCCACGCTACCCACATCCGGGGAAACGACCATGTACTCTTCATTCCCCTGACCGATCTGCTCAATGTAGTGCTTGGCAAAAATAGGCGCGCCCATGAGATTATCCACGGGAATGTCGAAAAAGCCCTGGATCTGCGCGGCGTGCAGGTCCATGGTGAGCACCCGGTCCGCGCCGGCGCAGGTGATCAGGTTCGCCACCAGCTTGGCGGAAATGGGGTCCCGGGCCTTGGCCTTGCGGTCCTGGCGGGCGTAACCGAAATAGGGCATCACCGCCGTGATGCGTCCCGCAGAGGCCCGGCGCATGGCGTCGATCATGACAAGCAGCTCCATCAAACTGTCGTTCACCGGCTTGCAGGTAGACTGGACAACAAACACGTCCGCGCCGCGGACCGGTTCCTCCAGCGAGATCGAACACTCGCCGTCAGCAAACTGTGTGGCCTTCACGCCGCCCAGTTTTCCTCCCACCAGCTGGCAGATAGCCGTTGCCAGCGTAGGGTTGGAATTCCCGCTGAACACTTTGATTTCCTTTCCATGAGATATCAATGGTATATCCTCCCTGTTCTGTATAGGCTGATGCCTATTCTCTTTTTCACCCCTATTATAGCAAGTCTCTGCCGGAAAAGAAAGTATAAATTGACAAAAATACAGAAATGCTCCAATTCATTATTTACAAGTGAGGATTCTCTGTATATAATATATGAGATTTTGAACGATACCGTAGAAAGTGGATAGCCATATGATCGAATTTGAAGAATACAAAGGAAAACTGAACAGCCTGAAGCCCACGCTGGACAATCTTGAGGGCGCGCTGCATCTGGATGCAGCCCGGCGGGAGATTGAGGAATTGCAGCGGGCCAGCGAGCAGGAAGGCTTTTGGAACGACGTGGAAAAAAGCCAGAAATCCCAAAAGCGTCTGAAAGCGCTGGAAGCCAAATGCAATAAATACCAAAGCCTTTGCACCGCCTGGGACGATTTGTTCACCATTTGCGAGATGGCCCTGGAGGAAAACGACGAATCCATGCTTTCAGAACTTCAAGGCGAATTCGACGCGTTCCAGGCGCAGTTGGAAGCCACCCGGCTGGAAACCCTGCTCACCGGGGAGTATGACGCCAACAACGCCATTCTCACATTCCACGCCGGTGCCGGCGGCACTGAGGCCCAGGACTGGACGCAGATGCTTTACCGCATGTATACCCGCTGGGCTGAGCGCCACGGCTATGTGGTCAAGCTCATGGATATGCTTGAGGGCGACGAAGCCGGCATCAAGTCCGCCACCATCATGATCGAGGGCGAGAACGCCTACGGCTTCCTGAAAGGGGAAAACGGCGTACACCGTCTGGTGCGCATCTCCCCCTTTGACGCGTCTGGACGGCGGCACACCAGCTTTTCGGCCCTAGAAGTCATGCCCGAGATCAATGAAGACAACAACATCGAGATCCGCGAGGACGATATTGAGATGCAGGTGTTCCGTTCCTCCGGCGCCGGCGGGCAAAAGGTCAACAAGACCTCCTCCGCCGTGCGTCTGATCCACAAGCCCACAGGCATCGTGGTATCCAGCCAGGTGGAGCGCAGCCAGTACCAGAACCGGGACAACTGTATGGCCATGCTCAAAGCCAAACTGGCAGAGATCAAGGAACGTGAAAACCTGGAGCGCATCGAGGATATCAAAGGCGTGCAGCAGAAAATCGAGTGGGGCAGCCAGATCCGCTCTTATGTCTTCATGCCCTATACGCTGGCAAAAGACCATCGCACAGGCTTTGAAAACGGTCAGATCAACAACGTCATGGACGGCGACATCGACGGGTTCATCAACGCATACCTGGCCATGAAAGCCGACGGCTGACCAGTAAAAAGCCCCGCAATGCGGGGCTTTTTTGCGTCAAATGAAAGGAAAACGCTATGAAGGAGCAACTATCTCCCCTTTCCTCGGTCATAGAATGCGCGCTGAAATTCGCTATCTTCGCCGCGGCATTTGCCGGTGTATATCTCCAAGCAGTGATCGACGGTGGCTTTTTCAAGCCCAAGATTTATTTGTACTTCACCATTATTTCAAATACGGACATCGCCTTGCTCATACTGGTTATGCTGCCGGTCCGGATCGCGGAGATTTTGTCAAAGCGGCAGATCATGCCCCGATGGCTGTATACCTTAAAGTATTTGTTTACATCCGCCCTGTTTACGACCATGGTCGTCGCTTTTGCCGTGCTGGCGCCGGCGATTAGAAGCATAGATTATATCCTCACGCCCAAAAATCTGCTCGCCCACCTGCTTGCGCCTCTGTTCGCGACATTGGATTTTCTCTTATTTGACAAGGGCTACGTGGTCAAAAAGTATTCCGTTTTGCAAAGCCTCATTCTCCCCGGCGTATTCTCATTGGTCACCTTGCTCCTATACGTGAAACGCGTTTATTATACAAACGGGACGAATTACCCCTATTTTTTCTTTGATTATCGGAGTTTGGGCTGGTTTACCCTGTCTTTGCACAGGCCGGGTACTTTCTGGTGGCTGCTCATGGTCTCTGGCATTACGATGCTGTCCGCCTGGATCTTGCTGAAAATGAAGCGTTTGTGCGGTCGATGGCGGAACGTTTTTATCGTTTATCGATAAAATATTATTGACAAACAATAACATTTGTGATATCCTACCCTTGCCGGCAACCTAATATCGGAGGCAAAGGTATGAAAAACTTACAAAAATTCGCGCTCGTGCTCGCAAAGTTCATGGAAGTGCTCCATTGGATCGGTGCGGCGTCCATGGCGGCGATCCTGCTCAGCGGGCTGTTCGCCCAGGATTGGCTGCTGAAGACCGTCGCCGCCTTATCTGACGGTGAATTGTCCACTTACGGCTTCTCCCTGGTGGTCATCGACGGCAGCTTCGCGCCGGATCCGCGGGCAGTCTTGCTGTTCGCCGCAGGCGGCATTGCGGTGATGTCCCTGACGGCAATGATATTCCGTAACGTGTATCTGATGCTCAAAACCGTGAGCGGCACCAATCCCCACACCCGCCGCGCAACGCCATTCCAGCACGATATGATACGCATGATTCGGGAAATCGGCATTTTCTTCCTCTCCATCCCCGCCGTGAGCCTTGTTCTAAGCATCATCGCGCGGCTGACCCTTGGCGATGGCATAGAGTTGAGCATTCAGTTGGACAGTCTGATGATGGGCATTTTCGTATTGTGCCTGACGCAGGCGTTCCGTTACGGCATGGAACTGGAACATGATGTAGATGGGTTGGTGTAACAAATGGGCATCGTACTGCGGTTAGACCGCGTGATGGCAGACCGGAAAATCTCTTTGAACGAACTGGCCGAACAGGTGGGCATTTCCAATGTAAATCTGTCCAAATTAAAAAATAACCGGGTCACCGCCATCCGCTTTTCCACCCTCGCCGCGATCTGTGAGGTACTGGATTGCCAGCCCGGAGACATTCTGGAATATGAAAAAGAGAGCGAGTAATTCGCTCTCTTTTTACGTCTCAAAACACGCCCGGATGGTCGCTTCGTCGGCGTTGGCGGTGCCCTGTATCATCTCCGCAGAGCCACCGCCCTTGCCGTCGATGGCCGCGTTGATTTCTTTCGCTTTTGCCCGCAGGTCTACTGTTTTACTGCCTAAAATATAGTGATACCCCTCCCCATCGCCGCCGGAAAATCCCGCCGCGATGCCGGAGCACTGCTCCATAGCGGCATTGATGAGGTCCCGTAGACACAACATGTCCAAGTCCGGCTCAAAAAACAGCAGGTTCCCCTGCGTAGGCCGCAATTCCTTGATTTTCTGCTCCGTCAGCTTCCGGTTGGCCTCCTTGAGCTTCTGCTTGAGCGCTTCATGCTCCTTCCACAGCCGGGCCACAGCCCGGGAGGCTTCCAGCGGCTTGACCGACAGCAGATTGGAGATCGAGGTCAGATTCGCGCACCGGGCGCAGTCGTCCTCCCAGGCGTCCATGCCGCACACCATCGTGATGCGGGTACCGCCCCGGTGCCGGGTCCAGGTCAGCAGCTTCACCATACCGATCTCCCCCGTGCGGGACACATGGGGCGCGCAGCAGGCGCACACGTCATAGCCCTCCACCGTCACAATACGCACATCGCCGGACAATTCCTTTTTGCTGCGATAGTCCATGGCATTTAAAGTATTCCGATCCGGGAACTCGCACCGCACCGGCACGTTTTTCCCGATAGCCAAATTGCATTCCAGCTCCACTTCATAGATCTGTCCGGCCGTCAGTTCGCCGCTGTAATCCACCGTCACACAGTCCTCGCCCATGTGGAAGCCCACATTCTCATAGCCAAAACGCTGATGGATCACCCCGGACAGCAGGTGCTCACCGGAATGGTTCTGCATCCTGCGGTGCCGCTGATTCCAGTTCAGCCGCCCTTCCACCACCGCGCCTTCCGTAAGGGGCTTGTCCGTGAAATGGATGACTTCCCCGTCCCGCTCCTTAGCGCCGGTGACCCGCGCGAGACCGAGCATCCCCGTATCCGGCGCCTGTCCGCCGCCGCCGGGGAAAAAGGCGGTCCGGTCTAAAATGACCTCATATCCCGTCTCCGCCCGGGCGCAGGAAATGACGGTCGCTGTAAAAACCGCAAGATGGCTGTCTTCATAATACAATTTCCGTGTCATGTCCGCTCTCCTTTTCCATGGTATCAGCATAGCGTGGTTGACGCGGAAAGTCAAGGGATGGTATAATTCCCATATCTTTCGTATGATGAAAACAGGTGCGCTATGAATCTCATAAAACGACTTTTCCTTTTGGTCCTGTTGTGTCTGCTCCTGGCAGGCTGCGGACCCAAAGCGGTGCAAAAAGAAATTTTCGCCATGGACACGGTCATGAGCTTCACCGCTTACGGCGAGCACGCCGAACAAGCCCTGAATGACGCGGTCACGGAGATCAACCAAATCGAACGCGAACTGGACCCGGAACTGAGCAGCAGCACAGTCTACCAGATCAACCACGCCGAAGGCGAAGCGGTAGATATCTCCGAGTTCATGTTCGCCATGACGCAAACGGCCCAGAGCGTATCCGCTCTTACCGACGGCGCACTGGACCTGACTGTCTACCCCGCCGTCAAAGCCTGGGGCTTTGTCGACGGGCAGCATACCGTCCCCACCCAGGAAACCCTGGACGCGCTCAAACCGCTGATAGACAGCAATGCCATTTCCTGCCGGGATAACTCCATCCGCCTCCCGGCTGGTATGGCGCTGAGTTACGGTGCCGTGGCAAAAGGCGCGGCCTCTGACCGTGCCTGCGGCATCCTGCGGGATGCGGGCGTGGAAAGCGCCATCATTTCTCTGGGAGGAAATGTGCAGACTCTGGGCATGAAGCCGGATGGCTCCAACTGGAATGTCGCCGTGCAGGACCCCAATGACCCCGCCGGACGGCTGGGCGTTTTGTCTGTGGGCGAGACTGCAGTTGTTACCAGTGGCAGTTACCAGCGGTATTTTGAGCAGGACGGCAAGGTCTACCACCACATTTTAAACCCCCACACCCTCGCCCCCGCTGACAGCGGTCTGGTGTCCGTCACCATCGTGTGCGGCAGCGGTACCTTGGCAGATTGCCTGTCCACCGCACTTTTTGTGCTGGATGAAGACGGCGCTATCGATTATTGGCGCGGACACGGTGGGTTTGACATGCTCCTGGTAACAGAGGACAACCGCGTGCTGCTCACGGAAAACCTGACGCTCACCGACCGAAACGAGGCCTATCAATACGAGATCATCCGGTAAAGGAGGCACGCTCATGGGTACGCTTGATATGGCGGTTACGGCCTTACCCGGTATCGGGCCGAAAAAGGCCGCCGCTTTTGAAAAACTGGGGATCCGCACCCTGCGGGATATGCTGAATACCTTTCCCCGCCGGTACGACGACCGCTCCGTCATGAAGCCCATCGCCATGCTGGTGCCGGGGGAATCTTGCTGCATCCGAGCCATGGTCGCCACCCAGCCCAGGCTCAACCGGGTACGCCGGGGCATGGAACTGGTGAAATTCCAGGCCGCGGATGATTCCGGTGCGGTGGAAATCACGTATTTCAACCAGCCGTATATGAAAAACAACCTGCGTATGGGCGAGACCTATATGTTTTACGGCAAAGCCGACGCAGTTGGACGGCGCAAGACCATGACCAACCCCATCTGCGAACGGGAGAATCGGGCGAAATACACCGGGCGCATCGTGCCGGTGTACCGCACTACCGCGGGTGTGACGCAAAAAAACCTTCTGGATGCAGCGGAAGCGGCGCTGGCCCAATGCGAGATATTTCCCGACCTGCTGCCCCCGGAGGTGACAGATGCCCATGGGCTGTGTCAAGCAGAATTCGCCTACCGCAATATCCATTTCCCGGCTGATTTCCTCTCCCTGGAGATTGCCCGGCGCAGACTGATTTTTGAAGAACTGTTTATTCTGGCCTGCGCCCTGAAACGCCTGCACGGTGACCAAACGCCCCAGGCTGGCCTGGCATTGCCGCAAGCAGACATCACCGGCTTTTACAAAACGCTCCCATTCTCCCCTACCGGTGCCCAGCGCAGGGCGATTGACGCAGTGCTGTCCGATATGAGTTCCGGCTTCGCCATGAATCGTCTCATCCAAGGTGATGTGGGCAGCGGAAAAACGCTGGTAGCCGCGGCAGCGGCTTGGATGACCGCGAACGGCGGACATATGTCCGTTATGATGGCCCCCACAGAAATTCTGGCCCGGCAGCATTACCACACGCTCACGGAGCTTCTATCCCCCAGCGGTGTACGGGTGGGATTGCTTACGGGTTCCATGACCGCCAAGGAAAAACGGGAAGCCAAAGCAAACCTGGCCGCCGGGGAATTTGATTTACTGGTCGGCACCCACGCGGTCATCACGCCGGATGTGGAACTTCCCCGGCTGGCGCTGGTTATTGTGGATGAGCAGCACCGCTTTGGTGTGGAGCAGCGGGCGGCGCTGGCCGCCAAAGGGAAAAAGCCCCATGTACTGGTCATGTCCGCTACGCCCATCCCCCGGACCCTGGCCCTGATTATTTACGGCGATTTGGATGTATCCATCATTGACGAGCTGCCTCCCGGCCGGCAGCCGGTGGACACGCTCCTGGTCAATGAAAGCTACCGCGCCCGGCTCAACGGCTTCATCCGTAAGCAGGTAGAGCAGGGGCGGCAGGTATTTGTGGTATGCCCCAAGGTAGAAGACGATGAGGATGCTTCCCCCGGTCTGAAATCCGCTGAGGAGCACGCAGAATACCTGCAAACCGTGTTCTCGGACCTACGGGTAGCGTGTGTCCACGGACGGCTGAAAGCGAAGCAGAAAGACGAGGTCATATCCCGTTTTCTCGCCGGAGAGATCGACATTCTGGTCTCTACCACAGTCATTGAGGTCGGTGTGGATGTGCCAAACGCTAATTTAATGGTCATTGAAAACGCCGAGCGCTTTGGCCTGAGCCAGCTGCACCAGCTTCGGGGCCGCATCGGGCGCGGACCGTATAAAAGCTGGTGCGTGCTGGTATCCGATGCCACCAACAACGTTTCCCGGGAACGTCTCAAAATCATGACAAAGCTGTCCGACGGCTTCGCCATCAGCGAAGAGGACCTCCGTCTGCGCGGCCCCGGCGACTTCTTCGGCAACCGCCAGCACGGCCTGCCGGAAACACATATTTCGGACCTGGGCGCAGACATGCAGGTGCTCACCGTCGCTCAAGACGCGGCCCACGCCCTCATGGCAAGCGATCCGAACTTGTCCAAACATCCCGCTCTGCGCGGTGCCGTGGAGCGAATGATCGAAACCGCTGGCGGGACGTTCAATTAGGATGCAATTTTGATGCATCCGGTTACTATACTGCCGCAAAGGAGGTTCGTCATGAGACAGTATCGTTTGATTTCTGCATCCATTTTGGCCTGCCTGTGCGCCGCGGGACTCTCTTCCACCGTGTTTGCCAACTCCTCTTGGGTGTGGATCTCCGAGACCCGGCCATACGACGTGCTCCCATGGGCCGCCGTTGCTACATTGCTCGTTGAAACCGCTATGCTTTGGCTGCTATGCAAACTGAATCATCCGTTCAAGGTCTTCTGCGTGGTGGCCCTGGGAAATCTCCTGTCGTTTGCTCTACCTTATGTTCTCTACTATGTCAACCGCATACCGTGGTACACCTTTTTTGAAATGCTGGAGCACGGCCCCTATTATATTGTCGGCTTCGTGTTTCTGGCCATGACCTTACTGGTGGAAATGCCCGTGGTGTACGAGCTGCTGAAAAATGACTGCGCAGATGTACCGAAAACCCGCCTGCTCTACACCGTCATCGCCGCCAATGCCATAACCACCGCCATGGTCGCCATAATCGAACGCACGTTCTGTCGAGGACACTGGTGATTTGCACAATTTTGTACAAATAATACAAAAATTGTCAATGTTTCATGTGAAACATTGACAATTTTACTTTATTTGTTGAGATAGGTCGTATCCGCCGGGACGGATTCGGTAATAAACGTGCAGCCGCCGATGGTGGCATTCTTGCCCAGTACAGTCTCGCCGCCGAGAATGGTAGCACCGGCATAGATCGTAACATTGTCCTCCACGGTGGGGTGCCGCTTTTTACCCGACAGACGCTGTCCGCCACGGGTGGAAAGTGCGCCTAGGGTCACGCCTTGGTAGACCTTGACGTTGTTCCCGATCTCCGTGGTCTCGCCCACCACGATGCCTGTGCCGTGGTCGATGAAAAAGCTTTCGCCGATCTTCGCGCCGGGGTTGATGTCAATGCCCGTTTTGTTGTGGGCATATTCCGTCATCATCCGGGGCAGGTACGGCACTCCCATCTCGTACAGCTCATGGGCCAGGCGGTACGTGGAAATAGCAAAAAATCCCGGATAGGTCAGTGCCACTTCCCCATAGCTTTTTGCCGCCGGGTCGCCGTCAAAGCCCGCGATCAGGTCCAGCCGCAGCAATCGCTGAAGCTCCGGCAGCGCCAGGAACAGCCGGTCACAAACCTCCGCAGCCGGGTCATCCGGCAGGCCGGAAAACCGGTACGCCGCCTTCAGCTGCGTCTTCATGCTGTGATACGTGGTGTACATCAGCGCCGTATACGCCTCCGTATCCACCCCGCCGCTCATAAAATACGCTGGGAACAGCAAGGTGCGAAAGCTGTGGATCAGCTTTTTCACTTCCTGTAAATCCGGAGGCGGAAAGTCACTGCGCTCACCGTCCGCCTGGGCCAGGAGCGTTTTCGCGATGGTATTAAAATCGATTTCTGTCATAATCCCGAGTCCTTTATCAAAATAATACATATAGGATACCTTATTTTTACGCTTTTTTCAAGACCCTCGGACAGTTTTGCCTGTCCCCGTACATATAAATAAGCGTACAGGAGGGTCCCTATGCAAAATCGATCAAAATTTGTCTACAACACCGTCATTCTGACGGCTTCCGATTTGGTCATGCGATGTATCGGCATGGCCTTTCAAGTGTGGCTGGCCGGATGCATCGGCTCAGCGGGTATCGGGCTATTTCAACTGGTCATGAGCGTAGGCGGCTTCGCCATGACCTTTGCCATCAGCGGCGTTCGCTTTGGCACCACCCGGTTGGTATCCGAGGAATTGGGCCGCGGCAGTACCCGTGGCGCGGTATCCGCTGTTTGGCGGTGCGTCGTGTACGCGTTGGGCTTTGGCCTCACAGCCTGCGCTTTTTTGTTTTCCAAAGCAGAGGTCATAGGCTTTTTGTGGGTGGGCGACGCCCGCACCGTGCTCTCCCTGCGCATTATGGCTTTAGAATTGCCGTTTGTCGCGCTGTCTTCAGTACTGTCCGGATACTTCACCGCCTGCGGCCGGGTCACAAAACCCGCCATCGTGCATCTGCTGGAACAATTGCTTTGTGTCACGCTTACAGCGATTTTCCTGTTTCTCGTGCCGAAAGGCGATGTGGAGTATAGCTGTGCCTGTGTCACTCTGGCCGGCACGGTGTCTGACGCTGTCTCATTCCTGCTGATGCTGGCGGTGTTTCTCCATGATGTGCATACCCATCCCCGCACTGGGACCAAAGCAGAGCGGCTCATGCCCCGGCTGTTGGGGATCTCCCTCCCACTGGCTATTTCCGCATACACCCGCAGCGGGCTGTCTACCCTGCAAAATATGCTCATCCCCACACAACTGCGTGCGTTCGGCATGACCGCCGCCCAGGCATTGTCCGTTTACGGAGCAATTCACGGAATGGCGTTTACAGTCATCTGTTTTCCGGCTTGTATCTTACAAGTCGTAGCCGAACTGCTGGTGCCAAAACTCACAGAATTGCAGGTCCAAGGCCGCATGGAGCGCATCCGGCAGGTCTGTGCTTTCCTTTTGGCAAAAACCCTGTTGTATGCTTCCGTCGCCGCCGTCGCTTTGTTTTTCGCGGCGGACTGGGTCTCCGAGCATATTTACAAAACCGACGATGTGGCCTTTTACATTCGCGTGCTTGCCCCGTTGATGCCGGTGATGTTCTCCGATATCGTGGTGGACGGCTGTTTGAAGGGGCTGGGAGAACATGTGTGGTGCATGGGCGTTAATATTTTGGAATCCGCCGTCAGTGTTGTGTTGGTCTATACCCTTCTGCCCCGGCTGGGTCTTGCCGCATTCATTTTTATTCTCTACTTCGACGAAATGTTCAATTTCCTGCTGAGTATTTCCCGGTTGGTGCAGGTCACTAAACCAGAATCTATGTCTGCAGCTGTTCCAATATAGAAAAAACCTCCCCAAATGGGGAGGTTTTTATTATGGATATGTCTTACTTGTCAGTATGGAAGTGTGCAGTGACGTGGTTCACCGTCGCTTCCATCACCTGGGCGAAGAACCACTGGCCCGCGGTCACGTCCGTGAACGGGTTGGTGTAGCTGTTCGCTGCCAAGTCCAGAGCCGTGTCCGGCGTGCGGTCGATGGCGCCGTTCACCATCGTCGCGGCCTCGGCGCGGGTGATGTTCGCGTTGGGACGGAACGTGCCGTCCTC
>JAAWQX010000034.1 GCA_022800755.1 Oscillospiraceae bacterium
ATGAAACATGGCATGGGTAAACGTATTTTATCCATGCTTTTGGCAATTGTAATGGTATGCACGCTGATGCCAGCGATGGAGCTGACAGCCAGCGCCGCGACGGGGATTGCGGGTTCTGGAAATGTGACCCTAGATAACGGTGAATACACGTTGAGTACGAACCGTACTGGAGCTTCAATTATAGTACCTGACGGCAAGAGTGCAACGGTTACGGTTACTGGAAATGTAACATTAAATAACCAAATTTCCGGTGGTTCGCCTATTGTGGTGCAATCCGGAGGTTCATTGATTTTAGTTGTTAATGGTACTTTAACAGCGCGAGGCATGAATGGGACTTATGGCAGTTCTATTGGTTATGCTGGTATCAATGTTCCTTCTGGTGCGCATATTACCATTAAAGGTAGCGGCACGCTCAATGCATATGGTGGCGATGCCGGAGATGGACAGGAAATTCAAAACTCAATATACGGCTGTACTGGCGGCGGCGCTGGCGGATATCCCGCTGCTGGTGTTGGCGGCGGCGGCGGTGGAGGCAGTGCCGGGTTTTCATCCGGTGCTACCGCAACTAGTTACGGTGGTGCTGGCGCTGGCGCTGGTATTGGTGGTAATGGCGGCGGCGGCGGTGCTTCTCTAGATGAACAGCAACTGTTTGATGGAAAAGCGGGTGAAAATGCCGGTGAGATCTTTTTGCTGAATAGTGTCAAAGTCAATGCGTATGGCGGCGGCGGCGGTTCTGGTTCGCGCGGATACGGACATCGCCAGAGTTGGACATCCTGCGGCGGCGGGGGAGGCGGCGGCGGCTTCTCCGGTGGCGGCGGCGGTTCTGCGACGCATTGCGTTGTATTGAATAATATGGGAGCCGGCGGTACAAATGGCGCCGGTGGCTTTGCCGCGACGGGCAGTTCCACATATTTAGGTTCCGGCGGCGGCGGATACTTTAGCGGTGGTGGCTCAACACATGCCTCCGGTTCTGATGTGACAGGTGGATTGCTGGGGGGTAATATCGGTGGTTCGAGTATGTCAAATTCCCAGATACAATACGTAAATCGTGGTGGCGGTGCCGGTGGTCACGGTGGTACAGTTGTTGTTTTGTCTCCTGCGGTGTTAACTGCACAGAATGGATCTTACACGACAACTTCGGCAAATGCTTACACATATCCTACGCCTATTTATGGCCAACTTGGTTTTGCGATGAGCAACATTCGCAGTAAAGTGACAAGTGTCTCCGGCCGGACGGATAGCGTAGTAAACACGGAACTGACGAATGCAGGTGTTGCAAAGACTATTGCGGTGTCGGGTAAATCTGGCGTGGGTACTGGCGCGGGTTTTTCCGAAACAGATAACGGTACTTATAAAACGAGTATGGGTTATCATGATATTAGCACGGGGTCGCTAACGATCACGACGGCAGGCACTTATTACGTCATTGGTGCGACTGATAAAAACCAAATTATGGTGAACGCGAATGCGACAGTGTTTTTAGAAAATGTCACAATGACGCTGACGGCGCAAACAGGAAAAAGTCCCATCGCGGTGAAGTCCGGCGTGACGGCAAATATTGAACTGGTGGGTACGTCCACTTTGCGGGCCGGTAATGCATCTGGTGTGACTGGCGGCGGCGCAGGTATTGCAGTTCCTGCTGGAGCGACATTGAATGTTACCGGCAGCGGTTTGCTGAATGCTTACGGCGGCGATGCTGGTGATGGCGGCGATGGCGAAGACGCTCCTGGCGCTTGGGATACTTATGGCGGCGGTGGCGGCGGCGGCGGTTATCCTGCGGCCGGCATCGGCGGCGGTGGCGCAAGTGGTGGCCGTGGTACTGGTGGCCGTGATAATGCAACTCACGGTTTAGTTGCTATGGGCGCTGGCGGCGCAGGCGCAGGCGCAGGTATCGGCGGTATTGGTGCGGATGGACTTCCGGCTGATGCTGGCTACAATTCAGCTAATGGTAATTCCGGCGGTGCGGCTGGCGCTATCACCGTCAACGCCCGCGTGAATGCTTTTGGCGGCGGCGGCGGTTCCGGTGGTACAGCTGGTATTGGTTGTGGCACTGCTGGTAATGCAGCTGGCGGCGGCGGCGGCGGTTTCTCCGGTGGAGCTGGTACTACGAGCAGTATACGCCTTGATGCGGCTACAAACGGTGCTGGTGGCAAAAGCGCATGGGGCACGTCCTACCATCTAACAGGTTGCCTTGGCGGCGGTGGTGGTTATTTTTCCGCTGGTGGGGATGGCTCCATCAGTTATAATCCGGGGTATATCGGCGGAAGTGTTGGCGGCGGTGGTGCTGCAGTGAATATGGGCATATGTGGCGACGGCGGCGCAGGTGGTGCGGGTGGAACAATCACAATTGTAGATAGTTCCAAAGTCGTAGCCCGCAATGGTTCCAAAATCACCACGTCTACCAGCCAATCGCAAGGGTATCTCCCAGCTAACGCCACGACCATCAAGGCACAGAGCAATCAGGGCTATGGCGCAGGTGCTGGTTATACAGAAAACAACGGCACAGTCGTCATGATGGGCGCACCGGGCGTACCTACGAGCGTTACAGCAGCTCTCGTAGGTACCTATGGCGAGAATGTACAGTTGAAATGGAAAGCCCCCACCAATACCGGTGGGGATGGTGTCGCCCTCACGGGCTACACCATAATAAGTCCTGAATTCGGCGTGAATCTGGACTTGTCCATGTCTCAGGTCACTACCGGCAGCGACGGCTTTATCAGCTATGTTGTGACAGGATTGATATCCAATAAGGCTGGTACGTTTACGGTGGCGGCCAAGAACGCAAAAGGTGCGGGTAGTCCGGCAACTGCGCTGCCAAGCCCCATCGTGACAAAGGGTGTGCCTCTGGCACCGCAGGATGTGGAAGCGCGAAATGAGGGGCTGCCCAACGATACGGCGGAAGTCCTTTGGAATGCACCGGATACGTCCTATAATAATAACCCGATCACTGGATACGTCATTACATTGGAGCCTATTGGCAAGGCGAATAGTGCAACTGAAGAGAAATTTGACGTAACAGAAGACAAGGGATTGGACGAGAGCGTTGGACCGATTTCCATCACAGTAAACGCGTCGAGCCTTGAGACGGAGAACGGGAAATATAAGATAACGTTAAACGGCCTGTGGTACGGGACGGTATACAACGCAACGGTAGCGGCAATCAACGGCATGGGTTCGGGCGCGACGCAAAGCGAGCAGGCGTTGGTAGAGACGCCGTCGGTGGCGTCGGCGCCGAGCGTGGAGGTCACGCGAGTCAACGAGGAATCCACAAAGCTCAACGTGAGCTGGCAGAAGCCGGATA
>JAAWQX010000006.1 GCA_022800755.1 Oscillospiraceae bacterium
GAGAGAACCGGCGTTCCATTCCGATTCTTTTCAAGTTCCCTTTTTCTGGTGCTTAAAAGCTTTTAAGCTTTCTTACATTGTTTAATTTTCAAGGTACACCCACGCTGTTACCAGCGGAACCACATTATAACCCGCCGCGAAGTATTTGTCAACAATTTTTTACGAAAAATTCATTTCTTTGAAAGGATTGTTGTCTTCAAGGCGTGCCCCGCGGGACAGCTTTGTTACTATACCACCAGCGCAGCGTAAAGTCAAGCATTTTTTCTCAAAAAATTCAATTTTTTACAGGAAGCGCTTTCCGCCTTACCGCACGGTATTTTCCAGCACCCCGATCCCGTCGATCTCGCAGCGGATCACATCGCCGGGCCGCATATATTTTCCCGGGGTAAAGCCCATACCCACGCCGGAGGGCGTGCCCATAGCAATGATGGTCCCCGCCTTAAGCGTCATCCCCCGGCTCAACTCATGGATCACCACATCAATATTGGTAATCATCAACTCGGTATTGCTGTTTTGCCGCAGCTCCCCATTGAGATACGCCCGGATCCCCACCTTCGGCAGCCAGGGCAGCTCATCCCGGGTAACGATCCACGGCCCAATGGGGGTAAAACCATCCAGGCTCTTCCCGAAATACCACTGCTGATGCCGGGACTGGAGGTTGCGCGCACTGACATCATTTAAAATAGTATACCCAAAGACATACTCTTTGGCCGCAGCAAGGGGAACATGCTTCGCGTCCTTACCGATAATGACTGCCAGTTCCACCTCATAATCGAGACTGTCCACAAGATCAGAATGGCTGTCGATCTCCCCGAACGGGTCCACCGCCGCGTCCACGCGCTTCCCGAAATAAATGGTATTGGTACCGCTGGCGTCATAGACAACATCGGACTTCACCGTCTCGTCCCGGTGCTCCAGATAGTTCACGCCCAGGCACAGCACATCCTGTTCCGGGTGCTTGATGGGTGCGAGCAGCCGGCAATCCGCGAACGGGACCCCCGCCGCCGCATCGACTTTAGACAGCAAACTCGCCGGGACCTCTCCGCCCAGCTCACGGATCAGCGCGGTCATATCCCCCGCCCGGTACCCCAGCACGCTCGCGGGCACGACTTTCGCCGGGTCCGTCCCGATCAGGCCGACCTGCACCGCGTCATTATAATTGTAAGTGACCAGCTTCATGTCTTATTCTCCCCGATTCCCCAAAATCTTGATATCTCCCACAATGGGCAGTTTTTTCATTTTTCCGCTCATGGCATTACCGAAGCCCTTAAACACATTCACCAATGTGAACACCCAGCCGAAGGTACTGATCATCCAGCCGAAAAACGGGACAATCCCGCAGATAGAGCACAGCACCGAAAACAGCAGCAGCGCAATGGACTGGTTAGCATGGAAGCGCACAAACGGAGAATTAGGCTTCAAAATCAAAGGAAGTATCACCATCGGCCCCAGATAGCCCAGGGCGCTGAGCATTTTATTATCCTCCACATCCTGATCCAAGGGCGCTTCCGTTTCATAGCGGGCGTAGGGCTCCTGCCGCGGCCGGGATTCCCCGCTGGTCCGCTGTTCATTTTGGGTATAGCCGTAGTGATAAGTCTGCGCGCCTTGTGTCGGAGCCTTCTCCGCGCCGCTTTGCGGCCAGGCCTGCCGTTCGGCCTGCTGTGCGGACTCCGCCGCGCCGATCTTCAATTTCCCGCAGGCCGGGCATTTCAAAGCCGAATCCGGGATATAGGACCCGCACTTGGAACAATAGCTCATGATACCACCTTCTGTTGTATAGATGGAGACAGTATAGCATCCCATCCGCCGATTTGCAACACAAATTCCCCGCATAACCCAACAAAACAGGCGGCCACCTTTGCATCGTGACCGCCCGGTAAACAGGACATTATTTCAAGACCGTCCGCTTGTCATTGACCTTTCCCAAAGCGTAGGCGCATAAGATCAAAACCGCTGTGGCGGCGACATTCCCCCAAATATTATCATTAACGATGAAAATGCCCGACAACGAATTTACAATGCAGTGAAACAGTACACAAAGCCATACGCTGCCCGTATTTTTTCGGATACTTGCCAAAGCAAAGCTCAATCCCAATACATTGATCCCAAACGCGAAATAATTATGCCCATACTGGCCTACTCCCTGTATGTAAAACAAAGGCAGATGCCACAGCCACCAAACAAAGCTGACGATGATGGTTGATACCGTGAACGAAAACTTTTTCTCCAATTCCGGCTGAAACACATACCGCCAGCCGGCTTCTTCCAATCCGCCCCCCGCAAGCATCATAGGCACCATAAAAATGATGGCGAACACAGGCGCGCCGCTTTCAAATCCCGAAATCAGGCATTGGGGCGCGATAAACAAAACCGCCATCACCACTACCGCAACGTAGGACAGGACACCGTGCTTCACATCAAAAATATTTTTTAACCAGTCCTTCACGCCTGCGACCTGCCCGTTGCGCTTCAACGACAAATAGGAAGCGATCGTAGGCGACCACCCGCCCAGCAGGTACGGCACATACAGCAATTTGTTATCATTGAGTGAAATTCCGCTGAAGCTAAATCCCAGGCATATCCCCCAGCAGATCAACATGATCAAAAAGGTAAAACCCAAATAATTTTTGTTTAGCTGACTCATCGTTCTCATACGCTCCTCACATTCCAATCGACCGGGCCGATTATACCATGGTTCGGCGCGCAAAACAAGTCATTTTCACGGCCTTGCCGCCCGTACGCCTGATTGACAGCCCGCGCCAACCATGCTACAATTAAACAAAAACATAACTCCGGAGGAACCACCAATGCCGACTCCCAAGCAAGTGCTGTGCGCGTGGGTAGACGCGTTCAACCGCCACGATGCAGACGCCATCGTCAGCTTGTACCACGACGCTGCGGTCAACCATCAAGTCGCGAACGACCCGGTGGTCGGGATCGACGCGATCCGGGAGATGTTCACCGCGGAATTCGCCGAAGCCGGCATGACCTGCATCGTGGAAAACATATTTGAGGACGGCCAATGGGCCATCCTGGAATGGCGGGCCCCACTCGGTCTGCGCGGCTGCGGATTTTTCCATGTAGTCAACGGAAAGATCCTGTTCCAGCGGGGATATTGGGACAAACTCTCTTTCTTAAAGCAGCACGGCCTGCCCATTGAGTAACCAGATCCGCCGATTTGCAGCACAAAACCCCGCCTTCCGGCGGGGTTTTCCTCAAGAGCAGAACCGATGTTTCCCGATGGTAATAATCAGCGGCCTTGACCAGATCCACTTACTGGTGGCGGTAACGGGATTAAAATAATAGATGGCCCCACCCGTGGGGTCAGACCCGGCCATAGCGGCCCGGGCGGCCTTATAGGCGCTGTCGGCCACAGGCTCATAAAACTGCCCGTCCTGCAAGCAGGTAAAGGCCCCCGCCTGATAGATGACCCCGGACATGGTGTTGGGGAACGACGGATGCCGCACCCGGTTGAGCACCACTGCTCCCACGGCCACCTGCCCGTCATACGGCTCCCCCCGTGCTTCCGCGGAAATGAGCCTTGCCAGCAGTTCTACATCACCGGAAGCCGCCCCGGTCTCGCCGGAGATCCCCAGCGCCGCCAGTGTCGCCGGCCCGACCTTCCCATCCGGATCCAGCCCGTTTTTCCTCTGGAATTTCTTCACCGCGGTCTCGGTCCCGGTCCCGTAGACCCCGTCCACCGCGCCGGAGTAATAGCCCCAGTCCCGCAGCTTGGTCTGGATCTGCGTCACCGTCTGACCGCTGGAACCCTTCTTATAAGTCTGCGCCGCAACACTTTGCGCCACGGCGATGACCAGCAGGTTCACCGTGAACACGACCACCAACGCAAGGCAGAGTTTTCTTCGTTCTTTGGACATAAAAAGGCTCCTTCCACACTTTTTGTTAGTGTCTGAAGAAGCCAATTTGTTATGCGAGACAAATCATGCCGGTATTTCCAGCATTATACTTCCTTCGCCTTTTCCGCGATCTCTTTCAAAATCATCGCCGCGAACGCATCAAAGGGCATCACGCCCTTATCCCCGCCGGACCGGGTACGCACGGACAAATTGCCCGCCTCGGCCTCCTTATCGCCCACCACGAGCATATACGGGATTTTCTGCATCTGCGCCTCGCGGATCTTATACCCGATCTTCTCATTGCGCAGATCGGTCTCCACCCGGACGCCAAGCGCGTCCAGCTTCGCCGCGACGCTCTCGGCATATTCATTCACCCGGTCGGTAATGGGCAGCACTTTCACCTGCACCGGTGCCAGCCACGTGGGGAACGCCCCGGCGAAATGCTCGGTAATCACGCCGATGAAGCGTTCGATAGACCCCAGCACCACCCGGTGGATCATCACCGGTCGGTGCTTCTGCCCATCCTCGCCGGTGTACTCCAGTTCAAACCGCTCCGGCAGCTGGGAATCCAGCTGAATGGTGCCGCACTGCCAGGTCCGTCCGAGAGAATCCGCCAAATGGAAGTCCAGCTTCGGCCCGTAAAACGCGCCGTCGCCCTCGTTGACCACAAAGGTCTTCCCCATTCCCGTGATAGCGTCTTTCAGAATATCCTGGTTCCGCTCCCATTCCTCCACGGTGCCGATGTGGTCCTCCGGCATGGTGGACAGCTCGATCTCATACTCCAGCCCGAACGTAGAATACACCTCGTCAAACAGCCGCACAGTCTCCTGAATGACGTCCTTCATCTGCTCCCGCGTCATGAACACATGGGCATCGTCCTGATTAAAGCACCGCACCCGGAACAGCCCGTGCAGCGCGCCGGACAGCTCGTGCCGGTGGACCAAACCGACCTCGCCCACCCGCAGCGGCAGGTCACGGTAAGAGTGCGGCTCGCTGGCATACACCAGCATCCCGCCGGGGCAGTTCATGGGCTTGATGGCAAAATCCACATCGTCGATGACGGTGGTGTACATATTCTGTTTATAGTGGTCCCAGTGCCCGGACCGCTCCCAAAGCTGCCGGTTGAGCATAATCGGCGTGGAGATTTCCACATACCCGTACTTCTTATGCACCTGCCGCCAGTAATCCATCAAAGTATTTTTCAGCACCATACCTTTCGGCAGGAAGAACGGGAACCCGGGTCCCTCGTCCCGGAGCATAAACAGCCCCAGTTCCTTGCCCAGCTTCCGGTGGTCGCGCTTTTTGGCCTCTTCCAGCATATTGAGGTACGCTTCCAACTCCGTCTTATTGGGGAAGCAAGTCCCATAGATCCGCTGGAGCATCTTCTTATTGGAATCGCCCCGCCAGTACGCGCCGGTGACATTCATCAACTTAATGCCGTTGCCCTTGATGCGCCCCGTAGAATCCAAATGCGGCCCGGCGCACAGGTCGGTAAACTCGCCCTGCTTGTAAAAGCTGATGACAGCGTCTTCCGGCAGGTCGTTGATGAGTTCCACCTTATACGGCTCGCCCTGTTCTTCCATGAGCTTCAGCGCCTCCGCCCGGGGCAGTTCAAACCGCTCGATTTTCAGCTTTTCCTTGCAGATTTTCCGCATTTCGGCTTCCAACTGCTCCAAGGTCTCCGGGGTAAAGGTCGTCTCGCAGTCGATATCATAGTAAAACCCATCGTCGATGGCCGGCCCGATGGCCAGCTTCGCGTCCGGGTACAGCCGTTTAATGGCCTGGGCCAGCACATGGCTTGCGGAGTGGCGGTAAGTATCCCGGTACTCCTTGTTTTCAAAGCTGAACTGATTTTCTTCGGACATAATTTTTCCCTCCTGTGATGTAACGGGGCAAAAACAAAATGCTTCACCCCTGAGTATGTCAGGGGTGAAGCAAAATATACTCCACGGTTCCACCCTGCTTGCGGTTTTGTAAAACCGCCGCTCGTGACCGCTGTAACGGGCGGACCCGTCCTGTTCCTCACAGGCGGCTCGGGAGCGGTAGACTGCGCATTCCCCGCAGGACACTTTCAGCAAGCGTGCCCCTCTCTGCCCGTTTCGTGCGCGTCCGTCTCCGTCAAAGCCGGTTTGACAACAGCAATATAGCACCCCGCGGAAAAAAAGTCAAGACTCATTTCTTTTCCTGCTCGTCCTCCCATAGCATATACATTTCCTCCGCTTTCCGCTGGGCCAATTGCAGATGCAGCCCCGCGTTGGAAAAATCCTGCTGGTACATTTTCTCCAGCGCCTCGCTCATGGAATTGAACAGGAAATAATAAAGTGTTTTATAAATGTTATCATCACTTTCAAACATAATTAGAATTCCTCTTTCAAGTTGATAATTCAATTATAAATACGAATTTATAATATGTCAACACGTATTTCAACTTTGACCTATGTTTTGTTTTCTGGATTTCTCCATATCCTAAAGTTATGGAGGTGGCTTATGAAACCAGATTACAAATTGATTGGCAAACGAATTGCTAAGCGCAGAAAATATCTTGGATTAACGCAAGCACAAGTTGAAGAAGCCGCGGATATCGGCGATAAATATTTGTCTGTCATTGAGCGTTCAAAGTCCATCCCCTCTCTGGAAGTCATCATGCGTTTAGCCCTCGCGCTGGACACCACGCCGGACGAATTTTTAGTCGGCGCGGCCCAGTATGAAAATGACGAATGGAAAAACGTCGCGGAGCTGCTCCGCCCCATGGACGAAAAGCACCTCGCCTTAGCGAAAAGTCTCTTAACCTGGCTGTCCGAACAGGACTTAAAGTAACCCCGCGCCGCGGCGAGTACGATTTCGGACTAATGCGACGCTGCAAAGTACGATTTCGGACCAATCCCCACGTTTTCAGTACGATTTCGGACCTATCCATAACAAAAAACCGCCGCTCCAAGAGAGGCGGTTTTTCATTTCCCATTACACATTAAATCGAAACAGCGTCACATCGCCGTCCTGCATGATGTACTCTTTTCCCTCGGACCGAACCAGCCCTTTTTCCTTCGCGGCGTTCATGGACCCGCAAGCCTTCAAATCGTCAAACGCGACGATCTCCGCCCGGATAAAACCCCGTTCAAAATCGGTATGGATTTTCCCCGCCGCCTGGGGAGCCTTGGTTCCCCGCCGGATGGTCCAAGCCCTGCATTCATCAGGCCCGCAGGTCAAGAAGCTGATCAGCCCCAGCAGTGTGTAAGAGCATTGGATCATGCGGTCCAGGCCGGATTCCGTCATGCCGAGTTCTTCCAAAAACATGGCCTGTTCCTCGCTGTCCAGCGCCGCGAGTTCTTCCTCGATGCGGGCGCAAATGGGCAAAACCTGGGCGTTTTCCCCGTCCGCGATGGACTTTACCGTCTGGTAATACGCGTTGTTTTCATAGTCCACAACGCCGGCTTCGTCCATATTCGCGGCGAAAATGATGGGCTTCAAAGTCAGCAAATCGCTGGTACGGATGAGGTCCAGATCGTCTTCGCCGCAGTCGTAGCTGCGGGCGGATCTTCCGTTGTTCAAATGGTCCAACAGGCCTTGAAAAACCTCGGCTTCGTGGGCAAATTTCTTGTCCCCGCCCTTGGCCGCTTTGTTCGCCTTGTCGATGCGGCGCTCTACCATTTCCGCGTCGGACATGATGAGTTCCAGGTCGATGGTCTCAATGTCCCGCCGGGGGTCCGTGGAGCCGTCCACGTGGATGACATTTTCGTCGTCAAAGCAGCGCACCACATGGACGATGGCGTCTGTGGAGCGGATGTTGTCCAAAAACTTATTGCCCAATCCCTCGCCCTTGGAAGCGCCTTTCACCAGGCCCGCAATATCCACAAATTCAATCACCGCGGGCATCAGTTTTTTGGGCTGGTACATGTCCGCTAAATAGTCCAGCCGCGCGTCCGGCACGCTTACCATGCCTACGTTTGGCTCGATGGTGCAAAAGGGGTAATTGGCCGATTCCGCCCCGGCGTTGGTGATGGCGTTGAATAAAGTGGACTTCCCCACATTGGGCAAGCCGACGATTCCTAATTTCATTCTCTTTTCTCTCTCCTTACAGCACGGCAAAGGGGCAAATGCTGCCCCTTTGCGATCTTATTCTTCCGGTTTCGGCTCTTCCTGCGGGGCATCCACGCCCTCGAACAGGGAAATGCGCTTCGCGGCAGGCTCGATGGTGCCGTCCTGCTTTACCGGCAACTGCTTGTGCTCGCAGATGTAGGCAAAGTCCTCGCCCTCCATGTTCTCATGGACCAGGAGGTAATCCGCTACCATGCGCAGTTCGGCTTCGTGCTCTTTCAAAATCGATTCGCAGCGGGCGTAGGCCTCGTCGAATATCTTCTTGACCTCTTCGTCGATGATCGCCGCGGTCTCTTCGGAATAGCTCTTGGTCTGGCCGAAGTCACGGCCGATGAAAATGCTGTGCTCGGAGGAATCGTAGCTGATGGGGCCAAGCCGGTCGCTCATGCCGTAGACCGTCACCATGCTCCGGGCGATCTGGCTGGCGTGCTGGATGTCCCCGGACGCGCCGGTGGAGATGTCGTCCAGAAACAGGGATTCCGATACCCGGCCGCCCAGGGCCATGACGATGTTTTCAAACATCTCGCTTTTGGACGTGAAGGATTTATCCTCGTCCGGGCGGAACAGGGTGAAGCCGCCCGCGCCGCCACGGGGGATGATGGTGATATAGTGCACCGGGTCCGTGTTGGGCAGGTAGCGGCCCGCGATGGCGTGGCCCGCTTCGTGGTACGCCGTGAGGCGGCGCTCCTTCTCGGAGATCACCCGGCTTTTCTTTTCCGGACCCATCTCTACCTTTAAGATCGCCTCGTCGATGTCCTCCTGCATGATGAACTTCCGCTTCCGGCGGACTGCCAGGAGCGCGGCTTCGTTCAGCAGGTTTTCCAGGTCCGCGCCGGTGAAGCCCGGCGTGCCCCGGGCGATGTTTTTCAGGTCTACGTCGTCGCCAAGGGGCTTGCCCCGGGCGTGGACTTTCAGGATGGCTTCCCGGCCTACCACGTCGGGCACGCCCACGTAGATGCGCCGGTCGAAACGGCCGGGACGCAGCAGGGCGTTGTCCAGGATGTCTGCCCGGTTCGTGGCCGCCATGACGATGACACCGGAGTTGTTTTCAAAGCCGTCCATCTCTACCAGAAGCTGGTTCAGGGTCTGCTCGCGCTCGTCGTGGCCGCCGCCTAAGCCGCTGCCGCGCTGACGGCCAACCGCGTCGATCTCGTCGATGAAGATGATGCAGGGGGCTACTTTCTTCGCCTGCTCGAACAGGTCACGGACGCGGGACGCGCCCACACCGACATACAGCTCCACGAAATCGGAGCCGGAAATGGACAGGAACTGCACGTTGGCTTCCCCGGCCACGGCACGGGCCAGCAGGGTTTTGCCGGTGCCCGGAGGGCCTACCAGCAGTACGCCTTTCGGGATCCGGGCGCCCACTTCCGCGAAGTCCCGGGGATTTTTCAGGAAGTCTACCAGTTCCTCTAACTCGGCTTTTTCCTCATCCGCCCCGGCTACGTCCGCGAAGGTCACGCGCTTCGCGCCGTCTACTCCCACGCGGGTCCGGGCTTTGCCGAATTTCCCAACGCCGGGCGCGCCGCCGCCGGCTTTGTTCATCATCATATACGTCACGCCCAGCATGAGCGCCACCAGCAGCAGGTACGGCAGCATACTCATCCAAAACGGCATCACGAAGCCGACCCGGTAGTCGTACTCCGTCAAAATGCCCCGGGCCTTCTGCGCATCGATCACGGGGCCGAGCTTCTCATTGAACAGGTCTACGTCGTACAGCTCGTACTCTACCGTCTCGTCGGAATCCCGCAGCTCCAGCAGCAGGTTGCTCCCCTCTACTACGAAGGATTCTACCTTTTCCTGCTGGAACAGGTCCACGATGTCACTGAACTGGTATTGGGTGCTCACGTTGCTGGCGCTCGTCCACGTATAGACCGCCGCCAGCAGGATCACCAGGATCAGCACGTAAAAGGCAACGTCCCTTGTGCGTTTGTTTTTTGGATCCATCAAGCGTTCACTTCCTTTTCCGGGGTCATTGCCCAGGGTTTATTCATAGATCTCCGGCTTTAATATGCCGATGTACGGCAGGTTCCGGTATTTTTCCGCATAGTCCAGACCGTAGCCCACAATAAACGCGTCCGGCACCTCGTAGCCGTAGTAGTCCGCTTTCACCGGCGCTTTCCGGCGGGAGGGCTTGTCAAACAAGGTCACGATCCGTACGGAACGGGGGTTGCGGTGCTTGAGATAGCCGATCAGGTAATTCAGGGTCACGCCGCTGTCCAGGATGTCTTCCACGATGATGACGTCCCGGCCCGCGATATCGTAGCTTAAGTCCTTGGTGATCTGCACTTCCCCGGAGGACGTCGTGCCTTTTCCATAGGACGACACCGCCATGAAGTCGATCTGGCAGGGCAGGTTCACCGCCCGCATCAGGTCCGCCATGAATACGAAGCAGCCTTTTAAGACCCCTACGAAAATGGGCTCTTTCCCTGCGTAGTCCTCCGTGATCCGCGCGCCCAGTTCGGTGACCTTGCTTTGCAGTTCCTGCTGGGAAAACAGGACCCGTTCAATATCGTTTATCATGCTCATTTTTACCCGCCTATCTCTTTATATTCTTTCCAGGAGACCCGGATGACCGCCGCGCCGGGTTCCGGCAGGCAGCGTTCCGCTATGCCGAAGCCCGGGACCGCCAGCACGCCCGCGTCGTCCCGCAGCACCGGCTGCGTCCGCCGCTGGCGCTGGGTGAGTTTCCTCTCCTGGAACAATGCTTTCAGGGTTTTGGTGCAATTCCGCCCCGCAAGGCGGATCCGGTCGCCGTCCCGCTTTTCCGTGACGTAGACCGTTCCGTTTATTTTCTCACGGTTTAGGTCAAAAGTGTTGAATGAATTGTGAATTTCGTCCCCGCACTGGAGCATTTCCCAGGAAATGCGGTAGTCGCCGGCAAGGCAGCTTCCGCCGGGAGGGGTGAGGGGCGTAGGAATGATGGGCGCGCCGCCAGCCGGGCCGAACCACAATCGGCCCTGGTCATAGTGGACAGTTTGTCCGGGGATGTCGATGCTCCGGCGCTGGGTCTGGGCGCACAGGCGCAGGAGTTGCTCTGTATGGGCCCGGTCCAGCGCCGGGCCGCACAGGGCGCGCAGGACCCGGGTTCCGATGGGGCGCGGCAGCGCCGCGAGCTCTGCCGCGGGCAGGGATGCGTCCCGGTAATGGGCGCGCAAAAACGCGTCCGCCTGGGCTTGCAAGTATGCGTCGTCTTCCCGCAGGGTCTCCGCCGCTGCCGCCGCGTGGACGGCGAACCGGGGGTTCACCGACGCCAGCGCCGGGAGCGCCTGATGGCGCAGGCGGTTGCGGCTGAAGCGGTCGTCCCGGTTGCTGCTGTCCTCTACGTAGGCGATGCCGCGGGCGGACAGGTCACGCAAAATCTCTTCTTGGGAAATGTTCAAAATCGGGCGGATGATATGCCCGCGCACCGGCGGGATGCCCGCGAGGCCCCGCGCTCCGGCGCCCCGGGCCAAATTCAGGAGCATGGTCTCTGTTTGGTCCTCCGCCTGGTGGGCCGTGGCGATCACGTCGCAGCCCGCGTCCTGCCGCACGCTCTCTAAAAAAGCGTACCGCAGCGCACGGGCCGCTTCCTCCACGCCCATGCCGTGTTCCGCCGCGTAGGCGGGTACGTCGGCAGCCCCGATGTGCAACGGGACGTTCCAGGACGCGCACAAGTCCCGCACGAACTGTTCGTCCCGGTCGGATTCCGCGCCGCGCAGCCGGTGGTTCAGGTGGGCCGCCTGGACGGTCAGGTCCCGCTCCGGGGCCAGGTCCAGCAAGCGGCGCAGTAAATAGACCGAATCCTTGCCGCCGGACAGGGCCGCCAGCACTTTCGTGCCGGGCGGGAGCATGTTGTGCCGGTCGATGAACTCAATAGTCATCGTCGTAGCGCCCTTCGTATTGGGCAAAGGCCGTGTATTCCGGCAGCCAGGTCAGGTTGACCATGCCAACCTCGCCTTTTCGGTTTTTCAGGATGATGGCTTCCGCCAGGTTCGGGTTTTCGCATTCCTGGTTATAATAGCCGTCCCGGTACAAGCCGATGACCACGTCCGCGTCCTGCTCGATGGAGCCGGATTCCCGCAGGTCGGACAGCTGGGGGCGCTTGTCCTGCCGGGTCTCGCTGGCGCGGGAGAGCTGGGACAGGCACACCACCGGGACGTTCAGTTCCTTGGCCATGATTTTCAGCATCCGGCTGATGTCGCTGACCACCTGGGTGCGGCTCTCGCTGGAATAGCGGCTTTTTCCGCCGGCGGAGGTCATGAGCTGGAGGTAGTCGATGACCACCAGGCCCAGATTTTCAATGCGGCGGCAGGCGGCGTTCATGTCCGTGACCGTCAGCACTGGGTTGTCGTCCACGTACATGTCCGTCTGGCTGATGGTGGACGCGGCCGTGCCGATGCGCCGCCAATCCTCCTCCGTCAGATTGCCGGTGATGAGTTTTTTACCGTTGACCAGGCCTTCATAGGCCAGCATACGGGTCACGATCTGTTCCCGGGTCATTTCCAGGGAGAAGATCGCCACAGCCTTGCCGGAGTGCTTGCCTACGTTCAAGGCGATGTTCAGGGCGATGCTGGTTTTGCCCATGCCCGGGCGGGCGGCGATGAAGATCAGTTCCCCGTCGTTCAAGCCCAGGATGCGCTTGTCGATGTCCGGCAGGCCCGTGGACAGGCCCGGGATGGCGTTTTGACTCTCCGCCGCCGCCTGGATCTGCTCGTAGGCGGAGTTTACCACCTGGGAGATGGGCAGCAGGCCCGTGATGTTCCGGCCCTGGCGCAACGCGTAAATTTTCCGCTCCGCCATTTCCAGCAGGGCATCCGCGTCCCCGGCACCCTCGTAGACCATGCCGGTCACTTCCTCCGCCACGTCCCCAAGGCTGCGCAGCAGGGACTTGTCCCGCACGATGGCGCAGTATTCCAGCACGTTCGCCGCCGTGGGCGTGGCCTGCATCACTTCCCGGACATAGCGCTCCGTCTCGTTTTCCCGGTAGGTCCCCCGCACCCGCATCTCGTTGATGACGGTGATGGGGTCTACGGTCTGGCTGTATGAGAACATGTGGAAGATCGTTTCAAAAATGTTCCGGTTCGCCGTGAGGAAGAAATCTTCCCCGGAGACCTTTTCCATCACGTCCGGGATACAGCGGGGGTCGATGAGCATGGAGCCGATGATGGCCTGCTCCGCCTGGGCGCTGTGGGGCGGCTGGCGGCCTAATAGTTCTTCCATAGTGTGTACCTTAACCCAGCGTCAGATTCACTCGACCACCTGCACGTGGATGGTGCCGGAGATCTCATAGCCGAATTTGCATTTTACCTCGTAGCTGCCGTAGCTCTTGATCGGCTCCGCCAGTACGATCTTGTTTTTCTCGATGACCATGCCGTGCTGGGCTTCCAGCGCGTCGCTGATCTCCTTGCTGGTCACTGCGCCGAACAGACGGCCGTTGGCCCCAGCCTTGGCAGTGATTTTCACCACCATGCTCTCTAAGCGCTTGACATTTTCGTTCGCTTCCGCCTTTTCCCTCTCAATCTGGGCCAGGCGGGCTTTTTCCTGTAATTTAAACGTGTTCAGATTGTCCGGCGTGGCTTCCTTGGCCAGCTTTTTGGGCAGCAGGAAGTTCCGGGCGTAGCCGTCGGACACGTCCTTCATTTCGCCTTTTTTGCCCTTGCCTTTTACATCTTCCAGAAAAATGACTTTCATATGCTTTGATCCTTTCTGTTATTCGTCCAGGTATTCGTCGATGCTTTGTTTCAGCTTCGCCACGGCATCTTCCATGGAGATGCCCTCCATCTGCGCCGCGGCCGCGGCCCGGTTGCCGCCGCCGCCAAGCTTTTCCATAATCAGCTGCACGTTTACGTCCCCGATGGAGCGGGCCGAGGCGAAGACGTTCCCGTCCTTGGTGGGGTAGATCACCACCGACGCTTCCGCCCCGGCGATGTTCAGCAGTTCGTCCGCCGCCTGGGCCGACACGATGCGGTCCTGGGGCTGTTCCGGCGCGGCGATGATGACGCCCCGGTAGTTCTTGGCGCACTGCATGATGCCGTATTTCTGTACGTTGCTTTCCATGTTGTTTTGCAATAGGCGCTTGACCACTGTGGTATCCGCGCCCACCCGGCGCAGGAACGCCGCGGCCTCAAAGGTGCGCTCGCCGGTGCGGAGGGTGAAGTTCTTCGTGTCCAGCACGATGCCGGACAGCAGAGCTTCCGCTTCCAGCTTGGTGATGGCGTCCGTGGGCACCAGCTCCTGCAAGATTTCCGACAGCAGTTCGCTGGCGGATGATGCGCTGGGTTCCAGGAAGGTCAGCACCGCGTCCTCGATATAGCTGGCGCTCCGGCGGTGATGGTCGATCACCGCCACCCGGTTGCAGGCTTGCAGCAGCGGTTCGCTTTGCACCTGGTCGGGGCGGTTGGTGTCCACGACCACCAAGAGGGTCCGGGAATCCGCCTTGATCATGGCTTCCCGCTCGGTGATGAACAGGGTCTTAAAAATATCCTGGTCGGAATTTTCCAGCTTTTCTACCAGAGGCAGCGCCGGGCATTCGCTCTTGTCCAGCACGATGTGGGTCTTTACGCCCTTTTCCCGGGCCGCACAGCATATGCCGATGGCCGCGCCTACCGCGTCCAGGTCCGCGAATTTGTGGCCCATGACCAGCACCATGCTGGAATCCACGATCAGCTTTTGCAGCGCGTTGGCCATGACACGGGATTTTACCTTGGTGCGGCTTTCCATGGCACTGCCCCGGCCGCCGAAAAACTCAAAATTGAAATGGTTCTTAATGACCGCCTGGTCCCCGCCCCGGGATAGGGCCATGTCAAGGCCCAGGTTCGCGAAGCCGTAATTTTCCTTCAGGCCGCTGCCATCCCGGCCCAGGCCGATGCTTACGCTGGCGTGGATGCCCACGGGGTTCACCACCTCGTGGATGCTCTCCAGGATGGAGAATTTGTCCTCTACCACCACCGGCATGTACCGTTCCTCGAATACAAACAGGTACCGGTCCTTGTCAAAACGCTGGAATAAGCCGTCCTTTTCCGCACACCAGCCGGCAACACGCTCCTCAATGGCCTGACGCATCTCGCCCCGGATCAGGTCGGACTGGTTTTTCATCAGTTCGTCGTAATTATCCACCACGATGATGGCCGCCGCCGGCTTGGACAGGGCGAATTCCTCCCGGAGCTTGTCGTACTCCGTCACGTCCACCCAATAGGTGATGCCCATGTAGTCGCCGTTTTGCTCGTCCTTATCCGTCGTGGCCACGTTCCCGTGGATGCGGAACCGGCGGCCGTTGAATTCCAGCAGGCCGGGGTACTGGGTCTTCCCCTCCAGCAGCCACTTGCCGTTAAAGCCCGGGACGTACTCCGCGATGGAACGGTCATACTTGAACCCGGACTGTCCGCAGGTATCGAAAAACATCTGGTTCGCCCAGATCAGCTTCGTGTCCTTGATGCGGAACACCGCCATGGGCAGCGGGAAGTTCGTCAGGGTATTATTCCGGGCCGTATCCGCGGTATATGTAACGGATTCCAGCATCTTCATCAGTTCTTTTTGCCCCCGCCGGCTCTCGATCGCGGCGTAGACCAGCAATACCACCAGAACCACGCCTTCACCCGCGGCCAGGTAGTATTCCCCCGTCACCAGCGCCCCTATGATGAACGCCGCCATGCAGATCAAATACAGCTTCGGGCTTTTCAGACTTATGCTGCTGAATTTTGTAAACATTTCCAGTCCTCCGAAAACAGAAAACCATAATACTCCAATATAGAGAAATATTATAGCAAATCCCGGCGGAAATTACAACCGGAAATCCATACAATGTGCGCATTTTTCCCGGAAAACATGCAGATACTATCTCCAACACGCATTGGAGATGATATGTTTGAAAGCGATCATACTGGCCGGCGGCGAGGGAAAACGGCTTAAGCCCGTTACCGGTGCGCTGCCCAAGCCTATGGCGCCCGTGCTGGGCAAACCCATGATGGCCCGGATCATTGAGCTGCTTCGGGACCACGGCATCACGGATATTTGCGCCACTTTGAAATACAATCCCAAGCCCATTACCGATTACTTCGGCAACGGCGGCGGCTTTGGTGTGCGGCTGACCTATTCTTATGAGACCGAACCGCTGGGCACCGCCGGGGGCGTGAAAAAATGCCGGGAGTTCTGGCAGGGGGATGATTTTCTCGTCATCAGCGGGGACGCGGCCTGTGATTTCGACCTGTCCTATTTTCTGGAAGAGCACCGGGCGGCCCGTCCGGCGGTGAGTATCGCGCTGTATCCCCATCCGGAACCCCTGCAATATGGGCTGGCTTTGTCCGATAAGAATGGGCGGATCATTCATTTTACGGAAAAGCCTACCTGGGAACAGGTCGTCACGAATCTCATCAACACGGGCGTTTATGTCATTACGCCCCACGCCATGGATTATGTGCCGGATGGGACGGCTTATGATTTCGGGAAAGAACTGTTCCCCGCCCTGTTGGCTTACGGCGAGGAAATTCAGGGCGTGCCTATGGATGGCTACTGGTGCGATATCGGGACGCCCCGGGCGTATTATCAGTGCTGTCTGGACGCGCTGGACGGGAAATACCGCATTTCCGACCGGCCCGAGGAAGTTTCCGCTCCAAGCGCAGCGGGGACTGCCCGGAACAGCGGTCAGGTGCGGCGCATCGGCTGTGACGACCGGGCGGGTGTGATGCGGGCGGTGACCTCCGTGATGATGGAGCTGGGCGCGGATTTCGCGGACGGCATCGTGTTTGACGACGGGGACGCTTATGTGCGCATCCATCCCGATGGGGCGGAAAGCGCGATTTTGGTGGAATCGGACCGCTGTGACATCGCGGACGCTTTCGAGGGTTTCGTCAAGCGGCAAATGACTTGAAAAGCTCCCTTGTTTCCTCTATAATGGGGAAATAAGGGAGTTGATTTTTTATGATAACCATCGCGGAATCCTGTATCAAATGCGGCGCCTGCGCGGCGGCCTGCCCTACCCGGCACATCACCATGGAAAACGGCGCGCCGGTGGTGCATGAGGGGCGGCGGTGCCTGCAATGTATGCACTGCACGGCCATGTGTCCGCAAAAGGCCGTTCATTTTGACGCTGTGCCCGCTTACGAGGAATATATCGACACGCCGGAGGACGCGGTGCTGAAGCTTATCACCATGCGCCGGAGTATCCGCCGGTTCAAGCCGGAAGCGCCGGATAAGGAGGACCTGCAATGGGCGCTGGATATGGCCCAGTGGGCGCCCAGCGCGAAAAATCTCCGGCCCACGCGATGGCTGGTGGTGCATGGGAAAGACAAGTGCGACGGGGTGTATCAGACCGCCATTGAGCTGTGCAAAGCGTCGGGGCAGATGCCCGATGTGGTGGCCCAGCAGAAAAAGGAAAACCGGAATTCCGTCACCTGCGGCTGCACGGCCATTATTCTGGCGCTGGAACCGGACGGCAACGAGTGGGCGGACACCGACGGCGTGATCGCCGCCGCGACGCTGGAACTGGTTTTGCAGCACATCGGCATCGGCACCTGCTGGGGCGGGTATATGAAGCGGCTGCTCGCCGCGCTGCCGGAATTGGTGCAAAGCGTCGGTATCCCGGAGGGGTACCATTGCGCTGCGGCGCTGCTGTGCGGGCTGCCGGATGAGGCGTACCAGAATGTCCCCTGGCGGCCGCGAGCTGAGGTTTTGTGGCGGTAAGCATGGAGGCAAGGAGGATCGAGGCGGTCGAGCCATGGGTTTTCATATTTTTCGGGCTGTTTCACCTGCACAGGATTTGGGCGCTCGTGGACCGGGACGCTTATGCCCGGTTTTGGCTGGGCGTTATGGACGGGAAAGGCGTTTTTTACTACGTGCTCATGGGCTTTCTTGCCCTGCTTTGCGTGTGGGGGATCGTCCTGTTCTTTCGGAATCTGCACAGCAATTACTGGTGGCGATGGGCCTACCTGCTGGGCGGCGGCTATGTGCTGTTTGACCTGTTTGCCATCGCCGCGGGGTTGGAGGTCTGGCAGGCACTGCTGCGGAAGATGTTTGATGCGTCCGCGCCTTATTGGAACCTGCTGTGGGGTGCGTTTATCGTGATGGGCGGCGCGGTGTTTTCCCTGGGAATTTACTTGGCTGTCATGCGGAGAAAGCAAGCTTCTGCCTGAAGCTTTCCGCTGTATATACCAAAATCCCCTCCCATTCGGGAGGGGATTTTTTGCGCTTACTTGAAGTCGTGGGCCTTTTCCAGCACCATTTCTTTCACTTTCAGCAGACGAACCTTCGTCGCATTGTCGTTTTCTTCCAGTTTCATGGAGATATACTTGATGTTCCCCTCCAATTCGGGAATCATTACGTGCTCCAGAGCGTTGACCCGGCGGCGGGTCTTTTCGATCTCCTCCGCCAGCAATTGCATGGTCTTTTCCACCTGGGCCAGCTCCAGCATATCTTCAAACACCCGGGCCATTTTGTCCAGCGCGTCGTCCAACTCGCCGGAGGTCATCGCGAAGCCGTAGGGGTAGATCTCGCTGGGGTCGTTGTTCTTCGTGGTGAAGGTGTACTGGGGTACGTTCACGCTCATGATGTTTTTATACTTCGTTTGAAGTTCCACGCTCTGGCGGGGATACATCAAAGCCTGCTCCAGCATTTCCGGGGACATGATCGCCGACGCTACCGTCAAAGACGCGAACGCCGCCGTCAGCCCTTGTTCCACCTTGATCCGAAGTTCCTTGTTCAAACGTACAATGTCCATGAATTGGCGCATCAGTTCGTCGCATTTGTCCTTCATCAGCTTGTGACCCTTACGTGCCGTTTTCAACCGCTTCTTCTGCTGATTGAGCACCATACGGGTCGGAGTTACTACGGCATTTGCCATATAATCACCTCAAATCGCGTTGAATGATGCACTTCAGTTCGTGGGCATGTACTTTTCGATCATCTCGGGCTTGATCCGCTTCAATTCCGTTCTCGGCAACAGGCTCAGCAGCTCCCAGCCCAGATCCAGCGTCTCCTGGATGGTGCGGTCGGTGGTGTTACCCTGGTTTACATAACGTTGCTCGAACGCATCGGCAAATTTCGCGAACATCTTATCGTCGTCAGACAGCGCGGCTTCGCCCAGAATGGTCATGAGCTCTTTCGCGTCCTTGCCGCGGGAATAGGCGGCAAACAGCTGGTTCATGGTACCGGAATGGTCCTCACGGGTCTTGCCCTCGCCGATGCCCTTGTCTTTCAGACGGCTCAGGGACGGCAGAACGTCGATGGGCGGCGTCAAGCCCTTGCGGTACAACTCGCGGGACAGAATGATCTGGCCCTCGGTGATGTAGCCGGTCAGGTCGGGGATCGGGTGCGTCTTATCGTCTTCCGGCATGGTCAGAATGGGGATCATGGTGATGGAGCCATTCTTGCCCTGGCGACGGCCGGCGCGCTCGTACATGGTGGCAAGGTCGGTGTACAGGTAGCCGGGATAACCGCGGCGGCCGGGTACTTCCTTCTTTGCCGCGGAGACTTCACGCAAAGCTTCGGCATAGTTGGTGATGTCCGTCAGGATGACCAGTACCTGCATCCCCTTTTCAAAGGCGAGATACTCCGCGCAGGTCAGGGCCATACGCGGCGTGGCGATACGCTCCACCGCAGGGTCGTTGGCCAGGTTGGAGAATACCACCGTGCGGTCGATGGCGCCGGTGCGGCGGAAGTCCTGAATGAAGAATTCGGATTCCTCAAAGGTGATGCCGATGGCGGCAAACACCACCGCGAAGGTCTCGTTATCGCCCAAGACCTTGGCTTGGCGGGCGATCTGCGCCGCAAGCTGGGCGTGGGGCAGGCCGGAACCGGAGAAGATCGGCAGCTTCTGGCCGCGGACCAGGGTGTTCAGGCCATCAATGGCGGAGACACCGGTCTGGATGAATTCCGCGGGGTACGCCCGGGCGGCGGGGTTCATGGGCAGGCCGTTGATGTCCAGATGGGCCTCGGCCAGGATGTCAGGACCGCCGTCGATGGGCTGGCCCATGCCGTTGAACACGCGGCCCAGCATATCTTCGGACACCGCCAGCTCCAGGGGGTGGCCCAGGAAGCGGACCTTGGATTCCGCCAGGTTGATGCCCTGGGCAGATTCAAACAGCTGTACGACCGCTTTATCGCCCTCGACTTCCAGCACCTTGCAGCGGCGCTTCTCGCCGGTGGGCAGTTCGATCTCGGCCAGCTCGTCGTATGTGACGCCGTCAACGCCTTCCACGATCATCAGGGGGCTGGCGATCTCTTTTATGGTCTTATATTCTTTGATCATTCTTCGTTCCCTCCCTCGATGACAGCCTGGATCTGGGTCTTCATGTCAGCCTGGATCTGGGCAAATTCCGCTTCAAAGGCTTCGGGAGCGGTCATCTTGGCGTAGCCGAGCTTCTCTTTCGCGGGGATCTTGATCATGGCGTTCAAATCCGCGCCCTGGGTAAGCGCCGCGCGGGCCAGTTCGTCGAATACCAGGATGGTATCCAGCAATTTGAACTGCTTGGCGTAAGATGAGTACGCGTCCTCGTCTACGAAAGCGTTTTGCTGGAGGAAGTCCTCACGGATGGACTTGGCAGTCTCCATGGTAAGGCGGTCCTCGGGAGACAGCGCGTCGATACCCACCAGACGGACGATCTCGTTCAGTTCGTCTTCCTTTTGCAGGATGTTCATGGTCTGGGTGCGGTTTTCCATGTACTTCTCGCCGAACTGCTCGGTGTACCAGGATTCCAGGGTGTCTACGTACAGCGAGTAGGAAGTCAGCCAGTTGATGGCCGGGAAGTGGCGGGCGTAGGCCAGATTGGAGTCCAGCGCCCAGAAGACCTTGACGATACGCATGGTGGCCTGAGAGACAGGCTCGGAAATATCGCCGCCCGGAGGCGACACCGCGCCGATGGCGGTGACACTGCCCTGCCGTCCGTCGCTGCCCAGGCACTCTACACAGCCCGCGCGCTCGTAGAACTGCGCGATGCGGGAGGCCAGGTAGGCCGGGTAGCCCTCTTCGCCGGGCATCTCTTCCAAACGGCCGGACATCTCACGCAGAGCCTCAGCCCAGCGGGAAGTGGAATCAGCCAGAACGGCTACGTCGTAGCCCATGTCACGGAAGTACTCGGCAATGGTGATGCCGGTATAGATGGACGCCTCACGGGCCGCCACGGGCATGTCGGAGGTGTTCGCGATCAGTACCGTGCGCTTCATCAAAGGCTCGCCGTTCCGGGGGTCCTTCAGTTCCGGGAACTCCATCAGAACGTCGGTCATCTCGTTGCCGCGCTCGCCGCAGCCGATGTAAACTACGATGTCCACGTCGGACCACTTCGCAAGCTGGTGCTGCACCACGGTCTTGCCGGAGCCGAAGGGGCCGGGGACCGCGGCGGTGCCGCCCTTGGCGATGGGGAACAGTGTGTCGATGATACGCTGTCCGGAGTTCATCGGGCGGGCAGGCATGAATTTCTGGTTATAGGGCCGGGCAATACGCACGGGCCAACGCTGGATCATATTCAGTTCTTTGGTCTCGCCTTTGTCGGTTTTTACCACGGCAATGGTGTGTTCCACCGTGAACTCACCGGCTTCAATCTTCTCTACCGTGCCGGATACGCCGTTGGGGACCATGATCTTGTGTAAAATGGCGCTGGTCTCCTGGACAGTTCCCAGCACGTCGCCCGCCTGTACCTTGTCGCCCGCTTTCGCCACAGGGACGAAGTTCCATTTCTTGGTGCGGTTCAGGGCCGGCACGTCGGTGCCTCTGGAAATGGTATCGCCGGCGATGGCCTTGATTTCCGGCAAGGGGCGCTGGATGCCGTCATAGATGTTATCCAGCATACCGGGCCCAAGCTCCACAGACAGCGGGTAGCCCATTACTTCTACATTCGCGCCGGGGCCAATGCCGGAAGTCTCCTCATATACCTGGATCGACGCGTTGTCCCCCGTCATATTCAGGATCTCGCCAAGCAGGCGCTGCTCGCCGACACGAACGACGTCCGACACGTTTGCATCGGTCATGCCGCTCGCGACCACAAGCGGGCCTGATACTTTTACAATCGTTCCGCTCATTTATTAACCTTCCTTCTTAAAGGATATCAGAGCCAACTGCGCGCTCGACCGCGGCTTTCAACGCCGCCTGGCCCAGACCCAGCGAACCCTCGGGGCCGGGGATCAGGATGATCGCCGGCGTCGGTTTGTCCTTATATTTATCGATCTCCGCTTCCAGGCCCAGCGCCACGGTCTCTTCCATGTAGATGATGGCGTACTCGTCCTCGGAAGGGGCGGTCAGGCGCCGCAGAGTATCCTTGGTCTCCGCGGCGGTGGACACCGGGAACACGTCCAGTCCCAGGGCCTTGAAGCCCATCACGGTCTCCCGCCCACCTATTACGGCAATTTTAAGCATTGATATCACGCAGCCTTTCCCGAATCACGCTGGGTTCGATCCCCGCGAGACGGCCGGAGAGGATCATGCGGATGGCGGTGATCTCCGTTTCCACCATGCCAAGATACTCCGCCACCGGCTCATTGCCAAAGCTCACCAGCTTGGCCGAGGCCAGATACGCCGTGAGCGCGTTGTCACAGGCAAGCTCAAATTTCGTCATGGAACCGCCCTTTACGGCTTCGGCTCCCAGCGCCGCCGCTTCTTGTAGCGTGGTCGCCGTGAACAGCGCCGCCAGGCTGTCGCCGCTGCCGGCGGCCTGGGCCAGCAGTTCCGGGGAGACATTGCCCCCAGGGATCAGCGCCTGCATCATGAAATCAACGCCCCGGTTCATCCGCACGGTGCGCACAACGGCACGCAGGTTCGCCGCGTCGATCTGGAGTTTTACGTAGCCCGTCAGGTAGGCGCTTCCCACCCGGCCGGCAATCTCACCGAGTTCCTTGAAATAGGCTTCGTCCAAAATGAACTCCGCCTGCTGAGGATTGCCCGTTTTGGCCAAGGCGGCGGTCGCTTCCTGCACAGCCGCCGCCAGAACCGGCGGCAACGCGCTGTACGCGTCCTCCTCGATGGCGTGGATGATGGCTTCCCCGCTCACGCGGCCTACGCCGCTGAACAGGTGCTCGCCGTCCACGGCCATTCCCTTGGCCTTCACAACGACCTTGGCATTGTGGTAATCATATTTCAGCCGGAACACATCTACCAGCTCCGGCTGGGGCGACATACGAACGATCTCATCATACACCGCCGCTCTATGCGCGCTCAAAACCTCGTCCACACCCTTGGCATCCATTGCAGACATGTCTTCATATCCGCAGTCCGTCAGCAGCTTCGCGGCATCCGCGTAGCTTGATGCCGAGAGCATCCGATCCATTTTGTCGCGGTCAAGCATTTTGGCTTCCCTGGCCCGCAGCATGGCGGTAAGTGCCAGGTAGTCCCTGTCTTTTATTTTTGACAAATCCTTACCTCCTCGCCGGGGATTCATTCTGCCCCTTGGGCGGTGTTTCAGCCCTCAAAGAGCACCTCCGCCACCTGGGCGGCGAGTGTTCCCCGGCTGAGTTCCAGCATCATATCCACCGTGCAGTTCACTTCAATATCGCCCTGCTTGAGGATAAAGCCGCCGGTCATGGGCCGGGTCTCGGCGGACAGGGTCAGCGCGCCTTTCGCGCCCAGCGCCTTGTTGGCGGCTTCCACCAGCTTCGCGCCGCATTTGGCCTTGTCGTCGGCGTTGAGGATGATCTCCTCTTTCCCGGTGGACGCAGCTTTTTCTACCTGATGCACCAGAAACGCGACATAGTCCGCCTCGGGCATCTGGGCAATTTTCTTTTCCGCCAGGGCAAAGGCCCGGGAGACCATCTCCTGCTTCATGGACAGCACCGTGCGCTTAGCGTCAAGCTGGGCGGTGCGGTCGATGCGGGAGGCGCGCTGCTCGTTTTCCTTCTCCCCCTCACGGAGGATGGCAGCGTACGTATCCTGCGCTTTTTTGTCATACTCGGCGCGGATCCCGGCGACGACCCGGTCCGATTCCCCGCGGATGGTAGAAACTTCGGATTCGGCGTCCGCCGCGATGCGGGCCGTAATCTTTTCAATTCCTTTCATAGCTATGTACCGCCTTATTCAGCGATCATCACAGCCGCAGGAGCATCAGCATGGAAGCCAGCAGAGACAAGATGGCGTAGAACTCGACGATACCGCAGAGGATCAGGCCCTTGGACCAGTCGTCGGGCTTCTTGGCCAGAATGTTGATGGAGCCGGCAGCCACACGGCCCTGGGCAATGGCGGACAGCAGACCGCCGATGGCCATGGGCAGGCAGGCTACGAACACGTTCATGCCTTCAGCAACGGTGGAAGGAGCGGTGCCGCCCATGATACCAATCTTGGTCAGGGCAAAGAACCAGACGACCATGCCGTACAGGCCCTGGGTACCGGGGAGCAGCTGCAAAACCATGACCTTACCAGACTTGCTGGGATCCTCGCTCAAAAGGCCGGTACCGGCCTCACCGGCAATGCCGGTGCCCTTCGCGGAACCAACACAGCTCATACCCACTGCCAGACCGGCGCCCAGCAGAGCCAGCGCCAAACCACCGATTGTTTCCAGAAAACTCATTTTATTTTCCTCCTTAATTTTTTACTCTTTTACTATGTCGTAATATTTGGTCTCCATCTGAAGGGGAGCAAACCGCTTCCCGCCGTCCTCATAGAACCGGCCGAAGAACTCCAGGCACTGCAAACGCATATCGTGCACGTAGCAGCCCAGCAGGTTCAGGCCGAAGTTGATGGCGTTGCCCACCAGGGAAATGAGGACAAAGGTAATGACGTTCCCCGTCATGGCGCCAAGCTGGTTAAACACCTGCGCCGTCACAGCGCCGGCCAGCATCAGGGCCATCAAACGGGAGTAGGACAAAATGTCGCTGAAATAACCGGTAATGTTGTTATACAGCGAGCCGCCGATGCCCATGAGTTTGCCCACAATGCCTTCCTTGCCGTAGCCCTGGGTCAGGACGATCAGCACCAAAATGGCGATGAGCGCGGGCACAAGCTTATTCAGCAGGATACCGCCGCCCAGCAGGATGAACACCACGTACCAGGTGACCTCGTTGCACAGCGCGTCCATGACCTGGCCGCGCTTGACTTTCATCACGATGCTCGCGGCCATGCCGGTGAAGATCTGGACAAGGCCCAGCGCCAGCGCGCCGATGAGCACCATAGTCGCGTCGTTCAAGGGATCGAACAACGCCGGAAGCTTCAGCGTCGACGCGGGGTTGATGACCTTCGCCAGCTGGGGGATGAAGTCCCCGAAGAAGCCGCCGGTCACGGCGCCCCAGATAAACGCGGAGATGCCGCACCAGAAAAACAGCTCAAAGAACTGGGGATTCCGCGGCCGCTTCACCTTCAGCACTACGGCGCAGCCCAAAATCATCAGCAGGCCATAGCCCATGTCCGCCAGCATCATGCCGTAAAACAGGATAAAAAACGGTGTCATCCAAGGGTTGGCATCCATGCCGTTATAGGCTGGCAGGCTGTACATATTCGTGACTGTATTCAAAGAACGGGTCACTCTTCCGTTTTTCAGTTCCACCGGAACACTGGAGTAATCCGCCTCAACGGGATCCTCTGTATCCCAAGCGCAGTCGTAGCGCTCCAGCAAGGCCGCCAAAGCCGCTTCTTTTTCCGCAGGGATCCAGCCTTCCAGCACAGAAACGCTTTCCGTGCATTGCAGCTTGGCTTCCGCTTCCGCACGGGAGACCTTCGTTGCAAGCGTGTCCGCCCGGAGCGCAAGCTCGTCGCGGTTTTCCGCCAGTCCGGCAATCTCTGCGGCACAGCGTTCTTTCTCCGCCGCCAGGTCCACAAGCGCCTGCTCCGCAGCCGCGATGTTCTCCGCCGCAGTACCCCGGAACTCTCCCAGGCTCACCCCGGCAAAACCTAAGGGACGCAGCGCCGTCTGCGCGGCATCTAAATCCTCCCGGTAGCACACCAGGGCTACATAGTTTATGGATTTGTCGGAACTGACCAAAAACAGCTCCGCCTGCTCTGTCGCTTCCGCCAGAAGTCCCGCCGCCTGATCCATACCCACAGACTTCGGAATCGCCGCCAGCACGACCGCGCTGGTGCTTGTGCCGGAGCACTCCAAAGGCAGGTCCAGGCCTTTCCAGGGGGTCAGCGCCTCGATTTCCGTGCGCTTGGCGCTCTCTTCCGCCGTGAGACGGCGAATCCGGTCATCCAGTCCGATGATCCGGTCGGCCAGTTCCAAATCGGCGTTCAGCTTGGTCTCGTCCAGCAATTCTTCCGCCGAGACCGCCGGCAGCGGCGTAAGCAGTCCTGTTTTTGCCGGAGCATACTTGTTCAAAAGCGCAATGCTGTTGACGCACGCGGCATGCTCCGTTCTGAGCCGGGGCAGGTCCACAGCCTCTACCCGGCCAAGGCCCGGAGTTTCCTCCGCTTCCTCCGCCGGAGGATCGCTGACCTCCACGCAGCCCAGAAGCATCAGCGCACGCAGCAGCTCTTCCCGTTGGGCAGAGGCCGCGAGCAGCTTCAGCTTTTTCATTTTTACGATTGCCATTAGCCGTTCACAATCCTTTCCACGATCAGTGACGCCGCTTTGTCCAGCCGGCCCTCCGCGGCCTGCCGCAGCTTCGCGGCCTGCTGTTCGGTCTCTCCGGCCAGCGCTTCGGCCGCGGCCACAGCCTTGGCGTCCGTCTGAACTTGCTTGTCATGCACTTCCTGCCGGGCTTTGGCCGCCGCTTCCTCCACAGCCGCCTTGCCGGCCGCTTCCGCCGCCGCCTGTGCTGCCTTGGCATCCGCCAGCGCCTGCGCATGACCCTGTTTGGCAGTCTCTTCTGCCTGGGTGATCACATTGATAGCTTCAAATGACATTGACACACCTCCCGCCTGTTTCGACAGGTATTCATATAAATATTGCTATTTACAATAAGAAAGTATATCGTAAACTTGCTGCCATTGCAAGAAAAATCAGCCAGTAAGTTTGTCAAAATTGTTGCAAATGGTGCATAATTTTTTGTAATTTTTGTTTGATATTTGATAAACAGAACCCCTTTGTGCATTTCCCCTGAAAAGCCCCTGGGGAATTAGTAACTTTGCACGGTCACGGTTTTTTCGGACCGCCGGGGATTTCCCCTTGCGTTTGGTGGGAAAATATTGTAGAATAGAAACTACTTGTGACAAATTGACAAAATCATGCACTTTATTCATTGGAGAATGCGTTATGAAGCAAGATACCAACCGCAGGACCGGCGACCGCCGGGACGGACGGCAAATTCGAAATCTGCCGCTGGCAGATCAATATACACCCTTTTTTATCCGCCGGCGCAGCGAAGCCTCCAATTTTTATGAGGACGCCGTAGATATCACCGCCGCGGAACTGTGGATCATGGAACACGCCAAGGGTGAGTTTTCCAATCTCAACCTGCTGCATGTGCTCATTGCCGCCTATGTGCGCACGGTGTCCGCCATGCCCGCCATCAACCGGTTCGTGTCCGGCCAGCGGGTCTATGCCAGAAATGACATCACCGTTGTCATCAGCGCCGCGCGGACTGAGTCTAACCGCCGCAGCGGACGGTATGTGAAAATCTTTTTCGAGCCGACGGACAATATCTATGACGTATACCGGAAGATCGGCAGCGCCGTGCAGCAGATGAAAGCCGGCGAGACCTATGTGGGCAAGGCACCGTTTTCCGAGACCGTGCTGAAACTGCCCCGGCCTATGGTGCAGCTGGCGTTCTGGGCCATTCGGGTGATGGACTACTTCGGCCGGATGCCCCAACAGCTCATGGCGGACAGCCCGTACCACGGCTCGCTGTCCGTGTGCTCCCTGCCCGGTCAGGGGGTGCGGCCGTCCTATCTCAGCCTGGGGAATTTCGGGAACCTGTCCATGTCCCTGGCTTTGTCCACCGGGCAGACGCAAAACCGCCAGGTACTGAACTTCCGGGCAGTGTACGACAACCGCATCGCCGACGCGCACTACTTTACGGAAGCGTTCGGTTACATGAAAGACCTGGTGCGTAATCCCTCTTTGCTGGAGCCAAGCCCGGAATCCATCTTCGAGGATATTTTATAAACAGCAAACGGCCGTCCGCGAATGCGGACGGCCGTTTTTCAGTACAGTTCCGGGTGGCTGGAATAACACAGGTAGGTCACGCCCAGTTGGTCATCCACCAGCTTCTTGTATACGCCGCTGCCCAGATGCCCGTTGGACTGGAACACCACCGACGGTTCATCCAAAATCCGCTCGCCGGACAGCAGGCGCAAGGCGATCTCCACACAGATCCGGGATGGACGCAGATACTTGAATTCTTTCGTCAGTCCGCCGTACTGCCCGGGCTGCATCACTACCTCCCGCACCGTGTTCGGGAATTCCTCCGACGCTACCCGGTTGAGTACAACTTCCCCTACACTCATTTTCCACTCCTCGCTCAACCAGTTGCTTCCAGCTTCCCGATAGATTACCCGGGACAACAGCAGAAGGTCATCAAATGTGACTTCGTCATAATCCAGGCCTAAAGCCTTGATCTTTTCATTCCGCGCTGCCTCGGCTTCAGCCCCGGCTTCGGTATCCCCCTTCATAACGGCCTGTATCATCAGTTCCATATAGTCTGTTTTCGATTCATAGCTGGCAGTTCCCGGGATCGTCAGGCCCACGAGCATAAGCCCTGTTACCAACGCTGCGATCAATCTTTTCACACGGTTGCCCTCCTTTTGATGGTTGCATTATATGCCCTGCACCCCGCATAATTTGTCAGCTTTGGCGCAGCAAAAGCATATATGCATAAAGTCTATGAGGGACAGCCCGCCGAATATGACTGTTATCCTGATTCGAGCGTTTTTTCCGCCCAGACATGCTATGTTATGGTTGACAATCCTCCGGGATTCCGATATAATACCCCTCGCATAAAAGGGAGTAGTTCACGCGGTCCGCCGCGTCGCACGGTTCGTCAGTACGCCCCACGGGGGCCGGGCCAGGCAAAACTCACAGAGTTTGTAACGAGACTTTTATCGCTGGGTCAGCCCTGCGGTAAAGGTCTTTTTATTTTGAAAAGAGGTCGAAGCTATGCTGAAAATCTACGCGTTGGCACTGTTTGTGGTTACATATGTATTGATGATTTCCCTGCCGAAATACCGACCCTGGGTCGCGTCGGGCAGCGCTGGCTTGTTTCTGCTGAGCGGTATCGTACCCTTGGGCAGCGCCGCAGGGACCATCGACTGGAATGTTCTGATGATGCTGGCCGGCACCATGGGGACTGTGTCCTTGTTCATCGATTCCAAAATGCCCAACCGGCTGGCGGAGGGTATCCTATCTGTCACGCCTAACGTGATGTGGGTCGTAGTCGCTATGAGCCTGTTCGCCGGCGTGGTGTCGGCGTTCATCGATAATGTGGCCACTGTGCTGATGATCGCGCCGGTAGGTCTCGCCATCGCAAAAAAACTGGACATTTCCCCGGTGGCGATGATCATCTCCATCGCCGTGTCCTCCAATCTCCAGGGCGCCGCCACCCTGGTGGGCGACACCACCTCCATCATGCTGGGAGGCTATGCAGACATGGATTTCCTGGACTTTTTCTTTATGGCCGGCAAACCCAGCATCTTCTGGGCCGTGGAACTGGGCGCGGTGGCGACCATCCCCGTCATCATGTTCCTGTTCCGGGACCAGCGGGAGCCGGTAGAGATCCACGACCGGACCGAGGTGCAGGACTACTTCCCCACCCTTTTGCTGCTGGGGACCGTGGTGCTCCTGATCGCCGCGTCGTTCATCCCCGATAAGCCCACCGTGACCAACGGTATCATCTGCCTTGCGGTCTTCGCCGTGGGCGCGGTCCGCTCCCTGCTGAAAAGCGGCGGCGCCGGCACGGTGAAAAAGGCTTTTTCCGAGATCGATTACCAGACCTTGCTGCTGCTGGCGGGATTGTTCATCGTCATCGCCGGCGTAACCAACGCGGGCATCATCGACGATATCAGCGCCTTGTTCGTGCGGCTGGGCGGGAATAATCTGTTTTTATTGTATACCATCATCGTATGGGGATCTGTCATCATTTCCGCGTTCGTGGACAACATCCCCTATGTCGCCACTATGCTCCCTGTGGTCTCTTCCATCGCCCAATCCCTGGGCATCGACCCCACGGTGCTGTATTTCGGCCTGCTCACCGGCGCTACCTTGGGCGGCAACCTGACCCCCATCGGTGCGTCCGCCAACATCGCGGGCATCGGCATTTTGCGCCGGGAGGGCTACGAGGTCGGGGGGAAGGACTTTTTCCGCATCGGCGTTCCCTTTACCCTCTGCGCGGTCACAGCCGGGTACCTGTTCTGCTGGCTTGTCTGGGCGTAAAATCCTATGTACGTTTGTTCAAAATCCGAGCCGAGAATTCACAAATGTTTCACGGTTTTGTTGGGTTTTATTCAGAATTGTGCCGTACAATAGCGTCACAAACACAAAAGGAGACGATCCGATATGTATGACGAACAAAATTGGTACGAAGCACGTAACGCTTCCCCTGAAATAAAGCAGACCCCCTCCCCCGCGCCGGAGAAAAAACAGGGCGTCGGGAAACGGGCCGTTGCCTTTCTCCTATCCGCCGCACTGGTCGGAGGCGCGGCAGGCTTCGGCGGCGCAAAGCTGGCGGACGGCAGCCATACTTCCACCATTCAGGAAGGCCGTCATGCCAATACCGTCATCAACGTTTCCCAGGTGGATACCAGCCGCCTGCTGACCGCCAGCGAGGTATATGCCGCAAATGTGAACTCCACCGTGGGTATCACTACCTCCGCCGTGACCACCAACTTCTGGGGCATTCCGGTGGAGTCCGCCGCCGCCGGGTCCGGTTTTATCTTCTCCGATGACGGCTATATCCTCACCAATTACCACGTGATCGAGGGCGCCACCTCCGTCACCGTTGCGCTGTTCAACGGCGATGAATATGACGCGTCCCTGGTTGGCTACGACCCCAACAACGACATCGCGGTGCTGAAGATCGAAGCCGCCGACCTCACGCCGGTCGTCCTGGGCAATTCCGACACCTTAAATGTGGGCGACGACGTGGTCGCCATCGGCAACCCCTTGGGTGAGTTCACCTTTTCCCTGACGAAAGGCAGCGTCAGCGCCCTGAACCGGGAAGTGACCCTTTCGTCCAATAACGGGCAAAACCGCATCACCATGGACCTGATCCAAACAGACTGTGCCATCAATTCCGGCAACTCCGGCGGCGCGCTGTTCAATCTCTACGGCGAGGTCGTCGGCATCACCAACGCAAAGTATTCCAACAACGGCAACTCCGCCCAGGCGTCCATTGAAAGCATCGGCTTCGCCATCCCCATCAACCAGGTGCGTTCCATCGTGGAGAGCATCATTGAAAACGGCTACATCTCCAAGCCCTACATCGGCGTGACCGTTCGGGATGTAAGCGAAGAATCCCAGGCTTACGGTCTGCCGAAAGGTGCGTCGGTTGCGTCCGTGACAGAAGATGGCCCCGCTGAAAAAGCCGGCGTAGAAGCCAACGATATTATCACCGCCGTCAACGGCGACACCATCGACAGCAGTGACGCACTGGTCAGCTTTATCAAAAATTGCGAGGTAGATGACGAACTGACCCTTACCATCTATCGTCAAGGCGAGACCTTGGAACGTACGCTCACTGTCGGACAGCAGACCCAGCCCGCCATCGCGCAAAACGATGGCCAGGCTGTACAGCAAAGCCAGTCCCAGCAAAATGGAACCATGATCGACCCCTGGAGTTTCTTCCGGGATATTTGGTAAAATCAAAAACCTCCCACCTGCTATGCAGGTGGGAGGTTTTTGACGCTTTGATTCAGTTAAATCATACTAAAACGAGGGATATCCGTTCGGACATCCCTCGTTTGGTGGAGACGAATGGACTCGAACCATCGACCTCCTGCGTGTGAAGCAGGCGCTCTAACCAGCTGAGCTACGCCTCCATATGAAGAGAGACATTGCGTCTCTCTTTTTTGGTGACCCGTACGGGACTCGAACCCATGTTACCGCCGTGAAAGGGCGGTGTCTTAACCACTTGACCAACGGGCCACGTCGAAAGCGCGTTGAAAACGCACCCAACGCCCTTCATCAAATCGGAGCCCTGCGCAGCGGGTCCGATTTGAAAAGGAAGAAAGAATTCACAGAGTGGAGCCTGCGGCGCAAGCCGAAGGCGAAACGCCGTGAATTTCTTCTGACGTGGTAGCGGCACCTGGATTCGAACCGGGGACACTACGGGTATGAACCGTATGCTCTAGCCAACTGAGCTATGCCGCCATAACGCAAGAGTTATTATATAGATGCATATCCCATTTGTCAAGAGTTTTTTCACTTTTTCCCCATTCTTTTCCGTGCAAAGTCGTTTCATCGGAATACCTCCATATTTTCTGTGAAGACTTCCAATCGGGTAAACTCCGCGAAGTCCGGGGACAGTTCCGGGGCGTTTTGCTCCAGGGCTTTTACCAGCAGTTCCGGGTTGATGGTCGGCTCGTTCACGGATACCACCGCTTCTATGCGTATATCCAGGCCTTCTCCGGAAACGATGAGGTCTTTTACATAGGGCGCAATGTCGATCACGCCCTCCCCCCGCTTGGTTTTTCGGGTCACGGGCAATTCCGGCCGGGCGTAAAACGCCGCCAACGGGCTTACCATGTCCGCGGCCGCCTTTTCGTCATACTCCAGCCGCCCGGATACCCGCAGCCACTTGATGGTGCTGGCTTTCGCCGCCGGTTCGTAAATTTTCAGGGCTTCAATTCCTTCGGGCAGGCTGCGGTTCAGCGCGTCTTTCAGCTGGGACAAGTCCGCCTCATCCTGCACCAGGGTAAAGTCCATGAGTTCGCACACGCTGCCGTGGCCCACGGACAGCGGGACAGCAATGGACAAAATCGGATGGGGGTTGAAGCCATCAGAGTGTTTTAAGGGATAATCCGCCCGGAGGAATACCCGGTGGAAAGTGTGCATCAAATCCAGATGGGAGATGTACACCGCCCGGCCGGTCTTGGCAAAACGCATCCGCAGTTTAAGCATCGCACACCCCTCCTTTCAGCAAACCCGCCGCGCCGCAGCCAGTACACTGTTTCCGACAGTCCGGCGAGAGCATGGAGGCATAGGCCTGCTCCCGCTCATACCATAAATGGCGCTTTTGTACGCCCACATCGATGACGTCCCAAGGAAGCAGTTCCTCCTTTCCCCGCTCACGATTGGCGTAGAACGCCGGGTCAATACCGCAGGAGAGAAAGGCTGAGGCCCAGCGCTCGTAGTCGAAATAGTCGCCCCAGGCTTCCAGATACCCACCGGAGCGCCAGACCGCTTCAATGAGCTTTCCGATTTTTCTGTCCCCGCGGGACAAAACTGCTTCAATGAGACTGGTTTTCGCGTCGTGCCAGTTATAGGTCACGTTCCGGGCTTTGATGGAATTTCGGAGCAGTTCCACCTTGCGCATGTACTCCTCCATGGGTACCTGGACTTCCCACTGGAACGGCGAGTGGGGCTTGGGAATGAACATGGATGTGCTCACTGTGATGCGCACACCCCGGTTTTTCTTTGTGGAATACTCCCGCCAGGTATGTAACACCTGGTTGGCGATTTCGGAGATACCGACAACATCCTCGTCTGTCTCCGTGGGTAAGCCCAGCATGAAATACAGCTTCACGCCGTTCCATCCACCCTCAAAGGCCACACGGCAGGAATTGAGCAGGTCCTCTTCTGTCACGTTTTTGTTGATAGCGTCCCGCAGACGCTGGCTCCCGGCTTCCGGGGCAAAGGTCAAACCGCCCTTGCGTACCTTTTGTAGACGCTGCATAATGTCCATAGAGAAATTATCTGCGCGCAAACTGGGCAGGGACAGTGAGCATGCCCGCGGCTCGCACCAGTCCAGCATCAGGTCACAGGTCTCTGATAAATGCCGATAGTCGCTGGAAGACAGACTCAACAGAGTGGCTTCCTGATAGCCGGTATTTTTCAGCAGTTCAATCCCCTGCTTCGCAACCGTCTCCGGGGACTTCGTCCGCACCGGACGATACACGTACCCAGCCTGACAAAACCGGCAGCCACGGATACAACCGCGGAATAGCTCTACGTTTGCCCGGTCATGGACAATCTCCGTACTGGGTACGATGGGCTGTGTTGGAAAATAGACGCTGTCCATATCCTCGATAATACGTTTTTTTACTCGCTCCGGCGCACCGTGGAGTGGCGCAACGGATGCGAGAGTTCCGTCGGGGTTGTAGGTATGCTCATACAGACTGGGGACATACACCCCCTGGATCTGCGCAGCTTGAATGAGGAACTGCTCCTTGCTCCAGCCCGCGTCCCGGGCCTTGCGGAACAGTTCCAGCACCTCGCAGTCCACCTCTTCACCCTCGCCAATGACCATTAAATCGAGAAAATCCGCCATAGGCTCAGGGTTCACACAGCTTGTCCCACCGGCAAACACCAGCGGCGCCAGCTCCGTGCGGTCGGTGCTTTTCAGCGGGATGCCGGACAGGTATAACATGTCCAGCACTGTGGTATAGGCCATCTCATAACCGATAGAAAAGCCCACCACGTCAAAGTCTGATACCGGGTCGCCGCTTTCCAGGGCATACAGCGGAATATCCGCTTTTATCATCGCTTCCCGCATATCGCCCCAAGGCGCAAACACCCGCTCGCACCACACGCCGGGCATTTGGTTGATGACGCCGTAGAGGATGCGCATACCGATGTTGGACATGCCGATCTCGTAGGTGTCCGGGAAGCAAAAGGCCATGCGAAGGTCCACGTCCGCTTTGTCTTTGATGATCTGGTTATATTCCCCGCCGGTATACCGGGCGGGCTTTTGCACCTTGGGTAAGATGCGTTTCAATCGTTTATCCATGGAGTTCTCCCATCGTTTCTGATTGGAACATTGTACATCATCAGACGGCTTTTGACAAGGGGCGCGGGCGGTGATATACTGAGAAAAAAGGAGATGCTGCCATGAAAAAATGTTTCATTTCCCTGCTTGCGGCGATCCTGCTCGTTCTGAGCGGATGCAAAACCGCCGTGACCGCAGAAGCGCCCAATATCCGGCCAAGAACGTTTTCGGAAGAGACGCAGGAAGTCCTTGACTTGATCGGCGATGTTTATTTCTATGACTTCACCCTTGACGATACACTGAAATCTTACACCATCGATTTTTGGACCTGCGCCGACGGTCAATGGGCCCATGAATCCGTCGCGATGGACAATTTTTCCGCCCTGAAGCACGCCTGTTTGGGCTTTCAGGTATTGGATGAAGGAATCGTTTTGTATGATTTTAATGAGAATGGGACCACAAAAATGACCAGCGACATCCCGCTGCGCCCAGACCCCGGCCCCGGTTACGGTATCGGGTCTTACCATCTGGGGAATGAACAGGCCATTGAAGCCAACCGGGAAATCATTTTGTGTCAATATCTGGTTTCTCAATCGGACGGACGCATTTACACCGGAGAGCTCGGCAGTTTCGCGCCCGGGCATTATTCCGCCGGCACCGCCCTCACCATCACGTTTTATGACCACCCGCTGGAGGCTTGATATGCACCTTGGCTTTTCTTATGTTGGGCTGATATTCCTTGTCATGCTCATGGCCCCGAACCTGCTGTGGACCAAGCGTCAGCCCCAGGGATATAAAGATTATGTAAACCATGAGAGCAAGCTTCTGCTGGCCTTTGAGCGCGTCGGTGAAGCGCTCGTCACGGTGCTGGTGCTGATTTTCCGGGATTTCAATTTGTCTCCGCTGTCTCCGTGGTCTCTTTGGCTGGCGGGCAGTTTTCTGCTCATGGTGCTGTATGAACTCTGGTGGGTGCGGTATTTCCGCAGCGAACGCACCATGGCTGACTTTTACAGCAGTATCCTGGGCATCCCCGTGGCCGGGGCGACGCTTCCGGTCATCGCCTGTCTGCTGCTGGCGGTGTATGGAAAGAATCCTTTGCTGTTCGCCGCGGGGGTGCTTTTGGGCATCGGACACATCGGTATCCATTTGAGACACCGTCGGGAAATTCAATAAAAGCGGACGTGGTTCAAGCCACGCCCGCTTTTTTGCGCCCTTTTTGGGGCGCTGTATCATACAAAAGTAGTATAATTCCCATCACCGCAAGGCCCGGTCCGTACCCGGTTTTCATGCACCACAAGCCGAAAAACAGCGTTGCTGACGCCGCCAACACACCGGCCGTTTCCGCTGCATGGGGTGCCACCGCCCGCAGCATCCGCCAGCCGTCCAGCGGCTTGGCGGGGATCAGGTTAAACGCCGTGAGCGCAAGGCTCGCCCCCGCGAACAGCAGCAGGAAGTCATTTCCATACCAATTTCCCAAAAATGACGCGCCCCAAGCCGCCATTGCCCCCATCAGCGGCCCCGCCGCGGCGGAAATGAATTCCTCTCCCCCGGTCAGGCGTAAGCCGTGGTAGTCCATACACAGTCCTGTTACGTCCACCCGAATGCGCCGCACTCGCGCGCCAAATATTCGCAACGCCAACACGTGCCCCAGTTCATGCACCGTAATGCTTCCCAGTAGTGCCGTCAGAATGCACAGGTCACCGAAAAAGTACAGCAGTGCCAGCATCAGTACGCCGCCAGGGCGGATATCAAGCCGTACCCGCCGCTTCAAAAGAAGAACTCCGGGTTGGTGTAAATTCCGTCGTGGAGCAGTTCAAAATGCAAATGCGGCCCGGTGACTTCCCCAGTTGCCCCTGCCAACGCGATTTTTTCGCCCTTGGTGATGCTCTGCCCCGCCTGCACAAAAGTCTGGGAACAGTGGGCATACAGCGTGGACCAGCCCCCGTCATGGCTCACCCGGATGTAGTTGCCGTATCCGTTGTCCCAGTTCACCTCGGTGACGGTCCCGTCCGCGAAAGACAAAATATCCGTACCGCTGTTCACCGCGTAGTCTGTGCCGTAGTGAAATTTCACAATATCCTCCACCGGATGCAGCCGGTATCCAAAGCCGGAAGACGTATAACCCGCCACCGGTGCGGAATATTCAAACGGGATCTCCAGGTAGTCATAACTTACGGTTGTGGGCAGGTCGTAGTCAGAAAACTCCGCCTGGGTCTCCAAAAACGCGCTCACCGCTTGTCGGACCCGCTCCGGCACCGGGTCGGGCGTGGGCGTAGGTTCCGGCGTTGGGGATGGCGTAGGCGTTGCCGTAGGGGACGGCGTTGGAGAGGGCGTGACCAATACTGCCACCGGCTCAGGGTCCTTTCCCCGTAGCCGCGCCATAGCTTCCTCCACCGTGTCGCTGGTGATGGCGCTGCCCAGATTCGTGAGCATCGCCTGATAGTCCATATCCCAATCAATGGCGGACACCATCTGCGACCGCACCCCCTGGGTCATTTCCGGCAGGAGCAGTTTTAATACCGTCACCAGCACAAAAATGCCGGACGCGATATAGAGCTTATAATTTCGCATGAGCCTCGCCTCCCGGGAAATTATATTCCCTTTTGGACTGGCTTATTCGGAAATGCTCTTGACAAATCCTGCAGAACTTACTATAATAGTAAAGCTTTTCGGGGTGTAGCGCAGTTGGTAGCGTGCTTGGTTCGGGACCAAGAGGCCGCGGGTTCAAGTCCCGCCACTCCGACCAGCGGGAAAGCCTTGTGACTCAATGGTTACAAGGCTTTCTTGTTTTTTCGTGATGCTGAGAAAACATATAAATTTTAGAAAAAGCGCACAAAAAAGCGCACAAGCTCCCGCAAGCCCTTGATACGCCTACGATGAAAGGGTGTTATCAAATGGCAAATATCCGGGAAAACGTGAAAGATGGGAAAATCGTGTCGTACCGCTTCACGGCTTGCGTGGGCCGGGACATTCGTGGAAAGCAAATCCGCAAGTTCGCCACATGGACGCCGCCAGCGGGTCTATCTCCGTCAAAAGAGCGCAGAGCCGCAGAACGGGCGGCGGAAGATTGGGAAGATGGAATCAGGACAGAGTATCAAAAGGAGCAGGAAGCAAAAGCACAAGGTATCGCCTATTCCCTGCCGCCGGAGAAACGCCGGGATGATTTCATTGACTTCATTCAAAATACATGGATTCCCCTGCAAGTAAAAAGCGGAAACAACAAACCTACTACTGTTGTTTTTTACATGCACACAGTAAACAGGATTACCGAATATTTTAAGGGCTACACGCTCCAAGCTATTACACCGCCTGACATACAAAAGTTCTTGATTTATCTCCGCACAGAGTATAAAAGCAAAAATGGAAATCCCCTTTCCGCAAAGTCTGTGCGGCACATATACGGCACTTTGAATCTCATATTCAAATACGCAGAGGAACAGGAAATGATCGCAAAGAACCCCATGAACAAGGTTCCGGCCCCGAAAAAAGAGAAAAAGCCCGTGGACGCACTCACGGAGGAACAGGCGCAAGACTTCTTTGCGGCGGTCAACGAATGCGAAATTGATTTCAAGTGTATGCTATACCTGCTCATTACAACAGGGATTCGCCGGGGTGAATGTGTGGGCCTGAAATGGAGCGACATTGACGAGAAAAACAGCACCGTCACCATTCAGCGAGGCGTTTCGTATACCCCGGAAAGTGGAATTGTGGTCAGCACGCCAAAGACCGCAAACAGCATTCGCACAATTCCGCTGATTCCCACTACTTTGCTTTTGCTGCGGGAATGGAAAGCAAAAGTCCAAAAAGACCACCCGGACACGATTTTGGTTGATGCGTTTATCTTTCCAAGTAAAAATGACCTGTTTGCAGCCAGAGACCCGAACAGCGTCACACGGCGAGTAAAGCGGTTCATGCGAAACAACGGCTTGCCGGATTTATCGCCCCATGATCTGCGGCATAGTTGCGCCACACTTCTACTGGCACAAGGCGCAGATATTAAGAGTGTGCAAAATATCCTTGGTCACGCCGATGCCAGCACCACATTGAACTTCTACGTCAAATCAGACTTAAGGCAAATGCGGGCCGCAACGGAGAAGTACGCAGCGGCGTTTAATCTGTAAGACCGGGGGGCGTATTTACGGGCGTTTTGTATTTGATTTCAAAATGCCCGTATTAGGTGGCCCACTCTCTTAGGAAATCGTCTTTTGTTTTCCCGTTTCCGTTCCGGCCTGCGCTTGCCGCAAACCCGGCCAGACTGCGCACTTACTTGAAAAATTTCAAAAAATTTGTTATAATTATTATAGAAATTGAGGGAGAATCTCAATAAAAATAATTTGTAAAGGAGACATTCAAAATGCCTATTACTGTACCGAATTAGAAAACGGTAATCATTCATAAACAGAAGCCGGACAAGGACTTTCTGCAAATCAAAAACAGTCATTGGATGGAAGTTAACAAACAACTCGGCCCATACGCTTTGCAGTTATATCTGTACCTTGCAAAGAACGCAGACAATTATCAATTCGCATTATCCGCTCAGGCCGCAGAAAATGAAGCGGGAATCAGAAGAACATCATTCCACAAATACCTGAACCTATTGATTGCAGAGGGCTATTTAGTGAAACGGAATGGAAACACTTATGATTTTTACGAGGTTCCGCAGGGCGGACAAACAAAATCGCAGAGCGAACAGGGCTGTTCGTCTCACGACTTCACCAGTTCGCAGGAAGAACAAGATTGTTCACCTGATGATATAGAAATAGATAATACATACAAAGATAATACAAATATCTCAGAAAAAGACAGTGTTGTGGCTATGCCACAAGCAGGGGGTTCCCCCTGCACCCCCGAACAGGTGGAAGAAGAAAAAGGAAACGATGAATTCGCCCTTGAAAACTGGGTATTCTAATAGATTCTTTCAGTTCTTGAGCAGAAACAAGCAGAATCAAACCACCAGAGAGAAAACCATCAAAAGCGTATAAAAACTATAGATTCTAAGCGGAAAGCCGTAAAACGCAGAACGAAGCAATGTTTTTCACCTTGAAATCATTGTATACGCACACAAACGAATGTAATTACATAGGATTCAACGAATCAGCAAGCAATGCAGTGTGATTTACTTCATTTTCATTTGTTCTGCATGAGATTTGATGCAAGTGACAGGTATCTATTACAGATTGAACTATTAGGAAAATTTACCAAAAGGGCTTGACACCATATATATATATATATATATGATAGGATGTACAAAAGGCTGAAATTTGTCAGCTTTTTGTACATTTTCTATTTTGGGAGGAATGAGCGTGCGTATTATTTTAGACACAGACAAAAAGACAATTACTGTTCCATGGAATTACACAGAGAAGATTAAAGCCATGAATCAGACGATTCGTGAAGCGATGGGCGACAGCGCAAAAGAGATTGAATTCAAAGGTTATTTGAACGATTGTTGGAATTATGCCATGGAGCATTCAGACGAGCAGCTGAAAACCGCGCAAAAGCCTGTACGCAAAGACAAGGATAAGAAAGACTAAACATAGAGCGGGATTCCCGCTCCCCGCAAAACGAAAGAGGAAGCCTTAATCAAGGTTTCCTCTTTTTCTATTCTGCCGCAGAAAAAATGAGCGGCGTTGACACATTCCGCCAACAGCCGCAAGCCATCAAATAAAATCATCTGCCTTTTGTTACAGATTCCCGTTGTTTTTCTCCCGCAAATGGGCAATGAGCGCATGAACGATTTTTGCGTCATTGTCAGAAAGTCCTTGAATACTGATAGTTGCCGAACTCTGCACGCCAAGCAAATAATCAGTAGAAACATTAAAAATTTCTGACAATTCCACAATGTACTGTGTAGACGGAACGGAAATCCCCATTTCCCAGGCATTCACACTTGAGCGGGTGATACCAAGTTGTTTTGCTAAGTCTGCTTGTGTCATATTCTTTTGTTCTCTTAACGATTTGATTCTATCCGCAATCATTTTCACCACTCCTTTTGCATTCATGGTAAAACAGATCGCATGACATTGCATTATCTAAATGATATTTATAATTGACAAATAATGTGTTCTGGTATAGTATTTTTAATAGCAAAATCAAAACATGACATAGTTTGTAGAAACAGGAGGAATGAAAATTGGATAATATGTTCTCGGACGTAGAGAAAAAGCTAAAGAGTGCCGCAGAATTTACATTTATATGCGACATTGTCGTAACAGCAGCCATCGTATTTGGAAGCATGATACTTGGCGGCATTGAGGGTTTCCTTGTAGGTATAGTAGTTGCTGCCCTTTACATTTCAATGGCAATCGCAAAAGTGCAGATTCTTTATGGTTTTGCGGAACTCATCACCTGCACAAAAGATATTCGCAACAGCATTGCAAGCAATCCGCAAGCCGCTTCAATGGTTGACGAATTCCCGGAACTGTGAGGCTGTGCCATGAGTGAACGGTTTTCAAGATTATTCACCCTGCCCAGCAGTCTGTATGCGGCGGGAGCGCCTGTCACGATTTCCGCAGGCGCATTACTGAAAGACAATCAGAGCGGAAATATCTATGCACAGTTGAAATTCAACAGCATTTCCAATCAGAGAATCAAAGCTCTACATATTATCATTACGCCATTTGATACAGCGGGTCAAACGCTGGGCGACATGATAGAATATCAATATTTAGACTTGAACGCAGAGCGGGGGGCAGAGTTTGGGCAGAAAGTCCCGATCCCCATGTCGGACAACCGCACACGGTCTTTTTCTGTTGCTGTTGATGAAGTCATCTTTCAAGACAATAGCAAATGGCGGATAAGCAATGAAGCATGGGAATCACTTCCCGCTCCTGTTTCTCTTGCGGACGTATATACAGATTGGAATATCCAACAACAATTTCAAATTGACATTGGCAAAAATGTTAGATACTTTCCGACAGAACACAAAGACTTGTGGTACTGCGCTTGCGGCACGCTGAACCATGCGGAGGAAACCGCCTGTGCGAAGTGCGGGTTGGAATTGAACTCCCTGCTTGCCGCAAATCAGCCGGAATTACTGCAAGCGCACTACGAACAGCGTAAAGTGGAGGAAGAAGCCGCTGCTGAGAAACAAGCGCAACAGGCTAAGAAAAGAAAGAAGCTCGCAGCAATCGCAGTCTCCATTATGATAGCCGTTGCTGCAATTTCCATATTTTCTGTGAAAGTGTTGATTCCTAACCATAAATACAATCAAGCATTAGCAATGATTGAAAACGGTGAATATGGAGCGGGCATAGAAGCATTGGAAGCCATGGGCGATTATAAGGATGCCCCGGAACAGATTGCCGAAGCACAACGCATGGAAAACTACGCAAATGCGGAAGCGTTGCTGGATGAAACCCCCACACGAGCGGAAATTGCAAAAGCGGCAATTGCCTTTGCAAAAGTAGGAGACTACAAAGATGCCAGAGAAAGAAGTCTTGCCTTGTGGGATGCAGCCGCAGTCCGGGAAACAATTTCTTCGGGAGAATATCACACAGTTGCATTAAAAACAGATGGGACTGCGATTGCAACTGATGCAAAAGGAAGTCCACACAGCAATGGACAAGTGGCGTACGACAACGACCCTGAACAATGCAATGTAAGCGGTTGGACTGATATCGTGGCTACTTCAGCAGGTCGTTTTCATACAGTAGGCTTAAAAGTTGATGGGACTGTTGTTGCTGTTGGCGATGTTAGTGAAGGACAATGCAGTGTGAGTAATTGGACTGATATCGTAGCTGTTTCAGCAGGTGGTTTTCATACAGTAGGTTTGAAAGCCGATGGGACTGTTGTTGCTGTTGGCAATAATCAGTTTAGTCAATGCAATGTGAGCGGTTGGACTGATATCGTGGCTATTTCAGCAGGTGGTTTTCATACAGTAGGTTTGAAAGCCGATGGGACTGTTGTTGCTGTTGGCTATGACGGCGATTGGCAATGCCGTGTGGACGGTTGGACGAATATCGTAGCTGTTTCAGCAGGTTATTTTCATACAGTAGGTTTTAAAGCTAATGGGACTGTTGTTGCTGTTGGCGGTAGTTACTTTGGGGCATCTGATGTGAGCGGTTGGACGGATATCGTAGCTGTTTCAGCAAATGGTAATTATACAGTAGGCTTAAAATCAGATGGTACCGTTGTTGCCATTGGCGGTAATAGCAGAGGACAATGCAATGTGGATAAATGGACTGATATTGTTGCTGTTTCCGCTGGTTATTATCATACTGTAGGCTTGAAAGCCGATGGGACTGTTGTTGCTGTTGGCAATAATGAGTTTAGTCAATGTGATGTGAGCGAGTGGACTGATATTCGCGTGCCGGAGCGGGGGAAGTAAAATGAAATACTACACAGATGAGAATCCGTCTTGGCTTCGTTGGATTGCGCCAGACGAATTCAATAACGAAGATTTATTTAGAATAGTTACATTCTATGTGTTTCATTCTCCTTGTTTTGGCTCATCAGCTATGCGAAAACCAATCGAAGAATATGGGTGGCATGACCCATGGGCAAGCCCATATTGGTTGAGAAAACAGCTTATTCAAGTGTCAAACAATAACAAGTTAATCGTTTCCGCAAACTCATACGAAGAAATGGAGGAAGCGTTAGAAAAAGCTGGATTGAAAGATAACTTTCCATCAAATTATTTGTTGGAGCGGGTGTGCGTGTATGACTGTAAAGAAAACCAGTCTTTAAGTATGTTCTATCATATTAGAAATGCGCTGGCGCACGGCAGAATGAACATGGTTGATGTAGATGGGGAATGTATATTTATTTTTGAAGATGTAAAAAAAGAAAAGAACAAATGTAAAGTGTCTGCGCGGATGATACTAAAGAAAAGTTCACTTTTGCAATGGATTGACATTATCGAAAGTGGACAAAAAGAATTCAAGTCCAATGCAAAAAATCAAAAGCACGCGAAAGCAAAGAAGTAAAACAAAAACAGGTGGAACACTCAATAACCAGTGTTCCACCTGTTCTATTGTTTCCCCATTTGATAGCGTGGAGCGGGGGGTAAATCCAGAGCGCACAAAAAGCGCACAACGCTGAAAAAGAGATCAAAATCAGCGTTTTGTGCGCTCAAAAAATCCTTGTAATTTTGTTCGTTTTATGATATACTAAAAGTGCAAAAAGTATAGGAATTTCAAGGGCTTACAAGCTTTTCGGTGTAGCGTTTTGCAGCAGCCGCTTGCGGGTGCTGAGTTGCGTACGGGGGTGGTTCGGGACCAAGAGGCCGCGGGTTCAAGTCCCGCCACTCCGACCAGAAAACGGGTAAGGCAGTTCGCCGTACCCGTTTTTTCATAAGGAGGGAAGCATCATGCGTCATTTTCGGCTGGGTATCGTTCGTCCGGCGCAAATCATTTTACTGGGCTTTCTGGCGCTGATCGCCATAGGTTCGCTGCTGCTGATGCTCCCCTTCGCTACCCGCCCCAGCGAGAGCACTTCCCTGCTGGATGCACTGTTCACCGCTACGTCCGCGTCCTGCGTGACCGGGCTGGTGGTCGCAGATACTTTCACCCATTGGACAGCCTTCGGACAGGCCGTGATCCTGCTGCTCATTCAAATCGGCGGCATGGGCGTAGTCACCATCGCCGTATTTTTTTCTATGTTGTCCGGGAAAAAAATCAGTCTGAAACAACGCTGGGTCATGCAGGAATCCATTTCCGCGCCCCAGGTGGGCGGCATCCTGCGGCAGACCACGTTTATTCTGAAAACCGCCCTTTCCATTGAACTGATCGGCGCTGTTTTGCTGGCGTTCCGCTTTATTCCGCGATTTGGCGTCGGAAAAGGCGTCTGGTACGCCGTATTTCATTCCGTTTCCGCATTTTGCAACGCCGGATTCGACCTTATGGGGACAAACGCACCCTTTTCCTCCCTCACGGACTTCACCGGAGACCCGTTGGTAGTCCTTACCATTTTTGCGCTGATTTTATCCGGCGGCATCGGCTTTTTGCTGTGGGGCGATCTGCGGGACCACGGTCTGACGCTGCGGGAATACTCCCTGCAAAGCAAACTGGTGCTTGCGGTATCAACGGTGCTGTTGTTGGGCGGCTTCGCCTTTTTCCTGTACGAATTCTCTTTGCCCCAGTGGGCGGGATATTCCGCCGGGCAGCGGGTGTTGGCAGCGCTGTTCCAGACCATCACCCCCAGAACGGCGGGGTTCAACACCGTGGATCTGAACACACTGAGCGAGCCGGGGCAGCTCATGACTGTGCTGCTGATGCTGGTGGGCGGTGCGACGGGTTCTACTGCCGGCGGCTTCAAGGTAAACACCCTGGCGGTCCTGTTGCTGGGGATGGCCGCAGCGTTCCGGGCCAAGCCCAACGCGGAGGTGTTCGGCCGCCGTCTGTCCGAGACAGCGGTGCGCAACGCGGCGGCAATTTTTTCATTGTATCTCATTTTATTTTTAAGCGGCGGTATCCTCATTTGCTGTATCGACCATATTCCTCTGGCAGGAGCCTTGTTTGAAACCTCTTCCGCCGTGGCAACGGTGGGGCTGTCATTGGGGTATACGCCGGGGCTGTCGCTGGCATCCCATCTGATTTTGATCGTGCTGATGTATGTGGGACGCGTGGGCGGTTTGACGTTGATGTACGCGGTGGTGGAACAGGACGCCATGATGGGCGCTGTGCAGCTTCCGCTGGAGCATGTCACCGTTGGGTGACGGGATAGGAGGTCCCTATATGAAATCCATTTTGCTCATCGGTCTTGGGCGCTTCGGCTACCACATGGCCCTGAAGTTCCGGGAACTGCACCATGAGGTGCTGGCCATCGACCGGAACGAAACCAGGGTCAACCAAGTGCTTCCTTATGTGACCAACGCGCAGATTGCCGATTGCACCAATGAAAAGTTCATCAAGTCTTTAGGTGTGCGGAATTTCGATGTGTGCATCGTGGCCATCGGGAGCGATTTCCAGAGTTCCCTGGAGATCACCACCCTGCTCAAGGACAATGGCGCCCCCCTGGTCCTCTCCCGGGCATCCAGTGATGTCCACGGTAAATTCCTGCTACGCAACGGTGCGGATGAGATCGTCTATCCGGAAAAGCAGATCGCCAACTGGGCCGCCGTGTGCTATTCCAGTGAGAGCATTTTCGATTATGTGCAGCTCACGCCGGATTACTCCATTTATGAAGTCTCCATGCCGCCGTCCTGGGTGGGCAAGACACTGGCTGCCCTGGCTGTGCGGCAGAAATACAACATCAATGTGCTGGCCACGAAAAAGGCCAATGCCCTTGATCCCCTCACCGGGCCAGACCATGTGTTTTTGGCAGAGGAACGGCTGCTCATTATGGGGCATAATAAGGACCTGGAAAAGTTTTTACATCTATGATATAAACGAAAAGCCGCCCCAAAGGGGCGGCTTTTTACATATTACGCATCTTTCAAGCTCATACCAGTCTTTTTGTACACTCGCTTCAAGAAGAACAGGCAAACCACCAGCGACATGACCTCAGCCATGGGCCAGGCCCACCAGATGTTGGAGAGCACGCCTGTCAGACTCATAATGTAAATGCAGGGCAGCAGCACGACCAGTTGCCGGGCAATGGAAGCAATGAGACTGTACATAGCAAAACCAAACGCCTGGCAGGTTGAACTGCTGATAATGCTGATCCCCGCAAACGCAAAGGACAAGCTGATGGTTTTGAACGCTGGAATGCCCATGGCTATCATATCGTCCGACGCATCGAATATCCGCAGGAGCTGTTCCGGGAACAGGTTGTACACCAAAAGGCCCAGCAGCATAATTCCCACCGCATAAGCCATGGCCAGCCGCACCGTCTGGTGGATACGCTCCTTATTTCTCGCACCGTAGTTGTACGCGATGATGGGTACCATGCCGTTGTTCAAGCCAAAAATCGGCATGAATACGAAGCTTTGCAGTTTGAAATATGCACCGTACACTGCCACGGCGGTTTTGGAAAAGCCCATGAGGATAATGTTCAGGCAGTAGGTCAGCATAGAGCCGATGGCCTGCATGAGGATCGACGGCAGGCTGATTTTTAAAATCGCGCTCATCATGGGGAAATTGGGTTTGAGGTAGCTGAGCTTTAGATGGATGTCCCGGTTGATCTTCAGATTCAAAAGCAGGCCCACGATGCCGCCCAAAATCTGGCCGATGACCGTCGCCAGGGCCGCGCCGGCAACGCCCATCTTCGGGAAGCCCAACAAGCCGAAAATCATGATCGGGTCCAGGATGATGTTCGTCACAGCGCCGGTCATTTGCGCGATCATGGTATGTACCGTACGCCCGGTGCCGGACAGCAGTTTTTCGCACAGCGTCGCCAAAAACAAGCCAAAGGACAGCATACATACGATGCGCAGATAGACCGTGCAGTCCGCGGCAATTCCGGCTGCGTTGTCCATATTGGGGTCCACCTGGGACGCCACATAGGGCGTTACGAAAAACAGGCCGATAATCAAAAACGCCGCAATGGCGATGATATCCAGCACAAAGCCCTGCATGGCATACCGGTCAGCCATGTCCTGATCCTCCTGCCCCAGCATCCGGGACATGAGGGCGCTCACACCCACACCGATGCCCACGCCCATGGCGATCATGATATTTTGCAGCGGGAACGCCAAGGTTACCGCCGTGAGCGCATCCTCGCTCAGGCGGGCCACGAAAATACTGTCAACAATGTTGTACAAGGCTTGTACCATCATGGAAAGCACCATGGGTACAGCCATTGAGAGCAGCAGCGGGTTCACAGGCATGGTGCCCATCCGATCTGCGTTCGCTGTGGTTCGATTTGTTGCCATTTTTGATACTCCGTTTTCTGCTAAATTCCGTGATATTATACTAATTCAATATAATTTTTTTGTCAAGAATGAAATAAAAACCGTTCAATCGCAGCGCCGACACCGTCGTGGTCGCAATCAAACGTCACTGCGTCCGCCTCTGCTTTCACAGCGTCAGACGCGTTATCCACCGCCACGGACAGCCCCGCAGCCCGGAACATAGGTACGTCATTATCGCTGTCTCCGATGACCATGGTCTGCTCCAGTGTAATCCCCAGCTTTTTGCACAGTGCAGTCAAGGCAATGCCCTTATCCGCGGTATTCATGTTCATTTCCACACAGGGTTCTTTGGGAAAACTCAAATATAACGGCAAATCACACAGTGTCTGCCGCACTATGCCGCATGGGCTGTGGTCCCGGAAGTAGAAAGAAATGCTCTCCACCGGGCAATTTTGCGTCTGATACCACTGGAATAAATGCTCCACAGGCGTGGCAAAATTGTACATTTCGTACAAATAATTTTCCAATCCGTACTCCACCGCCAACGGCGCCATAGAGCCTTCATAAATGGACTGCCCTTCCATGCCCATAAACGGGAAGCAATCCAGCGTTTCCCCCACCGCAAAAATCTGTCTGACCAGTTCCGGCGGAAGTTCATTGGAGACTAATTTTTCCCAAGTCTTCACATCGTATACCACCGCCCCGCTGGACGCAATCGCATACCGCAGCTTGGGAAAATGCGACAGGTACCGTTCAAACTGCGCACGGCTGCGTCCCGTGCAAAAAATGACCTCGCAGCCTTCATTCAGCGCCCGGTTGACCGCCTGGACCGTACGGGGACCTATGGTTTTTTGACTGGTCAAGGTGGTCCAGTCCAAATCGATCGCTACCAGACGGCATTTGTGTTCAAACATACGCACAATAGGCGTTGAAGCAGGGCTTTCCGTTTTCATGAACACCCTGGACCGCAAAACCGTCCCCCTGGGGAAGCATACCAATTTTGATAATGTCCCCTGTAACACATTCCTTCACATAGTCCATTTGCAACAGCTTCATCATATGGTACGGGCCGTCCCAATATCCAGTTTCCTCGCATACCAGGCCAGCGTAACTATGGGACGCGAAATGTGCGGCGTTGTCATCGCAGTCCGCCTCCGTGATCTTTCTGGATTCCTTGTAAGGCACATCTGGCAAAATCGGCAGACGGGGGAACACCTCCACCTCATTGGACGGCGGGCAATCGTACAGCCGTTCCACTTCTGGCGGCGTAAGTTTGGCCCGCTCTTTCAGCTTCACCGGCATCATCACCAAATCGCACCGGGCCGCCACTTCCCCGTTCAATCGGAACTCGCCCCGGCGGACATACTCCGCCTCCAGCATCGTACGCCCAGAACCGAAGCCCTCTAGCACAGTTCCCGCTTGAATGGGCAAAAACTGCTCCATCCGCACCCGGCGGAACATCCAAGCCGCGCCGAAATTTTCCCGCATAGGACCTTTACCGCCGCCCTCCGTGCGGTTGCGGTCCATAGCCGCTAAAATCATCAATTGCGTCAAGCGTGCAGGCGTAATATACCCGCGTTTATCCACATCAGCCGCAGTTATCTCAATGCGGGTAGTCGGTTTCATATCCACCCAATTTCCTCCTTTATCTGTTTGGTCGTTAATGATTAATTATAGCAGATTTTTCTGATTCTTGCAATCAAAACAGATATTCACATCATTCGGGCAGAAAGCGGGTTCAAACTCACCAGAAAAAGAGACGGTCCTATGACCGTCTCTTTTATTTGCCCATTTCATGCAGCCAAGTCTTGGCTGTGGGGGTCTCCTCCTGGTCCAGCGCGACACCGGCACGGAAGCCCAAACGTCCGTCTTCGTGCAGCCCGGAAACATAAATCAGCCCATTTTCCTCGGCGCGGTAGAGTTCCAGCGTCTCTCCCGGGAGAAACTCCGCTTTGAAATCTACCTGCATCCGGCGAATAAGATGCAATGCCTCCCCCCAATAGCCGGCAGCTTCGCAGATGAAATTCAGGTATTGGAACGCCGTCATATGGCCATTCACGTCACACATATGCCGCCGAACCAAAATTTTATCCGCCAATTCCATGTGCTCTGGCAGCGCCACCCAATGTATGGGTTCTCCCGCCGGACGGTCGGGCGTCATCCACAGTCGTTCCAGTTCCGCAGGTGGTACCACCTTCCGGCTTGTAAAGTATACAGGAAGCATTTTCAAGGTCACACGGGCACGCTCCAGGTCGCCATCCCACAAATGTGCCCGGCGCACAATTCCCACGCCGTGCAGTTCTCGGGGCGGCATATTGATCCTGACTTCCATACCTGGCTGAATGGGTTCAAAATTTTCCATTACCATCTGTCCCATCATCCAGGTTGCGCCCAGTTCGTTGATCATCCGCACAATTCCCACACCGTCGGCTTCAAACTCATAGCCCGTGCAGTCATTCACCTCCTGCAATAGCAGCCATGGGCTGACGCATCCGAACAGGTCTGTGGTGCTCATTTGGAAATGCGCCTGATAGTCCATGCAATCACTCCACGACGAAATAGGCTTTGAAAGATTCCCTACCGTCGTCCCGCACACCTTTTACATACGTGCCGCCAGTTCCTTCATCTTTCTTATACAGTTCCAATATTTGTTTGGCCTGGCACTCTCCCATATACTCAATATATAGGTGCCGACCCTTTTTCCGCTCTGCCCCGGACCAATACTCTGCTGCGTCACAGACATAATCTGTATAGCGGTAGGCCCGAAGGTGCTGGTTCAAGTCACAGTCAGAGTAACGCACACAGATCGCTTCTATACGCTCCATATCTTCCGGCATAGTCAGCCGCTCCATACTGCCAGCTCCCTGGATTACCGGGATGCCAAAATGTTCTAGAACCGTTTCCGGCCGAATCACTTTTCGAGTCCGGACATCCACGCATAATGTATTGATCTCACACCGGGCAATGGGACGGCCATCCCGGCGTATCTCCAGGCATTGGGTAAGCAGCACCCGGTTGACCATCATCGGCTCTACGTAGACTTCTGCTGGGCCTGCTTCGTAAATATCCTCGCAAATTTCCAAATGCATGGATGCCGTCATCCATGTTGCATTCAGTTCCGCCATCATACGGTGCATTTCCAGCCCCATCCGCTTCACATTATGGTAATTAGCAGCTTCAGCGATTTTCTGGTAACTAGTGGGAGAAACATAGTGGAAATAGTCCGTTTCGTCCCCTGTAATAAAAATATCATACAGTTTTTCCATACACATACCTCAATTCCATTTTTAAGAAAAGACGAGAGCACATAGTGCTCCCGTCTTTTTGGGCCTTAGTAATAACGCTTTTTCTTGTTCTTGCGAGCAGCCTCGGATTTTTTGCGGCGCTTCACGCTGGGGCTCTGGTAATATTCCTTTTTACGCAGATCCTGCTGAATACCAGCCTTGGCGCAGTCGCGCTTAAATCTTTTCAAAGCGTTGTCCAGAGATTCGTTCTCTCTGACAATGATTTCCGACATTTAGTTTCCCTCCCTCCAAAATCACATTTCTGTGTTTCAAGGGCCATAAACGGTTCTATGGCGTTAACATTAACATTATAATGAATCTTTGTACACTTGTCAAGATGAAGTTATCATTCCGGCTTTAAAATTAAGTTGACCAGCTTATTTTTCACTACAATGGATTTGACGATCTTCATGCCTTGCAGCTGCTTTTGGATCTTTTCATCCGCGCAGGCCGCGGCGATGACTGTCTCGTCATCGCAGTCTGCGGGGACCTTCACGGTGCTGCGGAGCTTGCCGTTGACCTGGACCGCGATCTCCTTTTCGTGCTCCACGGTCTTGCTCTCGTCAAAAGCCGGCCAGGCGGTCTCGCAGGCCATTTTGCCTTCCGCCGCGGCAAAGCCCATGTTCTCCCACATTTCCTCCACCATATGGGGCGCAAAGGGGCTGAGCAGAAGCAGCAGCGTTTTTACGTCGCCTTTGGTACAGCCGTTGGAATAGTAGTCATTCACCAGGCTCATCATGGCGGCGATGGCCGTATTGAACTTCATCGCATCGATGTCGTCCGTCACTTTTTTGATGGTCTTATGGATGCTCATTTCATTGGCCGGAGTATGCTCCAGGCTGTCGCCGCAGCGTTCAGCCAAGTTCCACACCCGGTCCAAAAAGCGCTTGCAGCCCTTTACCGCACTGGTCTGCCAAGGTGCGGCTTTTTCAAAGTCCCCCAGGAACATAATGTACACCCGCAGGGTATCCGCACCGAATTCCTGCACAACGTCATCGGGGTTGACCACATTCCCCAGGCTTTTGGACATTTTCACAATGGGATGGTCCGCCATCTCGCCGTACTTCTCCCGCAGATGGGCGCGCACGGCGGCCTCGTCACCGTATTGGGCCATCAATTCGGCTTTCTCCTCCTCTGGGAGATAGTCGAAGCTGTGGGGGTTCAAGCCCAGGATCATACCGTGGCTGGTGCGCTTTTGGTACGGCTCCGCTGTGGGGACCACGCCGCAGTCGAACAGCACCTTATGCCAGAAGCGACTGTACAGCAGGTGCAGCGTGGTATGCTCCATGCCGCCGTTGTACCAGTCCACCTGGTGCCAGTAGTCCATAGCTTCTTTGCCCACCATGGCCTTGTCATTGTGGGGATCCATGTACCGCAGGAAATACCAGCTGGAACCGGCCCACTGGGGCATGGTATCCGTCTCCCGCTGGGCCTTTCCGCCGCAGTGGGGGCAGGTGGTATTAACCCAGTCGGTCATCTTCGCCAGCGGGGATTCGCCGTTGTCCGTCGGCTCGTAGTTCTCCACATCTGGCAACAGCAGCGGAAGCTGGTCCTCCGGCAGGGGGACCCAGCCGCATTTGGGGCAGTTCACCATGGGGATCGGCTCGCCCCAATAGCGCTGGCGGGAAAATACCCAGTCGCGCAGCTTATAGTTTACCGTCTTGACGCCGATGTTCTGTTCCTCGACCCAATCAATCATAGCGGGGATGGCCTGCTTGACGGTCATGCCGTTCATAAAGCCGGAATTCACCATGATGCCGGTGTCGTCCTTTAAAATGAACGCTTCTTTAGTCACGTCGCCGCCCTTGACCACCTCGATGATGGGCAGACCGAACTTGGTGGCGAAGTCCCAGTCGCGCTGGTCGTGACCGGGTACGCCCATGACCGCGCCGGTGCCGTAGGTCGCCAGCACGTAATCGGAAATGAAAATGGGGACCTCTTCCCCGTTCGCGGGATTGATGGCGACGACCCCATCCAGACGCACGCCGGTCTTTTCCTTGTTCGCCGCCAGTTCCGTGCGCTCAAAGTCGGATTTCCGGGCTGCGGCGTCAACGTAGGCCTGTACCTCATCATAGTTCTTGATGAGGGGCTGCCACTTCTTTACAAAGGCGTGCTCCGGGGATAAGACCATATATGTGCAGCCAAACAGCGTATCCGGACGGGTGGTGAATACCTCGATATCATCCCCCGCGCTGCTCTTGAAGCGAAGCTGCGCACCGGTGGAGCGGCCGATCCAGTTCTTCTGCTGGGTCTTGACCCGCTCAATATAGTCCAAATCATCCAAATCGTCGATCAAACGCTGGGCGTACTCGGTGATTTTCAGCATCCACTGACTTTTTTCCTTGCGGACCACGGGCGCGCCGCAGCGCTCGCACACGCCCTCTACGACTTCCTCATTGGCCAGTACGCACTTGCAGGAGGTACACCAGTTCACGGGCATGGTCGCTTTGTACGCCAGGCCCTTTTTATAAAGCTGGAGGAATATCCACTGGGTCCACTTGTAATACTTGGGGTCCGTGGTATCCACTACCCGGTCCCAGTCGAAGCTGAACCCCAGCATTTGCAGTTGCTCCGTGAAGTGCTTGATGTTCTGCTCCGTCACGATGCTGGGATGGATGTGGTTTTTGATGGCGTAGTTTTCCGTGGGCAGGCCAAACGCGTCAAACCCAATAGGAAACAGCACATTATACCCCTGCATCCGCTTTTTCCGGCAGACAATATCCATGGCCGTATAGGGCCGGGGATGGCCCACGTGCAAGCCCTGCCCCGAGGGGTACGGGAACTCCACCAGGCCATAGAACTTAGGCCGGGGATCACCCGTCACGGCGGCGTAGGTCTTGTTTTCCAGCCATTTTTTCTGCCATTTCTTCTCAATGGCGGTAAAATCGTAATTCATCTGTTCCACTCTCTTCTCTGTCGTTCAGGTTCAGCCCAGCTGGGCCATGTCGATCTTTTCCGCGTCCGCCCACAAACGCTCCAGATCATAAAACTCTCTCGCCTCTTCCATGAACACATGGACCACCACACAGCCGAAATCAATGAGCACCCAGCCGCTGGATCGCTCGCCCTCCCGGCGCCGGGGCGGCTCGCCCGCCTCGGTGAGCACATGCTCCACCGCGTCGGAGATGGTCTTGATATGGGTGGTGGAGGAAGCGGTGCAAAGGATGAAGTAGTCCGCCAGCACGGTCACATCCGTGGTGCGCATGACGGTGATCTCCTTCGCCATTTTTTCATCCATGGCCGTGGCGGCCAGTTTTGCCATTTCTGCGGGTTTTAACATATCGGTCTCCTCGCTTTTAATAGTTCGCCGCGCCGGCGGTCGTCCACAGGCTACTGCCGTCGCTGGAGGTCTTGATGCTCACATGGTTCTGCGTCACCTGCTCATGGAAAGGATTCAGGTACTCGTTCACCATGTCCAGCCACTCGTCCACATAGATAAACACATAGCTCGCGCCGTTGATGGAACCGCCGGTATTCCCGGGCAGGGTCATGAACTGGATGTTGTCGAAGTCCAGCTTCAAAAACTGCGCCAGATAGAACGCTACATTGCCGGCATCCAAGTCGGTCTCTACATTGTCCGTATAGACCTTGATAGCCGCGGGCAGATTCGGGATATTTTTCAAATCCAGGAACTGCTTAGCGATTGCTTTAAAGAACTCCTGCTGCACGCCGATGCGCTGGATATCACCGCCGGCGTATCCATCCCGGAAGCGCAGGACTTTCACTGCGTCCGCGCCGGACAAAAGCTGGTAGCCCTTCTTAATATTGATGTCCAGCCCCTGAATCGGGTCTCTGTATACCATGTCCTGGGGTACGTCAAAGTACACACCGCCGATGGCGTCGATGATCTCCGCCACCGCCTTGGTATTCACAACGGCGTAGTTATCGATCTCAAAGCCCATGAGCTTTTTCAGTTCGTTTTTCAGGTTATCCACACCGCTGCCGCCTTTGTTCTCGCCAATGGCGTAGGCGCTGTTGATGCGGTTGATTCCGTAGTTCATCAGCGTATCGCGGGGAATACTCACCACGTTCAAGGTGCCCTCTACCGTATCCAGCTTGCCCACCAAAATCACATCTGTATTTCCGCTGGCTACGTCCTGTCCCACAATAGTAAACGTGAAGTTGCCTTCCTTACGACCGGTCTGTGTCGCCTGATCCGGGGGCTTATTTTCGGGACCATCCCCCGCATTATGGGTAGGCACTGGCGTGACCAGTCCCACAACGTCGTCCGAGTTCGGCGCAGTGATCCACAGCTTCACCACTAAGAACGCCGCAAGCGCGATCAACAGCAAAACGCCCAGGATGCTGCCCACAATAATGACTGCTTTTTTGCTCTTTCCCGCTTTTCTGGGCAGTTCATCGCCGAATTCCGGTTCCTCTGGAAAGCTGTCCCGGGGTTCCGGTCGCCTGGATGGTGGATCTACGCGCTCCGGGCGCTTTGGTGCAGGCTGTTCCGGCTGCTCCGGCTCTGCAGGAAGCTGGTCCATCATCCCTACCGCTTCCACGATGGAATTGAACAGACCGTCTTCCTGCTCCTGCTTGGACTTGGGATTCACAGGTGCCTGCCACAGCCGCGCCGGCGGTTCCGCCGGATAAGACGGCTCCTCCGGAGCTGCCGAAGGCATAACAGGCTCCTCATAGGTCAGCTCCTCCGGCTCATATTCCCGGCGCTCTCGGCGAGAATGTCCGCCGTCAGCCGTATGTTTTCCGTTTTTGCTGCTTCCAAATAGTTTCAAGATGATTCTCCCCTTCGATTCTTGAACCAGGAATATGCCTGGGCAGAGATTTCCAGTACCGGCACGCCTTTGGCCGCGAGATCGTCCATAGTCATGCGCAGTCCCAATTCCATCGCGCTGTCGATGTCCTCGTAGCACAGCTTCCGCAGGGTTTCCACGCCGTCAAAACAGCGGGTCGGCTCGATGTAATCTGCCAGGTATATGATCTTTTCCAACAAACTCATATCCGCCCTGCCGGTGGTGTGCCACCGGATAGCGTCCCGCACCGCCTCGCTCACGCCGAATTCGCCGTAAGCCACCGCGGCGCCCGTCATTTGGTGCAGGGCCTTATCCATTCCGATAATGGACGTGTCGATTATCATACCATATTTGTCACATAATAGCAACTGTTCGTCGAAACTGCATTTTTTTGTAATATCGTGCAGAATCGCCGCGGCCGCCGCCTCGTATTCATCCGCGCCCCAGCGCCGCGCCAGGCGCACAGCCTCTTCCTCGCAGCCCAGCACGTGGGGGACCCGCTTCGGTGCCAGCAGCTCAGCCGCCCGCTCCCGGAGCCAGGAAAGCGCCGCTTTCGCGCCGTAGTCCCGCCGCTTGATGATCCGGGCATACACCTCATCACTGAGCAGTTCCAGGCCCCCCGCGCGCTTCAGCGCTTCCCGGAGTTCCGTGGAAGATGCGGGGTACACCGGCGCTTCCACCAGGGTAATGGTCCCGCCGTACCGCTGCTTCAAATGCTCGATATGCGTCGGGACCTGTCCGTCCGCCGGGTCGCCCCGCAACAGCACCGCCAGCGCAGCGTTTTCCAAAATGACCTCCGGGGCGTGCCAAGTCTCCAGAGATAAGATCATATCCGTCCCCATGACGAACATCAGCTCATCCCCGGGGTACATGGCCTTCAGTTCCAGAATGGTATCCGACGTATAACTTTTCCCCGTCCGGCGCATTTCCAGGTCCGACACCTCCACGCCGGGCAGTTCCCCAAACGCCAGCCGGCACAATTCCATGCGCTCTTCCGGCGGCGGCGTATCGCCGCTCATTTCCTTATGGGGTGCCAGGAATGTGGGCATTATCAGTAGTTTATCCGGCTTTAAGGCATTTGAAACCGAACACACCGCCTGAATATGCCCCAGATGGGGCGGGTTGAACGTACCGCCGTATACCACTCGTCTCATTTCATCATCCCTTTATCTAAAGTCTCAGGCTTTTTTCTTTGCTTTGACCAGTTCGATCTTAGGGTTTTTCTCATTGCGCTTATAGAGTACGAATTTCCGTCCGATGACCTGCACCTGTTCGGCCTTACAGGCTTCGCTCAGCGCGTCGCAGGCTTCCCGGGCGGTGAACATGGAATTTTCCTGCACCTGTCCCTTGACCAGTTCCCGCGCCGCCAGCGCGTCTCTGGCCGAAGCGATGACAGTTTCCGTGATCCCTTCCTTGCCCACATAAATAATGGGCGTTTCCGATGCGGCCAGCCCTCGGAGCTGGGCGCGTTGCTTACTTGTGAGCATTGAGGTACTCCTTTAATTTTTCATAGAATTCCCGCAGGGATTTGCCCCGGTGGGAAATGGCGTTTTTCTCGTCGGGGGTCATTTCTGCCGTGGAACAGGCGTAGCCTACCGGGCGGAAAATGGGGTCATAGCCAAAGCCGTTTTGTCCGGTGGCTTCCTGCTGGATATGTCCTTCGCACTCGCCTCGGGTATCGATGCGGTCCCCGTTGGGAAAGGTGCAGTTGATACATGAGACGAACCGGGCGCTTCTTTGTTCCACGCCCACCATTTTTTTCAGCACCAGCGCCGTGCGGTCGGCGTCCGTATCCGCGTGATTGCCGGTATATCGGGCGCTGTAGATCCCCGGTTCGCCGTTCAGCGCGTCCACCACCAGGCCGGAATCGTCCGCCACCGCCGGCAGCCCCGTGGCGGTAGTCACCGCCGCGGCCTTCAAATAGGCGTTTTCCTCAAATGTAGTGCCGGTCTCGTCCACTTCAAAGTGACAGCCCGCCTCGCTTTGGGGAATGATCTCGATGCCCAGCGGGCTTAATATCTCCCGAAACTCCCGCAGCTTATGGGCGTTGTTGGAAGCCAAAATCAGTTTCATTTCAGCAGCGCCTCCACAAATTCTTTCGCATCAAAAGGCATCAGGTCGTCCACGCCCTCTCCCACACCGATGAACTTCACGGGCAGTCCCAATTCCCCGGCAATGGCGAACACGATGCCGCCCTTGGCAGTGCCGTCCAGCTTGGTCAGCACGATACCGGTCAGTCCCGCGCTTTCCGCGAACTGCTTGGCCTGAATGAGACCGTTTTGCCCGGTAGTTGCATCCAAAACCAGCAGGGTTTCCACCGCGGCGTCAGGCAGTTCCCGGGTGATGACCCGGGAAATTTTATTCAGTTCGTTCATCAGATTGGCTTTATTATGCAGCCGCCCGGCGGTGTCGATGATGACCAAATCCGTCCCCCGGGCTTTGGCGGCGGAGCAGCCGTCAAACACCACCGCCGCCGGGTCGGAGCCTTCCTCATGGCGCACGATGCCGCAGCCGGCCCGCTCGGACCAGACCGTCAGCTGCTCCGCGGCGGCGGCGCGGAACGTGTCCCCCGCCACCAGCAAAACGCTCTTACCCTCCGTCGTATATGCCGCCGCCAGTTTGCCGATGGTGGTGGTCTTCCCCACGCCGTTGACACCCACCATCAAAATCACGCTGGGTTTGGTATCCAGCTTCATCGCCAGATCTCCGGCGGTCAAAATGCCCGTAAGAATGTCCATCAGAGCCTCTTTGACCTCCACATTGGTCTTTAAATGCCCGGATTTTACCCGCTTGCGCAGCTCTTCCACCGCTTTCGTGGTGGTCTCCACCCCCACATCAGCCAAAATGAGGCATTCTTCCAATTCGTCGTAAAAATCATCGTCCGCTTTCGTGAAATCCGCAAACAAGCCGTCCAGCTGGACGGTGGTTTTCGTTTTTTTCAGTCCGCCGAGAATCTTATCAAAAAATCCCATCTTATTGTTCCTCCGCAGCAATTTGTCTTTGCGCTTCCGCAACGTCCAGTTCAATGACCTGGGACACACCTTTTTCCTGCATGGTCACGCCGTATAGGCGGTTAGCTTCCTCCATGGTGCCCCGCCGGTGGGTGATGACGATGAACTGCGTGGACCCGCACATCTTCCGCAGGTACTCCGCGAAGCGGATGACGTTCGCCTCATCCAGGGCCGCCTCGATCTCGTCCATGACGCAAAACGGCGTGGGCCGCACTTTCATGATGGCAAAGTACAGTGCGATGGCTACGAACGCCATCTCTCCGCCGGACAGCAGATTGATGCTGCTCACCGCCTTGCCCGGCGGCTGCACCTTGATATCGATGCCGCACTCCAGCACATTGTCCGGGTCCTGCAATTCCAGCGCCGCTTTGCCGCCGCCGAACAGTTCCAAAAACGTCTCCCGGAAGCTGTCGTTGATGATCCCGAATTGGGTCATGAACACGTCTTTCATCTGCGCCGTCACTTCCGCGATAATGTCCTGGATTTCTTTTTTAGAGGTCTCCACATCGTCCCGCTGGCTGGTGAGAAAGTCGTACCGCTCGCCCACCCGGGCATATTCGTCGATGGCGCCGAAATTGGGCGTACCCAATGCAGAGATCGCCTTGTGCAGTTCCCCGACCCGCCGGGATACCGCCGTGGGATGCTCCACCGGCTGGCGCAGGTCCTGGGCCGCGGAATGGCTCAAGGCGTAATTGTCCCAAAGCCGGTCGATGATCTGCTTTTCCTCCAGGTCCGCCGCCAGCTTTTTCTGCTCGAACTTCGCGCAAAGCCGTTCCATATCCAAAAGCTGCCGGTTGCACTCCTGGGCCTGCCGGTCAGTCTTCGTCCGCTCGCCCTCTAATTCCATACGCTGCTGGGTGGTCTGAGCGATTTCCTCTTTCATTGCCTGCACCCGCTTGGCATTTTCAGCGATGGATGCCTCCCGCTCCACGATAGAACCGCGCAGGGCAACGGCGTTTTCCTCCGCCTGGGTGGCCGCCGTATTTCTGGCAGTCCGGTCCACGTCCACCGTACGGTACATTTCCTCCACCTGGGCTTTGGCCTGCTCCGTGGCGCTCAGTTCCGCGCGGAAAGACGCTTCCTTCGCTTTTATTTCCGTGAGCGCGTCTGATAATTCCTGACGCACCCTCTCATATTCCGTTTGCCCCGCGGTCATACCCGCGATCAGTTTCCGGGTATGGGCCAAAGTCTGTTCCAATTCCCCGGCTTTCGCCGTAGCTTCTTCCATCCGCCGGCGGTAATCGGCAGTCTGGCCTCCCGCCTGCTCCGCCTCGGCCACAAAACCGTCCGCAGTCGACCGGGCGGCATCCAGCAGCAGCGCGCAGCGGGCAACGTCATTTTCCCGCTGGCGAACAGTTTCCTCCGCCGCGTCCAACAGGGATTGTGCCGTATCCACCGCCAACAGGCCGTCCTCCAGTTCGGTCTGGAGCTTACGCGTTTCCGCTTCCGCCCCGTCCAATTCCCCGGTCAGCGTCTCCCGCCGCTGCTTCAGCCGGGCCAGTTCATTGGCACGGGAAATGATGCCCGTGTTCTTCGCCAAGCTTCCGCCGGTCATGGACCCGCCGGCGTTGATCATCTGCCCGTCCAGCGTCACCATACGCACACGATTGCCTTTTTGCCGGGAAATGCGGATTGCGTCATCCATCGTGCGTACCACGATGGTGCGTCCCAGCAGGTTCGACACAATTTCCCGGTAATCCCGGCCACAGCGCACTAATTCGTCCGCTACACCTACAAAACCCGGGTCATTCACCGGAACGTCGCTTGCTTTCTGCCCGCGGATCACGTTCATGGGCAAAAACGTACACCGCCCCATGTCCCGACGCTTCAGCAAGGCGATCGCCTTTGCGCCGTCTTCCTGGGTCTCCACGATGATATTCTGCGTGGCCGCGCCCAGCGCCGTTTCGATGGCGACGGCATAGGCATCCTCGGTCTGCACCAGTTCACCCACCGGGCCACGGATCCCCCGCAGGCTGCCGGTATCCCGCTCTTTCAGCACAAACCGTACTGCGCGATTAAATCCCTCGTGCTCTTTTTCCATGTCTTCCAGCAGAGAGATGCGGGAATCCGCCACTTTCAGGTCCGATTCCAGCGCGCCGCACTTCGCCTGTGTCAACCGCAGCTCCTCTTCCAGCTTCCCGGCGGCGGCCCGCTTTCTGTCCACTTCCGCGGACGCCTTCCGGCACTGCTCCTGGGCCTCCGCCAACTGCTGCCGGCTTTGGGCTACCTGGGCGTCGATCTGCGACAGCTTATCATTGGCCTGCAGGGACGCGCTTTGCAGGGACAACTCCCGCTCCCGGCACTCCTGCAACCGCTCGGTGAGCACATTCACCAGCGTGCGGCATTCCGTAAGGTCTGCGCTTTGCTCGTTTTCCTGTTCCACCAACGCCGCGTATTCCAAACGCGCAGCCTGAGAGCCTTCCGCATTTTCATTGAATTTTTGCATGATCTCACCGGTTTGGCGCTCTGTTTCCAACAAAGCCTCACCGATAGCGGCCATCCGGGCGGTATATTCTCCGATTTGCACTTCCAAGCCCTGGGCCCGGGTCTCCTGCTCGGCCATTTCCGAGCGCAGCCGCTGGATACCGTCCAGCGCGTTTTGCAGATTCGCCCGCAGCACCGCCGCGCCGTTGGCCAGCTCCGCGCCGTCGCTTTCCAGTTCCGACAGCCGCGCCCGCAGACGTTCGGCTTCCAGGGTCTTATCCTGCATCCGCAGATTCAGGGATTCCCCGGCGGCGTACATCCGGTCCAGTTCCGCGTGCATGGCGTCCAGATTCTTCTTCGCGGTATCGTAGTCGTTATTCACCGCTTCCGACTGATCCCGGAGCTTGTCCAGGTTGTAAAGCCACAAGGAGACTTCCAAGGTCTTCAGTTCCTCCTGGTACACCAGGCACTGCTTCGCCACTTCCGCCTGCTTTTTCAGCGGGCCGACCTGTAATTCCAGTTCCGCGATACGGTCATTGATGCGGATCAGGTTTTCCTGGGTGCGCTCCAGCTTCCGTTCGGCTTCCTCCTTGCGGTAGCGATAGCGGGAGATGCCCGCGGCCTCTTCCAGCACCTCCCGGCGCTCCTTGCCGCTGCCGGACACGATCTCAGCAATACGGCCCTGCCCGATGGTGGAATATCCGTCCCGGCCCAGGCCCGTATCCATCAGCAGTTCGTTGACATCTTTGAGCCGCACCTGCTCATGGTTGATGGAGTATTCGCTCTCCCCTGAGCGGTAATAGGCCCGGGTGATGACCACCTCGCTGGCGTCCAGGTCGAAAAAGCGCGCGGAATTGTCGAAAATCAGCGACACCGCGGCATAGCCCAGCTTGCCCCGCTTCTCCGTACCGCCGAAGATGACGTCCTCCATCTTTTCGCCCCGGAGCTGCTTAGTGCGCTGCTCGCCCATGACCCAGCGAATGGCGTCGGAGATGTTAGACTTCCCCGATCCATTTGGACCAACAATAGCGGTGATATCGTTTTCAAAATTCAGCCGGGTCTTGTCCGGGAAAGACTTGAACCCCTGCAATTCTACGGCTTTTAAGTACATTCACATTCCTCGTCTTACCAGTTTTGCATAATATTATATTTTATTACATTTCCTGTTGTTTTGCAATGCAAATCACAGGATTTTCTTCGGTTTGCGCCGGATTTTCCCGTACCCTTGCACTGGAAAGTGCAAATTCCCGTTCCAGCGCCCGGAGATTTTCCCGGTGCTGCCCGGTCATTTGGGACTGCCGCCCTTTCGGCACCTCTAAAATCACCGTGCTTCCCGGTGGAATTCCTTGCAGCTGCACCCGGGCAGCATTCAGGAAAATCCGTGACCGCACCAGTTCCCCCAAGGCGGGATGGTACGCCCCGGCTGCCGCAGCGCCGGCGGACAACTCTTCCGTAGGATTTAGGCCCAGGCGGATGATGGGGATACCCGTCCGCTCAAACAGCGGGACAAGTCGCGCGCATAGATCCACCGCCGCTTCCACAGTGTGCTCTTTATACGCGCCGGCCCGCCACAGGTCATATAAGGGCGTATCCGCCACGATGACCGTGGGATAGATCCGCACGCCGTCCGGGCGCAGTTCGATGATACGCCGCGCGGTGCTGATAGACGCTTGTCCGTCCTCATCGCCGGGCAGCCCGGTCATCATCTGCAAAATCAGCCGGAAGCCGTGAGCTTTCACCATACGGCTGGCATCCGCCACCGCTTGGGCTGTGTGTCCCCGGCCGGACAATTCCAATACCCGGTCATCCATGGACTGCGCGCCCAGTTCGATGGTCTCCACCCCATAGCGCATAAGCCGCCGGAGCGTTTCCTCGTCGATGGCATCCGGCCGGGTAGACAGCCGGATGGAGTGCAGCGTGCCGTCCCGTAAAAATGGCCGGGCGGCTTGTAACAGTTCTTCCTGCGCTTGGGGCGGAATGGCGGTAAAGCTGCCCCCATAAAACGCAAGCTGCCGCCTGGCCCCCGCGGGGGTCTGAGCGGCTCCTTGCACGATCGCCGCGGCGACCTCACCGGCCGTTACCGGCCGCTGGGCGCCGGAAATGCGGCGCTGATTGCAAAACACACAATCCTTCCTGCACCCCAAATGGGGCACAAATACGGGAATGATGGTCTGTTTCGCACTCATTTCAGTTGTTCCAAAGCGTCGCCGGCGGCAGCCTGCTCCGCTTCTTTCTTCGTTTTGCCCATGCCGCTGCCTACAACCTCCCCGTTGAGAGAGACGCTTACAGTGAACTCTTTCTTATGATCCGGCCCGGATTCCCCGGTCACGGCATAAGCCAGTGTTTGCCCCGCCTTGTGCTGCACCAATTCCTGAAGCCGGGTCTTGTTGTCCGTATCCCGCACGGGCAGGCCCTTGTCCAGAGAACTGAGCACCCGGGTCAGAATAAACTGCTCGGCAACTTCTATGCCGCCGTCCAGAAACATGGCGGCAATGACGGATTCCACCGCGTCAGCCAAAATGGACGGACGCTCCCGACCGCCGGACAATTCTTCCCCCTTGCCCAGGTGCAGTGCCTGTCCCAGTTCCAATTCCCGAGCCACGGCATATAACGCGTGCTCACACACCAGTTCCGCCCGGAGCTTCGTCATGCTCCCCTCGGGCAAGTCCGGAAAATGCTGGTACAGATACTTGGCCGTGACAAAGCCCAAAACGGAATCTCCTAAAAACTCCAGACGCTCATTGCTGGTGATTTTCGGGTCTTTCGTCTCGTTGGCGTAGGAACTGTGCCGCAGGGCATTTTCCAGCAGGCTTTCATCCCGGAACTGATAGCCCATTTTTTGCTGTAATCCCGTCATATCAGCTTTCGACCGTACTTTCCACATAATCTACCAGATCACCAATGGTCACGATTTTCGCCAAAACATCTTCCGGCGTCTCCGGCAGGCCGAATTCATCCTCAATGTCGATGGTCAGCTCCACCTGATCCAAAGAATCTGCGCTGAGGTCCGTTACGAATTCCGTGGCGGCAGATAAGTCGTCCGCCTCCTTGTTGAAGCGCTCCGCTACCATTTCCATAATTCTTTCCTGTACGTTCATGGTCTTAGCTCCTTTCATTCTTCCGCGCCATCGACGCGCATATGGTCGATATTTTCCGTAATGGTCTGAATAAAGCCCGATTCTGCGAATTCCGCCGCCTGTCGCACGGCGTTGACGATAGCCGACGCCTCCGAAGACCCGTGGGCCTTGATGACCGGCTTGCTGATTCCCAAAAGGGCCGTGCCGCCAATCTCGTTGGGGTCCATCATCTTTTTCAGCGCGCCGATGTCGTTTTTCACCATCAGCGCGGCGATTTTGTTTTTCAGCCCGGTGGTCAGGACCGTCTTGATGTTTTTCAGCAGGAACTTCGCCGTGCCCTCAATGGACTTGAGCAGGATATTCCCCGAAAATCCGTCGGTCACGATCACGTCCACGTCCCCGAACAGTACCGTGGACGCTTCCACATTGCCCACAAACTGCAAATCCGCCTGCTTGAGCAGTTGATAGGCTTCCTGCTGCAAGGACGCACCCTTGTGTTCCTCGGTGCCGTTGTTCAAAAGCGCCACCCGGGGCCGTTCGATTTTCAGCATCCTGCGGGCGTACAGGTCGCCCATGTACGCGAATTGCAACAGCTGCTCCGGCGTACACTCCGCGTTGGCACCGCAGTCGATGAGTAGCGCGCCCGCGCCCAGATTAGGCAGGGCCGGGGCCAGCGCCGCCCGGCGCACGCCTTTGATCCGCCGGACGATCAGCGTCGCGCCCGTGAGCAGCGCCCCGGTGCTGCCGGCGGAGACCACCGCGTCTCCCCCGCCGTCTTTCAGCAGGTTCAGCGCCACCACCATGGACGAATCCTTCTTCCGCCGGATGGCCAGCGTCGGGTCGTCGTTCATGTCGATGACGTCACCGGCGTTGTGGATCTCAATGCCGGGCAGCGACTCCGTGCCCTCCGCCGTCAGACAGCGGCGGACGTCCGCTTCCCGTCCCACCAAAATGATCTCATATCCCAAAGTCCGATGGGCCTGCACCGCGCCTTTCACGATCTCCTCCGGCGCGTTGTCGCCGCCCATGGCGTCAATAATGATCTTCAAATCTGAAAAATCCCCTTTTTCATCAGTTCGTCCAGCAATTCCAGACTACGCTTGGAAATCTCCGCATTTTTGTTCCGTTTGCCCCGGACCTTGTACCCCAGGGGCGAAATAATGCCGAAATTGATATTCATGGGCTGGAAATCCCCGGTGCTCCCGCCGGATATGTACAGCGCCAGCGCGCCGATGGCGGTCTCCTGCGGGAAATCCACCGCCTCTTTGCCCAACAGCCGGGCGGCGGTCTCAATGCCCACCAGCATTCCCGACGCCGTGGATTCCACATAGCCCTCCACGCCGGTCATCTGCCCGGCAAAGCTGATGCGCGGGTCCGTGCGCAGGCGGTAGTACCGGTCCAGCAGCACGGGGGAATTTAAATAAGTATTCCGGTGCATCACGCCGTAGCGGACGAATTCCGCGTTTTTCAGGGCGGGGATCATAGTAAACACCCGCTTTTGCTCACCCCAGGTGAGATGCGTCTGGAAGCCCACCATGTTATACAGTGTGCCGTCCGCGTTGTCCTGCCGCAGCTGCACCACGGCGTAGGCTTCCTTTCCTGTATGGGGGTCCACCAGACCCACGGGCTTCATGGGGCCATACCGCAGGGTATCCACACCTCGGCGGGCCATGACCTCTACGGGCATACAGCCCTCGAACACGCCCCCGTCGTCAAAGCCGTGGACTTCCGCTTCCTTGGCGCCCACCAGTTCCTGCACAAAGGCCAGATATTCGTCCTTGCTCATGGGACAGTTTACATAATCTGCCGTCCCTTTGTCGTACCGGGACCCAAACCAGGCGTTGTCCATATCCACGCTTTCCAGCGTGACGATCGGCGCCACCGCGTCGTAAAAATGCAGGTCGTCCTGGGCGCAGAGCTTCCCGATGGTATCCGCCAGCGCGTCGCTGGTCAGCGGCCCGGAGGCAACGACCACTTCCCCGGCAGGGATGGATACGGCTTCCTCCTCCGCCACGGTGATGTTCGGATGGCTGCGGAGTTTCTCCGTAATATACGCGGAAAACCCCTCCCGGTCCACCGCCAGCGCGCCGCCGGCGGCCACGCGGTTTCGCTCCGCAGATTCCATGATGAGGCTGCCCATGCGCCGCATTTCCTCTTTCAGCAGGCCCACGGCGTTGGTCAGTTCATCGCTGCGCAGGGAATTTGAGCAGACCAGTTCGGCAAAGCCCGGGGATACATGGGCCGGGGTCATTTTATGAGGCTTCATCTCCACCAGACGCACCGAAATCCCCCGCCGCGCCAGCTGCCAGGCACATTCCGAACCTGCCAGTCCTGCGCCGATCACTGTTACTTCCGCCATTGTCCGCTCCTTTGTGTGTTATGATTTCTTCGCCGCAGGCTTCTTTGCGGCGGGCTTTTTCGCCGTGGCTTTTTTTGCGGGCTTCTCTTCCGTCTTGCCCTCCTCGCCGGCGGTCTCCTCCGCAGGCGCTTTTTTCTTGTACCCCCGCTGGTCCTCGGGAACAAACGCTTTGCACGCTTCATTGATGCAATAAGACTTATTCCGGCCCCGTCCGGATCGCTTGAACAGCGTTTTTCCGCACTCCGGGCAATTATCCTTCGTCGGAACGTCCCAGCTCATAAAGCCGCAGTCTGCGCCCCGCTCGCAGGCGTAGAATGTGTAGCCTTTCCGGGAGGTACGCTTCAAAATACGGCTGTCGCACTTGGGGCAGCGGCCGGGCATCTCAATGACCAAAGGCTTGGTAAAAGTGCATTCCGGATAATTGGGGCAAGCCAAAAACCGACCGAAACGCCCCGATTTCACCACCATGAACGCGCCGCAGACGTCGCACTTTTCTTCCGTGACTTCCGCGGGGATCTTGATGCGCTCGCCTTCCAGCGCCGTTTCTGCGGCGGTGAGTTCCGCGTCAAAGCCCGTATAGAACTGACCCAGCAGATGCTTCCAGTCCTGCTTGCCCTCTTCTACCTCGTCCAAGCGGCTTTCCATATCGGCAGTAAAGCCCATATCTACGATATCTGAGAACCGTTCTTTCATCAAATTGGTGATGACCGTACCCAAAATAGTGGGTTTCAGGTATTTTCCCTCTTTCACCACGTATTCACGGGCGGTAATGGTGGTGATGGTCGGCGCGTAGGTGGAGGGGCGGCCGATGCCTTTTTCCTCCATGGCGCGGATCAGGGTCGCTTCCGTATACCGGGCAGGGGGCTGGGTGAATTTCTGCTCCTGCTTGGTGTTCGCCAAATACACCCGCTCGCCCTCTTTCAGGTCCGGCAGGGGTTTGGTGATTTCTTCATTCTCCTCATCCTTGGCTTCCTCGTATAAGGCTGTGTAGCCCGGGAAGCGCAGTTCGGAGTAGTTCGCCCGGAACATGTAGTCCGCGGATTCCGTGTCCATGACCACGTTGTCATACACCGCGTTCGCCATCTGGGAAGCCGTGAAGCGGCCCCAGATCAAACGGTACAGGCGGTACTGCTCCTGGGTCAGGGATTTGCGCACCGCGTCCGGCGTCAGCTCCACAGATGTGGGCCGGATGGCTTCGTGGGCGTCCTGGGCGTTGCCTTTGGTCTTGAATTTCCGGGGTTCCGCCGGGCAGTAGTCCACGCCGTAGCGGTTCTGGATAAAGCCCCGCACGGCGGTGATGGCTTCGTCGGAAATGCGTAGGGAGTCCGTTCTCATGTAGGTAATCAGACCGATAGTCCCCTGCCCTTCGATTTCCACGCCCTCATATAGCTGCTGGGCGATGGACATGGTGCGCCGGGGCGTCAAGCCTAAACGGCGGGACGCTTCCTGCTGCAGGGTGGACGTGATGAACGGAGGCGACGGGCTCCGCTGCTTCTCGCCCCGCTTCACGCTCTTGATTTGAAACGGCGCTTCCTTCACCGCGCGGACGACCTCGTTTACCTCGTCCTCACTGTGCAGCTCGCCTTTTTTGCCGTTTTTGCCGTAATACCGGGCCGTAAACGTGGTATCCGGGGTCCCGCAGTTGAGCACCGCGTCCAAAAGCCAGTATTCCTCCGCCTTGAACGCCGTGATCTCCTCTTCCCGGTCCACCACCATCCGGGTGGCTACGGACTGGACACGGCCGGCGGATAAACCGCGCTTCACCTTTTTCCACAGCAGCGGCGAAAGCTTATAGCCTACGATGCGGTCCAGGATGCGCCGGGCCTGCTGGGCGTTCACCAGGTCAATGTCGATCTCCCGGGGATTCTGGATGCTTTCCGTCACCACCCGCTTGGTGATTTCATTGAAGGTCACGCGTTTGGCTTTCTCGTCCGGCAGTTCCAGCAGCTCTTTCAGGTGCCAGGAAATCGCCTCGCCCTCACGGTCCGGGTCAGTCGCCAGATACACGGTGGGGGCCGCCTTGGCCTTTTTCCGCAGATCGTCGATCACATCCTCCCGGCCCTTCACCGGCAGGTACTCCGGCGCGAAGCCGTTGTCCACGTCCACGCCCAGGGTGCTTTTTGGCAGGTCCCGCAGATGGCCCATGGAGGCCACTACCGTGTAATCGCCGCCCAGGTACTTCTCAATGGTCTTGGCTTTCGCGGGGGATTCCACGATCACCAGATTTTTTTTCGCTCTCGCCATATTGGATTAACCTCGTATAATGTTTAATGTAAAGCGCTTGCCCGGTTCCTGGGTCACCATACCCTCAATTTCCAGCATGGTCAACTCCGACAAAACCGTGCCCGCATCAAGCTTCGTGGCTTCGATCAGATCGTCTATGTGCATGGACGGCCCCGACATCGCAGATACGATTGTCAACTGTAATTCGCTCAGGCCCTCCAACTGTTTCTCCAAGTCAATATATTCCTCGGGCTTTTTCTTGTCAATCACTTTTTTTGCCGTGGGTTGGCGAACCATGACAAAATCGGCGTATTCCGGGGCCTCTTCCTGGGGGATTTTCAGCCCCTCCGCCCCCGGATGCCTGACCTTGTTCCGATACAGGCCCTCAAACTCGCACATCACATCCCAGCCGGTGGATACAGACTTCGCGCCGTCCCGGATCATCCGGTTGGTGCCCACGGAATTGGGCGCGTCGGCGTTGCCGGGAACGGCGAATACCTCCTTGCCCTGTTCCAGCGCCTCGTCCACAAACAGCAGCGCCCCGCTCTTCTCCGGCGCTTCCACGACCACCACGCCCTCAGCCAGGCCCGCCGTCACGCGGTTCCGCTGGCGGAAATGGGTCTTGTGGGTCATGGTCCCCGGCGGATATTCCGAGACCAGCGCCCCGGTGGACGCTACATCGTCATAAATCCCGCCTGTTGCTTCGTCCAGCCCAGTGGCCAGCACGCCCACCACCCGGCCGCCGGCCCGGAGCGCACCTTCCGCGCCCAGGCGGTCAACACCCCGGGTCAGGCCAGACAACACCAAGCCGCCACATTTCGTGATCTCGTAGCCCATGCGCCGGCCCATTTTTATGCCGTAAGGCGTGGGATCGCGGGTACCGATCACGGCAATGGCCGGTTCCTCGTCCATGGCGGGGAAGCGCCCTTTTACATACAATACCACTGGCGGGGCATAAATATTCTGTAAACGTCTGGGATACGCGGCGTCCTGCAAGGTCACAACGGAAATGCCCTCCTGCTCGCATTGGGATAGCGCCCGCTCCGCCGTGTCCAGTTCCCGCCGGCCGATGCTCGCCACGTCCTTGTCCGTAATTCCGTCCACCGCGAGCAGCTGCTTTTCCTCGGTAAAATACAGCGCCATGGGGTCGCTGTCAAAGACGGAGAGCAGCAAATGCTTCGCTTTCGGGCGCATTTGCAGGGCAGACAGCCAAACCCAATATTTGATTCCGGCCATCCCCTCGCCTCCTTATCGACACATTTCCCACATCATCACCGCCGCGGCTACGCCCGCGTTCAGCGATTCGCTTCCCGGCTCCATGGGGATGATGACCTCCCCGGCACAGGCGGAAAGCAGACTTTTGCTCAAGCCCTGCCCCTCACTGCCGATGGCTACGGCGCAGCGGGACAAGTCCGTCTCCCGCACATCCCGTGCCCGGGTAGACAGGGCCGCGCCGTACAACGGCAGCTTTCGTTCTTCCAGAAGTGCGCAGAGCTCGTCCTGTGTCAATTCCAGCACGCACTGCCGGAACAGCGCCCCCATAGACGCCCGGGCGGTCTTCGCGCCGAAAACCGACGCGCAATTTCCCACCAGGATCACCGCGTCCATGCCCAGCGCGTTTGCGGTACGGATGACCGTGCCAACATTGCCGGGGTCCTGGACATTTTCCAGGACGATCACCCGGTCCAGCCACGCCGGGATTTGCTGCGCGGGAATTTTCACCGTGAACACCGGGCCGGGCGCATTTTTCAGCGGAGACGCGTATTCTACCAGTTCCCGGGGCGCGGAATACATGTCCGCGCCGGGGACCGCGAAGCCCGCTTCCCCGCTCCACAGTACGCTGGTAACAGCCGCGCCGCATTCCAGCGCCTCCCGCAGCAGCTTTTCTCCGTCCAGGACATACTCGCCCTGTTCGGCCCGGTAGCCGCTGTCCGACGCCAGCTTCCGCAGGTGCTGGATATATTGATTTTTTCTCGAAGTCAATGATTCCATGTTTGTACAAGAGCAGGCGTGCTTTGTTCTTTAAACAGAGAACAAAGGCACGCCCACTTATCATCATTTTATATTTCGATGTAGCGGCAGGAAATATATTTACTCATCTACCATAAGCAAGAGAAATTGTTTTTTCTTATTATTTTAATCTCTCAAAAAAGCCTGGTGAAGAATTATTCCGTTATCCACCATATCTGCTTCATGTGTACTATTATCTTTTGTTAGTGTAATAATTACAACTTCATTTTCCTGCACCCAATGTGCATTAACTTCCTCTGAGCCTGGATATTCACATGAACCATCATTATTCAGCACCAAAAATGCTTCTTTACCATTCCAATCCAGTGTACGATATGTACCTGTTGCATTATTTTTACTTGTGCATCCGGTAAAACCAATCATTATAGTAGCCATCAACATAAATTGATACAATAATCTTTTTCATAAGCTGTTCACTCCCTCAATGTTATTATAGCTTAGATTTACTCACTCAAAGGCTTCATCGTGGGGAACAAGATCACATCGCGGATAGAATTGCAGCCGGTGAGCAGCATGACACAGCGGTCAATGCCGATGCCCAAGCCGCCCGTGGGCGGCATACCGTATTCCAGCGCGTTGATAAAGTCCTCGTCCATCATGCCGGCCTCGTCGTCGCCCTTGGCCCGCAGCTCCACCTGCTTTTGGAAGCGCTGCTTCTGGTCGATGGGGTCGTTGAGTTCGGAAAAAGCGTTGCCCATCTCGCTGCGGCAGATGAACAGCTCAAAGCGTTCCGTGAGCCGGGGGTCCTTGGGACTGCGCTTCGCCAGCGGCGATACGTCCACCGGGTGCATGGTGATGAAAGTGGGCTGGATCATTTTCTCCTCCACCTTCTGGTCATAGCACTCGTACAGCGCGTGACCCCATGTCGGCTCCACGCCCTTCATATCCACGCCCACGGCGATGGCCGCCTTGACCGCGTCCTCGTCAGAATCAATGGACATAAAGTCTACGCCCAGATATTCTTTCACCGCCTCCGCCATGGTCATGCGCTTGAAGCCGGGGGCCAGAGAGATTTTCTCCCCCTGCCATTCCACATCATAGGTGCCCAGAATCTCCATAGCCGCGCCAGAGAGCAGGTCTTCAAACAGGTCCATCATGTCATTGAAATCCGCGTATGCTTCATACAGTTCCACCGTGGTAAACTCCGGGTTGTGCTTGGTGTCCATGCCTTCGTTGCGGAAGATGCGGCCGATCTCGTATACCCGCTCAATGCCGCCCACGATGAGCCGCTTCAGGTTCAGTTCCGTGGCAATGCGCAGAAACATGTCGATATCCAGCGTGTTGTGGTGGGTGATGAACGGTCTGGCAGTGGCACCGCCGGAAATGGTGTTCAGTACCGGGGTTTCCACTTCCATGTAGCCCCGGTTATCCAAAAAGCGGCGGACATAGCTGATGAATTTAGACCGGACCTCAAACGCCCGGCGGCTTTCGTCGCTCATAATCAAGTCCACATACCGTTGGCGGTATTTCAGTTCCACATTAGTCATGCCATGGAACTTTTCCGGCAGCGGGCGCAGGGATTTGGACAACAGCGTGACCTTTTCCACATGGACCGAAATTTCCTCAGTCTTGGTTTTGAACACATAGCCGGACACGCCGATGATGTCGCCGATATCGTATTTACGGAAGTCGGAAAACTCCTGTTCCGTCACGGCATCGGAGCGGATGTACAATTGCAGCTGGCCCCGGTCGTCCTTGATATGGCAGAAAATCGCCTTGCCCATGCCCCGCTTGGACATGATGCGGCCCGCCACGGACACGGTCTTGCCTTCCAGTTCCTCATAACCGCCCGTAACCTCACTGGTCCAGTGGGTACGGGAAAATTTTGTCTGCTGGAAAGGATCCCGTCCCTCATCCTGCAAACTTTTCAGCTTGTCCCGGCGAATCTGCAGAATTTCCGACAGTTCCTGTTCCGGTCTCATCTCTTCACTCATGTACGTCCCTCTCAATCACTTTCTACGGACAAAATCTTAAACTTCACCACGCCGCCGGGGGCTTCGATGGTGATGGTCTCGTTTTTCTTATGACCAAGCAGGCCGCGGCCGATGGGGCTTTCCTCGGACAGGCGGCCCTCCATGGGGTTGGCCTCCTGGGAGCCTACCAGCTGAAACTCCGTTTCGGATTTGTCCTCCAGGTCCCGGACCACCACGCGGCTGCCCAGGCCCACTACGCCCTTTTGCACCACAGTGCCTTCCACGATCTCGGCGTTTTCCAGCAGATTTTTGATCTCCTCAATCTTGGAATACAGCTTGCCCTGCTCGATCTTCGCCTCGTCGTACTCGCTGTTTTCCGAAAGGTCGCCGAAAGAACGGGCTTCCTTGAGCTGCTCCGCCACTTCTTTCTGGCGCACGGTTTCCATATAGTGCAATTCTTCCTTGAGCTTGTCGTAACGCTCCTGGCTCATTTTGAATTTTTCTGCCGCCATCGCTTGATCTCCTTTATTTGAATGTCATACAATATAATATATTATCCTGAAATCAGACCTATTATAGTGAGATATCGCCCCGGTGTCAACTAAATAATTCCATTGCCGCGGCAAGCTGTGCGTCGTTTTCCCCCAATTCCAGCGCCACATCCGGCACAATGCCGCCGGTCTCAGACAAATCCACCCGGGCGGGCGTGAGGTATCGTTTGCTGGAAACATGCACGGCGCTGCCGTCCAGCAGTGGTACATTGATCTGGCTGCGGCCCTTGCCGGTCGTTGCTTCCCCCACTACGGCGGCCACGTCATACTCCCGCAGCACTGCCGCGAAGTATTCCGCCGCGCTGTAACTTCCGGCATTCACCAACACCGCCATGGGCAATTCCACACAGTTTGCGTCGGACTCGGTCACCTTTTCCTTGCCTTTATCGTCCACGCTGACAAAAATCTCCCCCTTCGGCAGCAGGGTATCCAAAAGGCTGGTGAGTTCGGACACATAGCCGCCGCCGTTGCTGCGCACATCAAAGATCAGCGCCCGCGCACCCTGGTCCGTCAAGGCCTCCAACGCCGCCCGCGCGCCATCCGCGCAGCCGTCATCGAAGTTTTTGATGCGGATATATCCGATCTCCCCGTCCAGCATTTTATATTCGATGGGGTCGGAAAACACCTGCGCCACCGCAAGGGTAAACGTGTGCTCCTTCCCCTGGCCATCCACTGCCGACAGGGTAAATTCCCCCTCTATGGCCCGAATCTCTCCGCTGAGTTCTTGAACGGTCTTACCCTTTACCGGCACCCCATTCAATGCCTTCAGTGTCAGTCCGACCGTCATTCCCGCGGTTTCCGCCGGAGAATCCGCCTCCACAGCCGAAACTTCCAGGCTGCCATCTTCTTTAGCTTGGAGGGTCACACCGATCCCGGTATACAAATTCGCCGACCGCTCCTGGTACTGTTTATACGCTTCGGCATCCATGTAATAGCTCCACCGGTCATTCAGCGCCGCGACCATGGCCTGAAAGCCCGCGTCCGCGACCTCTTCCCCGTCCACTTCGCCGATGTAGATATGCTCTACCACCGCTAAAATTTCAGCGAATTTCGCGGTGCGGACCAGATTTCCCCAGCCACCCACAGCCACCATCAGCCCGATTCCAAGGGCCAGCACGGTCATCACGAATGTCAGCATACAGCCGGTGATGACCCGGTCAACTCTCGTGGGACGGTTTAAAAATGCGTTCAGTTTCTGCAGCAAGGCGGTATCCCTCCTATAAGCCAAATGCGGCAGTATCTTGTTAAGATACGCCGCATTTAAAATAATTATGCGTCACGCGTCATCCGCGTAAGTAAAGCCAAGTCCGAAATAGGCCAGCGGGTCTGTGGTAGAGCCGTTCACGCGCACCTCAAAGTGCAGGTGCGGGCCGTTGGCCCAGCCTGTATCGCCCACGTAGCCCAGCACGTCGCCCTTGTTCACCGTCTGCCCCTGGCTCACCGCCAGCGCGCTCATATGGGCATACAGGGTCGAGGTGCCGTCCGCGTGATAGATCATCACGTAATTGCCGTAGGACGAGCTGTACGTCGCCACAGAAACGGTGCCGCCGTCCGCCGCCGTTACGTTGGTACCGGCCCCAGCGCCGACGTCCACGCCGGAGTGGAACTTTTTCGTGCCGAAAATGGGATGCACACGGTTGCCGTACTTCGACGTGATGTATGTACTGGTCGCCGGCCACTGGTAGGAGCCTGTCACCGCCGGATTCGTGGGCGGCGTGGTATTGTTCGCCGCAGCCTCTTCCTGGCGCCGGCGCTCTTCCTCCTGCATCTGGCGGGTCAGTTCATCGATCTGTGCCTGTACCGCGCGCTCGTTGGCTTCCATCTGGTTATACTCCGCGGTATACGCGTCAATGTCCTTCTGCAAGTCCGCAATCATTTGACCGGCCTCCGCGATCTCGGCCTTGAGCAGTTCCACTTCCGCTTCCAGCTCCGCCTTTTTCGCGTCCAGCTCGGCTTTATAGGCCTCGTACTCCGCCTTGATCTCCAAGGCATAGTCCCGGGCTTCCTTGTAGGAATCCTCCACAGCCTTGTCCTTTTCCATGATCTCTGTAATCATATCGATCCGGGCCAGCAGATCGCCGAAATCCTTGGCCCCGAACAGCACGGACAAATAGAAGTTGAAAGTGCCGTTTTCTTCCATAGCCCGCAGATGCACCTTATACAACTCCAATTGCTCATCAGCAGCCGCTTGGGCCGCCTGGGCCTCGGCTTCCTTCTCCGCAATCATTTCATTGTACATCGCGATCTGCTCTTCCGTGACCAATATCTCCTGCTGGGCAAGCTCATTTTTCTCGTCCAGCGCGGCTTTCATCTCAACAAAGCCGGCCTGCTGGGTACGCAATGCGTCCAACGCGGCTTTTTTCGCATTTTTCTGCTGATTCAAGGTCGTCTTTTGATTTTGAAGCTGGTCCACATCCGACTGGCTGACCGCCCCGGCCAGAAACCCTAGTGCCGACGCTACCAGGGAAAACAGCATCAGCAGGGCCAGAAACACGGCGACAACCGATACAAATACTCTCCGTTTCTTCACCGGATGCCTCCTTTACACCTTCAGGTAGTTCCGAATAGCGATATTACTGCCGAACACACCAACCAGCACGCCGACGCCCAAAAACACAGCCAACAACGGCCACATAATGCTGCTGAAAACCACAATCTCGATCAGTCCGCTCATAACACTGGTCAGGAGGTTGCTGCACACCAGCGCGTACAATCCCCAAACCGCGAGGAATCCCAGGCCACCGCCCAGCAGACCCAAAATCAGGCCCTCCACGATGAACGGGAAGCGGATAAAGCTATTAGTGCCGCCCACCATACGCATGATAGCGATTTCCTCACGCCGGGTAAAGGCCGCCAGCTTGATGGTGTTGGACATGATGAACACCGAGATCACCGCCAAAATCGCCACCAGCACCGCGGAAATGATACTCACCACGTTACGCACCTTGATAAAGCCGTCAGCGTATTCCAAATGGGCGTTCACCTTGGCGATACCCTCTACCTTTTCCAGGTCCGCCTTGGTCTGCGCCGTCAGACTGATGTCGTACACATGCACCACATAGCGGTCCCGAAAAGTAGACGGGTCGATCTCGTCAAACAAGCCGTTATCATAGTCCTCGGAAAAAGAGGACATCGCTTCTTTCCGAGTCACAAATTCCACGCCGGAAACATTGTCCACGGACAAAACCGCGTTTTTCAGTCCCACCGCCCGGGCTTCCGTGTAACTTTCGTCCACGAAGGCCACGATCTCATTTTGCGCTTCCAGCTTATCGATGATGCTGTTGATATTCAGCGCCAGCATCACAAACACGCCCATAATGATCAGACACGCCATGATAATGGTCACAGACGCGAAAGACATCAATCCGTGCTTAAAAATGCTCTTAAAGCCCTCTTTTGTGAGGTATCCAATATTATTCGGTCTCATAAGCGTAATACCCATCCATTCCGTCGCCTACGATCCGGCCGTCGCTGATCGCGATGACACGCTTTGAGAAGGCATTGACCAGTTCTTTCTCGTGGGTCACGACCAGTACGGTCGTCCCCAGGGCGTTGATTTTTTCCAGCAGGAGCATCAGATCCAGGCTTCTGGCAGGATCCAGGTTACCGGTAGGCTCGTCCGCTATGATCAGGCTCGGATTGTTCACCAGCGCCCGGGCAATGGACACGCGCTGCTGCTCACCGCCGGACAGTTCCGAGGGATAACGGCCGCTCCGGTCGTCCAGGCCCACCAGATTCAGCACAAACGGCACCCGCTCCGCAATCTCCTTTTTCTTCGCGCCCACAACGCGCATGGCATAGGCCACATTGTCGTACACCGTCATTTTGTCGATCAGCCGGAAATCTTGAAACACCACGCCCAGCGTTCTGCGGTACATGGGCATCTTGCGGCGCTTGATTGCCTGAAGATCGAACCCGTTGACCATGACGCTGCCGGACGTCGCCCGCAGTTCACCGGTCAAGAGTTTGATGATCGTTGTCTTTCCTGAGCCAGAAGGACCTACAAGAAACACAAACTCACCGTCGTTGATGGTGAGGTCCACACCTCTGAGGGCCTCGGAACCTGTGTTCTCGTATACCTTATGGACTTCGCTCATTTGCAGCATACGCTAACCTCCAAATTTCCGGCGGTGTCCGATCCGGGCACCGCCGCGATGGAACATGGGCCACCGCCCATATTCGACGTTTCTTTACTTCGTGCTCTGGTATTCTAAATACCGGTTCACCATCATCGCCACTTTGAAGATGATGGCATGGTCGAACTCCCGCAGATCCAGTCCTGTGAGCTTCTTGATCTTTTCCAGGCGGTACACCAGCGTGTTTCTATGTACATAGAGTTTTCTGGACGTTTCGGAAACATTCAGATTATTTTTAAAAAACTTGTTGATGGTATCCAATGTGTCTCCATCCAGAGACTCAATGGGATTCTTCTTGAACACTTCCGACAAAAACATCTCACACAGGGTCACGGGCAGTTGGTAAATAATGCGGCCAATCCCCAGATTCTCATAGCGGATGATGCTCTTTTCCGGCTCAAAAATCTTTCCGACCTCGATTGCCACCTGGGCCTCCTTGTACCGGTCCGCCAGTTCCCGCAGATGCCCCGCCACGGTGCCGATGCCAATCACGACCTTCACCATCAGTTCCGCATGAATCGCGTTTTCGATTTGCTTCGCCAGTTCCTCTAAGGCTTCAACGCTCTCATTTCCGCCCAGTTCCTTGATAACAACGATATCCGTCTCACTGATGCTGAACACAAAATCTGCCTGTTTGTCCGGGAACAAGCGCTGTACCACGTCCAAAACCATCACGTCCGTCCGGTCGACCTGCTGTACCAGCAGCACCGCCCGGGGAATATCCGTCACAAAACGCAGTTCTTTCGCCCGAGCATACACGTCGCCGGGCAAGATATTATCGGAAATGATGTTTTTCACAAATGTGGCTTTGTTATATTTTTCCTCATAATTGATCTTCGCCTCGTTGAGCGCAACGCCCATCACGATGCAAAGAGACCGGGCCATCTGGTCATTTCCCTTGACAAACGCGGCAAACTCAAACCGGGTGCCCATCGGTCCCAGCAGCCGGTAACTCCGCTCCGGCAGCATCAAGACCTGCTCGGTCACTTCACCGTTTACCTCGAGGATGTCATTCAACTGTGTTCCAATCATGGAAAGCTCGTTGCACGCCACCACATAGCCTTGATCGTCGATCACTCCGATCTGCCGGTCAGTGGCGTCTTTCATCTGATTGATGACGCTCTGGAACACTCTATTGGACATAGTTTCTCCTCCCACTCTCGCAATCTAAAATTGCTGTGGGACTATCATACAATGTTTTTGTCCAAATTTCAAGATTTTTTTACCCTTTTTTTGTATATTTCACTCCATCGGTTGATTTTCTCGTGAAAATTGGTCGCTTTTTCTTGTATGAATCTCACAAGGGCATTTTCACCAAAGTCAGTTGCCGTTCTTCCTGAGACAGCGGTCGGATACAGCCCGGAGACAAGTTTTCATCCAGCAAAAGGCCGCCCACAGACACCCTGCGCAGCGTCATGACTGTCTTGCCCCGGGACGCCAGCATCCGCTTCACTTGATGGTACTTTCCCTCCCGGACAATCACGCGGCAGGTGTCCGTTCCATCGATTTCCAGCACCGCCGGAAGACATACTGTGCCGTCTTTCAACTCAATCCCCTCCCGAAACGCCTGGACATCCCCGTCATCCGGGATTCCGTCCACTTTGGCTACATAGCATTTTTCAATACAAGATTTCGGAGAAATGACCTGATGGGCAAAATCACCGTCATTGGTCAAAAGCAAAAGTCCGGTGGTATCTTTGTCCAGCCGGCCCACCGGAAATACCCCCTGCCGACGAACAGCCGCAGGCAGAAGATCCAAAACCGTGGGTTCCGTCCGGTCCTCCGTAGCAGTGACGACCCCGGCAGGCTTGTCCATCATATAATAATACGTTCCAACAGTGGAAATTGTTCCCCCATCCACTGTCACAACGGCCGTTTTTTCGTCAAATTTCTCTTCTGGAACTGTGACAGTTCGCCCATCTACTTGCACGCGGCCTTGGCGAATCAGCTGCTTCAGCTCCCGCCGCCCAGCCACACCAGCATCAGACAGGAGTTTATCCAAGCGTTTCACGGCTACTCCTCCTTTTTGTAAGAAGTATAGCATATATCAGCGATATTTTGAATAGATTTCCACAAGAGAACCAATCGCGTTAGGAGGAATCATCATGCAGGAATCATGGGTCACTACGGAACAACCGAAAAAGTTCGGAAAAAAAACAGCAGTTTGTATCGTGTTGGGCATCGCAGCCATATTGTACCTGATGGTCGTGATCCGCGGCATCGACCGAAACGCCGCCAGTGGGAAAGTCTCGGATGCAGAGACCGCGGCGGAGTACTTGCTCAGCCTTGGCTGGGAAGTAGACCTCTCCACTTGCCAGATGCAGGAAACCGCCTTGCCGGAGTATTTCGATACTACTTTTGCCGCTTATAATAAACTGCAATTAGAACAGGGCTTCGATTTGGAGAAATTCGCGGGAAAATCGATTACGGTCTATACCTTCCAAGTCACCAATTACACCAACGCCAACTGTGATGTCCTGGCCTGCCTGATGACCTGTAAAAACCGTGTCATCGGCGGAGATATCCATTCGGCAGAATTGGACGGCTTCATGCACGCTTTGCAATAAAAAAAAGGAACGACTGCGTGTCGTTCCTTTTTCTTTCAGCCCATGGGTTCCGCCTTGTACAGCTTCGCCTCATAAACAACGCCAAATCGTTGGTTAATCTCTGTCATCTTCGCCAGAGCGTCACCTTTCATATGTCCTTGCAGGCCCGGGAAGCCCTCCCAAACCTCTGTAATGGAAACGCTCCCGTCTTTCAGTGCGCTGACGGCAATGTCATAATGAAGGCATCCAGCCTCCTGACGGCTCGCCGCAATCGCGCCGGAGTGCTCAACCGCTTCCCGGTAAGCCGTCAATTTCGCAGGATTCACATATCCCCGGGACAGTACAATAATCATAAAACCCTCCATGCTTCGCAGAATTCGGCGCCGCGGCGCCGAAAAAATCAAATCATTTTTCGCGGAGAAATTGTGCCTGAAAGGCGCGATTTCGCAGCGCAAACTTTTAAAAAAGAGGGCCACCAAAGGTGACCCTCTTTTTTACTCATTTTACTCGTTGATGCCGATAACAACACCGGAGCCAACGGTACGGCCTCCTTCGCGGATAGCGAAACGCAGGCCCTCTTCAATGGCGATGGGGGTGATCAGCTCCACATCCATATCAACGTTATCGCCGGGCATGCACATCTCAGTGCCTTCGGGCAGGGAAATAACGCCGGTCACGTCAGTGGTACGGAAATAGAACTGGGGACGGTAGTTGTTGAAGAAGGGGGTGTGACGGCCGCCCTCGTCCTTGGACAGAACGTAGACCTGGCCCTTAAACTTGGTGTGGGGGTGGATGCTCTTGGGAGCAGCCAGAACCTGACCACGCTCAACGTCCTTCTTGGCAATACCACGCAGCAGGCAGCCAACGTTGTCGCCAGCCTCAGCGTACTCCAGGGTCTTGTGGAACATCTCGGTGCCGGTAACGACGGTCTCGGTGGTGTCCTTGATACCAACGATCTCGACCTTGTCGTTGACCTGAACGCGGCCACGCTCCACACGGCCGGTCACGACGGTGCCGCGGCCGGAGATGGTGAACACGTCCTCAACAGGCATCAGGAAAGGCATGTCAGCCTTACGGTCGGGGGTCTTGATCCAAGTGTCAACAGCATCCATCAGTTCCTTGATGCAGGCATACTCGGGCGCGTTGGGGTCAGTGGACTCGGAAACCAGAGCGTTCAGCGCGCTGCCGCGGATGATGGGGGTATCGTCGCCGGGGAACTCATACTTGTCCAGCAGCTCACGAACTTCCATCTCAACCAGCTCCAGCAGCTCGGGATCGTCAACCTGGTCACACTTGTTCAGGAACACCAGGATATAAGGTACGTTTACCTGACGGGCCAGCAGCAGGTGCTCGCGGGTCTGAGCCATGGGGCCGTCAGAAGCAGCGATGACCAGGATGCCGCCGTCCATCTGAGCGGCGCCGGTGATCATGTTCTTGATATAGTCAGCGTGGCCCGGGCAGTCAACGTGGGCATAGTGACGGGCCTCGGTCTCGTACTCCACGTGAGCGGTGTTGATGGTGATACCACGCTCGCGCTCTTCGGGAGCCTTATCGATGGTGGAGTAGTCCGCATACTCGGCCTTGCCGGTCAGGGACAGGTACTTGGTGATGGCAGCGGTCAAAGTGGTCTTGCCGTGGTCGATATGACCAATGGTGCCGATATTGACATGGGGTTTGGTTCTGTTGAACATCTGCTTTGCCATGATTGTTTTCCTCCTAATTGTAGATGTTTAGATTGTAAGATATGAACTGAAAAATGTCAATCAGTTATTCTTATTATGCTCGCCGCAAATGGCGGTTTGCAGGTTTTTGGGCAGTTCCACATAGCTGTGGGGCTCCATGCTGTAATTGGCGCGGCCCTGGGTCTTGCTGCGCAGGTCCGTGGCGTAGCCAAACATATTGGCCAGAGGCACTTCAGCGTGGACCTCGGCGGTGCCGTTGTGGACATTGGTGCCGGTGACCATGCCGCGGCGGGCGTTGATATCGCCCATGACGTCGCCCATGAAATCGTCGGGACCAGTGACGTCCACCTTCATGATCGGCTCCAGCAGTGTGGGGCCGGCCTTGGCGCAGGCATTCTTGAACGCCATGGAACCGGCAATCTTAAACGCCATTTCGGAAGAGTCCACCTCGTGGTAGGACCCGTCCAGCAGCGTGACCTTCACGTCCACCACGGGGAAGCCCGCCAGAATGCCGGACTGCATCGCGCCCTGGATACCCGCGTCTACGCTGGGGATATACTCCTTGGGGATCGCGCCGCCGGTGATGGCATTGATGAACTCGTAGCCCTTGCCCGGCTCGTTGGGTTCCACCTGGATCTTGACGTGGCCGAACTGGCCCTTACCGCCGGACTGACGCTTGTAAGTCTCGTCCTGGATGGCAGTCTTGGTGATGGTCTCCTTGTAAGCCACCTGAGGCTTGCCGATGTTGGCCTCCACCTTGAACTCGCGGAGCATACGGTCCACGATGATGTCCAGATGCAGCTCGCCCATGCCGGCGATGATGGTCTGACCCGTTTCCTCGTCGGTGTAGGTCTTGAACGTGGGGTCTTCCTCCGCCAGCTTTTGCAGCGCCACGTCCATCTTTTCCTGGCCGGCCTTGGTCTTCGGCTCGATGGCCACGCGGATAACAGGCTCGGGGAACTCCATGGACTCCAGAATGATGGGGTCCTTTTCGTCGCAGAGCGTGTCGCCAGTGGTGGTGCCTTTCAGACCCACGGCCGCGGCGATGTCGCCGGAATAGACGTGGTCGATGTCCTTACGGTCATTGGCGTGCATCTGCAAAATGCGGCCGATACGCTCCTTTTTGCCCTTGGTGGAGTTCAAAACGGAGGAACCGGACTCCAGCTGACCGGAATAAACTCGGAAGAACGCCAGCTTACCAACGAACGGGTCGGTCATGATCTTAAAGGCCAGAGCGGAGAACGGCGCATTGTCGTCAGAAGGACGCTCGGCTTCCTCTTCCGTCTTGGGGATGGTACCCTTGATAGCGGGAACATCCAGAGGAGACGGCATATAATCGACGATCGCGTCCAGCAGCTTCTGCACGCCTTTGTTCTTGTAGGACGTACCGCAGACCACGGGCACCATCTCGTTGTTGACAGTGGCGTAGCGGATGACCTTGCGGATTTCGTCGGGGGTGATCTCTTCACCCTCCAGATACTTCTCCGCGATGGCGTCGTCAAACATGGACACCGCATCGATCAGCTTTTCACGGTACTCAGCGGCCAAATCGGCCATATCCGCGGGGATCTCCTCCACGCGCATATCCTGGCCCATGTCGTCGTAGTACACGTCGGCATTCATCTCCACCAGGTCGATGATGCCCTTGAAGTTCTCTTCCGCGCCGATGGGGAGCTGGATGGGAACCGCGTTGCACTTCAGACGGTCATGGATCATTTCCAGAACATTAAAGAAGTCCGCGCCCATGATGTCCATCTTATTGACGTAGATCATGCGGGGGACCTGGTAGTGGTCCGCCTGGCGCCAGACAGTTTCAGATTGGGGTTCCACGCCGCCCTTGGCGCACAGCACAGTCACGCTGCCGTCCAGAACGCGCAGGGAGCGCTCCACCTCAACGGTGAAGTCCACGTGGCCCGGGGTGTCGATGATATTGATGCGGCGATCCTTCCAATGGCAGGTGGTCGCGGCGGAGGTGATTGTAATACCACGCTCCTGCTCCTGGGCCATCCAGTCCATGGTGGCAGTGCCTTCATGGGTCTCGCCAATTTTGTAGTTGACGCCGGTGTAGAACAAAATACGTTCCGTGGTCGTCGTCTTACCAGCATCAATATGGGCCATGATACCGATGTTTCTGGTATTTTCAAGTGAATACTCTCTTGGCATTGATTGTTACTCCTGATACCCGACATTTCTGCCGGAGTTCTAATCTCTTCTGTTGTATGGTTCTGAGAAGAATTACCAGCGGAAGTGGGCGAAAGCCTTGTTGGACTCTGCCATCTTGTGGGTATCTTCACACTTCTTGACTGCGGCGCCGGTATTGTTGGCGGCGTCCATGATCTCGCCGGCCAGACGCTCTTTCATGGTCTTCTCGCCGCGCTTGCGGGCGTACAGCGTCAGCCAGCGCAGGCCGAGGGTCTGACGGCGCTCGGGCCGGACCTCGATGGGCACCTGGTAGGTGGCGCCGCCCACACGGCGGGCCTTGACTTCCAGAGCGGGCATGATGTTGTTCATCGCGTCGGTGAACACTTCCAGCGGTTCTCTTTCGGTCTTTTCCTTGATGATGTCAAAAGCACCGTAAACGATCTTCTGAGCAACACCCTTCTTGCCGTCCAGCATGATGCTGTTGACGAGCTTCGTCACCAGCACGCTGTTATAAACCGGATCGGCAAGCACTTCTCTTTTGGGAACGTTACCTCTTCTGGGCACTACTACTTCCCTCCTTCATTAAAAAATGATTTCACAGGTACTCGAATGCCGGATGGCATCCGTTACGCGCCCCGAGGCCGTTCATAATTTATATGAACAAGCAGCAGGGCTTGTTGAAAACTCTTACTTCTTGCCGGCCTTGGGCTTCTTCGCGCCATACTTGGAGCGGGCCTGCATCCGGTTCGCGACGCCCTGGGTATCCAGAGTACCGCGGATGATGTGGTAACGCACGCCGGGAAGGTCCTTGACACGGCCGCCGCGGATCAGCACCACAGAGTGCTCCTGCAGGTTATGGCCGATGCCCGGGATATAGGCGGTCACCTCATAGCCGTTGGTCAGGCGAACACGGGCGATCTTACGCAAAGCGGAGTTCGGCTTCTTCGGAGTGGAAGTACGCACGGCGGTGCATACGCCTCTCTTCTGGGGGCTGGACTGGTCGGTCTCCTTATTCTTCAGGGTGTTCAGGCCCTTCTGCATGGCGGGAGACGTGGACTTATACGTCGCCTGTTTTCTGCCCTTTCTCACCAACTGGTTAAAAGTAGGCATAGTTTTCCTCCTTTCCTCAAAAATACTCTATTGATCGGGTCGCCCCGGTAATAGCAACAGATTTGTGCTTGTTTTCCGTGGTTTTTCTATGGAAAAAGCGCACATAAATCCCAATGTGAACCATTTTTGTCCACACGAATATGAATTTTAGCACATTCACCAAAAATAGTCAAGAAAATTTCGCAAATCCATAGAATAAAAAATCCTTTGCATTCCCATATGGGAAAACCTGTGCTACAATAGCCAAAACGGACAAACGAGGTGACCATATGGGCATCCACATTCTTGTGGTCGATGACGAGGCTCCCATCGCGGAGTTGGTCGCTGTATACCTGCAAAATGAGGGGTACAGCGTATATACCTGCGGGACCGGGCAGGAAGCGCTAGATTATGTCAACCAGGCTCGGGTTGACCTGGCAGTACTGGATGTGATGCTGCCGGACCTGGACGGCTTTTCCGTATGCCGAAAGCTTCGGGAAACGCACTTTTTCCCGATTATCATGCTCACCGCCAAGGTAGAGGATATGGACAAGATCATGGGGCTGACCATCGGGGCCGATGACTATATCACAAAGCCGTTCAATCCCCTGGAACTGGTCGCGCGGGTCAAGACCCAGCTTCGGCGCACTATGCGCTACGACCAGGCTGCGGATTCGCCGGGCAATGAACTAGATATCCGGGGACTAATCATCAATAAGGACAGCCACAAATGTACGCTTTACGGTAAGCCTCTATCCCTTACACCCATGGAATTCGGCATTTTGTGGCATCTGTGTGAAAATCAAGGCAAAGCCGTTTCCTCGGAAGCGCTGTTTGAGGCGGTTTGGGGAGAAAAGTTCCTGGACAACAACAATACCGTTATGGCGCACATTGGACGGTTACGCGAAAAATTAGGCGATTCTTCCCGGAATCCCAAGTTTATCCGAACCATTTGGGGAATTGGGTACATGGTCGAATAAACTCTTGCAAGGCATAAGAATCTGGTGTATACTGGAAATAATTTAGCCGTTGTGCGACATTATGGGAGGATCGTATTATGGGTAGATTAGATGGAAAAATCTGCATCGTCACCGGCGCCAGTTCCGGCATCGGCGCGGCGACCGCAAAAATGTTTGCCAAAGAAGGCGCGAAGGTCGTCATGGCCGCCCGCCGGAAAGAACTGATGGACACGGTCGCGGGCTTGATTACCAAAGCCGGCGGCGAGGCCCTCGTGGTACCCACGGATATTACGGAGCAGGCACAGGTGGACAACCTGTTCGCCAAAACCATGGAAACCTACGGCAAGCTGGATGTTCTCGTCAACGTGGCCGGCGGCATCTCCACCGGACTGCGTCCCATCGATTCCTGCACCGATGAAGAGCTGGAGCGCATCGTGAACACCAACCTGCGCGGTACCCTGCGCGTGACCCGCGCGGCGACGCAAATCTTCACCAAGCAGGGGGAAGGCAATGTTGTCACCGTATCCTCCGTTTCCGCTGTTACCGGCTGCGGCGCAGCGGTCTACACCGCCACCAAGGGTGCGCTGATCTCTATGACCCGTCATATTGCTCTGCGCTACGCTGTAAAACGTCCTCTGGTCCGTGCCAACTGCGTATGCCCCGGCAGCGTATGGACGGATATGACCCGCGCGGAGCTGGCTGCACAGGAAGCGGGCTACGAGCCCATGTCCCAGGAATTCAACGACGCTGTGGCCCAGCACAGCTGCGCCGGTGTTGGTATCAGCAAGACGGTGGATATCGCCAATGTCCTGCTGTTCCTGGCTTCCGATGAATCTGCCTGCGTCAACGGTCAGGTTTTGACCTTGGATTACGGCTGCAATCTGTAATATATACCAGAAACGGGCGGCCAATGGCCGCCCGTTCTTTTTTGAGGAATGAACTTGAACAAATCTCACGATCTGAATACCTTCCGGCGTACCCTGTCCCGCCGGATCTTTCTGCGATTCCTGGGCGCGGTGGTGCTGTATACCATCGCGCTGTTCCTGCTCCTGGGGCTGGCGTGGCTGTTTTATTATACCGTCGGTGAGCAGATATTCTGGTTCAATCAACTGGCCCATACGCTCTTCGGCAACGTCACCGGCGTGCTGGCGGCCGCGGCGCTGGCACTGATTCTGGGATGGGTCGCCCTGTTTTTCTATTATTGGAACCGCACGCTGCGGTATCTGGAAGACCTTGTCAGCGCCACGGAGACCGTATGCGTTACCCAGGAGCAGGTATCCCTGCCGGAAGAATTGATGGAAGTAGAACGCCGGCTCAACGACATTCAGCGCACAGCCCAGAAAAACGCCCGGGCCGCCCAGGACGCGGAACAGAAAAAGAACGACCTTGTCGTTTACCTCGCTCACGACCTGAAAACACCGCTCACGTCTGTTATTGGATATCTCACCTTGCTCACCGACGAAAGCGGCATCTCCCCGGAGCTGCGGCAAAAATACCTGTCTGTGGCCCTGGATCGGGCCTGCCGGCTGGAGGAGCTTATCAACGAATTTTTCGATATCGCCCGGTTCAGCCTAGTCAATCTCCCGCTGGACCCCGCGCGCATTGATCTGAGTTTGATGCTGGAGCAGATCGTTTACGAATTCCAGCCCATGCTGCGGGAAAAGCATCTGTCCTGCAAGCTTTCCGTACCGCCAAGCCTGGTGGTACTGTGTGATGGGAACAAAATACAGCGCGTGTTCGACAATCTTCTGCGCAATGCCGTGAATTACTGCTACCCCAATACAGAGATCGTGGTCATCGCCTCCCAGCAGGACGACGGTGTCCGTGTTCAAGTCCTCAACCACGGTGCCCCCATCCGGCAGGATAAGCTCGACAGGCTCTTTGAGCAGTTTTATCGGCTGGATTCCTCCCGCGACTCCCATACCGGCGGGTCGGGGCTGGGGCTGGCCATTTCCAAAGAGATCGTGGAGCAGCACGGTGGGACAATCTCCGCTCACTGTGACGGGGAGTTGATCTCCTTTTCCGTCACACTGCCTGCCTTGTCAGAAAAAAGTAAGGATTTCATCGAATAAACGTAAGGTGACAGTGGAAGAATCCGAAAGAACCCCTCGTCCCGGTTTGATAGAATGGTTCTGTCAATCCGGGGCGCTTTTTTGTCCCGTTTCAAAGGAGGACGCTTCCATGAAAAAGACCGTTGCTGTCATCTTCGGCGGCTGCTCGCCGGAATATCCGGTATCCTTGCAGTCCGCCGCTTCCGTAATTGCCCACATCGACCGGGATTGCTACGAGATTGTACTGCTGGGCATCACCCGGGACGGCGCGTGGTACCGCTACTATGGCGACCCCGCCGGACTTGCCGACGATACCTGGCACACCCACGACTGTATCCCCGCCGTGCTCTCCCCAGACCGCACCAAACAGGCGGTCATTGAGTTCACGGAGACCGGCATCAAACAAACACGCATCGATCTGGCGTTTCCGGTGCTTCACGGGCAAAACGGCGAGGATGGCACCGTACAAGGTCTCATTGCCTTAGCTGGCATCCCTTTGGTAGGCTGCGGCGTGCTCTCCAGCGCCCTTTGTATGGACAAGGACCGCGCCCATAAGCTGGCTTCCTTGGCCGGCGTCAAGGTCCCCCGCTCCGTTACGCTCACAGGTTACAGCGATCCCATACTCCCCCGCAAAGCCGCGGACGATTTGGGATATCCCCTGTTCGTCAAACCCGTGCGGGCAGGTTCCTCCTTCGGCATCACGAAAGTTTCCCAGGCATCAGAACTGAACACCGCGGTGCAGCTGGCGTTTTTGTACGACGACCGGGTCATCATTGAACAAGCCATCGACGGGTTCGAGGTGGGCTGCGCCGTACTTGGCTGCGATGTGCTCACCGTAGGCGCAGTAGATGAAATCGAGCTTGCCGATGGCTTTTTCGATTACAAGGAAAAATATACGCTGGAGACCTCCGAGATTCACTGCCCCGCCCGGATCGACCATGAGACCGCCCAGCGGATCAAGGACACGGCCCAGACCATCTACCGGGCGTTGGACTGCCGGGGCTTCGCCCGGGTGGACCTGTTTTTGACCCCGGGAAACGAAATTGTATTCAATGAAGTGAACACCATCCCCGGCTTCACCACCCACAGCCGCTATCCCAACATGATGAAGCACGCCGGGCTGGACTTCGGGCAGATCATCCAGCGGCTTTTGCGGGAGGCGGAACTATGATGACCGTGCCGCTGCGGAAGGCAGATATTTTTCAAGGCGACCTGATTTTGGTCAGCGCTACGCATCCGCTGCTGTACCCCATTGTTGGCCTGACGCCTCTGGCCGGGCAGTTCCCGGATATCCTGCTGCATTTCCGCGCCCGCCGCGCTCTAATGGGGCTGCTGGACGTGCTCAGCTGCACAAATGAAATCGTACCCGTAAGCGCTTACCGCACCCAGGCAGAACAGGTACAAATTTACCGGGATTGCCTGCTGGAGCGCGGCCCCGATTATACCGGGCAGTTCGTCGCCCTCCCCGGCTGCAGTGAGCATCAAACGGGACTGGCCATCGACTTAGGCGAAAATATTCCGGGGCTGGATTTCATCGCGCCTTCCTTTCCCGACAGCGGTATCTGCCGGGCATTTCGTCAATTAGCGCCGCAGTTCGGCTTTGTGCAGCGGTACACCACCGGGAAAGAGCATCTCACCTGCATCGCTGCCGAGCCTTGGCACTTCCGCTATGTAGGCTGCCCCCACAGCGAGATCATGTCCCGGGAGAGACTGTGCCTGGAGGAATATCTCCAATGGCTGCGTGGATTTTCCCAGGCCCATCCTCTGCGGGAAAACGGCGCGCAGATATTTTTCGTTCCCTACACCAAAGATTGGGTCCTTCAGCTTCCCGACGACGCGGAATACACCGTTTCCGGCAACAATCAGGATGGCTGCGTCATCACCTTATGGGAGGCGGTAACATGAGCGATACAAAGCCTGCCCGCACAGACTGGTTCCGGGTGGTCTGCGCGGTGCTGGTCGTGACCATACACACTTCTCCTCTGGAGACCGTCAGCCCCGATGCCGACTGGCTCCTTACCCGGGTCATCGCCCGGATCGCAGTCCCCTTTTTCTTTATGGCTACCGGCTATTTTTCCAGAGAAACCCTTGAGCACGGCAGTATTATCCACAGTCTGAAAAAGCTCCTTTCCCTTTACGCTGCGGCAATCGTACTATACCTCCCCTTGAATCTGTATATGGGCGATTTGGACACGCTCACGCCGTCCTCCCTACTTCGCGACTTGACACTGGACGGAACCTTTTACCATCTCTGGTACTTCCCCGCGGTCATTTTGGGGCTTCTCCTCGTCCGGGGCGCCGTCAAATTACTTGGCTGGACAAAAGCCGGCCTCCTCACATTCGCACTGTACGCTATCGGTCTGGGTGGCGACAGCTGGCACGGGCTGGCCGTTCTGCTCCCCGGGCTGGACCGGTTTTACGAAACTCTTTTCCAATGGATGGACTACACCCGCAATGGCCTGTTCTTTGCACCGGTCTATTTATGGCTGGGTGGGACCCTCGCTCACCGGCAGCCGGATCAAGGCATATGTGCCGTGGGCCTGCTGCTGTCCCTTTGCGCGCTGCTGGCGGAAGCCGCTCTGCTGCGCTATTCCTGGCTGTCCCGGTTCGACAGCATGTACCTGTCCCTCTTGCCCGTGAGCGTATTTCTGTTTTCCCTGCTGTCCGCCGGCGCGCCCTGTGACCGCAAGGACCTGCGGATATTTTCTCTATTGATCTACATTTTGCACCCCTGGTGTATTGTCGCTTTGCGGTTTATCGCCCGGCCGCTGGGCCTGTGGAACTTGCTGGTAAACAACCGTTTGACCGCCTTTTTCGCCGTATGCCTGGCATCGTTCCTCGTTTCCGCAGCAGGCACCGCCCTTTGGGAAAAATGGAAATCTTAAAAAGACCGGCACCCCGTTCGTGCCGGTCTTGCCGCATTTGACGCGCCGAAACACTCTTTCGGACAAAAAAATAACGATCAGCCCCGGTTCGCTCTTGAAATCTTGTCCAAACCGTGGTATAGTTATTTTTATATATTGTCAATGATATCTTAGCATACTATGAGCAGCTTCCATCGTGAAAAACTGCCAAAAACCAGACAGGAGTGGGCATTTTGAAAAGAGTGAAAGTATCAAATAACGTGATCCGCCGGCTTCCCCGCTATTTGCAAAAGCTGGATGAACTGGGCGAGAGCGGCGTGGACCGCATCTCCTCCGGCGAACTGGGGCGGCAAATGAATCTGACGCCCTCTCAGATCCGGCAGGATTTCAGTTGTTTCGGCGAATTCGGCCAGCAGGGCTACGGCTATAATGTCTCCGCTTTGCGGGCAGAGATCGCAAAAATTCTGGGCATGGATCGGAACTTCACCGCTGTATTGGTGGGCGTGGGCAACATCGGTCACGCGCTGATCGATCATTTCAGCTTCCAGAACTACGGCGTGCAGCTGGTTGCCGCATTCGACGTAAAGCAGGATGTGGTCGGCACCCATATCGGCGAACTCGTGGTGCGGGATATGAAAAGCCTCAGCACTGTGGTCGAGGAATTGCACCCGGACATCGCCGTGCTGTGCGTACCCAAATATTTTGCTAATGATGCCGCCAAAACTCTGGTAAGCGCCGGCATCAAAGGCATCTGGAATTTCACCAATGTAGAACTTGACGTCCCAGAAAATGCCACTGTGATCGAAAATATCTACTTTTCCGACAGTCTGCTGGCCCTTGGCTACTATCTGTCCGAGCGCATGGATGAAATGTCCAAAACCGTAAAAAACCACCCTGTGAACTGAATGTAGCCAAAAACGACCTCTTTGGAGTGTTTATGAAAAAAACTCTGATCTGCTTTTTATTGATATCGTGCCTGCTGCTCGGCGTGACCGTGGGTCTGGCCACTGCCGGCGGGGAAGACGATCCCCTCATTTCCATGAGCTGGGCCAAGACTTGGGCTGATAACCTGGTCACAGCCGCGGCTGGGCGGGCCAAAACGGACTTAACGGCCTTTGGGAAAACCGCTGTGGCGGCTTCCAAAAATCATCCGGTGACGTATACAACGTCTTATACGCTGATATCCGGAGCTACTATGGAGTTGGGTGAAGGCTGCAGTCTCGTCCTCTCTTCCGGCTCAGCCCGGATCAATATTGTCCGTGGCAGCCTGGTGAATACCACCACCGGCCAGACCGTTTCCAGCGGAGACTTGACCCTGGGCCAGATGTATATTGTGTGTGAAGCCTCCGCCGCCACCGTAACCACCGCGCAATCCTGCGTGATCCTGGCCGGCGGAAAAGTGAAGACTTCCGGGATCGCAACTTTTTCCGATGTGGGTACGAATGAGTGGTTTTACCCTTATGTCACCCGCGGCGTGGCGCTGGGCTTGATCCACGGTATGACAGAAACGACTTTCGCCCCGGACCGGACCCTCACCGTGGCCGAGACCATCACTTTGGCGGCACAGCTCCATCGGCTCAACTCCGTTGGAAACACCACGATCCCCACTTCCGGAACAGTCTGGTATGACACCTACCGCACTTACTGTCTCCAGCAGGGTATCATCGACGCGGGCTACGCTGATTATTCCGATACCCAGATGAACGCCCCCGCTACCCGCAGTGAGTTCGTGCATATCTTCTACCACGCCATGCCGGAGGACAGTCTCACCGCCATCAACGCGATCCCAAATGACGCGATCCCAGACCTGAAAATGACGGATGTTTACGCCGATGAGATCTACATGTTCTACCGGGCCGGCATCCTGTCGGGATATACCAATTCTGCCGACTACGCCGACCATGCTTTCGGCCCCGGCACCAGTATCCGCCGCAACGAAATGGCCGTGATCCTGGTCCATCTGGCGGATGCGTCCACCCGCGTCAGCTTTACCATCGAATAATCAAAAAAGCGGTTGACGCATCCTGTCAGCCGCTTTTTTAAGGAGTTTTTCATATGTCAGATACCATTGCCGCCATCGCCACCGGAGGCGTCGTGTCCGCCATCGGCATTTTGCGGGTCTCCGGGGACGACACGCTTTCCATCATCGACCGGGTGTTCCGTCCAGTCTCCGGGCGGAAAATGTCCGAATCCCCCAACCGTCAGCTGGTCTACGGTTCCATGCTGGACAGCGACGGCACAGAACTGGACATTTGCCTGTGCACCATCACCCGCGGCCCCGGCAGCTATACCGGGGAGGACACGGCAGAATTGCAGTGTCACGGTTCCCCCACAGTTCTGCGTCAAGGCTTGGAAGCCCTGTTCCGCGCAGGTGCCCGCCAGGCCGGACCGGGCGAATTTTCCAAGCGCGCCTTTCTCAACGGCCGTATGGACCTCACCCAAGCTGAAGCCGTCATTGACATCATCCACGCGGAAACGCCCGAAGCTGCGAAGAATGCCGTAGGGCAGTTATCCGGCGCAATCTTGCGGAAAACAGACGAAATCTATGCCAGTTTGGTGGAAATTTGCTCCCATTATCACGCCGTTTTGGACTATCCAGACGAGGATATTGAGGACTTTCAGTTAAAAGACTACGCATCCACATTAGATAACGCTATTGCATCGCTATCTGCGCTGGAAAGCAGCTTTCAGCGCGGACGCATCATGACCGAGGGCGTGCGTGCGGCAATCATCGGCAGGCCAAACGCGGGGAAATCCTCCCTGCTCAACGCGCTTTTGGGATATGAACGGGCCATCGTCACGGACGTGGCCGGCACCACCCGGGATACCATTGAGGAACGGGTACGGCTGGGCAATGTGCTGCTGCGTCTGACGGACACTGCAGGCATCCGTGAAACGGATGACCGCATTGAAAAAATGGGCGTGGATCGGGCCTTGTCCGCCGCGGAGACCGCTGATTTGGTCATTGCCGTGTTTGACGGCTCCGCCCCGCTCACCGAAGAGGATCACGACGCCATCCGGGCAGCGGAATGCTGTGACAAGCGCATCGCGGTCATCAACAAAGCCGACTGCCCCCTGGTGGTAACGGCAGATGTCCTGACCGATTGTTTTCCCGAAATCTGCATCATTTCCGCCAAGGAACATGCGGGATTGGACGCATTAGAAGCCGCTGTGGCAAAACTTTTTCCCAGCCCCAATGCCCCAGTGGGCGAGATCCTCACCAACGCACGGCAGGCAGACGCCGTCACCCGGGCGTTGGAATCCCTCCGGGCCGCGAAAAACGCCATGGAACTCGGCGTTACCCCGGACGCGGTGCTCACAGAAGCGGAAAACGCGATGTCTGCGCTGGGCGAGCTCACAGGAAAAACCACCCGGGAGGATGTGACCAACCGTATCTTCTCGAGATTTTGTGTAGGAAAATAACAGAAAGGAATGGTACAACATGAACAACACGATGAAGTGCGTCGTTATGGCGCGTCCGGAACCCAACGCCCTGGAACTTTGGGAAAAGCCTATTCCCATCCCCGGCGATGATGAGATTCTGGTAAAGGTCAAGGCCGCCGCCATCTGCGGCACGGATGTACATATCCGCGCCTGGAACGACTGGACGCAAAAGCGCATGATGCCCCCTGTCACCATCGGCCACGAATACTGCGGTGAAGTGGTGGAGATCGGCAAGAATGTCAAAGGCATCAAGGTCGGCGATATCGTTACCCCCGAATCCCACCTGCCCTGCAATATCTGCCCCGACTGCCGGCGCAACAATCGGCACGTATGCCAGCATACGGGGTTGATGGGCGTCACCCGGGACGGCGGGTTCGCGGAATATGTCGCTTTCCCCGCCGAGATCGCCTATGTGGCACCTCCCGGCGTGGATTATAAGACCCTGTCCATTCTGGAGCCGTTCGGTCAGGCTGTCCATGCGGTGATGGACTACCCGGTCTGCGGTCAGACTGTTGCTATCGTGGGCTGCGGTCCCATCGGTATCATGTGTGTGATGGTGGCCAAGCGCATGGGCGCGGCTAAAATCATTGCCGTGGAACTCAATGAGGCCCGCGGCCAGTTGGCGCTGGATAACGGCGCAGACGTGCTGGTGAACCCGCTGAAGGTCGACCCTGTGGAAAAAATCATGGAGCTTACCGGCGGCGTAGGCGTGGACATCGCCATTGAGATGTCCGGCAGCGTCATCGCCGAGGAACAGGCAACAAGGTACATCCGCCCCGAGGGCAAATTCGTGGTAGCGGGCCTGCCCTCCGAACCGTTCACATTCAATTTGTCGGAATTCGCTTACAAGGGCATCACCCTCCACGGCGCAGCAGCACGGCTGCTGTACGAGACCTGGGACCAAATTGACATGCTGCTGAAACAGGGCTTGCGGCTGGACAACATTGTGACCCACGAACTGCCTTTGGAAAAATTCAACGAAGCCATTGACCTGATGGAACAGGGCAAGTGCGGAAAAGCTTTGCTCATTCCATAAGTGCAAACCCTTGTGCCGCAAGGCCCGCAACCCGGAGTTGACAAAAAGAAACCCGCCGATGGTTGTCACTTTCGGCGGGTTTTGCTACTGTGTGGGCAAAGGAGGTCGAAGTTATGAATGAAACCGAAGCGAACACTTTGGGTCTGCGCATCCAGGCGGGACGCAAAGCCGCGGGCTTGTCCCAAGAGGCGCTGGGCGAGCAATTGGGTGTATCCCGGCAAGCCGTGAGCAAGTGGGAATCCGACGCCGCCATCCCGGAGTTGGAAAACCTCATTGCCATGAGCCGGCTGTTCGGCGTGTCCGTGGGCGTGCTATTGGGGGTGGAATCCGCCTCCGCCGAGGAACCGTCGGACAAAGAACTGGCCGCGGTGGAGGCCATCGCGGAAAAGTATGCGGAGCAAGCCTTTCCCACCAAGCGGCTCAAACGAATGGGATTAACCGCAGCTGTTATTGTCTTGATTATTGCGGTCGGAATCTGGGTCATGCAGTGGAAAAACAATCTGCGCATCACAGACCTGAACGAACAACTGGTCGCTCTGCAAACGCAGATGAATGATATCCAAAATGACGTGGCGGGACTTACTACCCAGATGCGTGAATTGCTGCACGAACAAGATGGACTCGTTTCCAACGCTCAGTGGGACATTGGCCGGGTCAATTTAGAAGAAGATACCGTATCCGTCAACTTCTATCTATCCCCCAAACTCAACACGGAAACGACCGAGGCTATGCTGGTCGCCACACTGCCGGACGGTTATAGTCAGTCTGAAATGATGCAGCCCGGGAATACCGCCAGAGGCTTTTTCAGCGTAAAAAACTGGGAGTTGCCCATGATGCAGAATATTCGGATTTCCGTCATTTTTACGGACAACGGCGTGGCCCAGCAGGAGGAATTGCGGATTCTGGACCTGCGCCCGGAAAATTTTACCCTGAGTGTGGACGGTTTTCTGGCTTGTCACTACACGGAATACAGCCGAACGGTGCAAATCAAGTCCTTTAATCTCACCATATACTCACCCGACCATCATGTGTACCCCCTCTCCGGGGAATTATGCCTGTTTCGCAATGGGGAAACCGAGCCGGAAGTGAGCATTCCTTTCACGACGCTGCTGCGCGAAAGTCACGACTCGTTGAAGCCAAAATATGATGTGCAGCTAGAAGATATGACCGGGTATGAAACCAGCTTTGAGCTGAGCGATGGCGACACCGTAGCCGCAGCCATTCGGGTCACGGATAATTACGGTTCGAGCCATTATGCCGGGGTGAAAATTTTTGCGCTCGACTCAAGCGGAAAAATTTTTGTCGATCAACCGACTGACTGGCAGCCCGGAACAACCTGACATAAAACCCCGCTGTGAAGTAATTTCACAGCGGGGTTTTCATCAGCGCCAGCTGGTAAAATGCCACGGCGCTGGCGGCGGCCACATTCAGGGAATCCACCCCATGGGACATGGGGATGCGCACGGTATAATCACAATGCGCGATGGTGTCAGCTTTCAGCCCGTCGCCCTCAGTGCCCAGCACAATAGCCAGCTTGTCGATGGCAAGCAGCCGCTCGTCGGCGATGGACAGGGAATCCTCCCGCAACGCCAGAGCCGCCGTCTGAAAGCCCATGCTACGCAAAAGCGCCGGCCAGTCCTCCGGCAGATAGGCCCACGGCACCTGAAATACCGTCCCCATACTCACCCGGATGGCCCGGCGGTACAGCGGGTCGCTCCCCGCGTCCGTCAGCAGCACCGCGGCAATGTCCAGCGCCGCGGCACTGCGGAAAATCGCGCCGATGTTGGTGGGATTCATCACATTTTCCAGCACCGCCACCCGCCGGGCGTTCCGGCACACCGCTTCCGCCGTGGGGAGCGCAGGCCGGTACATGGCGCACAGCATCCCCCGGGTCAAATGAAACCCGGTCAACTGCGTCAGCACCTCCAGCGGCGCGGTATACACCGGAATGTCCCCGCAGCGGTCCAGAAGCACTCGGCCTTTGCCCGTCACATGCTGCGGCTCCATCAAGAATGACACCGGCACACAGCCCGCGTTCAGCGCCCGTTCAATGACGATGGGACTTTCCGCAATGAACATCCCGTGAGCCGGGTCCGCCCGGTTCACCAACTGGTTTTCCGTCATCCGGGCATACACATCCAGTTCCGGCGCGGAAAAATCGGATATTTCAATGACCTTCGCCATGTTCATTCCTCCAGTGCCTGATCGATCAAATCCAGCGCAATGCGAAATGCATCAATGCGCCGCCGGGTCAGCGTATGCTGAGACTTTCCCGGTGTAAGCTTTAAAAGCGCCTTCTCGCACTTCCCCAATGTAGACGCAATAGACCGTTTCGCTTCCAGCAATTCTTGTTCCGTATATCTGTCCATAAGCACCTCACCGCTTTGCCTCAGCAAATTCCCAAGCCCGCCGCAGCCACTCCATCAACTCTCCGTCGATCTTCTCCGCATCCGATACCACCACATGATGGGTCCAGCGCCCCGGGTACGGCTCCGTAGCCACCGCGATTCGGGAAGATTTCAACCGGGTCCCTAACCCAAAACTCACAAGAATGCACTGCTTCGGCCAGTCCTTTTTCCTCCGTACCGGCAACGACGCAGCCGCGAACAAATGCCGTCCATAAAAACTGACCTGCGTTTTCTGTACCTTGACCGACGCGTCCGGAAATTCCCGCTCCATCCATGCAAACAGCGTCTCATATAAGCCCAATTCCGCCGGTTTTGCATCAAAAAAACGCAGAATATCGGCTTGATAATGCTCCAAAACCCGCATGTGTCTCCCCCCCTATTTTGCAAGATTTTACCACAAATCCCGCCAACATGGAAGCATCCTCCGGTTTTTTGCGGAAAAAAGATACGGCAAAAACGGGAAACGCAGGAAACTGCCTATTGCATTTTCAGAAAAAAGCGTATATACTCAAATCTACAATCGAACAGACGGGAGCTTGTAGACAGGCTGAGAGGAAGGTGTGACCTTCAACCGATAACCTGATTTGGATAATGCCAACGTAGGGATGACTGAAAGACCGACAGCAACGGGAACACCCAGATCAGGTGTTCCCGTTTTTCGTGCGCCATCTTATGAGAAAGGAGGAACCGGCAGTTCCCGCGAAAGCGGGCGGACGGATGGGGAGCGCCTTGCGTCTGAAATCAACAGCGATGGGAAGCCGTGTTCCGGCGTGAGAGGAAGCCAATGAGCTTCGACCGATCTTCCCCGGGGCGGACCACGGCCCGGCGGACACAGAGAAGCGTCGCTGGAAATTGCCGTTTTCTCTGGATCTTTCAAAGAGGTGCAAACACAATGAATAGAACCGCAATCAAGAAAATGATCCTGTGCGCGATTTTCGCCGGATTGGCGTTCGTGCTCAATACCTTTGTTTACTTCCCCGCCATGGCGCCCTTTCAGCATTTTGTTGACGTGTTGGCGACGGTATTTCTCGGTCCCTGGTACGCCTGCGCCAGCGCTTTTATCTGCGGCGTACTGCGAATGATGTCCGGGCGCACGATCCAGGCAATCACCGGGGCTGTGTTCGGCCCCATTCTCGGCGGACTGCTCTATAAAAAAACAAAAAACATCTATCTTGTGTTCTTGGGCGAGGTGGTCGGCACAGGGCTTTTCGGTGCCCTGGCCTCCTACCCGCTGATGAAGCTGTTTTACAGTCTGGACGTACAAAATCCCCTTTATTATATCCCCTTCTACACGCCCTCCGCGGTGGTAGGCGGAGCCATGGGCGTGGCCGTGCTGATCATGTTTAAGAAAAGCGGCGTGCTTGAGCGGATGCTCAATGAAATGAAGTGAGGCGACAAGATATGGAATCATTTGAAATCGCTTTGCGGCGCGTGCGGGAGCGCGCACCGCTGGTGCAGTGCATCACGAACTTTGTCACGGTGAACGACTGCGCCAATATCATCCTGGCCGCCGGCGGTTCCCCATCCATGGCGCAGGACGAGCGTGAGGCAGAGGAGGCCGTGACCTGCGCGCAGGCATTGGTATGCAACATGGGAGCCGTTGAGCGTTTGCCGTCTATGCTCCTTGCGGGAAAGCGGGCCAACGTATTGGGAATCCCCGTGGTGCTGGACCCGGTCGCCTGCGGCGGCACCCAGCTGCGCCGGGACGCGTCCCGGAAATTGCTGGATCATGTGCGCTTTTCCGTTATTCGGGGCAACGCGTCGGAAATCCGTTTCCTGGCGGGGCAGCAGACAGCGGGCAGCGGCGTGGACGTCACCGCATCTGATGCCATTATGGAAGAAAACTTGGCAGACGGCGTGGCGGCGGCAACGACACTGGCACAAAAAACAGGGAGCGTCGTCGCCGTTTCCGGCGCGCTGGACATCATATCGGATGGAACCCGGACCGCCATTTTACGAAATGGCTGCGCCACCATGGCCCGCATCACTGGAAGCGGCTGCATGGTGACTTCCCTCATCGGGGCCTTTTGCGGAGCGAACCCCGGCGACGCCTTCACCGCCGCGGCCGCGGCTATGGGTTCCATGGGCGTGTGCGGAGAGTTGGCCGAGGCCAAACGGCTGAAATACGGCACGGGAAACGCCAGTTTCCGCACAGATTTGATCGACGCTATGTTCAATCTCACACCAGAACAACTCACGGAGGGTATTCATTATGAGCTTTACCAAAGATGAGATCCGGGCTTCCATGCTGCTGTACGCGGTGACGGACCGTATGTGGCTCAAGCCCGGCGAAACACTCACCGGCGTGTGCGAGCCGGTGCTGAAAAGCGGAGCAACCTTCCTGCAAATCCGAGAAAAGGATCTGGACCCCGCCGCTTTTGAGCGGGAGGCCCGGGAATTAAAGACCCTGTGCGCCCGGTACCGGGTTCCTTTTGTCGTGAACGACAGTGTGGAAATCGCGCTGGATATCGGTGCGGACGGCGTCCATGTAGGGCAGTCCGATATCAAAGGCCGGGACCTGCGCGCCCTGCTGGGGCCAACGAGAATCCTGGGTATTTCCGCCGGAACTGTCGCAGAGGCCGAGGCGGCCGAGGCCGTTGGCGCGGACTATATTGGTGTTGGCGCCGTCTTTGCCACCGGGACAAAGAAAAACGCGCGCACCCTTACCATGGAACGGCTGCGCGCCATTGTGAACGCGGTATCCATTCCGGTAGTCGCCATCGGCGGCATCAGCGAGGACAACCTGACGGAGCTGGCCGGCAGCGGTGTGGACGGTATTGCGGTGGTTTCCGCGATTTTCGGCGCGCCGGACCCCGGTATGGCCGCAGCGAGATTACGCAAGCGCGCGCAGGAGATGTTCGGCCATGGATAAGCAATACGCGATTTTTGATATGGACGGTACGCTGGTGGACTCCATGCCCTACTGGTGCAGCCTGGCCAGAGAATATCTGGAGAAAAAAGGCGTCAAGGATGTATCCGTGGCAATTCTGGACCAAATCCGGCCCATGACCATGACGGAATCCGGGAGCCTGTTCATTCGGGAATACGGCTTTTCCTGCACCCCGGAGGATGTGGCCGATGAGATGAACGCTATGATGGTGGCGCATTACCGTACAGACGTTCCCCTAAAGTCCGGCGCCAAGGAATACTTGTCGAGGTTAAAGGCCCGGGGTGTACGAATGTGCGTGGCTTCCGCTACGGCGGAGCCGCTTATGGAAATCTGCTTGGACCGCCTTGGCGTACTGGGGTATTTCGACTTCCTCATTTCCTGCGAAACCGTGGGCGTGGGGAAAAACCGGCCTGATGTATATCTGGAAGCCGCAAGGCGGCTGGGCGGTGCGCCGGAACGGACCGCCGTGTATGAAGATGCGGTATTCGCCGCAAAAACCGCCAAAACCGCGGGATTTTATGTGGTGGGCGTCTATGACGAGAGCGCCGATGCCCACTGGGCGGATTTGATGCGGCTCGCAGACGAGACCATCTGTGATTTTAAGGAGGAAGTTTAATATGAGCGCCAGTATCGCCATTCAAGTGCTGCCGGAAGCCCCCAATGACCGGGAGCTGTGCCGCATCGTGGACGAGGTCATCAGCTACATCGCGAAAAGCGGCCTGCGCTATGAGGTTGGCCCGTTTGAAACCACCATTGAGGGGGACAGCTACGACCAGCTTATGGATATTGTAAAGGAATGCCAGCATGTAGCCGTCCGGGCCGGTGCGCCGAAGGTATCCGCCTATGTGAAGATCGTCTATCGCCCGGCGGGAGATATTTTGACCATCGAGCAAAAACTGGAAAAGTATCAGCGCCGCTGATATTTCATACAGCGGCAGATCGGGGGCACCACTTTCTGTCGCTCAACAAAAATAATGCAAAAAGGAGCAAAAACAATGAAAACAGCATTATCAATCGCTGGAACAGACCCCAGCGGAGGCGCCGGGATTCAGGCCGATCTGAAAACGATGACCATGAATGGGGTGTTTGCCATGAGCGCCGTCACGGCGCTGGTGGCCCAGAACACCACCGGCGTCACGAGTATTCTGGAAGTTTCCCCGGAATTTCTGGGACAACAGCTGGACTGTGTGTTCACGGACATTTTTCCCGACGCGGTGAAAACCGGCATGGTCTCGTCCATTCCGCTTATTGAGATGATCGGAGCAAAGCTGCGGCAGTATCAGGCCAAACAGATCGTGGTGGACCCGGTGATGGTAGCCACCAGCGGTGACCGGCTCATCTCGGAAGATGCCATCGATGCTTTAAAGCACACACTGCTGCCCTTGGCGGGCCTTGTCACGCCCAATATCCCGGAGGCGGAAATCCTGTCCGGACGCCCGATTCACGGCAAGGAAGATATTATAGCTGCCGCGAAAGGCATCGGAGACGCCTATGGCTGTGCCGTACTCCTCAAGGGCGGGCATAATATCAATGACGCCAACGATTTTTTGTACGCCGGCAGCGTCCAGCGCTGGTTTTACGGCAAACGCATCAACAATCCCAACACCCACGGCACAGGCTGTACCCTCTCGTCGGCTATCGCGTCGAATTTAGCCAAGGGCTTTGATCTGGAAGCCGCGGTGGAGCGGGCAAAATCGTATATATCCGGCGCGCTTGCGGCGATGCTGGATTTAGGCAAGGGCCGCGGCCCCATGCGGCACAATTTCAACCTCACCGGCGAATTCGCAAAGGAGGCGCGGTGATGGAAACAAAGCGCACTTCGGTCTTTGAAAACGGCCTGATCTGGTTCGGCGCGGGCGTCTCCCTGGCAGAAATCCTCACCGGTACGGCCCTGGCGCCCTTGGGATTCAAAAAAGGCCTGCTGGCCATCCTGATCGGCCACGTCATCGGCTGCGCCCTCTTGTTCGCGGCAGGTCTCATCGGCGGGCGCACCCGGAAAAGCGCCATGGAGACAGTGAAACTCAGCTTCGGGCAAAAAGGCGCGCTGCTGTTCGCTCTGCTGAACGTCCTTCAGCTGGTCGGCTGGACCGCCATCATGATCTACGACGGCGCGTTAGCCGCGGGCGGGATCTGGTCGCCGGGCCATTGGGTCTGGTGCCTGGTGATCGGCGGCCTAATCGTACTGTGGCTGGCGGTCGGCATTCAAAACCTGTCTAAAATCAACACCGTCGCTATGGCGGCACTGTTCGCCTTGACCCTCGTATTGAGTTTTGTCATCTTCAAACGGGACAATATCATTACGTTCACCATTGGAGAAATGAGTTTCGGCGCCGCGGTAGAGCTGTCCGTTGCCATGCCCCTATCCTGGCTCCCTCTCATCAGCGACTACACCCGGGATGCGGAAAAGCCGGTAAAAGCCACCGCGGTGAGCGCGGGCGTTTACGGCCTGGTGAGCTGCTGGATGTATATCATCGGCATGGGCGCGGCGATTTTCACCGAGGAATCCGGCATTGCCCAAATCCTGATGAAATCGGGCCTTGGCATCGCCGGACTGCTCATCATCGTGTTCTCCACCGTGACCACCACTTTTCTGGACGCCTGGTCCGCCGGAGTTTCCGGCGAGACCGTCTCCCCAAAGGTCAATGGCAAGCTGATGTCCATTGCGGTGGCTGTTATCGGAACCGTCAGCGCTATCCTGTTCCCCATGGATGACATCACGGATTTCCTGTATCTCATCGGTTCCGTGTTCGCCCCTATGATCGCCATTCAGATCGCGGACCATTTCATTTTGCGCGCCGACCATAGCGGACAGCGTTTTGATGTAAGGAATCTGATCGTCTGGGCCGTAGGCTTTGTTGTGTACCGACTGCTCATGCAAGCAGATATTCCCGTAGGCAATACGCTGCCGGACATGGTCATCACCATGCTGCTGTGTGTGATGGCCAGCCGGGTCGGCAGACATCGAATGTAATAGAACATACATAAAAAGTAATGGAAACCGCTTGCGTTGAGCGGTTTCCATTACTTTTTGTTATAGAGGAATTGTTCCCTTTCGCGAGAAACTTCGAATCCATTTCAAAGCAAAAGCGGTCCTCCGATCGGTGGACCGCTTTGGTGCGGGAGATGGGACTTGAACCCTAATAAAGTATTTGATTTAAAATTGCTCGTGCGTTTTTTGTGTAGATAGCTGTGTCCAATAGTAATCCACCTGTTACAGACGGAACACCTCAGCACGATCCAAGACGCTCAGCAACTTGAGCATATCCAGAGACAAGTCCAGGTCCGCCGGGTATCCCTGCGGGTCTTTTTTCCCGCCGGAACCAACCAGCACCCGCTTGTCCATCAGCTTCTTTACCGTGGGCTGCGCCCAGTCCGGCATTTCTTTCAACGTGTTATATCTCTGCATACTTGCTTCCTCCTTCATATCGTTGATCGGAAAATTCCGCCCCGGGCACGCCGTGGCATTGAAATCCCGGTGTCCCTTGATTTCCAGCGGCCCATACTTCCCCAGCAGATACCGCAGCAGCTCCACGCCGGCCTCGTACTGTGCCCCAGGCATGGTCTCCGTCTGGAAATTGCCCTCGAAGCACACGCCGATGGTCCTGGCATTGTAATGGGCCGTATGCGTCCCGATCTGCGCCTCCGGCCGCCCCCGGTAGACCTTGCCGTCCTGCCGCACGTAGAAGTGGTACCCAATGCCCGGCCAGCCCTGCCCGCGGTGGATGCGGTGCACATCCTCCACGCTCCCGTGGCCGGCGCTGTGGTGCAGCACGATCGTGTCCGTCCCCCGGCGCTTTTCGGGAATCCACTTCCAGTCGTATGTCTGCTCAATGATGTTAAGCATGACTATCACCCTCTCCGGTTCTCGTGTTGTAATGCAGGATCTCTTTCAACTTGTCGTATCCAAACATGGCCGCATACGCCACCATGAAGCCCACCACAAGGGCGGCGACAATCAGATACCATGTGATTTTGATGCTTTGTGTCTGCGCAAATGCAAAGAACGCCGCCATCGTCAGCAGCACCGCGACCACCATCGCAACCAGGTTGGTGGGGATCTTGTCCCACGTGGCCTTTTTGACCACCTGCACGATGATATTTGTCAGTACCGTGATGATGCCGATCGCAGTCATCAAAGTCGCAAGCGTCTCATAATTCAAAAACCATTCCATAGTTCATTCCTCCTTATTCGAGCGCCCGAACAGGCCGCCGTCATTATGTTCAAAGATATTTTCCAGCACCTTCAGCCCGGTGGTCCCCAGGATCGTGGTGATCGCCTGCTGGCTCAGCTCCGCCACCGGATACGGCTGACCGAGCTTTACCGTAGCATATCCCGCGATGGCATAGGACAGCGTCACCCAAAAAATTGCCGCCGCCACACTGGCCACGAACAGCGCCTTTGTTACGCCTTTCATTCCGGTGCCTCAACAAGCGCCCTGATGCCCTGCTCCGAAAGAAACCGCTTTTGCCGGCGCTTGATCTCCGTAGCGTATTCCAGTGCCGAGTGCATATCTCCGTTACAGTGCGCGTCCGGGATACGCTGTACCGCCCGGGCCGTTGCCTCTCCCAGAGCGATCGCGGCGCTTGTCCCCTCCACGATCATCAGCTCAAAAGCCTCCCGGGCCTGCTCATGCGCGATCATGGTCTGCCGCCGCGCCTCCTCCCGGTCTTCCTTTTCCTTGTCCCGCCTGGTGATCTTTCGCTCAAAATTCCAGACGATAAAGCCAGTAATCGCGCTGGGGATACACATTGCCGCAAAAAATGCGGCGATCAGCCCCGGGATATCAAGCGTTATCATGAGCTTCCTCCATTTCTCTCTGTATGACCTCCGCCGCCTCCGTCTCCGTCAGCTTCCCAGCGGCCACCAGCGCGTTAATGCGCGCTTCCTCCCACAAACGAGGGTAATACTTTTTCGCCAGTTCAAACACAGGATTCATAATGTCACCCCCGTCATCACGGCCAGATAGTCTACGTCGGCACGTAACTGCTCCGTTTCCGTTGGTTCTGTCGGAATGTCCGGTTCTTCCACCGGCAGTGACGCTTTCCATTTCTCCCATGCGTCCAAATTGGGCACATAGGATTGTACGACACCGTCTTGGATTGTCAGCGTCACAAAGCCATTGTGCTCGTAAAATAGCTCTGCGGATAGGTTGTCCGGCCAGAGGGCATACCCATCCGGCACCGCCCGGAAATTGCCCTCCTGAATCGGCGGATAGGCTTCCCCGTCGTTGGGGATTTGGCGTATAATCTTCATGTACATACCTCCTTAAATTTTGAAAGGGTTGATATTATGGATTATGGATATGGACGGGTAAGCAAGGACAAGCAGCATGAGGATCGCCAGCTCGTAGCCTTATTGGCCTGCGGCATTGACCCCAGCAACATCTACATCGATAAGCAGTCCGGCAAGGATTTTGCCCGGCCCAGCTACCGGGATTTGGTCTCCCGGTTGGCTCCCGGCGACACGCTCTATGTCAAGAGCATTGACCGCCTGGGCCGCAACTACGACGAGATGCTGGAACAGTGGCGCATCCTCACCAAAGAGATCGGCGCGGATATCGTCGTGCTGGACATGCCCCTGCTGGACACCCGCAACGGAAAAGACCTGATCGGTACGCTGATCGCCGATATTGTGCTGCAGCTTTTGTCCTATGTAGCGCACACCGAGCGCGAGATGATCTCCCAGCGCACCAAAGAGGGGCTGGAGCGGCGCCGCGCCGCCGGGGTACAGCTTGGCCGACCCAAGGGCGCCAAAAGCAAAGTCGTCAAGCTCTCCGGCAAAGAGGATGCCATCCGCGTACTGCTGGACGAGGGGACCAGCGTATCGCAGATCGCCCGTCTGCTCCACTGTGACCGCAGTACCCTCAGCCGGTTTATTGCGTCCAGAATGTGCAGTTAATCGTGGTTTTCCTGCCGCAGTATTTGACTGATTGAAAAAACTGTGGCGGTTTAGATAGCCTTTTCCTGCACAGGTGGGGCATTTTTTCTCGGTTTGGGTGTCTCCGATGGCACAGAATCCAGCCGTGCGTGAGGGGATTTTTCGTTCGATTTT
>JAAWQX010000028.1 GCA_022800755.1 Oscillospiraceae bacterium
GGTGATCTTCTGGGTGGTGGGGTCCACGATGGTCTTGCCGTCCAGGGTCCAGCCCATGAAGCGGTAGTTGTCGTGGGGATGCACCACGGGGACGTTCTTCGGGGTCTCGTTCTTCGCGACCTTCTCGGTGGTGGAAGCGTCGCTGGAGAAGTTGCCGTGGGAACCGACGTTGTACGTTACCGTGTAGGTCTGTTTGCTCCCGCCGATCACGATGCCGCTGCCGCCGGCCTTCGGCCAAGGTGTTACCGTACCGGTCTTGGCATTGTATTTGTCGGCAGAGTCTCCACTCGGAGTAAAGGTCCACTCATATTCTGTACCCTGCACTACTTCCTCTGTAGCAGCCTTTGTCCATGTGAATGTACCCGTTGCCTTTTCAGGGTCCACGCCTGTAAGCTCGGTGCAACTGGCAGGATCAAGGACATCGTTCAGGGTCTTGCCTGCTGCAGTCACTGCTGTGAATGCCGGGATTCCTGTGATATCGGCCTTCTCAACGGTCACAGTCACAGTCTTATTATTTGCCGCGCCAAATTCACCTGCTGCGGGAGCGGATACCGTGATCGTCGCGGTGCCAGCCTTCTTAGCGGTCAATACACCGTTAGCGTCTACATCTACAACGTCGCCGCCAGTCGCCACAGCATAGGCAACTGTTGCAGGAGAGTTTACTGTGTGCTTCACAGTCTTGCCGCTCTCTCCATAAGTCATGGTAAGGCTGTCCGGACCTGTCAGGGTCGCAGGGGTCTTGCCCTGCAAATTCACCTTGAAGGTTACAGTCGCAGCACCATAGTTGGTCGTTGCTCCGCTGTTGACGGTAATGGTTACTTCGCCTTCTGCATCCGCTTTAGGCGTAACGGTGACTTTCGTGCCAGCAACAGAAACCGTAGCTTTGGACGTATCACCGCTTGTTGCTGTCATGCTAAATCCTGTATCGCCGGATGCATTGCTGGTAACAGTGAAATCCTGGGGCGCAGTGTTGCCCATATTCTGCACGCCTGCCGGTGCTTTCAGGGTCTGGGTGCCTTCAGCAATCGTAACCGTGACCTGAATCGTATCAGACGCCGCAGGAGCTGCGCTATCCGCAACAGTAGCAGTAAAGGTCAAGGCGCCTTTCTTGGTAGCTGTGCCGCCAAGAACATTGTTGGTCAGTGCAAGGCCAAACAGATCAGTCTCAGTCGTGGTTGCTTTGTACGGAGTCATACCGCCAGTAGCGCCTGCCTTGGTGACAATATTCGCATCGGTCATTTTTTCACCGACTTTTGCTGTCAGGCTAATCCCGGCTGCTTTGTTGGCAAGGGAGAAGGGCGTTTTGATCAGACCGTTTACGAACTCTTCCTTCACTCTCTCAGAGCTGCCAGATCCACCCGTGTCATCATAGCAAAGGATGTGCAGTATACCTGTTTGCCCCTGAACCATCGCAGTAATATCCTCGGTATATGTGTGGCTCACTTTACCGAGTTCCATCTTTTTCTCGCCAAGAACAGTATTGTCTTGCTCAAAGCCGGCCCAAGTGCCCGAATTAGTCCACGCCAAATCCGTAAACACTGCATAATAGATATTGTCGTCAGCAGTGAATGCATCAGTTGTGGTAATCGTCAGAAGCACTTTTCCCTCATCTCCACCGGTACCGTTTGCCACACTGATGTGAACACTACCTGTACCTACATCCTCCACTGTTGCAAAAACCGTCGGCAATAAAGTAAGCATCATTGCCAGTGCTATTACAACACTTAAAATTTTACGTTTCAATTTGTTGTTTCCTCCTATGTCGTTTGATTAGCAGTAGCCAGGGCTGTATTCATTTCCTCAAATGTAAGCCCAACACGTTCACTCTTAGGTTTAATCACCGTCCTTCCCGTTTCACTGTCAATTATTGGATTCCCTTCTGCATCCCGTTCGCAGTTCTTATCTGCCCAGGCAGCCAACAATGCATCCTTTGCACGCACAATTGTCACACCCGATGGAACGGTCAGGCCGATGCCTGTTAAGGAGTTCATATTAATGTAGTTATAAACTGCGGTCGTTGGATTTGCCATAGTCGTATACTCTTCCAACATATCGTTGATACCGCCAAGCGTACATAAATACAAGAAACCGCTATCACGTACATTCATGGTCCCTGCATTACTATTAACATTAGCAGTTCGAACACCTGCGCCAGCCCAGTTATTGTTGTTGTAAGTTTCAACAACTGCCCATGTCACTCTTGATACAGAACCGTTTGCAACAACTTGTGCCGTAGTTATATCCACACTATCCAGCGGAATCAGCATCATAATATTGCCTGCCGTTGTTGCTAAGGTAATACGAAGTGCAGGGCTAACAATACGTGGTACACCCTGATTGTTCGCATTCTCCCGACGAATCTGAATCGTGATACCGTAGTTTGGGGTAGTACCAAATCGTGTATAACTGATTGCCTCCGCTGTATAACGTCTGTTCGCCGCACTATCAGCACTCAATTCTGAATTTTCATTATAGGCAGCTTTTACAATCAAGTTTTCAGTAACATTCCGGAAGTCTATCTCACTATCTTTAGGTCGCTCTGGCTTCGTTACTGTACCTGCATTTGCCGCATCAACACGTGTACCATAAACAGTTGGAACATCACTTTCATATGGCAGCCAACAACCTTCAAACGAGTAACCTTTTTTGTAAGTCATAGGGAACGCCGCATCGTCTACAAAATAAGGGTCACCCTCGTTTCCTGTATAGTCTCTGGAGTTTGGCGACATTTGAGTTTGTACGAATTTGTTAACCTCATCCGTCGCATCCACGCCCTTTGCAACCACGATAGACCCCAAAACTGTGGCCTCATCCCAGTCATAAAAGACGATAGACGCGAAATCACTGGGATCCGGATCAGAGCCGCCCTGCCAAACGGCGGCGAGGGAGGCGGGGGTCGTCTCGGGCATGGGGACCTTGGTGTTGCGGGTGTAGGAAATGGTGTACGTCACCGTTCCGTCT
>JAAWQX010000029.1 GCA_022800755.1 Oscillospiraceae bacterium
TCGGTGGTGGAAGCATCGCTGGAGAAGTTGCCGTGGGAACCGACGTTGTACGTTACCGTGTAGGTCTGTTTGCTCCCGCCGATCACGATGCCGCTGCCAGCCTCATTGAGCTTCAGTGTACCCGTATCTTTATCTGAGGTGTAGTTTTCCTTTGCGGTGCCATCCAAACTCACCGTCCAAGTATACTCCGCGTTCTTCTCTACCTTCGCATCCGGGTCAACCGGAGTGCCATCGGCTGTCGTCCAGGCCAGCTTCACGCTCACGTCATCCGCGCCGACTTTGCCTGTGAATTCAGCAGTTTCGGGGAATGCATCGCCTTCCTTCAGCGCCGGGATCGTGACGGAAAGGGACTTCTTGTCGACTGTAACGGTCACGTCCTTTGTTGCGCTGCCAAAGTTGCCAGCCTCTGCCGCAGTCACCGTCACAGTGGCGGTGCCCGCCTTTGGGGCTGTAATTACGCCAGTATTCGGGTCAATGGTGATGGCATCACCAGATTTGACAGCGTAAGTGATCTTACCAGTATAGCCAGCAGTAGTAACTGTACCGACCACTTTATGCTCAGCGGTGTCGCCATACGTAAATTTTACATTATCCGCCGTCAGTGTAATCGGGTCTTTGTCGCTGATCGTAATCTTAACTTCAATTGTTTTGTTTGTTCCATTTGTATCCGTAACCTTATAGGTCAACGTTTTTGTCACTTCCGCGGTCGGCGTTCCGCTGATCGTAATCGCGCTGTTGGGACCACCGGTTTGATTCAAACCAGCAGGCAGATCGCCAGTCAGTTCATACTTATAGCCGCTGCCGGAACCGTCCTTTGCGGCGGGAAGCGTCAGGGTGAATGCGGTGTTGATTTTACCACCCTGCGACACATCCTTATTATTGTTGGCGAAATTCACCGGGATTGCCGTCCAGACAGCTTTCAATTCGGTCGCAGCAGCAGGCATGGTATATTGCCCTGTAATCGCCGGAGCGTTGCCGCTGACAGACCAGCCGCCGAAAGTGTAACCGGTCTTGCTCAGGCCGGTGCCTGCCGCAAGCGTGACCTTCTCGCCGGCAGCATAGCTTCCGCCTGTCGGCGCAGTGCCGGTACCGCCGTTGATATTATAGGTTAGGGCGTACACCTGCGTCCACTGGGCGGTGATAGTAAGCTTACCTGTACCATCAGGCATCTTAGCCGTTCCACCCGCTGCCGTGATGGTAACAGTATCACTTACTTTCCAACCGCTGAATTTAAAACCTGTTTTGGTAGGATTCACGCTGGGCGCGGTGATGGTCTCTCCCGGTTCGGCAGAAGCAGTTCCCGCAGTTGCGCCAGCGCCGGCGGTACCTCCGGCAAGATCCCACTCGATATCCCGCGGGGTCGCCGGTACTTTGCCTGCGCCATTGAGGGTGACCTCCTTAAATACCGCAGTTGTTGAACTATTGTGATAGGCCCATGCATATAAAGTCGCTCCGGCAGTCTGCGCGCCGAGATCATGTATCCGCGCTCCAGCTGTAACCGTGCCTGTGCCTAAGTCTTGATTGCAAATCTTCTGCGCATCACTCAAGGCCGCTTCACTAACGGCATTAATCCATGTAATACCACCCTCATTTTGATACTTTGTTGTTAATGTGCTTATATTATTATCATCAATCTCAAACTCGTCAGCCATACTTTGAAGGGCAGACGAATCCAACACAGTTAAATACAATTTATCTGACGATTCCATGGTTGCCTTAATGCCAACACCTGTGTCAGTATTTACAAATTCAATTGCTGTCAATGCTGCACTGGCCGGGTTAGAAATTGCCGGGAGCAGCCCAGCAATCAATGCTAACGCCAATAAAAGGCTGAGCAGTTTTTTACTTCTCATTCTTATTATTCTCCTTCACTAAATACAGAATTTGCTGTTGTTCCAAGTGCGTCTGTGATTTCTCGTTTGGTTAGATCTTGCAGCACCTCCTTTCGTGTTCCATCGCTGTTGTAATTTTTTGCGTACCAAGCACTGTAAATATTCTTTCTAATATCGCCCGCACCTACAACAGTTCCTGTACCAGAATTAATTACACCAACACCGAATGCTCGTAATTGTGCACCATTAACAGCAGACAGAGAAGAATACGTCGTATCTTTAGGATCCTGTTCCTCACAAACGCTGTTAATCCACCCTAAATAGCATTCGTATAAAAATTGTTGTTTCCCTCTCTTCAGCACATTTCGAGAACTCCCGTCACACACTTCCCGCACATTGTCTCCGCGTGTATACTTGCTGTCATCAGCGCTCAATCTCGATCCCGAAACACCGGCCCAGTTAGAAACGCCGTAGGTGTCTATCACAGCCCATTCAATCGCTGTCACGCCGGCACTGGTCGTTGCAAATGGAACAATTTCTACGGTTTCAGTGTCCTTACCATCAAGTTCATACAGGGTATACGTTGTAGCGCCACCCGCAGTCATTGCAACACGAAGGGCCGGAGATGCCGGACGTGGAACGGGCTGTCCCGATGCATTTTTCCTCTCGATTTGCACTGTAATCGACAGTACGCCGGCTGTACCATAACGGTTATAGTCAATCGGCGTAACTGTATATTGTCTTGCCGCCACATCAGAAATGGCTAGAGTTTCAGGATCGGCCACATAAGCAGCCTTTATTGAAACTGTACCTTTTATGGACTCTGCTTTCACCTCATCATCTGGCTTTTCAAGTTGCCGTGACATATCCACGGTGCCACCCTCAATTGATAAAGAGTCAACATCAGCAGACTGTGACCTAACACCGTATGCCGTAGGTGTATCACTATCCTGGGGAATCCAGCAACCAAAATCGTAACCGGGATGACTGCTGAGTGCTGTGGCATAATCCTTTTGCGCTTCCTCAAAAGCTGTGGTAACCAATGTTGCTTGTTCCGTGGCATCATTCGACTTTACTACAATTTTGGATCCAAGCAACACGCCATCCCAATCATAGAAAGTGATGGAAAAGAACCCGTCCGTAGTTGCCTGCCAATAAGCAGCGAGAGAGGAGGGAGAAATTTCCAAGGTCACGGTGTCTTTGGTGTTGGTGGAGGGCGTCGAGGGATCGTCACCCTCATCGCCGCCGTCTCCGTCGCCCGGGTCGGGGGTCTCCGTGCCACCGCCTTCCGTGCCCGGCTCTGTGGTCGTGCCGCCGCTTTCGCCGGGGGCTTCCGTCTCGTCCGCCGTCACTTCACCGCCGCCGGGCGGCGTTTCCGGCTCTCCGCCTGGCTCACTTCCACCGCTCCCTGCATTCGGGTCCGTATACTTGTAAACCACACTCGTGTCACCGTTCAATATCCAGCCCAAAAACCGGTAGTTCTCTCGCTCCGGCGTAATGTCCGGGATCTTCAGCGTGTCCCCAGTCTCCATCGCCGCAGCCTCTTTCTGGAACGCTTCAAACGCCGCCTTCTCCGCGTCTGTCACTCCGCCGCCCGCCAGGTTGATCGCCAGTCCCGCACCGGCGGTCGGTTCCGGCGTTGTCCCTGCGACGGCGCCGCCTTTGGAGATAGGGATCGTTCTGGATGTAGACGGTGCGGATGTGCTGTTAGCCCGGAACCGCACTTCATAAATGTCGTCTTCCGCCAAGCCATGGATTACAGGCAAACCACTGTTATCGAACGCAATCCACCCATAACTCTCCAGCCAGCCATCCGTCTTAAATTTCTCGCTGAGCTTACCGTTTATCGCGGTTTCCTTTGCTGTATCAAAGCCCGCGTTGTTATTCCCCGTCCGGATGCTGTAAGTAATTGTCGTCGCCTTTTTCATCAGGGTTGGGTCCAGTTTGGCCTGTTCCGTTTTGTCATACCAATTTCTGGGGAACGGCACCTCACGCCAGCCATCGTTCGGCATCTCCTTATAGTCCGCTGGATCCGCGGTCCAGTCGATCTTCGTGGTACCTACCTGGACCGGCCGGTATTCAAACACCATGCCTAAATTCAGATAATACCCCGTCATAGTGCCGGTGCCATAGGTCCCATTAGCCGCAGTTGCAGTCGTCGGCAGATACCCTGTTCCCGCATAGTCACTGCTGGTTACCGGGCCCGTGGAATAGAACCCATATATCTGCCCATCTTCAGCCGGCCCATCTGACTCATCTGGCGTTACCGGTTCCACCCGGGTCTGCAGACCTGTGTTTGCATCCAGCGTGGGAATCGGCTGAGATCTTTTCTCAATGAAGGGAAACTTTACGGTAATCGTATCCTTCGTACCGTTACTAGGGTCTGTCACCGTAATGACCATACGCACTTCCTGCGGATTGTTATCCGCGTCATAGCTGTGATCCTTAGGCGAACCGGCAATACCCCAGTGGGCATTGTCTCCCACACGTCCAACGGTCAGCTCATTCCATTTGTTGCCGCTGGCTGATACTTTCTTTCCCCCCTGGTACACTTCCAGGGAAAATGTCTTGTCCCCGTTTGGTTCTGCCCCGGTTGTGGCTGGAATCTCATAAACAATTGAATTTGATTTCAGCGCCACGCCCACCTGGGGCGTTTCCTTCCAGGTGATCACCCACTTTCCATCCTCCTGGGTCACACTCGTATATGGGCTTTGCACCTGGTGGGAGAACTTCACCGGCACCACCTGCCACAACGCGTACAGGTCATAGACCTGATGCAGCGTTGCCGGCTGAGGATAGGTACCGCTTTTGGTATAGAACGTAGCGGTCGTACCGTCACTGGTCACCTGATGACCGTTTTCCGGTACTGTGGTACCTTCCGGCAAAGGCTTCAGCGCCTTATCCGTCCAGCCCAAGAACTTATAGCCCGTCCGGGTAGGCGTAGCATCGCTCAGACGCATATCTCCGGGCGTCCCCGTACCCAGCGCCGCGTTGTTCCACGCAGCCCGCTGTACGAAAGTCCGGTTGTTGCTGCTGTTGTTATTTTTCGGCATGCTGTTCGCATTCACTGACCCTGTCCCCGTCGTGGGGTTATTCTCGTTATACCGTACCGCATACGACGGTGTTAGTACATACCCCTCCGAGTCTACATAGAACCGGTCAATATAAAATTGCGAATCCTCCTGAACGCTGTTCGTTCCCAGAATGACCAATATATACTCATCGTAATAGTTGTTTCCGTTCACTCCGGCCAACGGCATTTTTTTGCAGGTCTCTGCAGCGGTATCCTTATCATTGTCAGCTGTAGGTATCACCATGTGCATCGCCTGTTCTTCCCCAGCTACTGCCTTGGACAAAACTCTCTTGCCTGAAGCATAGTAATTTCCATCCACTTTCGATGACGTGATGCTGAAGTAATTTGACAGTACCAGACCGGCAGCCGTCGGGCCATTTGGCGCCCATGCCATAAAGTCCGATGCCCGCATCACAATGGCAGCTACATGGACCTGTGAATCGAACTGCTTGAGTTTCACAACCACTTCCAATTCCCGGGCCACGCCGTTAGCCGCTCCGCTCTTGGGTCGGTTTAGCACATATGCCGTGCTGAACACGCCGCCTGTGGACGGCACACCAGTCTTCAGTGCCGGTTGCGCAGTCTCCGTGTTATACAGAAGGTTTAGGGGCAGCGTTGCATTACCCGCAAACACTCCCAATGGGAGCAACCCCAGCAACAGCATCAACGCCATTGCGAGGGATAGCAGTCGTTTCTTCATCTGATATCCCCCTTCCTTACTTATAGGCAGCCAATACCGCGTCCGCCTCGTCTTTATTCAGCGCCTGGTTCCCATTCGCCGCCGTGGCCGCCTGCAACGCAGCCTCCGCATTTGCCAGATTTGCAGCCGTTACTTTGGAATATCCAGCATCCTTAAAGCACTGCTCATTCACCGTCAGACTCCATGAACCGTTCTGGATTGCCGCCACCGCCTCATCCACCAGTTTGGCAAATGCGCCGCCTGCTACAATCTCGCTGATCCCGTTAGTCTGCTGCAGGCTCCGCTCCGTGCCCGCCAACCAGTTCACCGTCTGGTATGTATCCAAAACCGTATAACGTACCTCAATCGTGCTCCGGGGCACCACTACCTCAAAGCTGGTTCGATCCGTGTTCTCCAGATCCACCTTTACAGTAATCATCTGGTTCCCACTGGAACCTGGAACATACACCTGCACCAGCACCGTTGGTGCGTCCGTGCGCAATACATCCGTGCGCATGACCTCACAGCGCACCGCATACTGGCCCAGAGTGCCATCGGTTGTGCCATACTGGTAAAAGGTCGCTTCCCCGAACTTATATCGCGCAGTGTCCTCGTTCAGGGAACTGTTTTCTCCCGTAGCACCGTTTACCGCTTCCGTCGCTTTATAGCTGGCCTGCAACAGCACTGCCGTCGCGCTGCCTGCGCTGGCATTGTTCGCGCCGCCCGCCTGGTTCACCTTGGCCGCCAGCGCCGCCGTGCTAATCTGCTCCAGGTCCCCGCCGTTGCCCGCAAAGGTGTCCTGTTTGTACAGCTTCGCCGCGGAACTTACCGTCGCGTCCGCCGGGGTGGACTCCGCCGCTTTGACCGACGTCAGGCTCCCGTGCACCGTCTGCAGGTCCCGCCCGTCTGTCGGCTGGTACACTGCCAGCCACTCGTTGAACGCATACCCGGCCTTGTTCCCCAGCCGGTCTTTCACATTCTGACTCTCTTGCCAAAGCTTTACAGCATCTGTCCCATCTTCCGGCGATGAAATCGCGTCGATTACTCGCCCATCCCAGTCAAAAAATGTGATGCTATAATCCCCGCTCGGCAGCTGCGTCGTGCCTCCTGTGTTGATGCTGTCCGTTCCAGTCTTGAACGATACGGCGCAGGTCTGCCCTTTGTCAGCACTAACCACTATGCCATAGGTGTACTTGTTCAGCTCTGTTTCTGTTTTCTTCGTTGTCACAAGCACTGACGCACCTGGCTTTGAGGTTTTTAAAGTATCCTCGTCAATGGCCAGGCATACGGAGTAAGCCTCATCCATCAAATCCGCTTCTGTGTTTGCTCCTGTCAATAGATTCAGCGCCGCGGCATCCTCAATCGCGAAGCGGGCTGTTACTACCCGCTGCTCTGTCAGAGTCTGAGCAAATTGCAAACGGTCCGCACCAAGATATAAATAAGCACGGTGAGACGTCTCTTCCTGCTCATCGTCTCCCCCGGATACAACCTGCGACGCAGGACGCGTGGCGAGACCGGGCTTTCCAGACATGTCGTCCGCGCCTTTTGTCGGCACAACCGTCGTCCAGTTGCCTGTTACTGGGATTTTAGTATCCGTCTCCTGTGTTCCCCATTCGATCAGTGTCAATACATCGCTGTCATAGGAGAGCACAACCCCTACCGTCTGGAATTCCTGCGCAGTGATCTCCAAGCCGATCTCCAAATATTCGCCGGCGTTGTCAATGTTGCTGCACACCACCGTTACCCTGGGTACAGCCGCCACGGCTTCGTCCGTTCCTTCATTCTCCGGAGCCGCATATACCGCTGTGGTCAGCAACATGATCACTGCCATGAAGATCGATAGTATCCTGTTTCTACTCATACTTCGTTACTCCCACTTGTTTCTGCTCCGAATTTCATTATGAAATCCATCTTGCCGTAGTTCGCCGGAGCAATCAAGATCGCCAGATCCATTTGATCCACGCAATCATCTCCGTCCAGGTCATACAGCGTACCGTCTCCCACCAGAGGTGTATTACCATAGCGGGCCGGCATCGTCAGCAGACCGCGGTCTGTCTGCCGGATCTCACCATCTTCGTCCACATCCCCGCAGGGCAATTCTATATATACCCCGCGCAGGTCCTCGCAGCTGCCCTCTGTAAATGTTACGTCCTTGAGTGCGCAGCTCACATGGGACTGCTTTTCCAATAGGATGTCGTATGTTCCGTCGACAGGTCGTCCGGCCGAATCATCATAACTGAGTTTGGCAAAATCAATCTGGCCCCTGAAATGGCCGATCTGCGTGCCGAATGTTGCCGTCGCTGTCGTCATTTTCACGCCGTCCTTATAAAAAGTCAGCGTGACCGGCCGCGTGCCGGCGTAGGCCCCAATCATAAAGTGCTGCCAGCCGGGGAAAATGTCTACCGCGTATTGATCCGCCCCAGGCGTATCGCCCTCGTGTTCCGCGGCGTAGTACCCCTGGTAGTAGCCCTGGTTGACCTGCGTGGTATCTGTCATCCGCCAGATCCCCTGCACGATTTCCAGATAAGCCTCCGGATCTGTGGCGCTTTGCCACACGGAAACCTGCTTGCTGCCCTCCGGCGTCTCCGGCCACGGCAGAAGTTGGATATCCGCCACTTCCAAGACGCTGCTTCCTCCCAGTGACACGATTCCAAGATACTGGGAAGCCGTGCCGCGGTCACTGTCGTTCGGCAAATCCGTAGTGCTGTCTTCCCAATACCAGGTGAATGCCAAATAGCTGCGTGTACCGAGTTTCCCGGTTTCCACAGATGCTGTTTGTCCGCCGGTTACCGGCATCGTCGCCCAGCCTGTATCCGGAGCAAAGCTCATCGTTGTATCGGGCAGCAGCTCCGCGCCCAGCGCGATGCTTCCCGTATGCAATGCGGGGTCATCCACATCTGACCGATCAACATACAAATGAAACTGTTGGTGCTTATTATCTACCGGCACCAATTGATAGACATACCGTTTTTCCACCGGTGCCCGTTCTGTCAGCGCCTGCACCGGCTTTACCAGCACCAGGAGCAAAATCGATATCAGCAGCAGCGTACCTGTTCTCTTCATCCGCTGTCACCTCAGTCGTTGTGCGCACGGTAAATATTCGCAATGAATACCGCGGCCTCCGCACGCGTCGTATTCTGCCGGGGATTCAATTTCCCGTCCCCGCCTACGATCAGCCCTTGGCCCACCGCATGTGCAATATCTTCATAGGCATAATCTGCAACCAGCGCACTGTCCTTGAAGCCGCCAAGGTCCGTCCGTTCGCCTGTTACCTGGATATATCCCGTTTTCTCCATGGCCCGCATGGTAAATACGATCATATCCTGCCGTGAGATGGGGTCATTGGGTCGAAAGCAATTGTCTCCTGTCCCCTGTGCGATCCCCAGCGCCCGGGCTTGGGCGATTTCCTGGAAGTAATAGCTGGCCTTGGGCACATCGTCAAAGGCGACGTTCGCCGTTCCCGCTGTGTCCAGCATCCGCATCAGCAATGCTACAAAGTCTCCGCGGCTGATGCCCGCGCCGGGTGAATAGGTCGTCGCGGAAGTGCCGGAGATGATCCCTGCTTTCGTCAGCAGTTCAATGGACGCTTTCGCCCAGTCATAGCCCGCCAGGTCCTGGAATTCCGGAACGGTGTCTGTTCCGGTCACAACATCCATGCCGCTGTTCCCGCCGCCCTGATTCTTGCGCAATTCCGCTTTGGAGCAGACATAGACCGTAAAAATTTTCTCCGCACTGGCCGAGCCATGGCGCAGCATAGCAGTCAGCGTGACCTCTGTCCCTTTGTCTTCCGGCAGATAGACCAGGCCCTCTCGCGTTACCGTGTTCGGGACACTGCTTTGCCATTGGATGGTCACACCGCTTTCTGTCCGGCCGGGCAGACCCAGGGTACCAGTCACATACTGCGCGCTGTCGCCTGTTTGATAACCAATCTCCAGTTTCTGCTCCGCCTGGGCTACCAAATCCGCGTCGCTGACAAAAGTCAGTTCCACGTCCATGGCCTGGGTCACGGTCACACGGCCGCGCAGGGTGCCGTATCCCGCTGCTTCGCTGACATACAGATATTCTCCCTGCACCAGCGCCGCTTCCGCTCGGCCGGACGCGTCTGTCTGATAGCTGCTGCCGTTGAGCACAACCGTCGCCGACACCGGCTGTTCCAGCAGGTTCCGGCATACAAACGCCACCGTCTGTCCCTTCGCGGCGGGGCGCTCGCTTCCCTCATATGTGAACCGCACGCCGCAGGGCTGCGCATTCGTTTCATATTCATAACTGATGGGCGCCACATCTCCCTGTCCTTGCAGGGAAAGCGCGCTTTTAAACGGGCCTTTATCGCCGTCCTCGACCGCCAGCAACCGGAAGCTACCGGCATCGATATCTTCCGCGCTGTATCCTTCCCGGAACGTAAACCGCAGCTTTGCGATCTCCCGCGGCAACTGCCGCGCGTCGATCCCTCTGCCAGTGCAGTACCACGCCAGACAGGCATATCCGCCCTCACTGGATACCATTTCGCTTTCCGGGCGAATTTCCGCCACCGAGGCGGTCCCGCTCGCCATGCGAAACGCGCTCAGATCGTCACGGCCTTCCAGCCGCAAAACCTCTGTATCAAATGCCAATGCCGCACGCCCGGTAAAAGCGTACAGCCCTTCGATCAGCAAAGTCAGCGTATACCCGCCGGTCTCTGCCTGACCGTCTATAATGTACATTGCCTGGACATCCTCCGCCGCCTGTGCCGTTCCGCCTGCCAGCGGAGTCAACACCAACAGCAACGCCAGGATAAATGCAGTTATCCTTCTATTCCGCATCGTCCCTCGCTTTCCGGTTCCCCGGGGGCCGGAGCCTCCGGGGAGCCTTTTCTGATGCTTAAGGGGTTAGGTTCCTGTGCAAAAATGGTCGTATGTTTCCGTGCTGCGCACTTTGGACATGTTGTTTTTGACAATGCCCATGTCCACAGTATCACTGCCGCCGGCAGCCGTACCGTTCTTGTGGTTGTTCTCGTTCAGGTCGCCCATCTTCTGGTTCGTCGCAAGGGCGTTGTTCAGCCAGCCGGCTACGACCATGGACACGTCATTGGCCGCCACCGCTTTGCCTTCGCCCGCCGCGTCGCCGCAGATCAGGATAATGGGCTTGATATCCGCTTCCGCGCCGGCGGCGGTGCCGCCCAAGCAGTTGCTGTCGCCGAAGTAAATGGTATTCGTCGCACCTTCTTTGACTTCAAACGCCGTTACTTCATATTCCAGATAGCCGGGCTTGCTGACCGTCACGGTCCACACGCCTACGGGAATCTTGTGATCGAACTTCAGCAGCTTTCCGGTTCCGGAGGTGGGATTGGCAGGCTTATTGTCACTCGTAAACTCGACCTTTGCGTACTCGATCTTGTTCGCGGGATCAGCCTTACGCTCAAATACCAGCTTCGCGGGTTCTACCGTCACACCAGGCTCAGAATCCGGATCGACCAAAGCCTGGATCAAAATCTTGCCTTGGACTGTGTAGCCCGTCTCCGTGAAGGTCACTTGCAAGACGACGTTGCCGGTCAGTTTGGGCAGCGTGTAGCTGTAATCGGTCTCGCCTGTTCCGGGAGCGGCGACCGCGTCGGAACGGTCCTTGCCGTCCAGCATCACAGCGCCGCTGTCCTTTGTTGTATCCAGTTCCCAGCCGTCGTTCGGTGTCATCAGATACTTGGGCGTCGCACCGACTGTGTAAACGGAGTTGCCCGCGGGAGACACTACGCCGAAACCGTCAACGACCTTCGCCGTCACGATCACGTGGGTACTCGCCTCGCCTTTCGGCTTGAATGTTACCACTACGGAGTGGGTGTCGCCCTTATTCAGCGTCAAGGTCTGCTCCAAGGGATTCGTGTAATATCCCTCGCTATCCGGTGTGCCTTTTTCGGCATCCGTCAGCAGCTTGCCGTCGATCAGTACGGAGTCGATCTCATACTTGTCATCCGGCTTGATGGTCAAGGTCATGTCTCCGGGATTCTCGCCAGTCACGGTAAAGGTCTTCTTATCCGGGCCATCGACTGTCTCGTCAATGGGAGGCGTTACGCCGTCGACCTTAACACCGATCTCGCCATGGGGGCCGGATTCTACTGCCACGTAGGGATCGGACAGCTGCGTCTTGCCTTCCTCATCCGTGAAAGAGACATAGATGGTCTGGTCCCCGGACACGTTCACGAACTGGTAAGTATAACCATTCTCTTTCTGTTGTTCGGTGATGGCCTGTTCCACGCCGTTGATGACAACCTTGGCGATCTTGTTTGTGTCGGTGCCTTTGAACGTGTAGATTGCGGATGTAGTACGGCCACCGCTCAGGGTTTCGGTCACGGTAGACTTCTCGCCAAAGTTCGAAGCCACCGCGTCAGAAGAACCGTCAGTCAGCGTCGCATCCAGCTCAACCTTCATTTCGCCGCCGGTGCCGGCCGTAGCTGTGATGGTGTAATCCGCAAACTCGATCCGGTCTGCCGCCGGGACCAGGATCACCAGATCGCCGGCGCGCAGCGGGTCAACATCGATAGTCATCTCACCGATCGCATCGCCGGAAATCTGATCGCCCTCAATGTAGAACTGCTCTTTCACCGCGTCCCAATTTACAGTGATGTTCTCTTTGATCGGCTCGCCGCGGAACGCCGTATCGGGGTCAGTCGAATCCTTATCCGCAGTATACAGCGTCGCTTTCATCTCTGCAGCTACGTCTGCCAGAGTCTCGCCAGTGCCCAGCTTCCACTGGTAACCGGCGTCCGGTTCTACCGTAAAGTAGTATCTCACGGTGTTGTACGCCTTGGTGGGGCTGGTGATGCTCGCGTTCACGGGGTCACTGCTTGTATCATCGATGTTGTCCAGCATGACGCTGTGGTAGGTCGTGGCTTCCATCACAGGGTTGATGTAATCCCGGACGATAGGGGTCTCCACGCGGTCTGTTCCGCTCTCAGGCAGAACCACCTTGCCCAGCATCACAACGCCGTCAGCGGTCACTTCAAAGCTGTCATAATCCACGCCGTCGGTGTCCGTTGTCGCGGTGCCGTCGGGGTAGGCCCAATGGCCGCCCTCGGTCACAGTGTAGTAATAGGTACCCGCGGGCAGAATCTTGTGGGCGTAGCCGTACTCGTCGGTCTCAATTGTATAATCCGGCATCGCCTCTTCCGTGGGAACGGCGGTGTAGATCTTGATTTCCGCTTTGTTGATGGGCGTGCCGTCCGGCTCAGTGACCCAGAAGTCCGCTCTCTGATCGTCCATCAGTTCAGGCAGTTTGAAATCCATGCGGATATCGTGCTGAACGTTGTACCCAAGAGTAGGATGGGGTGCGCTGAACTGGTAGAAGCCGCCGCGTGTCGCCTTGGCTTCCTCGTCCTTTTCAATGTGTACGCTGTTGGCAGAACCGGGCGTACCGACTTTACGCCAAATGGAGCCGATCAATTCGTCCTGCTCCGCGCCGACCGCCGCCAGTTCCTCACCGAGCTTCGTCTCGTTGAAGTCCATGGTGTAGATTGAACGCTGGTCCAGAACGGTCTCCAGATTCGCTACGAGTTGATACGCGCTCTGAACATCCAAGGTGATCGTTGCGATCAACTGCTGGCCGCTCTTGGCGTTGATCGGGGTCTGACTGTCCTTCATACTCCACTGGAAGAAGACGTAGCCGCTGCCCTTGTTCGTGCCAAACTCCGGCTCATACCCAGTGACGCTGCTTCCGCTCTGTCTCAGGTCGTCAAACTGCATCGTGGTGGTATTTGACAGTTCAGTTTTGTTATGGCTAAAGATCGCCGGGTCAAAGGACATGCCGAAAGTACCGGAAGAGGCTTCCGCGTTCTTCAGATACACTTTTGCCGTAAACTGATTCACCGCGGTGGTCCCGCCGCCAGTGTACTTCGGCTCGACCTCCACCAGGTAAATCGGGTCCGTCACAACGCTGGGAGTCAGGCCGCCGTCGGGATTCTCGGGATTCGCTATATCCGTATCCAGCAGGCCGCCGGTGGTCTTGTCGGTCACGTCTCCGCCAACGGTCGGAACATCCACAGTTCCGTCGCTGTTGATGATGGTGTTGCCGCCCTCAACGATGGTCGTATTCGCGCTGTCCTTACCGGTCAGGTCTACCGCGCCGTTGCCGTTGGCGTCGGCATCGGTCTTGTTGGAAGCGGTCACGCCGCCTTCGATCTCAGTCACTTCGCCGTCAACCACGGTGGCGTTGCCGCCCACGTTCACCACACGGGTGGGGGGATTGGTCGTATTGTCCGTGACCACCGTGACCGGCACTTTCACAGAATCAAAACCAGCGCCGCCGACGATCATTTCATACGCGCCGTCGGGGATAGACGCATCCACCGTGATGGAACCCGCGAGGGTGGAATCCGTGCTGTCCGGGGTCACCGTCACGGCGCTGCCGCCGGCGGTGAAGCCGTTCTCGCCGGCCTCAGCCTTCAGATTGTCCGAGGAGTCCTCCACCGGCTTGAAGGTCAGGGTCATGTTCTCCGCCTGATCCACAGTGATCTTGTTGCCGTCCACTTCCGGCACCGGCAGCGGGACAGTCACATTCGTCGTCGCCATACGCAGCGCCACGTTGATGGTCTGGTTCGGCGCTGTGCCGGTGATCGTCACCACCGCGTCAGACGCGGCGCGGGAAACCAGTTCAATCTTCGCTTGATCCTGGCCAGTGGCGGTCACCATAAAGTTGATCTTATTCTCCACAATGTTCTGGAAACCCTTCACACCGGAGATCGTCAGCTGCTTCTGACCCGCGGTGGGTACGGTGAAGGTCAGTTCACCGTTTTCCGTACCGGACGGAGTCATCGCGCCAAACTTGATCTGCGCGTCTGTCATATCCACCGCGGTGTTCGCCAGATCGGTGAATTTCATTTTGATGGTATACTGGCTCGTGACCTCGCGCATGGTCACATAAGGGAATGTAGTTTGATCTTTCGATACATCAAATGTTTTTCCATACTCATCGCCAGCCGCCATCGTATAGTTCTTGCCGTTAACTGTAACATCCTCAATCTTCAGCTTGTAGCCCGAACGATCACTGGCAGGCAAACTGAGCGTCACTTTACCTTGCGAATCCGTTGTACCTGTCTTAGATACTTCATTTCCGCCAACACTTGTGCCTGTTACCGCAACACTGGCATTAGGCATCACAATATTCCCGGACTTTACAGTGATTTCCACTTCATACTCAGCCTCAGGCGGATTCGGGAAGTTCACAAAGGCTGTTCCACTGTGTTCGACATCAGCACTATCACTTTTGATTGCACTACCAGTTGCAAGTTCTACCGAACCCGTAGGGGGATACAGCATAAATGTAGTGTCGGTTACTTTCTGCCCATCAATCAGTTTAAAATAACCACTATACAATTTGATAACGTTTCCTTGAACACCGTCTGCTTGTGCATTCAAGTAGCCACCATTACCTGATTTTGTATAACCAACAACATGACTTGCAAGTGTGTCATTGGCCATACCTCTACCAGCTATAGGCACATCAAAACGGACATATTGATCATCAATATCTTTGCCACTAACAGCAGCCATTGCTGTCTCATTTATTGTACCAAATGCATGTGCAGAACTCCCAGTCAATTGTAAAAGCGTTTGTTTCTGCGCGCCTTCCAATTGAGCACCGGATAACCCTGTTAAAAGGAAACTGTTCTCTGCATACGTCGCAAGGTTTAACCACCCCGAATTACTTACTTTCCAGTCCTCAAACAACTCATCATTAAAAGTGTTTCCATCAGCAAGGCAGGGTTGAACTACCGTTTTATCATACTTTAACGATACTTCCCAAGCAGATGACTGTGGTACGTTGTAAATACCAACATTTACTCGGTACACACTATCTAATTCGTCCAGCCAAACGACAAAACCGTTTTCGAAGCCTACAGGTGTTACAAAGCCGTTTGGCATGTTATCAATTTTCTGCAACACCCGGAATTCGTTACCCTCCGCCGCTGATGCCGGTAAAACCGGCATCAGGGTGGAAATCATGCACAGGCACAATAAGTAACTAATTATTTTTTTCATAGTTCTGTTCATCATTCTGTGCCACTCCATTTTTTCGTAATTGAAACCTTGCCATAGTTCATAGTAACTACGGACAAGTCGCCAAGACCAACCTCACCATTCCCATCTACGTCTCCATCTTCTGGACCTACATTTTGTTCACCATAATGCATGGATATTGTAGACAAATCTCCTAGGCCAACCTCACCGTTTCCGTCGGCATCGCCAGTGTACAGAGTAATCTCACTCTCCCCAATAACCGCGTTCAGATCAATCTTCTTCACGCTCTCAATCGTCGGGACGTCCGTCAGCTCTACATAGGTGCAGCCGGGCTTATACAGCCGCAGGGTGTACTTGCCGTCGGCGTTCACCTGCACGCGGAACTTCGCGGTAAGCAGGCTGCTGTCCTTGTCGTACTCCACTGTGATGTTCTCTGGAGATGTGCCGTCCGCCAGCGTCACCTGTACCGTCGGGTCGCCGTTGCCGCCGGCCGTCACGACTGCCGTCACCGTCACTTCCATGCCAGTCTCTACGACAGGCTCACCGCTACCGGTGGGATCGGGGTACTTATCCACGATCCAGTCGCCGTCCTCGTCCAGGTTCAGGTTCTGCATGATGATCCATGCTGCCTTCGCCGCGCCGGGAACCTTGCCGGTCTCGCCGTTCACCGTGTAGCTGCGGGTCGCCGTGATCGTCACCGCGTATTTCCGACCCAGTTCAATGGGATAATCGCTGTTTTCGATCTGGATATCGTAATACCACAGGCCCTGCTCACTGTCGTAGTTCGTGGCCGTATGGTTCACGTTCTCCGCCAGCAGATAAGACGCGCCGGGCATTCCGTTATCCTGCTGTTCCACAATGTTGATCCGGTATCCGTAGATTTCCGACGGGCTCAGGTCCTTGCCGTCCACGTCCTTCGTCGGTGCGCTCCAGTAGATACGGATCACCTTTTCCGGCTGATTGTGGATGCTCTTCACGATCGTCGGGCCTTCTGCCGCCGCGGGATATGCGGACAAGTCTCCGCTGGTACTGACATTGATGCCTTCAGACAGTTCAGATTCGCCCACATGGCTCAGGCTGTTCTCCTTCTGGGACAGGTTTTTCGCCGCCACTTGGAAGTAGAACGAGGTCTTTTCCGGTTTCTTGATCTCGTGTGTGTAGGACGGCGCCGTGGAATCAAAGCCCACATCGCTGAGATTGACTTCCATAACCTTTCCGCCATCCAGATAGATCACGTACCCCGTCAGACCTTCCGCCGCGACCGGCTTCCATGTTAGGGTGATCTCTGTTTTTGCTTCGTTTACGGATGCTTTCAGTTCCATAGGAGCCTCCGGCAATTCGTACTCCTTCACAGTGGAGACTACGCACGCATTGCTCATCTCGCCGCGCTCGCCGCCTACGATCATCGCACATACACGGAACTCATACACACTGCCGACTTCCGTTGCGTTACTATCCACAAAGGTGTAGGTCAATGTGCCGTCCGAATTCTCCGTCACGTCAGACGGCTGTGTACTCAAACTCTCATCGTAAGCGCTCAATTCCACCAACGGACTTCCGTCCTTGCTGATGTACAGGATGTATTCCAGCTTCGCATCGTCCGGCAAAGGCTGATTGTTCTTGGTCTGCTCAACAGCATTCCAGATCAATTCGATGCCATCCGCAGTAGAACCGACATGCAGGTTCATCGGCGCCGCAGGCGCATCCGCGCCGATGGCACGGGTTGTCGCCAGAACGCTGGCGCTGCGTTCGCCTTCCTTAGTGAACTCTTTCGCCTTTCCATCATCGTCCCAGTCTTGCGCTGTTACGCTGTTCACCGCCGAGAGGCTCAAGCTGTAATCTCCCTCGCTGTCCACAGTGTACGTTGCTTCAGTTGCGCCGCTCGGAATCTCCAAGTCCACCAGCTGACTGTCCACGTACAGCCTGTAGTAGCTGAACGCACCTTCCGGCGCAGTCCATGTGAATGTGATATTACTTCCTGTGATATCCGTTACTTCCAACTCCGTGGGTACGCCAGGAGCCGATAATGCTGTGGACAAACTCACTGCGTTGGTGGTTTTACTTGTTTCTTCACTGCCGCTCTCCAACTGATACCGCGCCCAGATACGGAATACGTAGTTTCTGCCGGGCACCAATTGCTGGAATGTATATTCAGTCACATTCCCCGGGATCTCGGTAAGCCTGTCATCGCCGTTGATTTGAAGCACATAGAACGTCGGCTCACGTCCATCCTTGCTCACTGGTGCGTCCCAGGCAAGAGATACGCTGGTGTAGTCGCTGTCCGTGATGCGCAGGTTCGTCGGGTCGATGCTGTCCTGCACGTAGACCTGCAGCGGGACGGAGGTGTCACCCTCGCCCTCGTCGTTTACCGCGGATACCTGGAACGAATAGATCGTACCGGGCTTCAAGCCCGTTTCCTCCGCGGGGTCATCCCCCTCGGCCAGAGTCACTGCCTTGTTTTTCGGATATACAAACTTGTTTCCTGACTCATCACCGGTAGCCTCCACGGTACCGTACTCACTGCCGTTGACGTAGATCTTATAGTAGGAAATATCCGTGAACGGGATGTACACTGTATTGCCCTGGCTGTCAACAGACTCTTTCTCCGGTGTCTTCCAGGTCAGGTCGATCTGAGACAGGCCCAGTACGCTGGCATCCAGATCAGTCGGAGTCGTGGGTTTTGTAGCGATCTGATCCGGGTCCAGAACACCGTCAAAGTCTCTGTCCAGATTCAAGTTCGGCTCCGCACCCAAAATACCCGTCGTCTCTACATTCAAAGAGTTGCGCGCGATCATATCCGGCTTGCTCACGTCACGTGGGGACTGTCCGCCTGTGTTCCGCGCCACAATCCAAATCCGGTATTCCACACCGCTGACAACTGCCAGTGCATACGACAACTGCTCCGTAGTAAAGGTCGGCTCATCCGTGACATTGTTGATATAGATGTCATAGTACACCGTGCCGCCCTGGGCCGAAGCTACTGCGGCATCCCACCGCAGCGTCATTGTCGTCATCTGCGCGTTGTTCTGATAACGCATGTTCTCAGGCTTATTCGGCGCGCTGATCTCCTGCGGCGTTTCCTGCACGATCGCCGATGCCGCGCTGGTACCCATCCGGTTCTTCGCCATCACCCACACTTCATACGTGGTACCGTTGGTCAAACCGGTAATCACTTCTGTCAAATTGGCAGTATTCGCGTGCCAAATGGTCTTAATGGGATTCGGATTTTCACCATCCGCGCTGGATACCTCACGGTAATTGATGTAATAGCCTTCCAGACCTTCTACAACACCTTCGATCAGCGGAGCACTCCAGGTAACTGTCAGCCGCTGGTTTCCGGCCGTCAGTACCGGCGTTCCGGGACGGCCAGGCACCGATTCTGCCGCCGCACCCTGGATCGTGATGAACATGGGGCTGGTCTTTTCGCTCTCGCCCACCGCGTTCACCGCCGCTACGCTTACCTCGTATGTGCCGCCCAATTCCAGCTTCGTGCCGTTGGGCAGCGGTACGGGCGCCGTATAGCTGATGATGTTCCGTTCATCAATGAACAGACCATCTTCTTCGTTGTTGACTTTCAACAGTGCGGTATTCACCAGTTCGCCGTCAACATACACATTGTAGCCTTCAATTTCGGTACCGCCATTGTTCTGGGGTGCTGTCCACAAAGCCGTGAACGTGTAGTTCAAGGAACTCATGCCGCGCCACTGCGGGACCCCCGGTGCTGTGAACGTCGTTACCTTTGCGCTCTTGGCGGTTTCGCCGTAATCCCGCAGATTGTGCGCGCTTACGGAGAACTCATAGGTGGTCCCCGGCACCAGATACTGTACTTTCAGAATGTAGCGCCGTACTGTTCCGATACCTTCTACCTCTTCGTCCACGTAGTTTGCCGGATCACTCACATCAACAGTGTATTCAACGCCGTTGCCGCTTACCCGGTACTGATCGATGTCCAAGCCGCCGTCCGTGGCGGGAGCCAGCCAGCTTACTTCAATCGTATCGCCGCCGGTCACTTTCGCCTGTACATCTCTCGGCGCGCCGGGAACCGTGCCCGGCGTCAGCGTCAGCTTCTGGGACCGCTCGCCCTCGCCGTTACCGTTGATCGCAACCAGTTCAAAGTCATACGCATGACCGTTCGTCAGTCCGGTCACTGTGACCCGGTTCAGGTTCACGTCAACATTCATGATGTATTCGGAGTCATCCGTAGTATCTGTGTAATACACGCGGTAACTCAGCAGCGGCATACCATTTTCCGTGGGCTTGCGCCATCTCAGCGTGACCTGCTGGTCGCCGGGCGCGTAGTCTACGACTTCCGGCGCTCCCGGCGTACCGGGCACTGCAGTCACAACTTCGCTTTCCGCGCCTTCGCCAATCCGGTTCACCGCCTGCACCTTGATGCTGTACGGCGTCTTATTCGTCAATCCCGTCAACTGGTAGGATGTCGCCGTGCTGTTGGTAGAAATCATCGTCCAGTCGGTATCCGCGGTTTTGTAATAAATGTTATATCCCGTCACAGCGATGGTCGGATCCATGCTCGGTGCGGAATAATACACCATAACCGTTCCGTTGCCCGCCGTCACTTTTGTGATCTCCGGTGCGCCCGGGATACCAGTCACGACACTGGGATAGGGCTTTGCCAATGTGGTGTAATACCGCACGCCCTTGTACTCCGTGAACGCGGCCAGCCGGTAATCCCAGCCCGTCTTATCCGCTTCCGACTTATAGCCGTTGATCGCACCCGTCACAGTGATCTCCCGTGCGTCGGCAGCCACTTCCGCCGCAGGCTCCTCCAACCAGCTATCGCCCTTGCCTTCATAGAATACCGCATAGCCCGCGATGGGCAGGCCCATGCCGTCTGCCTCACGGTAATGCACCGTGAAAGTCTGGTTACCGCTGATCGTATCGGTGATTACCGGTGCGGTGGGCTTTGTCCACACCGTTACCGTCTGCGCAGTCTCATAGTCGCCGGAGAGATAGGTCGTCGTCTCCGTATCCGGGTCGACATCCACTGTGACCGCGCGAACCGTCACGCTGTACTCCGTATTGCCGTTCAGTTCAGGCATCGTCAGTATCACGGTCTGTCCTGCTGCCAGTTCCCGCAGCGCGCCATCTGTGATGACATGGCGTTCTTTATCGATGTCCAGATTCCGGGAGCCAAACTTGACCGCGCCTTCGTAGGGCTTTCCGTTCACCAGCACCTGATAGCCATACAGCGGATAACCGTTCCAGCTTTCCTCTCCCTGCATCCTGAAACTGACCTGCAATTCCTCACAGCCGGGTTCCACGGCTATCAACTTCGGTGCGTGTGCACCGCCCAGCGTGACTTCCCGGACCTCTGACAGGTAGCCTCCGGTTCCCTGGGCCGTGAAGCAGCGGATCGCATAGTAATGCGTCCCCGGCTCCTGGAACTCCAGTTCATATTCCGTGGCGCTGGCGTCATTAATTTCAAAGCCGGTTGCATTGTTCGGCTGGCTTTCCGCATAAGCGACCGCCTGGTCCAGAGTCCAGCCGTTCGCGTTCATGATTGCACTCAAGTCATACACTCGATAGAACGAGAATTTCTGTTCCACCGGATTCCAGCTTAGCTTGATCACATCTGACGTGGGGCTCGACGCGCGGAAGTTCTCCGGTGCCTCCAGTTTACCTACCGCAATGTTCATCTGAGTATAAGTACCACCGCCATAGCTGGACTTCTTTTCATCGCATACCGAGTTGAACGCCTCAACACGGATCGTATACGGGATCGCGCGCAGACCAGTCACCGTGAAAGTGCGCTCGTCCGCGTCCAACATTCCGCCGCTCTTCAAACTCGCGCCCAGCCACACCTTATATCCAGTGATCGGCGTGCCGCCGGTATCCTTGGGCGCTTCCCAATTGAGCACCAGGTCATACGATGCCGTATTCACGTTCCAGTAGGATTTCCAGCTGACGATGGTGGGCTCTCCTGGCTTTTTAAAGGTCGTAGCGTCCGCGGAACGCTCGGAAGCGCCCTCGCCCGCCTTATTCAGCGCGGTTACTACAAAGTAGTAGCTGTGTCCTGCCTTCAAGCCGGTCACGCTCGCTTTTAGGCCTTGAATATCTATCTGCGCATCCGCCACCGGGCCGTTTGTCTCCGTGTCAAACACATTGACCTGATACCCCGTGATGCCGCTGCCGCCGTTGTACAGTGGGGCCTTCCAGGTGACTTCCACTTCCTGATCGGAAAGCACTTCCACCAATACGCTTCTCGGCGCGTCTGCGCTGGAAGCCGGGGTCTCTTTCCACGGCTCGCTCAAGGGGCTTTCGCCGTGTACGTTCACTGCGCTGACCTGTACCAGATACTCAGAACCGTTCGCCAGGCTCTTTACCACAACATGGTACGCGCCGGCGCTGTCTTTCCAGAAGGTCTTATCCGCATTATAGGCGTTGCCCTCGCCGTCCGGCGTGCCCAGGGTGCTCAGGTCAAAGGTCTCTCTGGCCTCGCCGCCGTTGGCGTACACCTTGAACTGCGTCAGCACATTGGATGTGCCCTTATCCGCGGGCTCTGTGAAAGTGACCGTCAAGCTCTCATCACCGAACTGTACATCCGTGATCGTTGGTGCACCGGGTACGCCGAACTGGAAGGTCATCGCCTGCGAATCCGGACTCTCGCCCACCAGGTTTTCAGCCGTTACCTTCACTTGATACACCGTTCCCGACGTTAAGTTATGGGTGGTTTTCTCCAGTCTGGCCGTCAAGTCATTCGCACCAGGCTTTGGAGCCGACAACTTCTGCCATTCGCCATCGCCGGATTTCAGATAAATATTGTATCCGGTCATCGTGATGCCATTGTTTGTGGAGCCTTCCCATCTCAGCGTCACACCAGCACTATCCGCCAGCACACTGCTGAGCACAGGTGTTGTGGGCGTTCCGATCTTAATTGCGATCGCTTCCGTCTTTTCACTTTCCGTCACGCGGTTCACCGCGCTCACGGCGACGCTCACAATCTGACCACCTTCGTCCGCCTGTACTTCCACGCGGTTGGTCTCAAAGTGGACTTCCTGTCCGTCCTCTTTGTACAACTCGCCGTTTACATACGCTAAGTAGTACAGAATCGGATTTCCGTTGCCGTTTGCTTCGTCAAAGGTCGCCACAGCCGTGAAACGGGGGCCGGGCTCGACCTTCAGATTCGTCGGCGCTTCGGGGATACCCACCAACACGGTCTCCTTGTTGGAAGGCTCGCCATCCATCATCGTTCCATTCACTGCATAGGCAGTGATCTGATACTGCACGCCATTGACCAGGTTCGGCAGCGTGATATCTTCCATCCGCGTTCCACTGGCATTCACAGTCCGCACCAGCACCGGCGCATCATAACTCATGCCGTTGTAGGCCTGGGCATAGATGCGGTAATAGGAGATGGGGCTGCCGCCGTTTTCGCTCTCCGGCGTCGCTTCCAGATAGCTCAACACCGCGGCGCCATTGCCGCTGGTCAGGGTGCCGATCTTCGGCGCACCTGCCGGACGGCGGGGCGTTCCGCTGGCGATGGTAGCTGTCTCCGGTGTAACATCCGTTTCTCCCACGCCGTTGGTCGCCGTTACATATACCTCGTAGGCCTGACCGTCTTCCAGGCCGCTCAAAACCATGGTATAGGGCTCGCTCGCGCCTTCAGAGATCTCATAAGTCTTCGGTGTGAAAACAGAATTGTTCCCTTTCAGGCGGTAATATACCGTGTAGTGATCGATAAAGGTGCGGTTCTGGCTGCCGTTTTCCGGCTTGTCGCCGTCGTCCTCACTCTTGTACCACTGCACCCGCAGTTCGCCGGTAGCGTTCGTCGGCGTTACCGTGACAAACGCGCCCTGGGTAGGCAGTGTCCAGATCGTCACGCCCGGCGTCACGTTGCCGTAAGCGGACGGTCCGCCCTCATTCACCGCTTTCACGCTTACATAGTAGGTCTCACCCGGTATCAGGCCTTGGATCGTAACCTCCTGCAGCACATTGCTGTCCTGATTGGCGCCGTCATCATGCGGGCCTTTCACACGCTCGATCACGACCACACCGCCGTCATTTGGATGATGGTTTTTCGACGTGGTGTAATCCGTTACGGGGACTTTTTCCCCGTTCACCAGACGGGTCACTTCAACATTGTACTTCGTAATCTCACTGCCGCCGTTGCCTTTAATGCCATTTTCCAGGTCCGACGGGTCGGTCCAGCTCACATCCAGCATCGGGCTGCCCGCCACAAAGGACAGTTCCGCTTTCAGGTCCTCGACCGCCCGGGGCGTGCCGTAGGCGCTCACTTCCGCCGGATCGGACCATTCGCCCCAGCCGATCATGTTCTGCGCCGCGATACGCACCGCGTAAGTCGTATGGCCGCCAGTCGTCGGCATGGCCGTCTCCGTGACCCACTGGGTATAGTCATCGCTGTTGAATACGTCTTTCGCGTTCTGAATCAGTTCTTCCACAGACAGGTCACGGAAGCGCACAAATCCGTCCGCCTTCTTCGCTTCCTGCTGCAACTGTTCCGGCGTCATGGCAATATAGTTGTCCTCTGCCGGGAACATATATATCTGATACCGCGTAATCGCCGTGCCGCCGATATTGTCCGGCTCTTCCCACTTCATGGAGAACATACCCTCCACACCTGTGGGCATTACCATGACAGAATCCGGCTTACCGGGAACACTCAAAGTCGCTTTGCCTTTGACGGTGATTCCCTGTGCGCCTTCGCCGAACCGGTTCTCCGCACGTACCTCAAAGTGGTACACGGTTCCCGCGTCCAGTCCCGTGACTATCGCGCTATGGCCCTTCCGTCCGGCATCATAAACGATCGTGATCGTCTTTCCGCTGGACAGGGTGTACACATCAGCAGCTTTTCCATCCACCGTAGTTTGCTGGCATTCGCCAATGGTAATCAAGTTTTTATATGCATCCAGCAACCGTACACGGTAGGATGTGATCTCCGCGCCGTTATCCTGCGCGTAACCCCAGGTGACGTTCAGCGTCTCCGTATCCGTCACACCCATGGTGTTGGCCAGGACATCAGGCACCTCACCAGGGGTATACGCAGGAATCACACTCTTCAGATCGCTCATGAGGCTTTCGCCCACAGCATTCGTAGCACTGACCCGGAAGAAATAGGTATTACCGTTGGTCAAGCCTGTGATTTCAGTGCTCAGCTGATCCGCATTCACCTGCTTCCGCAAATCGGTGATCTCAGCGCCTACTTCCGCCGTAGCGCCATCGCCGCTCTTAGCCGCGTACACATACACCGTGTATATGCTGATCGGGCTACGGCCATTATCCGGCTCAGTCCAGCTTACTGTTACGCTGCCACTGACAGGTTTACCGTTCTTTTCCGTCCGCTTAGGCTCTACGCCAGTCACTTTCGCCGGCTGGTCATGCATTCTCGCCTGCGCTTCCTCGGACGAATTCGTGCCTGTACCTACCGCGTTCACAGGCGTTACGGTGAAGTTATACGTCACGCCTTTGATCAGTCCCGTCACCGTGGCAGTATACTGCCCATCCGTGCCGACGCTGCCCAATTCCGCCAACGTGAAGCTCTTCGAGCCGCTCACGCCCAAAGCGCCGCTGTTGCCGGGCGACACATACTTCCAGCTCACCACATACCCGGTCACAGGACTGCCGCCGTTGTCACCGTCCGGCAGAGGCTGCCACTTGACCGTCGCGCTGGTAGAAGATACCGCTTCCGCCTTGATCTGCGTCCCCAGCTTGCCGGGAACATCAAACGTCTCGCCGTCCGCCACATTGGACTGCGGGCCTTGGCCTGCCGCATTTGTGGCTTTCACCACGTAACGGTGGCTCTCTTTCACGCCCAGTCCGCTGATGGTCGCGCTGGTGCCGGAGGTAGTCGCCACCGGCTCGGCACTCACCGTACTGCCCACAACTTCATACACGTCATAGCGTGTGATGGCGCTGCCGTTATTGGCCGCGGCGGTCCAACTCACCGTCAAGGACTTCACGCCGCTGGTCACGACCACATTCGTGGGGGCTGCGGGCTTTGCGTAAGGCGTAGCCTGCACGGGGTCCGACAGCACGCCGCTGCCTGCCGAGTTGTTCACACGCACCTGGTAACGGTACAGGGTGCCGTTGGCCAAGCCGTTGATAAAGAATTCGTTTTTCCGGCCCTCGGTGGTGAAATTCTCCTTACCTGTGTTCCAAAGGTTGGTATTGGACGAATCGCTGATTCGATCCACCACCTGGTGGGTATCCGCATTAAGAATTTCCACCGACGTAATGGCCGGGCCGTTGCTGTTCGGCGTGATCCAGGTCAGTTTGACCTGACCGCTCACGCCGGTACCCTCCGCGGTCACGGAGCCGGTTTTCAGCGGGGGACCGCTGGGAACGCCGGGGACCGCCGGGCTGGAGGACGTGCCGCCAGCGTTGTTGCTCACCCGGACAGTGACATTATAGGACGTACCGCCCACCAGACCTGTAACAGTTGTGCTCGCCGTGCTCCCCGCCGTGGTCATGGCGGAAGAAAATTCACTGGCGTTCGAGCTTGGGCTGATGGTCTTACGCACGGTACCGTCCGTAAGGATTTCAACTTTATTGATCGCGTTACCGTTGTTGGACGGAGTTTTCCAACTAACGGACAATTCGCCGTTGTTGGCTGTGGGTACAACTTTCACATCCGTGGGAGCCAGCGGCTTGTAATAAGGAATGACCGCTTTCGCCGCACTCCATGCACCATCGCCAATAATATTTGTAGCGCGGACACGGACATAGTAAGTCGTTCCATTGGTCAGGCCAGTGAATGTCGCACTGGTTGTCGTGGCCGTTGTGGACTTAACAAGACCTGTGCAAGCCGCATCGCTGTAAACATTGACGGTGTAGCTGGAAATTGCATTTCCCGACGGAACCGTCCATGTCACTTTCATTTCACCCGAAGTACCCGTACCTGCACCGCTGCTGACAGTGGGTGCGCTGGGGGTAGTCACATAAGTCGGGCCACCGGCGCTTTCTGTGAAGCCGGCACCGGTGCCATAGCCTTGTGTTGACTGCGTGCGTATATGTGTCGCGGAATAGCTTGTGCTATTCGTAATATAACTGCCATTCTGTGCAGTCACCGTAGGCTTGGTTGCATTATTGTTAACGTATATCGTGCCGCCATTGCCGCCAGAGCCGCCATTGCCGCCAGCACCGCCGCCATCATTGTGGGCACCGCCACCGCCGTACAGAGCGCCACCTCTGCCGCCAGAACCAGGACCTAACGACGAGTCAGTCACCACTTTACCGGCGCTAGCATAACCGCCGCCACCACCAGCCCAAGCCTGTGGAACATTTGAGCCATCATTGGAACCACCATCTCCGCCTTGGCCATTCACGCCACCATTAGAAGTAGTCGTTTTATAACGTCCAGCACCAGCGCCACCGGAGAAACCGCCGCCACCGCCAGCGCCAGAACCGCCGCCGTATCTGCCGCCACCGCAGTTACCCCCTCCGCCGCCGGCACCGCCGCCGCCGATACCTGCCGCCGGATAACCACCGCCACCAGCTCCACCGGGATGCATAATATTCGCAGGTATGCTACCACCAGAACCACCGCCGCCGCCACGAGCAAGCACGCGAACAGTCCCAGTAATAAAAATTGTACCAGCCGACTGACCGTTTCCACCGCCTCTAGCGCCGGTATTATTATAACCATTGCCTTTATCGCCGATGCCGCCATTGCCGCCGATACCTGCGCCTGCGCCACCGCCGCCGCCACCGCCGGACATCGTATCGCTATAAGTACCTTTACTATCACCGCCATTACCTGCACGACCACCATAAGCATTCAAGGTACCTGAACCGCTAATATTAATACGACTTCCGCTGGGAACATTAATTCCCGCATATCCCGCAGTACCACCTGGCTGGTCATTCTTCGAAGGCGTAGCTCCACCTCCCGCGCCGCCGTTCTGGCCATATACATTCAGCGTACCATTTACAACCAGATTCAGCGTCGCTCCATTCTGCAATACAAACGGAGACCCGCCCGCAGCCTGGTTATTTAAAGTTACTGTGACCCCAGCAGGTACAGTGACCTTGACTGTTGCATTTGCCGCAACCGTGTATGTGCGGTTTGTTGCACTCGTAGCCGTAAATACGTAATCGCCGCCATTGACCAGCGTCGTGCTACCGCCCAATGTCGTCGCCGCGCTGGCGGGCATTTCAAGAAGAGGAAGTAAGCCTATCAGCATTACAACAGCCAAAATCATGGCCAGAACACGTCTGACCATGCTGTTCGTCATTATTTTCGCCCACCGGCTCTTCTCGCTTTTTTCCTGTGAAAACACTTGCTTTCACCCACCTTATTTTTTTGATCTTTTATATGAAATGTGCCGCAGCACACTGTTTTTTCACACACTCGCCTGCGTCCGCTCCGCCGCAAGGGCATACCGTCTCATGCGCTCCGGCTTCGCCACCCCGGCGCATACCGGGCAGCCGCACCGCTTCGCACCCGTCCGGGAATAGATCATCGCTTTCCAGCGGTGACCCGCTTCACACCGCCACCAGACTTTGCGCCGCGCGCCTACGGTGACCATGTCCGGCCGCAATCCGCCGTTCATCTCCGTGTCCCATTGGGCCGCCAACTCTGGCTCCAGACTCTGTAAATCGTTAAAGCCCGGCAGTACCTTGCGCCCCGCGCAATACGGACAGCCGCTCTCCCGCATGGTGCGGTTCGCCACCGTCGCCCGGTACTCGTGTCCCCGTGGGCATTGCCACCACACACGCCGGTTGCTGTACGCGAACATTTCCTCGGGATGTACCGTCCCGTTTTTTGTTCCGTGCCACTCCCGCGCGATGGTTGGGTACAGCCCCGCCAGGTCATTTTCCCCGGGTATCAGTTCTTTTCCGCCGCATACCGGACAGCCTTTGCCTTCCGCCCGCGAACCGACTGTTGCCTGCCATTCGTGCCCTTTTTCACACCGCCACCAGACTTTGCGCCGGGTGCCGGTCATAACGTCCTCCGGCCGCAGCGCGCCGTTTTTCGTGGGGTGCCATTCCGCCGCCAACGATGGATGCATCGTCGCCAAATCGTTATCGCCCGGTGACAACACCCGATGTGCACACACCGGACATCCGCTCCCGCCGATCCGCGATCTGATTTCCGCTTCCCAGCTATGGCCGCACTCGCACTGCCACCACGCTTTTCGATGGCTGCCGATTGACATCTGTTCTGGCCGCATTGGCCCGTTGCGCGCTCTGTCCCACTGTTCCAGCAAGACCATATTTCCCGTTCGCACGCAATACTCGCTTAAGCTTTCTCCCATGTTATCACCACCCTTTCTTCACCTCCGTGCCGCGCGGTTCTGGGTTTAGGACAAAATACACATTTTGTCCTGAAAGTTCGATCTGAAAAAATACAAATAGTTGCAAAATGGAAAAATCAGCCAAAAAGTGGCTGATTCCATAAAATTTGTGCATAGCAAACAAGACCGTTCTGTGATTTTTTATCTGAACGGTCAATTCGTCATGTCATTTTTTTGAAAATATGCTTGCATTTTATTTACAAGCGTGCTAAAATGCAACTGATATGTAATCTCTTGTGTCGTACGTTTCTGTCTTTCAGGACAAAATGTGTATTTTGTCCTAACTTACAAGTCCTAAAAGGTCCATCCGCCGCAGGTGTTCAGCGCCTGTGGTGATTAAATAAATGCGGGTCGTCTCTATACTGCTGTGGCCTAATACATCCGCGAGTTGGGCAATGTCCCGGCTCGTTTTGTAAAATATTCTGGCAAATAAGTGTCTCAGATTGTGAGGGAATACTTTACTTGTTTCCACACCCGCCGACTGGCACAACGCTTTCATTTCCGCCCATATCTGCTTTCGCGTCAGTGGTTTTCCGTTTCTGGTGAGAAATATCTCGCCGGAAGCGATTTTTTGTTTTTGGGCGTATTTTTGCAGCTTCCTGCGGAGTTTTCCTGGCAGCAAAATCGTTCGGATTTTCCCTTTCAAGCTGATTTCCGCGCGCCCCTGCCGGAGTGTTTCGATTGTGATATTCTGTACTTCCGATACCCGGATCCCCGTTGCACAAATTGTTTCCATCAAAAGCTCCAGGCGTTCTTTACCCTGCCTACGAGCCGCGGAAAGTAAGCGGTCATATTCTTCCCGACTTAATTCCCGGGTCTGGTCCCGGAATACCCGCCGCTGCAATCGCAGTTGCTTTACCCGGCACTCCGGCATCCCAACAAATCGCAGATAAGTATTCACGGATGTCAGCATAGAATTGATCGTTACTGGCGCGTATCCCGCTTCTACCAACTGTCCTTTCCAAGCTGTCAGCTCTTCTTTCACAATCGTTCTACCGTTCAAAAATCCCGCGAAAGTGCGGACATCCCGCATATATTTTTCAATTGTTCCTGCACTGCGTTCTTCATTGACTAACCAGATTCGGAATTGCTCTTGATTTTCCGTTGTCAGTTTATTCATATTCTCTCCTCTTATAATCATTTTCGACCCAAGCTGGTTCTATTGTATCATTTCCCAAAAAGGTTCTGTTTTTCCGCTACATTACAGTATGGAAAAATTTTCCAGGGACCGTGCAAAAAAGCACCGCATATGCGGTGC
>JAAWQX010000031.1 GCA_022800755.1 Oscillospiraceae bacterium
GGTGATCTTCTGGGTGGTGGGGTCCACGATGGTCTTGCCGTCCAGGGTCCAGCCCATGAAGCGGTAGTTGTCGTGGGGATGCACCACGGGGACGTTCTTGGGCGTCTCGTTCTTCGCGACTTTCTCGGTCGTAGCCGCGTCGCTGGAGAAGTTGCCGTGGGAACCGGCGTTGTAGGTTACGGTGTATCTCTGCGTGCTGCCGCCGATGATGATGCCGCTGCCAGCAGCATTGATTTTCAGCGGGGTAATTTCCAATTCATAGTTGCCCGCTTTTGTGCCTTTCAATGTTCCAGTCCAAGTATACTCTTGGCCTGCCACGATTGCAGTTGTTTCATCGTCTGTCCAAGTCAGATCCAATGTAACATCAGCCGTGTCCGCAGCAATAACGCCGCTCAGTTCCTTCTTAACCTCGGCCAGCGTCTTGCCCGCGGAGGCTTCAGAGAACGCAACAGTCACAGGGGCTTTCTCAATTGTCAGAGTTGCAGTCTGAGGAAGCGCTGTGCCGCCAACCGTCTTTTTGACCGTCACAGTGTACGTACCGGCATTAGTGGGAGCTGTGTCACTTTCTCCGTAAGTTGTGCCGTCTTTTCCAGTATAATAGACTGTATACTCGCCAGTCTTGTCCGCGCCGTCCTGCGTGACCTTTACGGTTACGCTCTGAGCGCTACCATTATAGGTCACAGTCTTGTCAGCCAGTTCAGCAGCAGCCGCGCCTGCCTGCTTAATCGTTACCTCGGCGGCAGGGCTTGCTTCGTAGTTGGCATCACCCTTTACACGAACACTGTACTTACCTGCGGTCGTAACTGCAATTTCATTAGTATTCGTCAAGGTAGCATTTTTATAATCCGCATCACCAGGGCCCTTGATCTCATAGGTCTTACCTGCGGCATAGTTTGTAATGGTAATTTTACCACCGTTCCCGTCCGCGTCCATATCGTTTTTGGTCAAAGTGGGCGCAGTCTGACTTGCCTTGCTGATGGTCCAAGTTCCAAGGTAAAGATCTGTCTTCGCATTATACAAAGTCGATGCCGCAACGTCAACGAAAACATGATAGGTACCAGCGGGAGTCTGTCCTGCGTTAGCCGCTGTTTTGTTCGTTCCATGCTCATCATCCGCCAGATAGATATTCGTTACTGTACCGGCATCTGCCCCCTTGGTGATCTCGGGATTCAACGCACTGCCGGTATAAATCTTGTTCGCACCGATGGTATACAATGCCTTTGTGGGGTCTTCTTTTGTCACTTCGCCCTTACCGTCGGCAATTACTGCTGCATCACTGGCAGAAGACAGGTTCCAGTTGCCGGTGCCGGTGCCGCTCGACCAAACAAGAATTTTAACTTTTCCGTTAACCATTACTGAGGCTCCATCATCACCCTTTGGCAACGACAGCAAATCAGCATAGACCGTTCCGCCTTGAACATTTGCAGCATTGGCAGGGATATTTACATAGACGCCCAGAGCATTATTTTCAACGCTGTCTCTAATTCCGCTAATTGGAGCCGGATCACACAGGCCAGCATTGAACCATGTTTCGTTGATAACGCCAACATGTAATTCTTGACCATTGGCATAGTTGGTACTCATGACTAATTTGACTTGATTCTTGTTATCTTTCCAGACAACAGTCGCAGAATCAATGATAGGATTTGCGTTACCTGTGTAAGCCGCAAACGCCATTGTCGGTAGCAGGCCAATCAACAGTGCTACCGACAATAACACTCCTAAAACTTTTTTCTTCATTATTCGTCCTCCTGGTTTATTGGTTTTATTCAAGAAGCAATGCGCCATTATTAGCAATTGCATATTGAATTTGTTTGTAAGTAAGTGATTGATAATTTGGCTTCGTAGGTGTCTCGCTTGTGATACCGTTCAATTCATTAAATGCCTGTTGTATCAAAGCTGGACATGCCCTTGCTTTAAATGTGTCAATGTTCGGCGTTGCCTTAACCATTTTATAGTTAAGTAAAAATTCGTCCAGTAAACTCTTATCAATAATAGCTAATGTACCGCCTGGTCGAACTGCCTCATTGAACATAGCAACTGTTCCATCAAAGTAGAATCCATTTCCCGAATAGGTTCCTGAATCTGACCAAGCATTATTAACAACAAGATTATTCGTTACTCCACCTTTTTCTACTACGGCTTCATTTGATTTAATTGGCGCATTAGGCCAGTTGCTGTCCTGATAAGTGTCTACTACCGCGTATCGAAGTGTATCAACCAAAGTACTTGGTACAACTTGAATTATGTATTCATCTGTGTTACTCATGTCAGCTTTCATGGGTAACTCCAGGGTCCCGGACTGCATCTTGACTCGTACTGCAGGTATTCCGAGACGAGGAACACCCACAATTTTTCCATCTACAACGTTTTCACGCTTTACTTTTACCTCAACCATGAAAACGTTACCACTTACACGAACATTAGAAATCAACTCCGTCGTGTAATATTTCAATGTATCACCGGCACCAGAACCAACATACAACTCTGAATTCGCCTCATAACAGGCCTTGACGATCATATTACCAGTCACATTCGAAAAATCCGCCTGTTGGTCTGGCGCGGGCTTCTCCACCATAGCACCTTGCACCTCACTGCCATAATGGGTCAGTATCCCGCTTTCAAGCGGGAGCCAAACATTTTTAAATGAATAGCCTCGCTTGTAGGTCATAGGGCAATTGGAGTCATCTACCCAATAACTTTCTTTGCCGGTGTCCATGTCCTTAGATTCTGGGGATCGCAACGAGTTTTCAAAGTTCCGTACTTCCTCTGTCGAATCCTGACCTTTCGCGACCACGATAGAGCCAAGGACGGTGGTTTCATCCCAGTCGTAGAAGACAATGGAAGAGAAGTCGGAGGGATTAGCTTTCCCGCCCCAGGAGGCGGCCATGCCTTGGGATTGACCGTCTAGGGGGATCTGGGTCACGGGGGTGGTACCTTGCGTCCAGACGAGGGACTTTTTGTCTTCGCTGAGGGTGCAGGTGTAGGTCTCTATTACGGTCCCAGTCGTGGAAGTGAAGAACGTTACTGTCTCTACCTTCTCACCGCTGGGGTCCCGCAGTTCCAGATGCTCTTCCTCCGTCAGGTCCGCCGCTGACCCGTTGGGCAGGGCCCCCGTGGGCGATACCGCGAACAGCGTCTCTGTTACCTCTCGGGCTGTCCCTGAGGACGTGTCCGCATGGGTCTCGGGGGTGTCCGGTGTCTCGTTCGCTGTGAAGCGGATGCTTACCGTCAGTTTACCGTCCGCGCTGGTTTTGGGCAGGGTGAGGGTGGCGCCTGTCAGGTCCGCCGCTTCCCCGCCGATGGTTGCGGCTGCGGTGTAGCCTTCATCGGCTGTGGCCGTTACCGTGCAGGGCTGTTCGGGGTCTTTCACCGAGAACGTATAGGTTCCATTAGTATAGGTTTTGGGTGTCGGTTCCTCGCCTTCATCCACCGGGGCTGTTGCTTCCGGCTTCGGTTCCAGGTTCTCCACCGTCACCGAACCGTGCTCGCCCACGGTCAGGGTCACTTCCGTCACCGCTTGCTCTTCCGGCGGTTCCGGCGCATCTGTCACCGCCCAGACACTGCCCTTCATCAGGTTGAACAGCAGTCCGCTCCCGCCGCCGCTGGGCGCGGCCGCCGCTACGCCCCCAATCTTGATCGTCTGGGGATCGGACTCGGCGGAGTTGGCGTTTTCCCGGAACCGGACCTCATACACATCGTCCTTGGTCAGGCCATGGATCACCGGCAGGCCCGCCGCGTTGAACGCGATGGACCCGTAGCTGTCCAGCCAGCCCGTGGCCTTAAATTCCGCTGACGCGTTTACATTCGTGTCGTTGGTCTTATCGGCCACCGCCGCTTTCGTCGCCGCGTTCCCGTTGGCCAGGGTGGAATACATCAGGGTCTTAGCGTTCTTTGCCCCGGCCTGCTCGATCTTCGTCAGGTCAGCCGCGTTGTAGCGTCCGCTGGCAAAGGGGACTTCCCGCCAGCCGCCGTTGGGCATGTCCTTGTACCCCTCCGCTGTCCAGTCTACTTTCTTGCCGTCGATCGTCTCCGGCCGGTACTCGTAGACCATGCCTTTCGACAGGTAATAGGCCGTCATGGTACCAACGCCCATATTGGTGTTATCGTTATCTACCTTGTCCCTGTAGCCGGTTACATCCTCTGTTCCGGTGTCCTTCACCGGGCCCGCGGAATAGAAGCCGAAAATCTGACCATCCTCGTAAGGCTCACCCTCGTCCGGCGTCACCGGCTCCACCTGGCTTTGCAGACCCGTGTTCGCGTCCAGCGTCGGTACCGGCTGCGCCGCTTTCTTGATGCGCGGTATCTTCAGCAGCAACAGATCCTTGGTGTTGTTTGCCGCGTCCGTTACCTGGATCAGGAAATACAACGGGACTTCCGAATACTGTTTCGGTGTGCCGGTCAGTTTCCAGCTGGTGTTGTTCCCATTCGACTCCAGTTTCCACCCTGTCTCAAAGTAGGTACTCAACCCGGAAAGATTGACGGTCTTTCCATCAACCACCGCTGTGCCGCTGGAATACGGCGCGTACGCTTTTGTCGTGCTCGCGTCTGTCGTTCCGGCCAGAGTCCCTGTATAGGTGATATTTTTCCGTACCTGAGCCTCTGCCACCGTTTGCATCGGCACGTCCGTAACCGTCTTGCCGCTCACTGTCATATTGACCTTCGGCAGTCCGTCGTCCTTGAATTCCACGGACTTCGGATACCACACCGCGTACAGGTTCGTGATCCCGTACTCCGTGCCCCGGCCCGGTGGGTTGTTGGGGTCAAAGGCCGCGCCCGGGGCATAGGCCACTGTCTTGTCCGTGATCGTGTCCCAGGGCTTCCATAAGTACTTGTAATAACTGTCATACAATATGCCTGACGTTGTCGTGGAAAGGGTTCCATCTGGATACAGCAGCCAGCTGTTGGCGCGGGTTGGGTTCACATCCCAGCCCTTGAACTCGTAGCCCGGCCGGGAGTAGGTATCTGGCCGCAGGTTGATCGTGTTGTCCCACGGCACGATCTGGTTTTTTACTGTGCCGCCGACTGCCGAGTTGCCTACATTCGCCGGGTTGTTCTGGTTTTTGATGTACCGGATCATGTAGGTGTCTTCCAGCATGTTGCCTTCCGCATCCATGATGAACGTGCCGTAGGCGTAGTCAGACGCGGTATTGCCTCCCAGGGTCGCCGACATCACCGCGAACGCGTAAGTACGGTAGAATTCCGTGCCCTTGTCGCCGGTGGTGGAAATACCGTTGCTGTTGGTATTGTTCACCGTGATTGTCCGCAGGTTCTGCTGGCTGTTGCCGGGGAATTTCCAATCTGTTCCGCTGACCGTCACACTGCCGCCCGCCGCCGCGAACGATTTGTCCACGCAATAGCGGTAGTCCGTCGTCGTCAGACCCTGCGCGTTCGCGCCCGTGATCGTGCCCTCGTTCAGTTTGGTCACAAACGCGGACAATTTCGGATCCGTAAAGTGTGCGTATGGGAACACTACCGCGTACAACTTGGACCCGGCCAGCCCCACGTTTGTCGTGACCTCCAGACTCGCCACATGGTTCGCTACCTTCGCTTTTACCGTGAAACTGCTCGTGCCGTTGGCCGTTTCTTTCGTCACGGTATCATGGTACTCCGCAGCTGTCCCCAGCGCATTGACCGGCTTGACGTGTTCTTTTTGCCAGTCCGACCAGATGTCCGCCGCACGGGCGCTCCCCGGTAGCATCGATGCCGCCATCGTCAAAACCAGCAGAAGGCTCAGAAGGCGCGTAAAAACACCGTGCTTTTTTTGAATGGTCATTGCGCGTCCTCCTTCCTCAAGTCGTCGGCGCTGTATATGTACCGGCAATCATGTTTTTCAGGTCCTGCTGTGTCACCGCCCGGCGCTGTTCCGCGCTCAGCGGTTCCATCGCTTTCAGGATCTTTACTTTCGCCGCTTCCAAGGCCGCAGCATCCAACGTTCCCGTTACCAGTCCGCCATCCTTGAACGTATCCGCGTCCGCGTTGGTCTTCCAGTCCGGTGACCATTGGTTCACGTCCAGATAGTTCCCGCCCAAGGTGTTCAGCGTGTCGATCGCCTGGTCCCGTACAAACCCCCAAGAACCCATCAGGATAAAGGTGTTCTTGGAACAGTCTGTCGTTTCCGAGCGTTTGCCCGAGTTCGGCCATGAACTAAAGCCATACGTGTCGATTACCGCAACATCCACCTGTGTGATCAAACGCGTGGGGATCACCTCAAACGTCGTCTCGTCCGTGTTCGTCAGATCGATCTTCATCACGATGTCCTGCGCCCGGTCTGTGGCGCTGGGCTTCATCGTTACGTAGATCGCCGGCTGCCGCAGCTTCGTTACACCCTTATCCGCCGCGTTTTCCCGCCGGACGGTGTAAGTAATGGAGTATTGTCCGCTCAGTTGCCCCGCCTTCGCGTTGGCCGCGCCGTATCGGGTATATACCGGGTCTGACACCGTGTAATAGATCTTGGTGCCCTCCGTTACGGTGGTACCGTTCAGCCCGGTATTGCATGTCTCGTTTTCCACGTAGGCAGCCTGGACCAGGATGCTCTTGCTCCCGTCGCCCGCGCCCGCGCTCGTCTCCTGCAACGCGCCGGATACCAATGCCGGCAGGTTCGTGAAGTCCGCAAAGTCCGCCGCCGCGTCCCCAGTGGTGTACTCCGCCGCAGTCGCCGCCGCTACAAAGGTGTTATGCGCCGTCGTCAGCCCATTCTCACCTTCCCGTACCAGCAGCCAGCCGTAAAAGTCGTACCCCTTTTTTGCCGTCAGGGGGGAACCGGCTTGGGCTTTCAGACGGTCTGTAAACGCCGTTACGTCTCCAGAGGCAGTCGCCGGGTCCGTCGCAATGGCATCTATGACCCGGCCGTCCCAGTCAAAGAACGTCACCGCGTAGTCGCCGCTGCTGCCGGACGGGGTGGTCGTTGTCCCGATCCCCGGGCCGTCCGTTACTTCCCCGAACGCTACATGCCACTCTTCGCCTTCCGTGTAGAACGTGTCCGCGTTAGTGAACGCGATGGCCTGATAGCCCGGAATGGACGCTTCCGCCACCGCCGCCGGCGCGAACTCTATGGTCTTGCTCTGATCGGCACTCGGCCCCATGGTCACAGTCTTCAGCGCGCCGCTGTCGTCTGCCTGCCGCTGAAAGCGCAGGGTCACGACCTGCTCATCGGACAGCTCCTTGTATTCCAGTGCGCTCGCGCCTATATACACATACGCATACGTGTTCCCGCCGCCCTCTCCAGCCGCGTAATACGCCAGCCCGGGCTTGCCGGACAGTCCATCCGCGCCTTTCGTCATCAGCACCGTGGGCGCGTCCCAGCCGCTGCCGCTCACATTCACCGCGCTGCCGTCCTGCCAGTTCACCGGTACCAGCGTCTTCGTGTCGTATCCCAGGATCAAGCCCACGGATTGGAACGAACCCGCCGTTACCTTCACGCCAAGTTCAAAATACTCCGTGTTCTCTACATTTACCCCCGTCACGGTCACCTGTGGTACCGCCGGCAGTTCCGGGCCTGTTTCCGTTTCTCCGTCCGCCAGCACTGTGGGCATCCCGCACAGCAGCATGAGGGCCAGCGACAGACTTATCGCTATGATCTTTTTCAGGCTCATGCTCCGCCTCCCTGTGTCGTTTTTGTCTTTTCATAAAATGCTGTGGAAGACCTCCCGTAATTGATCGGGTCCTCCATGATCATCAGATCCCGCAGATCTATCCGCCCGTCGCCGTTCAGGTCATAGGCTTCTTCCCCGGTTCGTACCGGGCGCCCATACCGCTCCGGCGCCGTGAACTGCCCGCGGTCTTGCAGCTTGATGCGATCGTCTCCGTTCACGTCTCCGCAGGGCAGATACAGCATCACGCCTGTCAGTTCCGGGAAGATGCTCAGATTGCCCTCGTTTCCCTTTATCGTCAGGCCTGTGGCGTACCGTGAGACATGGGATCGCTTGCTTACCGTCAGTTTGTATTCCCCCGGTCCTATCGCGATCGCCTGTCCCTCTGTGTCCTTGAGCGCGGCGAAGTCGATCGTGGCGGTGAATTTGCCGTTTTGTCCGACTTGTGTGGGGCCTGCCAGTTGATATTCCGCTTCCGCATACTGCGCGTACGCGCCGACTTCCTCGTTCCATTGCTCAAATTTCAGCGTAATCGGTTCCTTGCTGTTATACGCCATGATCTGGAACGCCTGCCAGCCGTTTTCAATATCCACGGCCCGCTGGCCATCCGGGCCGTCTTCCTCTATTTCGTAAAATCCCTGATAAAATCCCACATCAGCCGTCGTCAGGCTTTCATACCGCCATACGTTCCGCATCACTGCTTCCTGCTCGTCGATCCGTACCGCGTCCCCGGAGGCCTGCGCTTGTTGGCGCTGCTGCAATACCAGCTTCCCCGTCCGGGTATCCACCCATGGGATCAGGGTAAACGCCGATACTTTCCCCGCGCCGCCGCTCACCCGGATCGTCGCGATCTTCTGGCGATGCTCCCCGTCCTGTGTCAACGGGTCTTCCGTTTCCGTCCGGTTCCAGGAAAAGCCCAGATAGGACTGCCCCAGCGCCGTCCCCGTCTCCCAGGCGTTTGGCTTGCCGTCGAAATCCCGAAGCTCAAACGGCACCTCCGCTTGTACCGATACAACGCTCCCCGGGATCCCCAGGGTCACGCTGCCGGCGTGCAGCGGTACCGCGTCGTCGCTCAGCGCCTGCACGTACAGGGTGCATACCGTGCTCGGGTCGGTCCCGGCCCCCGGATTCGTCCAGTCCGCCTCCAGTGTATACCGGTAACGGTACGGTTCCGCCTCCGGCGCTTCCGTTTCCGCCGCCAGTGCCGGCGTCAGCAGTGCCGTTACCAGCATCACCCACGCAAGCACTGCGCACAGCCTCCGTTGTCTCATAGCATCACCTCCTCTCATCTCTTGTTTCCTTTACGCCCCATGGGCGTTGTAGATCCCGTACAGGAATACCGCCGCTTCCGCCCGGTTCGTCTTCGCCCCGGGCTTCAGTAGACCGTCGCCGCCGACCAGATACCCCTGCCCCGTCAGCAGCGCAAGGCTCTGTTCCGCCCAGGGCGCGATCTCTGATGCGTCCTTGAACAACGCCAGATCGCCGCGTTCCTCGCTCAGCGTTACATATCCGGTCTTCTCTAAGATCCGCACTGTTAATGCCGCCATCTCCTGCCGGGTGATGCTCGCGTCCGGATCGAACCGGTTCCCTCCGGTCCCTTCCGCGACCCCCAGCGCCCGCGCTTTCTGGATCGCTTCATAGTAATAGCTGTCCGCCGGTACGTCTGCAAACGCTTCCGCGCTCGCCGCCGCGTCCGTGGGGATCATCCCCATCAGCAGCAGCATGAAGTCCCCACGCTTGATCGCCGATCCCGGGGAAAACTTCCCGTCGCCTGTGCCGTGGATGATCCCCGCCGCGGCAAGCGACTCTATGGCGTTTTTCGCCCAGCCGAAGCTCGTGTCCGTCACGTCACTGAACGTAGGCTTGCCGTCCGCCGTCGTGCCGCCGATCGATATGTTTGTCCCCGGCTTTCCCTGGGCTTCCATTTCCAGCACCGTGACCGTAAACTTCTTTTCCGCCTGGGCTTTGCCGTGGCTGAGCATTGCCGTCAGTTCTACCTCCGCATTGCCCTTGCCCCGCACCGGACGGAATACCGCCCCATACGCACTGATCCGCTCCGGGTCGCTGCTGCTCCACGCGACGGATACCCCTGAATCCGTTTTGGTCGTCAAGGTCAGGGAATGGGTCACACTCTGGGCGCTGTCCCCTTGGTAATATCCAATCTCCAACTGCTCACAGGCCTGCTGCACCAGCAGCTCATCCGTCACGAACGTGATCGTTTCCTCAGTTTTCCCGGATACCGTCAGCTTGCCCGTTTGTGTTCCAAATCCCTCCGCCGATACCCGGTAAAGGTACGTTCCGTCCCCAAGGGGCAGCTTCAGGTCCCCGTTGCCGTCCGTGGTGTAGGTTTTTGTGTCGACCTCCATTTTGGCCGCCACCGTCTTGCCCAGAAGGTCCCGGCAATGTACCGTCACATCCGTGCCCTCCGGCGCTTTGTCCGCGCCGTCATAGGCAAACTCCACGCGGATCTCCTTATCCCCGTCGTGCAGGTACTCGTAAGTGTCCGGCGCGTATCCGCCAGTGCGTACATGCAGCTGCGCCGCCGTGTTCCACGCGCCAAAGCCTTCCCGCGGCACATACCGCAGCCGGATACTCGATGCGTCCAGGTCCTCTGCCGCCGTGCCGTTTTCAAACCCGAAGTGCAGCGTCGCTACCTTCCCGTTTGTCAGGCCAAAGGAGTACCACGCAAAGCCTACTACCCCTTTTTCCCCGTTCACCAGCTCGTTTTCCTCTACATGGTCCCGGGTCAGGCTCACGCCGTCCGCCGCGCCGATGGCTTTCAGGCTGTCCCCGCCCAGCAGCGTCAGCTTGCTTGTGTCATATTGCAGCGCCAGCTGGCCGCCGGTGGCATCTACCCCCGGTACCGTGATCTCCAGGTCGTAGCCCCCGGCCACGGTCTTCCCCGTCAGCCGGTAGCCCGGCGCCTGGACCGCGTATACCGCAGGTATTAAGCCAAACACCATTACAATGGCAAGTATCAGGGCGTATATCCGTCCGTTTTTCATATACCTTCTCACTTGTCTTTCCCGGCGGGTCTGCCCCACCCGGTCATACCGGGCGGGGCATTCCCTTTTCAGGTTCGTTCTTTCATTTTAAGTGGTGATTTCGTTACCGTCCGCGCAGAAGTCCACATACTTCTTGTTCGACATACTCGCCACTCTCCGGTAGTTGCTGATAACATACTGCATATCTGTGGAGCTGCTGCCTTTTTGTCCCTCCAGCATGCTGTATGTGCTCTCGTCCAGGTCGCCGTTCACACGGTTCGCCAGCTTCGCGCCCGCGCCGGCCCAGCCGGCCGCCACAACGCCAACGTCTGCAAAGCCTACGTTCTTCTTATCCTGGCTCGCGTCACCAGGGATCAGGATGATGTGCTTTACATCACTGTCACTCGTGCCGCCAAACCAGATCGTATCGGTCGTCCCCGCCGCTACCTCAAACTCCGAGATCACGCAGTTCAGATAACCCGGCTTCGACACCGTCACGTTCCACTTGCCCTGCGGCACCGTCGCGCTGAACTTCAATACTTTCACGCCGTTCTTCGTCAGGACTGTGTCTTCCGTATTGCACGTCACCGGCACCCGCACCAGAGAATCATCATCCGCATGGCGCTCAAATACCAGCGTCGCGTTCTTCGCTTTCGTGCCATACGCCACAATCTGTACGTAGCCGTTCACTACATACCCGACTTCATTAAACGCTACCACCAGCGTGCTGTCCGCGGTCAACGGCTCCATCGTGTAGTGGTACAGGCCGCTCGCGTCCGGCGCGGTCACATCCGCCGTCTTATCCGCCGGCGCCGCCGTGCCTACCGTTACCACCAACGCGCCCGTCTTCGGCGTCGTTCCGTCATCTTCATAGCCGTACTTCAGCTCCCACAGACCGTCATAGGGCTTCATCGTATACTCCGGCGTGTAGTTCACAGGATACACGTTCCGGCCGATCTTCGAGATGCTGCCCAGGGTGTTCTCTTTCACAGACGATACCACTACGATCTCCGTGGATTCCGTGCTGTCCAACGGCTTGAACGTCACCACGATGCTGTGGCTCGCGCCCTTGCCCATGTCCGCCGCAGGGATCGTCAGGGTCCCCTTCGTCGGCTGGTCGCTGTTCGCGCCGCCCAAAGTCGTGGCCGTTAAGTTCGCCGTCACCAGCGCGTCATCCAGATACACCTTATCGATCTGGTAATCCGTCGCCGGCGTCGCTTCGATCATCACTGCAAAGTCCGTATCCGCCGTCGCGGTCACGGTCGTATTCACCGCGCCCACATATCCGTCGCTGCCATGCGTTACCTTGCCGTGATCGCCTACCACCAAAGTGATCACCGGATCCGACTGCGGTACCGGCGGCTCCTCAGGGTCTGTCGGGTCGATCGTCGCGAATGTGACGCTGATGCTCTCGTCTCCCGTCACCTTCAGGAATTGGTAATCATACCCGTTCGGGTCCTTCTTCTGCGCCTCCGTCAGCTGTACTTCCACGCCGTTCACGATCACCTTGTCGATGATCGTCTGCTTTGTTTCCGTATCACCACTGGTATCCGGCTTGAAGTTAAACACCGCGGAATCCGTACGTCCGCCGTTCAGCGTTTCTACAATCTGGTCGTTGCCCGCCGTGATCGGCAACGAGCCGGACGTGCCGTCCGCTTCATAGGTACTGCTGCCTTCCGTACGGGCGGGATCCGGCTCCTTCGCCGTTACCTTGCCGCCGTTCCCCGCCGTCGCCGTGATGGTCATTTCCTTCGGCTGGAACATCTCGTCTTTTACCGTGATCTTGATGTCGCCGGAACGCAGCGGGCTGTACCACGCCTGCGTCTTCACCGACGCGTCTACGTCCTCGCCTACGGAATCGCCCACGACCGCGCTCGCCGCGATCTTGAACTGCCCACGGGCCGCGTCCCAGCTCAGATCCGTGATCGCCGCCGTCGTACCGCTGCCGTACATGCCCTCTTCCGTCGTTGCCGACGCATCTACATTCTCAAACCGTACCGCGCCCTCCGTCACCAGGGACGCCGCCACGGTCGCCATGTCGCTTTCTTTCCACTCGTAGCCTGCCGCAGGCTCGATGGAGAAATAGTAGTCCTGCTGGTTATACGCCATATTGTTGCTGGAGATCCGCGGTGCCGGGATGCTGCTCATACCTGCCGTATCCAGCTTTACGATATGGAAGCTCTTCGCGTCCATCAGCGGGTTGATCTCCTTCGCCGCGTTCAGCGTCGCCCAGTGCGCCTTGCTGCTGTTCGGCAGCGTGATCACACCCTCGTCATCGATGGTGAAGGTATCGTAATCGTTGGCCTTATCCGTGTCCGTCGTGCCGTCCGGGTACGCCCAGTAGCTGCTGTGTGTTACTGTATAGTGGTACGTCCCCGGTTCCACGCCGAAGGTCACATTACCGTTGGAGTTTGTCACCAGCATCGTGATCGCCGTCGCCGTGCCCGCTGCGAAGTCCGCCGCAAATGTATCGCCGTCAGCGTACAGCGTCACACTCGCGCCAGGAATATCCACAAAGGTCCCGTTCTTTCCGGTCTGTACCCGGAACGGCGCGCTCTGCTTGATGTTCTCGATCTCAGGCAGAATGAACTCCATGCGCACGTCGTACTGGGACGCCGGAGTGTCCGGGTCGTCTACGTCCTGAATGATCTGGTAGAAGCCGCCCTTGACCGCCGCGGCGTCATCCAGTTTCACTGCCGTGTTGCCGTCCGTGCCCAGCGTACGCCAGATCTGCTCCACATACGCGTTATCTTTGTCGGCCACCGCCTGCTTGCCCTTGGCCGTATCCGTGAACGGCATCACCGTCACCGTCTCTGTGCCGAAGTTCCCAGCATCCACAAACGCCAGCAGGTCTGCGCCGCCGTACAGCTTGATCGTGAAGATCGTGTCGCCCGGCGTCCAGTTCGTCGCCGCGTTTTCCTCTCGCATCCAGCCGAACACAATATAGCCGGGCTCTTTCGTGTCCGTGGGATGCTCCAGCTGGCGGAACTGTCCGTCATTGTCCGGCGCGTATGTGATCCCGCCTGCAAGCGTCACCACATCGTTCATCGTCTTGCCCGTCATCGCCGTGAACATCGCCGCGTCATACTGGATGCCGAACGTACCGGAAGAAATGCTCGTGTCCACATTCTTCAGGCTCACTGTCGCCTCTACAAACGGATGGTTCACATCCGTCTTGTCGTACTTCATGTCCACTACGTACACCGGTCCGGTGAGCGTCGTGGGCGTCAGGTCCTCCTTGATCGACGGCACCTCGGTAATGCCGCCCGTCACAGGCGTGCCGCCCGTCACCTGACCATCACCGCTGATCGTCGCGCCGTCGTTCACCGTGTTGCCGAAGTTGACCTTGTTGTCGCCGCCTTCAGTCGCCGTCACACCGCCGGTCACTTCTTTGATCTCGCCGTCTTCCACCGTCGCGCTGCCGCCGACGTTCGCGACATAATCGCCGCTGCTTTGCTTCACAATGTTCAGCGTCGTGTAGAGCGTCTTCATGTTGCTGCCCGTGATGACCACGTCATACGCGCCCGCGGGCAGGTTCGCTTTTACTGTGATGCCCGTGATCTTGCCTTCCGCCACCGTTACTTCAATGTCCTCCGGTGCGCTCAGCGTCACGTTCGCCGCGCCAAGCTCCTGCTTCGCCGTTTCCGTCTTCGGCGTCAGCTGCGCCTTGATGCTCTCTACCGGCGTGTCTGTCGTATTCAGCGCGTCATCCCCGCTGGGATCCGGCATGGGCAGCGGCAGTACCACGTCCGCCGCCGTCTCCGACAGTTTCACCGTGATCGTGCCCGACCCGCCGGACACTGATGTGGTCACAAAATTCTCATACGCGCTCAATGCCGTCAGGCTCGCGATCTGGTTGAAACTCTCCGCCACCGGCGTCAGCTGCACCTGGACCGTCCGGTCCTGGTATCCGTCCACGCCCGTCACAGCCACTTCCAGCGTGCCTGTCGCCGACACTGTGCCGCCGGTATACGTACTGCCGTTTACCGTCACCGTGCCGCCCGTCTTCGCCGTGCCGCTCATGTCCGTTACCTTTACCGTCAGCGGAAATGCGTAGCTGACTTCCGTGAAATCGCTCTTCTGCAAGTCAACCTGCGCCGTCGCGTCTTTCGTGACCGTAACACTGCCGTTCGCTTTCCCGCTGTTCAACTGATACTGCTTCCCATCCGTGCCTTTGCCGATGCCCGTAATGGTGTAGTTGTAGCTGCCGGCAGGAATATTCGTGAAACTCGCGATACCGCCGGCCCCGGTCTTCTGCGGTGCGATCTCCTCGCCCGCTTTCGCCGCTGCGCTCAATGAGACCGTCAGCCCCTCGTACTGCGCGTTGAACGTTACGTTGCCGAACTCAGGTTCCGGCTCCGGTACGCCCGGGAATCCCACAAAGTATGTAGGAGTCTCAAACGTCGTTCTCCCTGTGCCGTATTGCAGCAGTCTTGTGCCAGATGAAGAGCCTTTGCTTTCCGGATACAAATCAAAGGTGTCATATTTAACATCATCAAATGTCTTGCCGCTGACCAGTTTGAACGTAATATCATACATTTCAAATACAGTATCGTTTTCAATGCATTTGAAACGCATAACATCATCCAGGAATGCGAACATCGCTCTGTAATCTTCACTCAATGTTACATTACTTGTAACTGTGGCCAGAACTTTTCGAATACTTCCCTCTTTGGCCATTTGCGTAACTGTATATGACGGGTCAATAATTCCACAGGTCATGTCGGTAAGTTTAGAGCTTGTAAATCCGTATTCAGCGTCATTATCCTTACCATCCTGGCTCAATGCCCATTCCGGAATGTTCTTAATCACAAATCCAGCCGGACCAGGAGATAACATGTTTTTATTATCATTGCAGTTATACATTTTCATAACCGTTTCATCATACTGAAACGATATGTCAGAACCGATTGTATAGTCAGTATTGATCAAGCCAACTGTAATCTTTACTATATCAGTTCCTTCTGTGGAGTATGAAACCACATGACCCGCTGCCTTACCTGCCAGTTCTGAGGCAGATATGTCCTGACGACCGGTCTCATTCACCGCCCCTACTGCCGGTATCACCGGCAGTAGGGTAAACAGCATCACAAGACTCATCAGAAACGATATCGTCCGGCGAAACGTTTTACTCATTTTTTGTCCTCCAATTCAAATTTTGTCCCAGCTAATCGACTTGCTTTCTTTCAAATAATTAACCTTAACAACTGCCAAGTCTTCGGAATTGACAAAGCCATCTCCCGTAAGGTCGCCTTGCGCTGCCGTGCCTTCTTTCAAATTGTTAATCTTAATCACCGCCAAGTCTTCACTCGTAATCTGTCCGTCACCCGTCAAGTCGCCTACATAGAGAACTGCGTCACTAATCTCTTTTTCAGCGTCCTTGGACAGGTCGATCCCCGTTACGATATAGCTGGTGCACTGATCCTTGGAAATTACAAGTGTATAAGTTCCAGATACAGCCTTCGGCGTCTCAAAGTTGAAGTCCTGCGTCGCTGTGTCGTTGGTCCACTTTACCGTGGTCTCCGCAAGCGCGTTCGTGAACTCTGTATCATTGTCCGCGTAGATCCGCAGATTCACATCGCCTGCTGCCGCACTGTTGATCGCAATCGTGCCCTTCAGCAATACGGTATCCTTCACTTCACCGCCGCCGGTTGCGTCGGCTGCGCCGTCCATATCCAGGTCCAGATCCTTCGGGTCGCTGCTCGCCGGCGCCGTCGCCGCGATCAGCAGCGCATTATCCGCATCTTCTCCCAAGCTGCCCATATCGATCATGTTCAGCGCAAGCCGCGCCTTGATCGCCGCGGGTTCACTGGCCATGGTGTCCTTGCTGATCGCGCGCACTTCGATGTCCCGCACGCCCGACGCTACCTGCACGATCGCCCACAGCTGTCCGGGGTTCTCTTTCGTATCCGTGATCCGCTGACCGTCCACGTATACCACGTAATACCACACGTCATCCGGATTTACCGTCGGAGCATTCCACAAGATCTTCAGGCTGCTGCCGTTGGACAGGTAGCCCGTAATCGTCGGCGCGCCGACTGTCGCCACATCTGCCGCAGTGGTACGCGCACTGGCCGTGACCATCTCGCTTTCGCTCTTCACCGCGTCGTTATGCGCAGTCAACACAAAGCTATAGTCCACGTTTACCTTGCCCTCGTACTCATAGGACGTTACATTACTCAGCGGGATCGTCTCCTGCCGTTGTTCTGTGTCGTCCGGCAGCATGTAATACACCATCAGCGTGTAGCCGTTCACTGTCGCGCCGTTGCCGCCCTGGAATACAGGCGCGTCCCAAGTCAGGTACACCATCGCCTTCTCCGCCGCGGTTGTCAGGTTCTCTTCCGCTTTCGCTGCGAAGTTCTCCGGTGCGTCTGGCACCTCCGTCAGCGTGGATACCGCCACCACCGACACAGGACCGTATACCAGTTCCGCTTCCGCCAACGCTTCTTCCAGTTCTGCCGCCGCTGCCTTTTGCTTGTACGGCTGCACCTGGATGATGAATTCCGCGTTGCTGAAGTCTACGATGCTCTCCTCACCCGCGCACACCACTGCGGAGTAATCCGCAATGCTCAGCGTCGTGTCTGTCACGTTCGAAGCATCCACTGTGTACGATACGCCGTCTTTCACAAACTTCACTACATAGCCCTCGGCGCCCTCTACCACGTCCCAGGTCAGGTTCAGGCTCTGCGCGACCTTATCTACCTCCGGCACGCCCAGTTTGGCCGCCGTCAGATCGCTCTCTTCCTCGCCGCTCATAGGCTTGTAGTAGCTGTACGCGTCAGACTTCTCGCCTTCAATGTTGTCGCCGTTCACGCCGGATACCTGGAAGATGCTGATCGAGCCTTCGATCAGGTCCGCCGCCGACAGCGTCAGGTTCGTCAGGCCGCTGGGTACTGTCATGTACTCCATGCCATTCTTGTATACCTTGTAGTTCGTCGCCGCATCGTCCGGATTCCACGAGAAGTTCAGCTTCGTACCGCCCTCGATCTCCTTAAGTTCAATCACTTCGATCTTTGCCGGTACGCCCGTTTCCGTCGCCGTGGATACCATCGCCGCGTCAGACTGGCCGCTCTCGGTCATCTCATCGCCTTCGCCGTACCACGCCGATACCCGGAATGACAGCGGGCCTCTGTTCAGCTGATTATTGCTCAGGCCATATACGCAGCTGGTCTCGTTCGGGTCAATCAGCGCCTCAGGGTCGTCTCCCACTGCCTGCGCTTCCACGCCCGCAACGTACAGCCGGTAACCTGCAACCTTCGCCGGTGCGCCGTCCTCACCCGTGGTGGGCGCATTCCAGTTCAGTTCTACCGCAAAGTCCGCGTTCGCCGCGCCATGGGTCGGCGTCTTGTCTGTGGGTTCCAGATCCATCGTGGACATTTCCGTACTCACGCTCATCAGCTCACCCCGCAGCCCTGTCGGCTTCGGCGTGCTCGGTGAAACGAATACGAACAGCGAGCCCGTTCGCGTGCCCACCAGATCGCTGTTGTTCACCGCGTAGATCTCTAACGTGTAGCCCTTATTCATCTCGCCGGCAAAGCTGTAAGCATAGCTGCCGTCTTCACCTTCCGTGAAGCCGTCCGTGCTCTTGCCCAGCGGCAGATCGATGGACAGGCCGTTTTTCACCAGTACATACTTCGTGATGAACCCGTCCTTGCCGTTGCCTACTTCTTCCGGCGTCACCCAAGTCACAGTCACTTCCGTGCCTACGCTCCGCACGGTCGCGCTCTGCGGCGCGCTCGGGCCCGTGATCGTTACCTTGTGGTCCTCTTCCCCGTTCATGTCCGCGTCCACCGCGGTCAGTTCTCCGTTCTGATTCACCACGTTCAGGTTCACTCTCGCCCGGATGCCCGTGCTCTGCGCCGTACCGAACTGGTTCTCACCGTAATCGCCCAGATAGTTCGTCGCGCTCACGGAAATGTAATGGCTCTGTCCCGCGTTCAAGCCCGAAATCACCGCCTGGTACGTCTTCGTTCCCGTTGCAGTGTCCTCAGAAATAAACTCCGTATCCTGCACCGTCGCAGACGCCTGCGCGGACCCTACGCCTACGAACACCTTGAAGTCCGTCTTCAGGTCGTCTCCCGCCTTCGGCGTGTACTCCCATGTGATCGTCATCTGCGTCAGTCCGGCGTTGTTGCTGTAACTCTTGATTTCCGGCGCGTTCGGCGTCAGATACGCTTTCGGCGCCATCGTGTACGGTGTGCTCAGCGGGCTGTCGCCCTTGCCGTTCGTCGCCATCACCGCCATGACATACTCTACCCCGTCCGTCAGTCCGGACAGTTCCGTAGACCGTACGTCCTTGCCGAAGGTCAGCCGCGTGCCGCTGGTCAGGTTGCTGCCCGTGTACGCAGACGCTTCCATGTAATACAGCGTGTAGCTCGTGATCTCATTGTTGCCGTTATAACCCGGCGCCGCCCACTCTACATTCAGCTTGCCGCTGGTACGCGCACGCACTGACGTGATCGTCGGCGCGTTCGGCGCGCTCTCCGCCAGCATGCCGTAGTACGACGTCGTGGACTGGGCCGGCGTACCTATGCCAACTCCGTTCACCGCACATACCTGCACCGTATAGCTCTTCGCCAGGTCCATCACCAGCGGGATATCCTCATTCCCGGGGAAGTGGTACTCCATCGCCGTGATGATATCGTCATTCACCTGTTTGCCGTCAATGAGCACATTGTAGCCCTTGACCGCGCTCCGGCCATTATCCGTCGGCGCGTTCCACGTCACGGAAATGTTCCCGTTCACGCCCACGCACGACGTGATCGCCGGTGCTCCCGGCTCTCTCGCACTCTGGCCGGTGAACGTCACTGCCTCGCTCAGTCCCGCGTCGTTCGCCGCACGCACCGTGTACGTGTATTCCGTGCCCTTGACCAGGCCCGTCACCTTGCACATCGCCGCGTCCACCGTCACAGAACCATTCGGCACACCTGTGCCCGATACCACGTACCGCAAGGGCAGGCCGCCGTCTTCCACCGGCTTGTTCCAGTACAGGATCGCGCTCTGGCTCTCCGGCGTGATTTCATCCAACGTCCAGTTCACGCCGCTCACCGGACCCGGCACTCCGCCCGGTGACAGGATCACTGTCTCCGACTTCGCGCTCTCGCCGCCCGCGTTGTTCACTGCCGTCACCTGGAACCGGTACTGCTGCCCGTCCTTCAGGTTCTTGATCACGATCGTCGTGTCGCCCGTCTGCGCTACCTGCACACCATCCTGATAGATGTTGTACTGATACACGCTCGTATCGCTGCTCGCCAGCCAGCTGATTTCTACCTGGCCATGCCCGGACACCGCGTTCACGATCTTCGGCGCGATCGCCGTTCCCGGCGTCACCGCTACCTGGTTGCTCATCTGGCTCTCGCCGGCGCTGTTTACCGCCGTCATCGTAACGTAATACGTCTGCTTATTCAGCAAACGGTTGAACGTCATCGCGTGATAGCCGCTCACGACCGGGTATCCCTTCGGCGTCGTTCCCACATCTGTGCCTTCCGTCGAGTAGTAATGCCCCTCGCCATCCCGCACGTACACCAGGAAGCCCGTCGCTCCAGGACCAAACTTGTTCGGCTCAAACGCAATGCTCAGGCTCTCGCTCCCCGGCGTAGCGTTCGTGATCGTCGGCGCGTATGGCTGTCCGCAGGTCACTGACGCCGGTACACTGTCTATATGCACATTGTCGTTGTACCACGCCCGCACGACCAGCGTATACTCCTCGCCCTGCTTCAGTGCCGTTCCGCCGATCGACGATACGGTGATCACGCCGTTTTCGTCCTTCTGGTAATCCCGGCCCGCCGTCAACTGTACATACTCATTCTCGCTGCCCGACAGCCGCATCAGGTACCGGTACTCCACCGCCTCGCTCACGCCTACGCACGACGATGCGCTGTGTACAAAATGGAATGTGCTCTCTACCGGCGTTACGTCACTGATCACCGGCGTTACCGGCGTTCCCCACGCATGCGTATACACACAATCACACGTTACGCCCTGGTTCCCGTCCGCGTCCACCGCTGCTACCCGGATCTGATATTCCACGCCCGGGATCATCCCGTTGCTCAGATTCAGTTCCGCGCTCGGTTCTGTCACTTCCAGCACATGGTCGTTATAGAACACCCGGTACTTCGCCGCGTCCTCCAAACCATTCCAGCTGACCTGGATCGTGTTCTCTCCCGGCACCGCTGTCAAGCCCGCCGGCGCTTCCAGGCCGCCGACCGTCACAATGACATACGACGCGCAAAGCTTCGGCTGCTCTGTGAACGCGTTCTCCGCGCTCACCCATACGTAATACTGTCCCGGCTGTACCTGGATATTCGCCGTGTAGCTCGCCTTGTTATTATCTACTACCCGCTGGAACGCTTTCGAACTTCCCAAAGGCGCTTCCAGCGTGTCTGTCAGATATACCTTATAGTGCGTCACCTGGTAATTCGGCTGGCCTACGCCGACCGCATCCCATGTAATCTTAAAGCCTTGATTCGTCAGTGTCACATTCGTGATGTTCGGCGTCGCCGGGTCGCCTACCTTATACGTAACGCCCGCGGACTTCTCGCCCTCGCCGACCATGTTTACCGCCGCCAGCTTATACTCCAGCGTCTCGTCCAATACCCGGTTCGGCAGTTCCGCTGACCGCGCTTCCGCCGGATAATAGTCAAATCCGCTGTTGCCGTTCGGACCGTTATACGCCCAGTCGTTCGTATACAGCACGTACCCCGTGATCGGCGCGTCGCCCATCACTTCCGGCGCTTCCCAGGTCACCGTTACCGTCTGGTACGCTTCCGTCGTGCAGTCTGAAATCACGCTCGTAATCTTCGGTGCCGCCGGCAGGCTGAACGTCTTCACCGTCGCCTTCGCGCTCTGCTCTCCGAATACCGCCGTGTCGTTGATCCGCGTCACTGCCTGCACGCCCACCTGATACGTGGTATCTGACGCAAATACTGTTTCTCCTAATACCTCGTTATCCAGTTCTACGCTCGACACCGTCGCGCCGTCTACCTCGTAATACGCGCACTGGTCTGCCCCATTCTTGTCATAGATCGTGATATAATATCCAGTCACCGCGCTGCCGCCCGACAGGCTCATCGGATCCCAGCTGACCCGGATCGACCGGCCCGACGTCGGCTCCGCTGTCACGCCCGTTACCTGGTCCGCCTTCCGCGCCGGCACGCCCGTCACCGGATCTGACATCAGGCCCCGGCCGTTCTTCGTCTCGGCCTCCACCGTCACCGTATAATTCAAGCCGTTGCTCAGGTTCCGGATCTCTACCGTCGTCTTATCCGCAGACAGCACAATGTGCTCATACATCGTCGTGCTGCCATTCAGATACACGTTGTAATGATCCAGTTCATCTCCGGCCTGCATGCTCGGCGGCGCGATCGTCGCCGTCAGCGTATTATCGCTCGACCGCAGTTCCGTGATCTCCGGCTTCCCGGCCCCGCCGACCGTCAGTTCATACGGCTCAGAGTACGGGCTCTCGCCCGCTACGTTGCACGCCGTTACATAGATCAAATACCGGTTCCCCACTACAAAGCCGCTCGTCGCCGTGCTGAAATCGTATTTCGTCCCTGTCAGCTTTTCACCGTCATTCGTCTTTGCCTGGGTATATGCCTCGTCTACCGTGCCGTCTTCATGCACTTGACGGTAATACACCTTGAACTGGTCGAACTGGTTGCCGTTATTTGAGCCGCTCGTCCACTGCACCGTCACCGCGCTGTTGTTCGACGACGCCGCGTTGATCCGTGGTGTCACCGGCGCACCGACCGTCACCTGCACACCGCTCGACAGCGGGCTCAAGCCTACCTCGTTGTCCGCCTGGATGAACAGCCACAGTTCGTTGCCGTTCTCTTCCGCTACAAATGTGCTGTGCAGTCCGTCTACGCCCGGATTCACGATCTTCGCGTCACTTGCGTCCGCTTTCGATCCTGCCCAAAGCACATAACTCTTAATTGCCGTGCCGTTGCCTACCGCCGCTTTATAGTCCGCCGCAACCTCCATACGGTTCCCCAGCGAGCCTACCAAGCCTGTCGGCGCCAAGGGCATTCCTACACGCACAAATACGCCGTTCGACGCTTTGCCTTCGCCTGCTTCGTTCTCCGCGCGTACAAAAATAATGTAGTTGCCCGTCCGCAGGTCTGTCGTCCGGTCTCCGCCATTCAACAGGTTCGGCACCTGTACATTGTCCAGATCCTTTACCCGTTCGTTCGCGCCGTATTCCTCCACCGGCTTCGACGCGTGCAGCTCCGCTGTCGTCAGCGTCCCCGCTTCAATCTGCGCCATTACCGCGTCTACCGCTTCCTGGCTCATCGTCTGGTTCGTCAGCTTCGTACCCGCTTCCAGCGTTACCGGAACCGCGTACAGCTTATACGACGTGATCCGATCTCCGCCGTTTCCTGGCTCTACCGATGACTGGTTCGCCGGCGATGTGATCGTTACGATCGTCGCCTGACCGTCTCCGGTCTTTACCTCGCCGATCACCGGCGCGTACGGCACCCGCCGCGGCGTCGCCTGCTGCTTTTCCGCCGCGCCTAAAAAGCCCGTAATGTCATCATGCGCGATTCGCTCCAGCTTCTCGTCCCAGCCCGCGCTGCCGGAAAACGCGTAGATCCAAATATCATACTGCTGCCCGTTATTCAGGTAATCCAGCTGATACGTCCACGTGTCCGTCGCCGCGTCATAGTACTTATCCGTGGATGGTACAAATACCCAGTTATACGCGTCTGAACCGCTCGCCGTCTGCTTATACGAGATCGCATAGCCCTTTACCGCGCCAACCTTATTCGTACCGTTTGTCCCCGAATCCTCCGGCGTCTTCCAGCTCAGCGTCACGCTCCGGTCGTCTTCGACCACCGTCACGTCCTGCACCACACTCGGTGCGTGCAGCGTCGTGACCTCGCACGATACCGCTTCGCCCGTGCCCGCGCCGTTCGTCGCCGTTACCGCAAAGCTGTACTCGTTCCCCGGCAGTCCGCCGTCACGCGCCGCCGTCAGCCCGCTCACGCTCGCTGTCAGCGTCCCGTCCTCGTTCACTGCAAGGCTTCCGATCGTCATGCCCGTTCCGCTCGTCGTTCCCGCGGTCCATGTCGCTCCGCCGTCCGCCGTCTGGAACGTTACGCTCGTCTTCGCTTCCGGGTCCGCTTTCAGCCAGCCCGTTACCGTGTACCCTGTGATCGGGTCGCCGCCCGTCTCGTCATGGCCGTTCGCCTGCTTGACCGGCACGTTCCACGTCACCTGCGCGGATACCGAGCTCTCCGATACCGCGCCCAGGCCGCTCAGCGCGTCCGGCACCCGCCGCGGTGTCGCCACATCCGCGGCCTTCTGCGCAGCACTCTCCGCTTCGCCGCTCGCTTCCGCGTTCCCGTTCAGCGCCGTCACAAATACGTCGTACTTCCGACCGTCTACCAGCCCAGCGTGTACATACGTATACACGTCGCCTTCCTGCGTTACCGCGTTGCTCTCACTCAATACCAGCGTCGTCACCTGCGCGTCATCCCGCAGCGCGCCGCTCTCGTCCGCGTGCTCCTGCACGTACACCCGGTATGCCACGATCCCCGCGGCTCCGGTATTCTCCGTACCCGCGTCCGCCGGCGCTTTCCACTGGAGCCGCACCTGCTGCGTCACGTTGTTCGTCGCTGCTGTTACTTCCCGCGGCATCGTCGGCTCCGTCAGCGCACGCTCCCCGCTTACCAGGTTCGACACCCGCGTTATGTCCAGGTCCCCTACCCGGTACACGTTCTGTTCTACCTGCACCGTCTCATACGCCGCTGCGATCTTCGCCTGCCATGCGCTGTACACTGTCTCGCCCGCGCTCACGCTCAGCCCGCTTTTTACCGCGCCCAGCGTCTCGTCCGCGTTCGTCTCATTTACCGACGCGACCCAGAAATCGTACGCGTCCCACGTCCCGCGACCTTCCGGCAGCCGGATCGTCGCTTCCGTTCCTGTTATCAGCTCCGACCGCGCCAGCGCGTTTACGTCCCCTCTGCTTGCCGTGGGGATGTAGTACACGTAGTACCCCGTCGCGCCGATCTCGCCTGCGGGTTTGGTCCAGCTGAAGCTGATCTCATCCCCGCTGGGCCGGCCGCTCACCGCAAACGCGCTCGCTGCTGCCGGCACTGTTGGGTTTGTAATCTGGAACGTTACCGCGTTCTCCTTGTTTTCTCCGCTGATTTCGTTCTTGGCGCGGATCTGGTAGCTGTAAAAGAAGCCCGCCGCGCCTTTTTCTACATTTGCCAGGAACCTCTCGTCCGCTTCCCGGTTGATGGTGGGCTTTGTTGCTGTGATGTCTCCGCCTTCGCTGCTGTACACCGTCTCTCCGACTACGTACTGCTCTACCGGGTTCGCCGCCCCCGCGTTCTCCGGCGCGTCCCACCGGATGACGAAGTTAAGGTGCGGGTCTCCTGTTGTGCCTTCCGCTCCGTACTCTACGCTCGGGTTCTGAACCGGGAACAACGGTTCAACAACCAATGCGTACGTGCCGTTGCCGCCCTCGGTGTAGCCTGCACCAGAACCGATGCCAAGACCGTAACTCGTCTTTGCAATTGCGTTCGCATTGGGTGTGACTGTACCGCTTGTCGTTCTAAATACCAAAGCCCCAGCGGTTCGTCCATCTACCTGATAGACATTCAAGTTTCTGATGTCATCCAGTCTATAACCCAACTGTGCATAAATGGGCGTTTGTTTCGTCTGAACACCGTCGGAAATATAGTTCTGGCTGTTGGCTTCTGTCATGTAAGCGCCGTTATACGCTTCGACAGTGGCATAATAACCAACCTTTACTGTACCTCCAGCGCCACCAGCGCCGCCATTTTGCGTCACATCTAAACCATTGTAGGTAGAAATTGTGCTTGTTTGAACTCCGCCGCCGCCAACCAAACCGCCTTGGCAGCTTGACCAACCGCCCCATTCACCTTTTTGGAAATAGCCACCGCCGCCGGCCCAGTCATGGTCAGAGCTGCCGCCCATACCGTTGTGTATCATTGTAGTCGCAAGCGCATTCAGTTCATCTGTCGTTCGATCGATCACACTTCCATTCGGCAAGTGGATCTGAGGTGTCTCTCTGCGAACAATACTTTGACTGCGACCTCCCGTAAAGCCACCGCTGCCGTTGGAACCGCCGGCGCCGGATGCGCCGCCGCCACCGCCGCCGATGCCCGCAGCGGGATACCCACCGCTGCCGGCCGCTCCGGTTCTCCCGTGTACAGTGTGCAACCCACCAGCGCCACCGCCGCCGCCGTAAGCATATACACGAACTTTTTCACGAGCAGAAATGGAACCAGTACCTTCGCCGGCAGAACCACCCCCTGCATCGTTTGCCGCATGCATGGTAGTACCACGACCACCATTACCGCCATTACCACCGATACCGGCGCCGGCACCGCCACCGCCACCGCCGCCTTTATCAGCGTCAGTATTAACATTTCCACCGTCGCCCGCGTCGCCGCCATACGCGTATACAGCGCCAGATCCCATTATATTTAATGTAGTTCCAACTGGCACATTGATTCCCGCATAGCCATGCTGGGCCACATAAAGGCCTTCGGTAGTGTTATTTACTCCAATCGCATCATGGCCCTTATCTGCCTCGCGGCCATATACGCACAGTTCACCGAGGACCTTCAAATTCAAAGTAGCCCCCGCAGCCAAAGCAATTGGTGACCCACTTGTTGTTCCCCGGTTGTCAATCGTCACAGTCACGCCTTTAGGAATCTCCAAAGTGGCTGTGCCGGAAACTGTGTAAGTCGCCCCTTTGATAGAAGCGGACTCATTCACAATGTAAATACCAGACAACGTATGTGCGCCACTCGTGATTTCTAATGTCTCCGCGTCTGCCGCGGACACAGTCAGCGACATAGCAGGCATTAGGCCCAATACCATTACAAGCGCCAAAAGCAAGGCTAAAAAAGATTTCCCCTTGCTTCTTCTTTCACTTTTCATTGTTTCACCCACTTTGCTCAGTTTTTTGTCTTCGCTATCTATATCAAACGCGCGCCGCGCTCTGTTCGTTTGCCGCGTAGCGCCGCCGTTGTCCTTTTACCCGTCCCGCGCAAATCGGGCAGCCGCACCGCTTCGACCCCGTCCGGGAATACACCACTGCGCGCCAGATATGCCCCTCGCGGCACTGCCACCAGATTTTTCTCCGGCTTCCGCAGGTCACGTCCTCCGCCGTGAGCGGCGCGTTCAATTCCGGGTGCCACTCCGCCGCGATCTCCGGCTCCAACGTCGCAAGGTCATTGAACCCAGCCATCACCCGCCGGCCCGCGCAATAGGGGCAGCCATCCTCCCGCGCTGTCCGATGTGAGATCGGCGCTCGGTAGGTGTGCCCTTGTTCGCAGCGCCACCAGACCCGCCGATTGCTGTATGGGGTCACTTCTCTTGGTCGCAGCCGACCGTTTCGCGTCGGGTGCCACTCTGCCGCGATGGTCGGAAATTGACTCGCTAAATCGTTTTCACCGGGAATGACCTGCTTCCCGTCGCATGCGGGACAGGCCCGGCCCTCGGCCCGCGCGTTTACTGTCGCCTGCCATTCGTGGCCCGCTTTGCACTGCCACCAGACCCGTTTGCGGCTTCCGCACATGACGTCCGCCGGGGTGAGTGGCCCATTCCGTTCGGGATGCCACTCCGTCGCCAGTTCCGGATACACCGTGGCGAGGTCGTTTTTCCCCCGCACCAGCAACCGATTGGCGCAATACGGACATCCACAGCCCACCGTCCGAGATTTCACCATGGCTTGCCATTCGTGGCCCGCGTCGCATTGCCACCAAACGCGCTTGTTGCTCCCGTAACTCACCGTTTCCGGCGTGACAGGCCCATTCCGCGCCCGGTTCCACTGCTTCAGCAGGGTCTCATCCCCCATTCGTCCGCAGTATTCTCTTAAACTCTCACGCATGAATCCATCACCACCTTTCAGTCCCCCGCGCCCCTTTTGAGACAAAATTGTCATTTTGTCCTAAAATCGTTACCAAAATTGTGACGAATTCTTTGTAAACAAAAAATCCTCCCACTTTTTTGGGAGGACTGACATGCAAAACCAAGGCCGCTCGGATCTTTTTCTCGCTCGGCCTTAAAAGTTATGTCAAAATTGTTACATTTTATGTAAAAAACCTCTTGCAATTTCTTTCTTACGGTGTTAAGATATGCTTGATAAAGAAATTCAAGATATTTCTGCGCTTATTTTAGGACAAAATGACAATTTTGTCCTTTTTTGTTGCCTACGCAATCAGCCGCAGGCGCTCCATCCGCTTTTTATGCTCTTCTCCGCTGGAGATCAGATACACCCGCGTCGTCTCAATGCTGCTGTGTCCCAGAATATCTGCCAATTGCACGATATCCCGGCAGGATCGGTAGTACATGCACGCGAACAAGTGCCGCAGATTGTGCGGGAACACCTTACTCGCTTCCACGCCCGCCGCCGCGCACAGCGCTTTCATCTCCGCCCAAATCTGTTTCCTGCCTAACGGCCGTCCGCTCCTGGTGAGAAATATCTCGCCCGAAGCGGTTTTTTGTTTCTCCGCGTACTTTTTCAGCTTCCGGCACAGTTTCCCCGGCAGCAGGATCGTTCGGATCTTCCCTTTCAGCCGGATTTCCGCCCGGCCTACCCGGGCCGCCTCCACTGTGATATACCGTAGTTCCGATACCCGGATCCCTGTCGCACAGATCGTCTCCAGCATCAGTGCAAGCCGGACTTTTCCGCCCGCCCGCGCTGTGCTTACCAGACGCTCATACTCCCCGCGGGTCAATTCCCGTTCCGGCGCCCGGAACATCCGGCGCTGTACCCGCAGCGTTTTCACCCGCTGCTCCTCCGCGCCCATGAACCGCAGATACGCGTTCACCGACGCGAGCATTGAATTCACAGTCCCCGGCTTGTGGTCCTCCAGTAGCGCGTCCCGCCACTGGGCGATCCGTTCTTTCTCCGCCGACGCTCCGCAAAGCCACCGCACCAGCGCGCTCACATCCCGCAGGTATTTCTCTACCGTTCCCGCGCTTCGTTCTTCCGACTCCAGATAAGCCCGGAATTCTCTCAAGCTCTGTTTTGTGATCTCCATATTCTATGTGCTCCTTTTCGTTTTTGTTATTTTACCACCATCCCATAGAATTATCGGGAAATAGAAAAAACCTCCCCAAATGGGGAGGTTTTTATTATGGATATGTCTTACTTGTCAGTATGGAAGTGTGCAGTGACGTGGTTTACCGTCGCTTCCATCACCTGGGCGAAGAACCACTGGCCCGCGGTCACGTCTGTGAACG
>JAAWQX010000021.1 GCA_022800755.1 Oscillospiraceae bacterium
TTCACAGACGTGACCGCGGGCCAGTGGTTCTTCGCCCAGGTGATGGAAGCGACGGTAAACCACGTCACTGCACACTTCCATACTGACAAGTAAGACAACTCATGGCAAGAAAATCTCCGGCTTTATTAGCCGGAGATTTTTTATAAAGAACACCAAGAATGAATTGTTGAATATGTTTGTGAGAGATAATAGATCTTGTGATAGGTGGAGCTTTGAAGCATTTCTGAGAATAGAAAAAGCCCTTGAAGCCTGATGCCTCAAGGGCTCTTTCTGGTACGCCCGACTGGATTCGAACCAGCGACCTTTAGAGTCGGAGTCTGGCGCTCTGTCTAACTGAGCTACGGATGCATATTGAGCAGGGGTCACTCTGTTTTTGGGCAGAGTGACCCCTGCTGCTTCTGATGTTTAGACTTTTTTCTCGCCTGTATTATTCGCCGGTGCCCAGGCTTGGGCAGCAGCAAAACCAGACCGGGCGGTCTGCTCCGGGAATCTCACCCCTCCGAGGATTTCTCGGAGCTGCCTCCATTGCGTGATCCCGCTCTCGCGGGGCTGTGGCTGGGCAGGCGTACCATTGTAGGCGGATGAGGTCATGGCGAAACAGGTTGCCAAACCTGCTTTTGTCTGGATGGATATACGCTCGTCACCTTGTTGACCGTCGTTTATGCGGAAACCCGCACAGATGGTCTTGGCATATCCGACGCACGCGCTCTCATCCGCTGATGTTATTTTGCTGCCGGATATTCAGTTTTCAAAGAGCAATCCGGCTTGTCTGCCGGTGATTTAAGTTTAGCGTATGTTTTCGGGTTTCACATGGTTCTTGCAGGACTCATTTTAGAGGTTTTGAGCGATTCGGTTGAGTTGCTCCGTAACTGCAAGGAGTTTTCTCTTTATTGCCGTGCTGCTTGTTTCTCCGGTTAGAAGATAGTCTGTTGAGCCTTCAGAGCTACTGAGATTTCTATCAGGAGGTCAATAGAGTAGACTCTGATACCTCTCTCCATGCGGGTGATATGGTTTCGGCCCACACGAAGGCGCTCCGCAAACTCATCCTGCGTGATGCTGTAGGCTTTCCTTGCGTTTTGCAGCCGCTTTCCAAAGCCACGAGGGTCAAAGCCCTGAATTGATGTTTTAGTGTCGTTCATCGTATGTACTCTGCCGTTTGGCACTCCTCCGTTCAGTCAAACTTTGAAAAAACAAAATTCGGAGGAGGATCTCGACAACAGCAATCCCTGATACAGAGAAACAAGCGCAAAAAGCACCTGGACAACAGTTAGCAGTCCAGGTGCTTGCAGGGGAGTTATGACATTTTTCGCAAGTGTGGATAGAAAAAGCCCGGTTACATATCAGGCTTTTTTATCCGATTAGGAGGCCTGATGGAATGTTCTAACACATGACACCACACTTTCTATGCGAATTTTAGAAAAATTAAGCTGAGGAAAGCAATGATTTTTTAGGGGATTCCAAAGAACGAGGGCCGACCTGATTTTCCCAGGTCGGCCCTCATTCTAAGAATTATCGTGCCAAATGCCGCTGGAACATCGCCGCAGTTTCGGCTCTTGTGGCTTGACTGGCGGGGTCAAGGATGCCGTTGCCCTTGCCGGTCATAAGGCCGCTGCCGGTGGTCCACTGGAGGGCGGGAATGGCCCACTCGCTGATTTCAGCGAAATCCTGATAACTGAGGATGTTGGTGTTTTCGCCAACGGAGACATCTTCTCCCCCAACTTGGGCGCAGCGCCAGAGTATGGCCGCGATTTGCTCTCTGGTAATTGCGTCCTTTGGACCGAATTTGCCGTTGCCATAGCCCTCAACAATGCCTTTGGCCGCAGCCCATGTGACAGCATCTGCATACCATGCGCTGGAATTCACATCATCAAAGGGGCTGTTCCCGGATACCGCCGGTCTGCCTGCCTCGTTATAGAGGATTTGGGCCAGCATTCCACGGGTCAGAGTGTCGTTGGGACCAAACAGTCTGTTGCCATAACCATTCATCAGTCCGTTTTCAATGCAGTAGTGCACACCGTCGTGATACCACGCCGCAGCGTCGGCGTCGGTGAATTTCGCGATAGGACAAGTATTGTCCCTGAGGCAAGTCTTGTAGCCTGTGCCGTGCTCCTGGAAACTGGCCTCAATGGTGTGGTTCGTTGTGACCTTCTCAAAGGTATATTCGCGTACAGCACCCACACTTTTGCCGTCCACCATCACATCGGTCACCGAATACCCTTCATCGGGGATAATGGTAAAGGTTTTCGTTCCATTACGGTGGACACTTATCTTGCCGCTGGGGGAAATGGAGCCGCCCTGTCCCGCAGTGGCAGTAAGGGTGTAATAGATGGTGGGGTTGCTGAATTGGCTGGGTGGGGTCACGGGAGTGGTAGTCTGGGCGGTGTACCCGATGGCGTAGGTGGAGAATTTGCTTGCGGTAGACGGTGACGTTCTGCTTGCCCGTGAAGTCATAGTCCACCGCGATCTCCAGCACCTTGTCCCCGGTGTCGGTGATAGGCGTAGTTTCGGTGTTTACGTCCGTCACCGTTTTCGTCAGGGACAGATCCAGATACAGCATATCGTCCTTTTTGCCGGTGGTGATCAGGTTTTCGATCTCCGTTTTCCCTTCGGCTTCGGCCTTCTTTTCCACCGTGAGCGTGACGGTGATGATTTTGCCAGTCTCCGGCGTTCCCGCTAGTTCTTTCAAGACCTCCTCGCTGGCGATGACGTCGGGGGTATTGGGCTTGACCTCCACCTTGCCCTGCGTGGGGTCAGCCGGGAAAAAGTAGACCTTGCCGTCCTCCTTCAGCTTGAGCTGGTACTTGCCGTTGTCGCAGGAGAGCTTCTTGAGGTCGCCCGCGGTGATGGAGTAATCGCCCGCGCCCAGGCTGATGTTCTGCCAGGAGATGGCGAAGCCGCTGTCTTTGCCCGAGAACTTGGTGTAAACGCCGCTCGACTGCTCATACGTGCCTACGGAGGACTTTGTGTTATCGTTCAGCGGGGCAAAACAGATGTATCCGTAGGTGGAATGAGAATCCATCCGCTCATCGTAGACCCCGAACCAGTAGGTATCCACCGGGGTCACGCCGTTTTTGTCGCCGAAATACAGGCTGAACTGGTCGTCTCTGGAAATGCAATCGGTTTTTTCCTCTGCGGTGTGGGTATCCACCATTTTCAGGCCGATGGGATTTCCGCCGTCGTCCTGAATGACCTCCACCGCGGCTTCGTCATTGTCGCCGATCTGAATGTCCGCGTGGACGGCCAGCTTGCCGTCGGCAATGGGGCTGTCGCCCGCCGTCACGGTGTAGCTGAGCTGGACATATTTGCCGCTGTTGATGAACTTGGCGGAGGCGGAGACGGAGTCTTCCAAATTGTCTGTTGTGGCGACTGCATAGCCGTTGGAGCTGAATGTGGTCTGGAGCCAGTTGTTCTTGTAATTGCCCAGGACATCGATGGTATTGCCAGACTCGGCCTTCTTGTAGGCCATCGTCCGGTTCTCGTCCAGAGTGTAGCCGTAGGGCGTGACAACCACGTCGGTCACGTCCACATTGTCCACCACGCTGTCCTCGATCTCCCCGGCCAGCGCACCCGAAGGCTGCCCGGCGGTCACCTGGCCGGTGAGGGTCAGGTTTTTCACCGTCGCGCCATAGAGGCTATAGAACAACCCCTGATACCGCTCTTCGGCGTCGATGTAGAGGTTGGAGATGGTGTGGCCGTCGCCGTCAAAATTGGCCTTGAAGGAGTAGCCGCAGTTGCCTCCGATGGGCATCCAGCTGCCGAGCTCTTCGCCGCAGAGGTTGGACAGGTCGATATCCGCCGTCAGCTTGTACCAGACATTGCTGTTGTTGTAAGCGGGAATGTTCTTGTCAACGATGGCCGACAGTGTTTGCAGATCGCCCACGGTGGCGATCTGGTAGGGGTCGTCCTTGGTGCCGGAGCCGCCGGTGAAGCCGTCGATGTAGTCGGCCTGGAAGGAGACGCTCTTGAATATGTAGCTGTCCGACCAGTAGCGGTTACTCCAGTCGGAGTCACCGTCCGCTTTGTACAGCCAGCCCAGGAAGAGCTTGCCCTCCACCACGGGGGCGGCGGGCAGCTGGGAGGAAGGCAGCTCGGCAGCATAGGGGAAGGTGGCGGGATAGCCCTCGCCGGTGAGCCGCCCGCCATCGATATCGTACCAGGTCAGTGCCTGGGGCTTGCCCTGGAGCTGAAGGACGTTGGTCTGCTCGTCAAACGTCAGCTCATAGTTTTCGTGGGTAAAGGTGAATTTGTCCTTGGTGTCCTCCGTCACATGGCGGACGGTGGTTTTTCCGTGACCGGGGGAAGAATATGCCAGCGTGATCGGTTCGCCGCTGTGTGGAGCGGCGTTTTCCTCCGCCCCGCCGTCGGCGTAGATCGCGGAGGAACTGCCGGCTGTATAAATACCCGCCTTCACGCCGGAGACGGAGGGCGCGTCGCTCAAATAGACCTGACCGTAGTTGTAAATGCCGTATTCCCCGCCGGACACGGAACCGCCGGACGGCTTGAAAACACTGCTGGAAGAGGCGTTGTACACGCCGCGGGATTCCTCTACCGCACCGCTGTTCAGCGTGAGGGTCCCTTGATTCCGGATTGCATAATAGGTAGCGACTGTTGTGCTGGTACAGGTGATCTTGCCCGTACTCCCGGCCGCGCAGTCGCAGAGGGTCAGGCTGGCATCGGAGCTGACCGTGACGACGGCGTCGCGGGACACGGCGACGCTGTGGCCGTTCAGACACAGGCTGACCTCCCCCCCGTGACGGTCAGGGCCACGGTCAAGTCACCGTCCAGGTAGTAGTTTCCGGCGGGCAGGGTGTTGGAGGTTTGCTCCTCCTCGCCCAGCTTGATGTAGGCGTCGCCCATCGTGACCGCCGTCCAGCCGGTGTGGTCGTGGGCGGACTCCTCCTCCGCCCGCACCGTGGCGGGCAGCTGCCCCATGAGCATGACCAGGGTCAGCGCAAGGGCAAGGCTCAACAGTCGTTTCTTCATCTTCGTATCCTCCTTGTGGATAGGGGCTCTCATTATACATTTTTCCACTACATTATAATATAAGGGGTGGTAAATGGAAGCCCCTTTGCGTGAAACGGGTCTTTTTTTGCGTGAAATGGGTTTCCGCCCTATTCAGAGTGTGGAATGATAAAATGGTGAAAGTGAAAGGATATGTTCTTACGCCTGATGTTAGGAGACCGTATATGAACTATCTTGTTATGCTGAAAATACTGCGCTATATTGAAAGGGTCATCCCTCCGGCGGTCTTTCTGGCGGTCCTCTGGGTACTGCTGGACGCCGCCGAACAGCCGCAGAAGGTCCGCCGCGCTCCTCCTGGCCTTTTGCTCAACTGTATGCCTGCTCTGGCGCAGGCATTGGAGAACGTGCCTGTGCTGGGCGACATTATCTGTGTGGTGGCCCTGCGCGCCTACTCCTGGTTCTGGGGCACCACTGGCGTGGAGAGCCAGCTTTCCGTTTTGGCCGGCGACCAGAGCGCCGTAGACGCGGTGGAGGCCAAAAAGGAGGAATTCATTGCCCAAATGCAGGAGGTTTTTACGACCCAGGCTGCCCGGAAGTACCCAGGCTACTTTGCCCACCCTTAAGCGGGCCCATGTGACGTATCTGTCCCAAATGGGAAAATAAAATACTAAATTGCCCCACGCACTTCTGCTGAATTGCGTGGGGCAATTTACATTTCTCTTAGAGTGAATTTAGCGCTTACAGCGTACTTTCACATAAAAGCCTTAACAAGCAGCCGACATGATCCTCAAGCCCAGAAACCACCACCTATATCTTGTCAGTCAGATTTTTGACATATATTCGCCCTCGTTTCTCTCGGCTCTGTGCGTACTCCACCAACTCACGGGCATTGCCGAGCCGCCAAGCGCAGGCGATCAGGTAGTCATTGTTGTCTATCATGTAGCGGTTGGCCCGGACAATAGCCAGGGGCTTGGGTACAGTCTCCATGCCCGGAGGTAGACCAGAGCCGGGGCTATACTGTCCGGCGCGTCCTGGTAGCCAAGGAAAAAGCAGGTTTTCCCTTCTAATCGGTTCATGTACGGGTTCGAGTCCACTCAGCCGCTCAGAAACCGTGCGTGACATCTTTTGTTTCAGTAATGAATTTTGGGGCTTAAAAATGCTCTGAAACGGCATAGATGTCACTGGCGGAAAGCCAGTGACATCTATGCCGTTTCGCCTTTTATGGTACGCCTGACTGGATTCGAACCAGCGACCTTTAGAGTCGGAGTCTAACACTCTATCCAACTGAGCTACAGGCGCGTATCTTAATAGGCGAAAAACATTATAGCAAATGTTTTCCGAAAAGTAAAGGGAATATTACAGATTTCTGGAAAAGTTCTGTAAAAATCTATTAGTAGCCGCAGTGCCGGACAGAAAAAAGTGCGTCATTTTAAATTTTACGGTAGCTGAAGATCGAGACTTCTATGGTTTCAGTCAGATGCGTTAAGTTTTGCAGCTTTGCTTGATCGGATCTTCCGGTTTTATAGAAGTATGGGGTCATGGTAAACAAATTCCAGACATCAATATTTGCGTCCAATTGAATGGAATAACGCAGATCCATTTGTGTGAGCAAGTCGAACCCCGGGAGGCTTGTTTCTGGCATGGGGTTGAGATAGGGCTTGTCGTAAAGGGCAGATTTCAATGCCCAGAGATGTTGTGCCATGGGCAATACGCGAATGAGCGTTCCGCCGGGGCATAGGACACGCCGGAATTCTCCAATCTCTGGTGGAGAAAAGATATTCAGCACTGCGTCACAACTGTCCGATGCTACGGGGAGACGCGCTGTGCTGGCGACAGCAAGCTCTGCGCCGCCGCGCTTTGCGCCGTGGCGTAGGGCGTCTTTAGAAATATCTACACCGGCTAAATTGGGAGAAAACGCCGCAAGTTCCTGAGCAAAATAGGAAGTGTACCAGCATTCACCGCAACCCGCGTCCAGCACACGCATTCCTGTCGCGGCGCACTGGATGAGTGCGTCTAGTACAGCTTGCCGTATTGGGGCATAGTATCCTTTCTCCAGAAATGCGCTTCTGGACTGAACCATCACTTTATCGTCCCCATGCCGTTTTTTGCTGGATTGATTAGATAGCAGCAGGTTTACATAACCATATTTACTTTTGTCAAAGGTGTGGTGATTACGGCAAGCCAGTGTGTTTTCTCCTGCAAGCGGTTCACCGCAGACGGGACAACAGAAAAATGAAGTTGACATAATATCCCCGCAAGGTAGTTCTCATAAAAAATTCTGATGCACAGAAACAGCAGGGGCGACCTTTACGGCCGCCCGCTGTAAATAGTTTCGCAAAGATTAGCCAAACAGCGCCAACAGGAAGCCTGCGGCGACTGCGGAGCCGATCACGCCGGCCACATTCGGGCCCATAGCGTGCATGAGCAGGAAGTTGCTGGGATTGGCTTTCTGTCCCTCGGTCTGGGATACCCGGGCCGCCATAGGCACCGCAGACACGCCGGCGGAACCGATCAGAGGATTGATCTTGCCGTGGGTCAGTTTGCACAGCAGCTTGCCCAGGAGCAGACCTCCGATGGTGGAGAAGCCGAAGGCAATCAGGCCGAGAACGATGATCTCAATGGTCTGGAGGTTTAGGAAGCGATCCGCCACCGTTGTAGCGCCCACGCTGATGCCTAGGAAGATGGTGACAATGTTCATCAAGGCATTTTGCGCGGTGTCACTGAGACGGTCGGCACAGCCGGATTCCCGCCACAGGTTGCCCAGCATCAGACAGCCGATCAGCGGCGCGGTGGAGGGCAGCAGCAGAATGACAAACGCGGCGACGATGATGGGGAAGACGATTTTTTCGGTCTTGGAGACAGGGCGAAGCTGATCCATCTTGATTTTGCGTTCGTCTTCGGTGGTGATGAGCCGCATCAGCGGCGGCTGAATCATGGGAATCAAGGCCATGTAGGAATAAGCCGCGATCGCGATGGCACCAAGCAGATGGGGGGCCAGCTTCAAGGCCAAATAGATGGCAGTCGGGCCATCTGCACCGCCGACAATGCCGATGGCGGCGGCTTCATTCCCGGTGAAGCCCAGGATAATGGCCAAGATGAACGCACAGTACACGCCCAGTTGGGCGGCTGAGCCTAACAGCAGGCTCTTGGGATTGGCGATCAGCGGACCGAAGTCGGTCATGGCACCTACGCCCAGGAAAATCAGAGATGGATATACGCCGGATTTTACGCCGATGTACAAAATGTCCAGCAGACCGCCATCGTGCAGGATCGTGCCGTAGCCGATCTCTCCTGCGATGAACCGGTCCCACAGTTCCGGGTGATACAGCCCCGCGCCGGGGAGGTTGGTCAGCAGCATACCAAAGGCGATGCCGATGAGCAGTAGCGGCTCAAACTGCTTTTTAATGCCCAGATACAGCAGGATACAGGCCAAAACCAGCATGATAACGGTCCTGATATCCAGCAGATGGGCGAAGCCGGAATCCAGCCAAATGGTTTGGACAACGTCAATAATCGTAGACATACACCGTCACCTCTCAGCCGATGACGACCAGGGGATCGCCGGTGTTGACGGTGGCGCCTTTCGCGGCCACGATCTGGGCTACGGTGCCGTCTTTGGGAGACATGATCTCGTTTTCCATCTTCATGGCCTCAATGACCAGCAGAACCTGACCGGCTTTGACGGATTCTCCGGCGCTGACTTTCACCTGCAAGATAGTACCGGGCAGGGGAGAGGGGACCACTTCGCCGGCGGCGGTGGCAGCGGCGGCGGGAGCCGGGGTGGGAGCAGCCGCGGGAGCGGCGGCAGGAGCCGCTGCCACAGGCGCGGGAGCCGGAGCGGGCACGTATGCTTCGTACTCATCTACCAGCATGGCGGAGCCTTCTTCGACTTCCACCTCATATACTTTCGCGTTGAGCGTTACTTTATATTTCATTGGTCAGTTACCTCCCGGATGGATATGAACCGCAGTTCGTTCAGGGGCTTCCCCAGAGAATCGGCCACAATGGCCATAAGCATGGCGGCGTCCTGCTCTTCCACGTTGTACAGTTTTAACTGTCCGGCAGTGCCGGGCGCGGGCTTGGCGGGAGCGGTTTCCGCAGGGGCAGGCGCGGCGGAAACGGACACGGGAGCGGGCGCTTCCGCGTTCTGGCCTTTGGCGGTGAATGTTTCCATCATCTTGACGACCAGCATCAAAACAATAAGTACCGCGAATACGATGGCCATGCCCAAAACGGAGTATCCCAGCGCTTCGCCCATGCTCACATTAGATTGGAATAGATGCATGGATGATCCCTCCTTACATCTGCTCGATGGTGAATTTCACCATCTTTTCTTCCCGGGCCTTGCGATCTTCAAAGAACTTCTCGGCTACCTGGGGGAAGGCGATGTAACTCAAAACGTCCTCATCGCTGCGGGCCATATCACCCAGCTCCGCCTTGGTCTTTTCAAACAGCGGTTCCAGTGTGTCGGCGTAGCGGCAGGTGAGGGATTCCTCGTCACCCAAAATCTGCTTGCGCAGCGCCTCGTCCACCGGGCCGGGGGTGCGGCCGTATTCGCCCCGCATATAGGCCTTGACCTCTTTGGATACATTCTTATACCGCTCGCCCGCCAGCACGTTATTCACGGCCTGCACGCCGACCATCTGGCTCATGGGCGTGACCAGCGGGGGATAGCCCAGGTCCTTGCGGACTTTGGGCGTCTCTTCCAGGGCTTCATCCATGCGGTCCAGGGCGTTCATGGTCTCCAACTGCGCCATGAGGTTGGACAGCATCCCGCCGGGGACCTTATAGGTCAGTGCATCAGTATCCGTCGCCATGGCTTTGGGCTTGAGAAGGCCGTCTTTCAGGCACTGGTCCCGGTAGGCCTTGAAGTGGTCGTTGACCTGCTTGAGCACTTTGCGGTCCATGGGTACGTCGTAGCCCATCTGGGTGAACGCGTCATACAGCGTCTCCGTTGCCGGCTGGGAGGTGCCGCCGGACAGGCAGGAGGACGCGGAATCGATCACATCGCACCCGGCTTCCACAGCCTTAACGACGGACATGAACGCCATGCCGGTGGTGCAGTGGGTGTGCAGGATGAGCGGGACGCTGGGCAGCGCGTTTTTGATGGCTCTGACCAGGTCGTAAGTTTCCTGGGGTGTAATGACGCCGGCCATATCCTTGATGCAAATGGTCTGGCAGCCCATGGCGGTCATTTCTTTGCACAGTTCCACATACTTCTCCAGCGTATGGACTGGGCTGGTGGTATAGGAAATCGCACCGGAGGCGATAGCCCCGTTTTTCACGGTAGTCTCCACCGCCAGCTTGATGTTGCGCATATCGTTCAGCGCGTCGAAAATGCGGATGATGTCAATGCCGTTGGCGATGGAGCGCTCTACGAACTTGATGACTACATCGTCGGGGTAGTGCTTGTAGCCCAGCAGGTTTTGCCCACGCAGGAGCATCTGCAATTTGGTGTTGGGCATTTCCTTGCGGATGGTGCGCAGCCGTTCCCAGGGGTCCTCGCTGAGATACCGCAGGCAGGAATCAAAGGTCGCACCGCCCCAGCACTCCACGGAGTAGTACCCGGCTTTGTCCATGGTGGATAAAATCGGCTTCATCACGCTCATGGGCATTCTGGTAGCGATCAGAGACTGGTTCGCATCCCGCAAAACGGTCTCTGTAAACTGTACTTTTGCCATAATCGTTCCTCTCTTTTCTGGTTTCACTTAAAGTTTGGGACCTGCGGCGACGAGGGCCTTACCGGCCGCGTTCGTCGTGTACTTTTCAAAGTTCTTGACAAACCGCCCGGCGAGGTCTTTCGCCTTCTCTTCCCACTGCGCGGGGTCGGCATAAGTGTCTCTTGGGTCAAGGATCTTCGGATCTACGCCGGGCAGCGCCGTGGGCACTTCAAAGCCGAAGATGGGGACAGTCTTGGTCTCGGCCGTTTCGATCGAACCGTCCAGGATCGCGTCGATGATGCCGCGGGTATCCTTGATGGAGATACGCTTGCCGGTGCCGTTCCAGCCGGTGTTCACGAGATAGGCCTTCGCGCCGGACTGCTCCATGCGCTTGACAAGCTCCTCGCCGTATTTCGTCGGATGCAGTTCCAAGAAGGCCTGGCCGAAGCAGGCGGAGAAAGTAGGCGTGGGCTCCGTGATGCCGCGCTCAGTGCCTGCAAGCTTGGCGGTAAAGCCGGAAAGGAAGTAGTACTGCGTCTGCTCCGGGGTCAGGATGCTGACAGGAGGCAGCACGCCGAATGCGTCCGCCGACAGGAAGATGACGTTTTTCGCGGCGGGACCGGCGGAGATGGGCCGGACCTTCTTCACAATGTTTTCAATGTGCTCAATGGGATAGGAAACGCGGGTATTTTCCGTCACGGACTTGTCGGCGAAGTCGATCTTGCCGGCTTCGTCCAGCGTGACGTTCTCCAACAGCGCGTTGCGCTTGATGGCGTTGTAGATATCCGGTTCGGAGTCTTTGTCCAGATTGATGACCTTCGCATAGCATCCGCCCTCGAAGTTGAACACGCCGTTATCGTCCCAGCCGTGCTCGTCATCGCCGATGAGCAGACGCTTGGGGTCGGTAGACAACGTAGTTTTGCCGGTGCCGGACAACCCGAAAAAGATGGCGGTATTCTCACCGTTCATATCGGTGTTCGCCGAGCAGTGCATGGAGGCGATGCCCTTGAGCGGGAGGTAGTAGTTCATCATGGAGAACATACCCTTTTTCATTTCGCCGCCGTACCAGGTGTTCAAAATGACCTGCTCCCGGCTGGTAATGTTGAACACCACCGCGGTCTCGGAATTCAGCCCCAGTTCCTGATAGTTTTCCACCTTGGCCTTGGACGCGGCATATACCACGAAGTCCGGCTCAAAATTAGCCTGCTCTTCCGCTGTAGGCTGGATGAACATATTCTTCACGAAATGCGCCTGCCAGGCCACCTCCATAATGAACCGGACAGCCATACGGGTGTCGCGGTTGGCGCCGCAGAAAGCGTCCATCACGAACAGCCGTTTGCCGGAAAGTTCCTTGACGGCGATGTCTTTCACGGCCTTCCAGGTCTCCTGGGAAGCTGGGTGGTTGTCGTTTTTATACGCGTCGGAAGTCCACCATACCGTGTCCCTGGAATTTTCGTCCATGACGATGAATTTATCCTTGGGGGAGCGGCCGGTATAGATGCCGGTCATCACGTTGACCGCGTCCAGTTCGCTGACCTGCCCTTTTTCGTAACCGATCAGACCGGGCCGCATCTCTTCCCGGAACAACTGCTCATAGGATGGATTGTAGACGATTTCCCGAACATCGGTGATTCCGTATTTTGCCAAATCAATTGTTGTCATAGAAGGTCCCTCCTGCTATTTACAAAGTACATTTATATAATATATCACAAAAAGGGAAAAATATATAGTGGAAACTGCCATAATTTTCCGCACACTTTATTGCATATTTTAAAAACGACAAAGTTTATAGAAGGTTTCGATGGCTTATGACTTTACGAACCGGAAAAAATGCGGTAAGATAGCAGCAACGTGAAAGCAAGGAGGCATTTATAATGAAAAAATTACCGACCATCTTTCTCGGCGTAGGGCTGATTTTGGCGACGATCCCCCGGGTCGTGGTAGAGAAAACGGACGAGCACTTTTTACTCACCGTCGGCGGCGCTGTGCCGGAACTGATCGTGCGGTGCAAGGAACGGAAAAAGACCTCCGCGGTTTGACTGCGGAGGTCTTTTTTTACAGCAGCGTCACGCCCGCCGCGGCGAACGCGTCGTAGGTCTCCTGGCCCCATACACTGGCCTGCACTTCACCGATGTGGCAGTTGCCGATGAGCAGCATACACATCCGGCTTTGCCCGATGCCGCCGCCCATGGTAAGCGGCAGTTCGTCATTGAGTACCATCTGATGGAACGGCAGCTTCCGCCGGTCGTCGCAGCCGGCGATGGTCAACTGTCGGTCCATCGCATCTGCGTCCACACGGATGCCCATGGAACTAAGCTCAAGCGCCCGGTCCAAAATATCGTTCCAGAACAAAATATCCCCATTGAGCGACCAGTCGTCATAGTCCGGCGCCCGTCCGTCATGGCGCTGGCCGGATTTCAGTTTACCGCCGATTTGCATGAGAAATACTGTCTTCGCCCCGGTCTCCCGCATGAATTCCGTCTCTTTCTGCGCGGCGGTATAGCCTTTTCCAGCGTAGCGGTCCTCCAATTCCTGGGTGGTGACAAATTTCACGTGCCGGTCCAGTTTGGTCCGAATCTGGGGGAACTCTAACTGGAGTGATTCATGGGTATCGCAAATGGCGTGGACGATGCGCTGCGCCGTATCCATGAGCATATCCAGTGTACGTTCCTCCCGGGTGATAATCTTTTCCCAGTCCCACTGGTCCACATAGGCGGAATGGAGGTTGTCAAAGGGCGATTCCTCCGGCCGGATGGCGTTCATATCGCAGTACAGGCCATTACCCGGGTGGAAGTCATAGCGCTTGAGCGCCAAACGCTTCCACTTAGCCAGAGACTGCACGATTTCCACCTGCGCGCCCAGCGCAGGAATGGTGAAGGACACCGGATGCTCCACGCCGTTGAGATTGTCGTTGAGACCAGACGCGCTGGTAACGAACAGGGGCGCAGAGACCCGTTTCAGGTTCAATTGCCGACGCAAATGAAGCTGAAAGTGCGCTTTGATATATTCAATGGCCCGCTGCTGGTCATATTGGTCCAGCGGCGCGGTGTAGCCCCGGGGAATGATGATCGTACTCATTGCAATACCTCGTTAATTAGATTCCACTTAGTATACGGCGTTTTTTGCCGGATTGCAAGAGATTTGTTGACAACAGCTATGCCAGCGTATTATCATAGTAAAAATGTTTGTAAATAATATAAAAAAGAAAGGAAGGATTCTTATGGGAAATTTGTTTGACCTCACAGGAAAGGTCGCCATTATCACCGGTTCCAGTTCCGGCATCGGCGCGGGCATCGCGGAGGTGTTTGCCGAACAGGGTGCGCAGGTCATCATCTGTGGGCGTACCACCAAGCGGGCCCAGGGCGTGATCGACGGCATCATCGCCAACGGCGGCAAGGCCAGCTTCCACGCCTTGGAGACCAAGGACGAAGCCTCCATCAAGGCACTGATCGACGACACAGCCCGGGAATTCGGGAAAATCGACATTCTGGTGAACAACGCCGCCAACACCACCGGCCACGGCCTGACGGACGTGAAGGTGGCGGACGTGGACACCGAGATTTGGGACGACGTGATTATGAGCGACCTGCGCAGCGTCTTTCTGGCGTGCAAATACGTTATCCCCTACATGCAAAAGCAGGGCGGCGGCGCCATTGTGAACACGGGCAGCACCGGCGCGGCGGCGGGCAACCGCAGCCAGAGCGCCTATTCCGTGGCCAAGGGCGGCATCGAAATGCTCACCCGCAACGTGGCCTATCAGTACGGTAAGGACAACATCCGCTGCAACTGCATCCGCCCAGGCCTGGTGGTCCACGCCCGGAACGACCGGCTGGCGCCTCAGTTCATGCGGGACATTTTCCTGAAAGAAATCGAGGTGAACCGCTACGGCACCCCCCGGGACATCGGGTACATGGCCTTGTTCCTGGCCAGCGACGAAGCGGGCTTCGTGACCTCGCAAATCATTGATGTGGACGGCGGCATGTTCAGCCACGCGCCCCAAAATACGCCTATGAACGAGGCGGAAGCAAAGCTGATGAAACAGTCCTGAAAAAGGGAACGCCGCAAGGCCGATATCATTCCGTTAAGGGTATGGGAAAAGGCAAGAAATTGTAAAAATTTCTTGCCTTTTCATGTTCTTTCGTGTAAAATTTTCTTAGAAATACAAATAGCGGCAGGACATGGCGGGGTGCCGCCCGCCATGCCCCTGTGAGGAGTGCACAGACCACTCAACACAACAGCCCCTTGTGGCTGCACCGTGCCTTTCATTATACCTGCGACTATGCTTTTTTTCAAGAGTGAAAACCGGGGATGAAGGGTTTTCGTGTTGTGCTTTGACTGTTTATCAGGCGGTGTTGAGCTTTTGCGCTCAGCACCGCTTTTGTATTTCCGGCGGCTGCCCCGGAAATGGGAGCCCAAGCCCGGGGCAGTCTGTCGGAAAATTCCGGAATGAAAGGAAAGAAAGCATGAAGAAATTGGTTAGTTTGATGTTGGTGCTGGTTGTGTGCCTGTCGCTGGCCGTCACGGCGCTGGCAAGGGACGGCAGCCTCAACGACTTCGAGATCGAAATGGGTGTCCTGACCCGATACACCGGACGCGGCGGCGATGTGACCATCCCGGGCAGTGTCAACATCGTTGGCTGTTACGCGTTCCAGAACTGCGATGGGCTGAAAAGCGTGAGCCTACAGAGCAGTATTACCTACATTGGAGATTACGCTTTCCAGAATTGCAAGAATTTGCAAAGTATCAGCATCCCGGACAGTGTCACCCGCATTGGAGATCACGCGTTTGAAGGATGTACCAGCCTGCGTGACGTTATTTACGGCGACTATTCCGGCGGCAGCGAGGAGCAGTGGAACGCGATCGAGATCGGAAGCGGCAACGCCGCACTGAACAATGCCACGTTCCACTACACCACCGCCGTTCCCGCGATCATTCCTACGATCGGTGCATTCAATGACGTAAAAGTCACCGATTATTTCTCAAAGGCGGTGGAATGGGCCGCAAAACAGTACATTGCCGCCGGGACGGCGGACAGACAGTTCTCTCCCTATCAGACCTGCACCACCGCGGAGATATTGATGTTCCTGTGGCGGACCGATGGAGAGCCGGCACCTACCATTGTGAACCCGTTTTCCGATCTGAGCGGCGGGGATGATTTTTTTCGTGGCCGCCCTGTGGGCGTATGAAAAGGGCCTGGTATCCGGCGACAGCTTTGATGGAAGCAGTCCATGCACCCGTGCCCAGGCCGTGACCTATCTGTGGAAGCTGGCGGGCAGTCCCGCTGCGCCCGCCGCAGACTTTGCCGACGTGAGCGCGTCCGATCCTTACGCCGGGGCGGTGGCCTGGGCGGAGCAGGCGGGCATCACTGCCGGGACAAGTGACACCACATTCTCTCCCAACGATACCTGTACACGCGGCCAGATCGTCATGTTCCTGTATCGATATATGGCGTAAGCATCGATTGGCAAGTTTAAGACCCCCGGCGAATGCCGGGGGCCTTAATTTCATGACATTGACCGCAGGGCGCTTCCTTTTTGATAGCCAGAACTTGACAGGTGTGATACAATATAAAAATTGAACGAATCAACATACGAAGAAAGTAAGGACCTATGATCGTAGATATTTTATTGGATGCGCTGAAAGACAGCGTGATCCTGATCCCGTTCCTGTTTTTGACCTACCTGCTGCTGGAAGCGGTGGAGGCCCATGTCAGTGAGAAGATGGCAAGCACTGTAGGAACCAGCCATTGGTTTGACCCCATTTTGGGCGCGGTGCTGGGCGTCGTGCCGGAATGCGGCTTTTCCGCGGCGGCGTCCAGCCTGTTTTCCGGCGGCGCGCTGACTATCGGCACGCTGGTCGCGGTGTTTCTCGCCACCAGCGACGAAATGCTGCCCATTTTCATTTCCGAAAACGCCCCCGCACCGTTTATCGTGAAAATCCTGTGCGTCAAGGTCGCTATTGCTGCCGTTGTGGGCTTGCTGCTGAACGTCCTGTTCGCCAAGCGCAACCGCGCGGCCCGTCAGGCGGCGGAAGCGCGCATCGAGGAACTATGCGAAAACAGCCATTGCGCCTGCACGGAGCATACGGGAATCATAAAGCCTGCCCTGATCCACACCGGGGAGATCGTAGGCTTTGTGCTGGCGGTGAACCTGGTGCTGAACACGGTGGTAGCCCTGGGCGGCAGCGCGGTGCTGGAGAAAATGGCCATTGCTGACCCGGTTTTAGCCTGCGTGGTCACGGCGCTGATCGGATTGGTGCCGAACTGCGCGGTGAGTGTCGCCATTACGGAACTGTACCTGAGCGGGGTGCTGTCCGCGGGGGCGATGCTGTCCGGACTGTTGTCCGGCTGCGGGGTCGGAATGCTGGTGTTGTTCCGCACCAACCGGCATTTGAAAGAAAACCTCACCATCCTTGCCATTACGTACATCGCCGGGGTGCTGGGCGGACTGTTTGCAGGCCTTTTGTTCTGAGGAGATTTGTTATGATTTACTTCCAATGTGATTACGCCGAGGGCTGCCATCCCAAGGTGCTGGAAAAACTCATTGAGACCAATTTAGAGCAGTCCGAGGGCTACGGCCTGGATGCCCACTGTGACCATGCCCGGGCGCTGATTCGTAAGGCCTGCGGCACGCCGGACGCGGATGTCCACTTCCTCGTGGGCGGAACCCAGACGAACACCACCGTCATTGCGTCCGTCCTGCGTCCCCACCAGGGCGTCATCGCCGCGGATACGGGCCACATCGCATGCCACGAGACCGGCGCGATCGAGGCTACGGGGCACAAGGTACTTACCGTCCCCAACGAAAACGGCATGCTGAGCGGCGCGCAGATTCGGACATATTGTCAGAGCCATTATGATGACGCGGCCTTTGAGCACATGCCCCAGCCGGGTATGGTGTACATTTCCTATCCCACGGAAAGCGGCACGCTGTACACAAAGGCGCAATTGGAGGACATCTCCGCAGCCTGCCGGGACTGGAAGCTGCCGCTCTTCATCGATGGTGCGCGCCTGGGCTACGGACTGACAAGCCCGGCCTGTGACCTGACGCTCCCGGAACTTGCCCGGCTGTGCGACGTGTTCTATATCGGCGGTACCAAATGCGGCGCACTGTTCGGGGAGGCGGTAGTCATCACCAACCCCAAACTGAAAAAGGATTTTCGTTATGCCATCAAGCAGCACGGCGGAATGCTGGCGAAGGGGCGGCTGTTGGGCGTGCAGTACGAGGCGCTGATGGAAAACGGCCTGTACTTTTCCATCTGCCGGCAGGCGGTGGACTACGCCCTGGAGATTCACGACGCATTCGCGAAAAAAAGTGTGCCGCTGTTCGGGACGTCCCAGACCAACCAGCAGTTTGTAGTCCTCACCGACGCCCAGCGGGCGCAGTTTGACGGCAAATTCGCGTACGAGGTCTGGGGCCCGGCGGAAACCGGCACGGTGGTGCGCTTTTGCACCAGTTGGGCCACCACCCGGGCGAATGTGGACGCTTTGCTGGCAGCGATCGCGGCCCTTTGAAAAAAGTGCTTGACTCTCACGTTGCGTCATAGCGTATGATGGCGTTACACGAGGGGAGGAGACAGGATGACTGTTCAGGAAGTGAGCCGGCTGGCAGGCGTGAGCGTACGCACCCTGCACTATTATGACCAGATTGGCCTGCTGCGTCCGACCACGGTAACGGAGGCGGGCTACCGGCTGTATGACGATACGGCCTTGGAGCGCCTCCAGCAGATTTTGCTGTTCCGGGAACTGGAATTCCCGCTGAAGGACATCAAAACGATTCTGGACCAGCCGGATTTTGACCGAAACAAGGCACTTTCCCAGCAAATTGAGCTGCTGACGCTGAAAAAAGAGCGCCTGGAACGCCTGATCCGCTTCGCTCGTGAAATCAAAGAGACAGGAGCAGCGACTATGGAATTTCAAGTATTTGACACCTCAAACATCGACGCCTACACCCGGCAGGCAAAGGCCCAGTGGGGCGATACGGCGGCATACCGGGAATTTGAGCAGAAGACCGCCGGACAGCCGGAGGACGCGCAAATGGCGGCGGCAGAAGGGCTGATGGATGTATTCCGCGGCTTTGGAGCCCTGCGGGACCAATCCCCGGAAGCCCCGGCGGTGCGCACACAGGTGGAAGCCCTGCAAGCGTATCTTTCAGCGCACTATTATACCTGCACCCCGGAGATCCTCGCGGGTCTGGGGCAGTTGTATGCCCAGGGCGAATTCGCGGAAAACATTGACCGCGCGGGCGGCCCCGGCACGGCGGCCTTGGTCAGCGCGGCGATCGAAGTCTATTGCAGATGAAAAATCCCCCTCACCGCAATGAGGGGGATTTTTTGTTATTCGGTCAGCTCGCCCCGGAGGTTTTGCGCCATTTTCTCTTTGATTTCCTCTTTGGGCAGCCCCAAGCTGAATAGGTAATACAGCTTTGTCAGCGCCGCCTCGGTTGTCATGTCCTTGCCGTTGACTGCCCCGATGTCGTGCAGCGCCTTGCTGGTGGCGTAAGCGCCCAGGCTGACGGTCCCCTGCATACACTGGGAGCATACCGTGACGATGGTGCCGCTGTTGTACGCCTTTTGGATGATGGGCAGCAGATTCCCACCGTAGCTGGGGATATTTCCCGCGCCGAAGGTTTCCAGCACAACGCCCTTGAGCTTATCGGTCATGATGGATTCAAACAACTCAAACTGAATGCCCGGAAACACCTTGATGACCCCGATAGGCACCTCGGAAAAGGGCAGGAAATTCAAGGCGGCATCCCCCGGCTGCCGGAGGGCCTCATCCCGGTATTGCAGGTCGATACCAGCCTCCGCCAAATGGGGGTAGTTGGGCGACTCAAAAGCCAGCAGGTGGTCGGAAGATTGCTTTGTACTGCGGTTTCCCCGCAAAAGCACGCCGTTAAAGTATACGCACACCTCTCTGGCCCGGCCGGACCCGGCGATAATCAGGGAGTTGATGATATTATCTCGCCCATCGCTGCGCAGCTCGCAAAGCGGGATTTGAGAGCCGGTAAAGATCACCGGTTTAGCCAGGCCGTCCAGCATAAATGACAGCGCGGAGGCGGAATAGGCCATCGTGTCTGTCCCATGGAGAATGACGAAGCCGTCATACAGCTCATACAAATTGGCCACCGCCTGGCCGATTTTATTCCACTCATGCACCGCCATATTGGAAGAATCCAGCAGCGGTGAGAACTCCAGCAGGGACCATTCCGGCATATCCGGGTGGCGCAGGTCGGAAATTCCCTCCAGGGTCTGCTGGAGGGAATTGGGGCTGGGGGTGTAGCCGTTTTCGCTGCGCTCCATCCCGATGGTGCCGCCGGTATAAATAATGGCGATCTTTTTTTTGCTTTGTTTCATGCAAGAATTCCTCCGTCCCGCGCGGTCAGCAGCGCGGCGATCTCCGTGGGTGTGTCCACAATGTGCTTTGCGCCGTGTTCCGCCAAAAAGGTCCGGCCCTTAAAGCCCCAGGCCACCAAGATTTCATCCAGCCCCGCGTTTCGTGCGGTCTGGATATCCACCTCGGAATCCCCGATATACACCGCGCTGTCCGCCGGGACGCGCAGCTGCTCCAGTACGGCAAGCACGCCGTCCGGCGCGGGTTTCCGGGGGACGTTGTCCCGCTCGCCCACAGCGGCGTCGAACAGTCCCGGGAAAAACCGGCCGCAAAGCGACTTGACCGCGCTGTCGAGTTTATTGGAGACTACCGCGGTCTTGATCCCGGCGGCCCGCAGGGTCTCCAGCAGTTCGGGAATGCCGGGATAGGGCCGGGTACGGTCGGCGTTGTGCAGGTGGTAGTGATTGGAAAAATCCGCATACAGCCGGTCCACCGCGGCTTCGGAGGTCCCTTCCGGCGCGCTGAGCACCAGGGTTTTGCGGATGCCGTTACCCACGAACCGTCGCACGTCTGCTACGGACCGTTCCGGGAAACCGGATTCCCGCAGCGCGGCGTTGACACTGGCGGACAGATCGTCGATGGTGTCTAAAATCGTTCCGTCCAGATCAAAGACGGCAAGTTTACATAACATAGAACTCCCCCTCGTGCAACCGCTCAATGCCGCGTGCCGGGCGTGGGGGTGGGGGAGGGCGTCGGCGTTGGTGTGGGTGTTGGGCTTGGTGTCGGCGTCGGAGCGGGGGGCTTGGCGCTCAGGTCTACGGCGCACAGCGCTTCCACCTCGTAAGGCGCGGAGGTGAATTCCGCGTAGATATAATACACCGCCGTCTGGTTGGGCTGATAGTACATCACCCGCACGGTCAGCGACTTGAACGCGTTGTAAGCGCTGGTCAGTGGTGTGAGGAACTCGCCATTATGGGCGGCGCCGAAAAACCGGGTCCAGGTAAAATTGGAAAAGTCCGCGGCGCTTTTCAGCGGGCTGGCCGGCTGATTCAACCAACCCTCGTCCCGGGCCAGGTCTGACAGGGTGTACAGGTCGCCGGAGACGGTTTTGTCGGCTTCTGTTGAGAAAAACAGGGTCTCATTCTGATAGAAATTGCCCAAAGACAGCTCTTCCCGGCCCAGATGGGTGTCCTTATGGGACACAGCGGTGGTGGTGTAATTCGCACCGTCCCGGCGGACGGCGGCATGGCCCACGGTGGTGGACAGGCGGCCGTCGGTGGTCTGGAAACTGCCGTTGGCGAGTTTATACAGCCCGGCGTAGGCGGACGGCCCCGTCAGGGAAGCCCGGGTGCGGGTATCATAGCGCAGCCCCAGATCGGACACTTCCATGCCCTGGGGGATCCACACGGAGGCGCTCATAAGGTTTTGCGAGATCGTGCCGAACACGCACACATTGCAAAACGCGTCCGTATAGGTCACGTCCATGGTCTCGGTCACAGTGCCGGTACCGGTATAATCCAAGCCCCAGCTGAATTGTGTGGAAGCGATATTGAACTGGTGATAGGTTTTAGTCAGCTTGAAATTATAATTTCCGTTGCACAGGGTATTTACATAAGATTCCAGAACCGCTTTATCTTTGGCCGTTCCGGTGAAATTATATACATTATAACTCCCGGAAATGGTCATTGCCTGTTCTGTCAGCCCGTCCGGGCAATACATGGCGGGGTTCTGGATGGCGATGCTGGACTTATCCAGCCGCTGGGTGCTCTGGGTATGCAGGGGGATGGGATTGGATACCAACGTCGCTCCGGTGGGCGCGGGCTTGCCGGAGGTATCGGAGTGGTAGCGTTTGAGAATGAGGGCAAGCTGTCCGCGGGTCGCGGTGCCCTGGGGGGTGAGTTTGTTGTTGTCCGTGCCGGTGATAAAGCCGCTGCCCACGGCCCAGCGCATGGCATCCACGGCGTAGGCGCTGATGCTGGCGGTGTCAGTATAGCCGGCAAGCGTCTCTTTGGTGGAGGTGGAACGGCCCTGATATTGGGTGTATTTATAAAGGATCACCGCGAGCTGCTCCCGGGTCACGGGATTTTCCGGCAGAAAGCGGCCGTCCGCGTATCCGCTGGCGATATTGTTCGCGCTGGCCCAGGACACGGCGGGGGCGTAGTACTTGCTTTTATCCACATCGGAAAACGCCGTGCCGGACGCGGCCGGAGACCCCGCCATACGGTGCAGGATCGACACCAGCATCCCGCGGTTAGCGACGCTCTCGGGAGAGAACAGGTCGTTGCTCGTTCCCGTCATCAGCCGGTTATTCACTACATATTCCACGGCCTCGCAGAACCAATCTGAACTCTTGACATCCTTAAACTGCGGCGCGGCGGCATTCCCGCCAAAGGGCGCTAGCCCCAGCAGCAGAGTCAACGCCAGCATCCCGCCGAGCATCCGCTTTCCCATTTTCACATCCGTGCCCTCCTGTTGCATGACGGTATTTCTAACAAAATACCACAAAATGGGACACTTTTCAATACATATGGCAAAAAAACACCAGATATTGGGAGCCGTTGTGTCTCTTGCGATATGGGGGGCTTTATGCTAAAATGATGCAAAAATGATGGGAACCGGATGCAAACTGGAGAAAAAAGGAAGCAGAGGGATGGACATGAACAGGATTCTCATTGCGGAAGACGAAGCCCCCATCGCCAATCTGGTGAAAACAGCCCTTTCAGACGCGGGGTATGCGTGCGTCTGGGCGGCCGATGGAAACGCGGCGGCAGATTTGCTGGAAACGACCCCTTTTGATCTGGTACTGTTGGATATTATGCTTCCCAAGGCCAATGGCTATGAGGTGCTGGACTACTGCAAGGCGCTGGATGTGCCTGTGATCTTTCTCACGGCGAAGGGCAGCGTGGAGGACCGGGTATACGGTCTGCACCTGGGGGCGGAGGATTATATTACAAAACCCTTTGAATTGATGGAACTTTTAGCCCGGGTGGAGACCGTACTGCGCCGGTGCGGAAAGACCGGCCGTATTTTGAGCCTGCCGCCGGATATTGAGATCGATACGGCGTCCCGGAAGGTTACCCGCAACGGCGTACCCGTGGCGTTGACTGCGAAGGAATACGATTTGCTGCTGTTGTTCGTGCAAAATAAAAATATCGCCCTGTACCGGGACCGGATCTATGAGCGGGTATGGGGGGAAGAATACCTGGGCGACAGCCGCACGGTGGATCTGCATATTCAACGTATGCGGAAAAAGTTAGGCTTGGAAGACCGGCTGGTGGCGGTGTATAAGATCGGCTATCGGCTGGAGGTATGATGTATGAGATTGTTCTGGAAGCTGTTCTGTTCCATGGTCCTCATCACCTCTTTGGCCTGTTCCCTGGGCGGGTATGTGCTCATTGACGCGCAGTTCCACACCGGCTTTGACCGGGAGGTGGCGGCACTGTATGAGGAAAATGACCTGCTGCGCTACGCGCTGGCCCAGGACCTGCGCCGCAGCCCGGCCTGGGAGCGGACGGAACTGACAGAGGTGGTGAACAGTCTGGCGATCACCGCAGGGTCCCGCACGGTGTCGCTGCGGGTGTGCAACGGCAACGGTATGGCCGTCGGCGGCAGCGGGACGCTGCCTATGGAACCGGCGCGGTTGATCTCCCAACTGCCGGAAAACAGCCGGGGCTGGGAGCTTTGCGCCATCGGAGAGCGGACTTACCTTCACGCAGCAAGCCCCATGGAGGTTTCAAATGAGACCTTCTATCTGGAAAACTGCCGGGAGGTCACGGCGCTGTTTACCCAACGTCAGGAACAATATCGGGCATTTTTCTATTTGATGCTGGTGGTGACCGCTGCGGTGGCGATATTGTCCTTTGCAGTGGCGTCGATCATCCTGCGGCCGTTGTATCAGCTTTCCTCGGCGACCAAGCGTATGGCCGCGGGGAAACTGGACCAGCGGGTGCCTGTGCGAAACGACGATGAGATGGGCCGGCTTTCGGCGGATTTCAACGCCATGGCAGAGCGCATGGAGACCCAGGTGTATGCCCTCACTGACGCGGCCCAGCGCCAAGAGGATTTTGTCAACAGCTTTGCCCATGAAATCAAGACCCCGCTCACATCTATCATCGGCTATGCCGATCTGCTGCGGTCCCGGACCATGGACCCGGAGCAGATGCGGGTGAATGCCAACTATATTTTCAGCGAGGGCCGGCGGATGGAGGCCCTGTCCCGGAAGCTCATGGACCTGATCGTCCTGGAAAAGCAAGATTTCAGCCTGCGGGCCACGCCCATGGATAAATTCCTTTACCGCATCGGCGGCGCACTGCGTCCGGTGATGGAGGGAGCGGGTATCCAATTTGCCGTGCGGGCCCAGAAGTCGAATATCCTCATTGAACCGGACTTGATGGAGACCGTGTGTCTGAACCTGCTGGACAATGCCCGGAAAGCGGTGGGGCCGGATGGGGTCATCGTGCTGGAAGGCATCGTCACGGAGAATTGGTACTGCGTCCGGGTGACGGATAACGGCAAAGGGATCCCGGCAGAGGAGTTGGGGCGCATTACAGAGGCGTTTTATATGGTCGATAAGTCCCGTGCCCGGGCCCAAGGAGGCGCCGGATTGGGCCTTGCTGTGTGCAAAAAGATCGTGGATTTGCACGGCGGTAAGATCGAATTTGAGAGCGTGGAGGGGAAAGGAACCATGGCACTGGTGTGGCTGAGAAAGGGGGCGGCGGTATGAAACTGCGGCTTCCCAGTCAGTGGGTTTTGCCCATCCTCACGGTCTGCATGGTTTTGATGGCTATTGTGCTGCCGGAGCGCATTTCAGCCTGGCGGGACCGAAATCTGTTTGCGGCCGCCCATGTGGAAGCGTTTGACAGTGAGCAGGGCATCGCCGCGCCTGATATGTCTCTGGCGCAGCGCGCACAGGCGTTGGCAAACGTACGCTATGGAGAAGAGACGGACGCTTATATACGTTATCAGGACAGTTTTACCGCGGCGGAAAATGACCAGATCGATAAGCTGTTCATCACTGCCGCTAATGCGCTGATAGAGAGCGGGATATTTCCGCTGCCGAAAGGTTTTTCTATTTCGGCTATGGAGTGTATCAGCCGGGACCGACTTTTGCTTTGGGACCGGGCTACCGCAGGGACGGCGTCGTTTCTCCTGTTGTTTTATTATGATGAAACGACTGACATGGGGGTTGATTTGACTATCGACGAGGAAAGCGGCCAGGCCCTCATTGTGACAATATATCACCCGGAGCTGAAGGAATATTTTGCCGGCGATGACGGACGGGAACTGGCGGAGATCGGAACCCAGTTTATAACACAGCTGGGCTTTGCGCCGGCGGATGTGAAATACGGCTGGGACGACGCGTATTTGATTCCCGCGGCTGACAGTGAAGCGCCGGAGTATCATGTGAGCCAAAAGGAGGATGTGCTCCATATCGAGGCGATGCCGGAAGGTACGGCAAGCGTTGCAATTAAGGACTATAATATATCCATCACTGTCGACGGGAGTTCCGAGGCAGAAATATATGACGCGTCATAAAATGATGGCAAATTGATGCAAATTTGCGGCGAATTTGATGGAAACCTGGTGTAGCTTGAAACGCAGGACGAAAGCAAAGGAGTGTTTCAAGTGAACCGATATAATTCTTATTACGATTGCGAATATGAGGCGTACATCCCGAACCACATGCATCAGAAAGAAAACCGCCGGCCCTGGGGGATTATTCCCTGGGCGTTGCTGCTGGGCGCGATTTTGTTCGGCTGTGGTTTTTTGCTGGGGACTGTCCGGGCGTCAGACCCGGCACCGCGGACAGAGCCTCCGGCGGTGACGCAATTTCCCATGCCGGGGAGTGTGTCGGGTTCAGGCACGGAACCGTCTGTTACCCCCGAAGCGCCAAAGGTCTCCGCCGCACCACCCCAGCTGCCGGATGACGATTGGGCGTTGACGCTGGTAAATTGGGAGAATCCGGTTCCGGAGGGGTATTCCATCCCAGAATTGGTGGAACTGCGTAATGGACAGTCCATTGACCGCCGGGCGTATCCCGATTTGCAGCGGATGATGGATGATTGCCGGGCGGCGGGGCTTGACCCGCTGATTTGTTCCTCCTACCGCACGGAAGAGTTTCAGACGCAGTTGTTTGAAAATAAAGTGTCGAAATATATAAATCAGGGCTATGACCGGGCGGAAGCAGAATCGCTGGCCATGCAATGGGTGGCGCGTCCTGGAACCAGTGAACATCAGCTGGGGCTGGCGGTAGATATTGTGGACACCGGGTATCAAAATTTGGACGAACAGCAGGAACAGACCGCTGTGCAGCAATGGCTTTTGGAGAATTGTGCGGAATATGGTTTCATCCTCCGCTATCCTACGGACAAGGCGGAACTGACCGGTGTGAATTACGAACCTTGGCATTACCGTTATGTAGGCAGCGCCGCAAAAGGGATCATGGAACAGGGCGTGTGTCTGGAAGAGTATTTGGCGAGATGAAGGTGGGAACGGAAAATTTATACTTGACTTTAGCAGTGCAATCGTGTACAATAACATTCGCTCAATCAAATAGAATGTTTGATCGAACAAGCTATGGAGAAGTCGCGTAGCCTGGTCGAGCGCGCACGATTGGAAATCGTGTATACCCCAAAAGGGTATCGAGGGTTCGAATCCCTCCTTCTCCGCCAGAATTTGGAAAGTCCCGCAGCCGTGATGGTTGCGGGATTTTTCGTTTTTGTGATTAAATTGGGACTTGGGATATTTGAATGGATAGAAATAGACTCTGCTGGACATGGTACAATAGAAAGATCTCATGCCAAAGGAGGGGCCATATGCGAATTATGACAGAACAAATGCTGGGGGGATTTCGCGGGTATTTGCGCGAGGAGGAGCGCAGCGACAGTACGATCGAAAAATACCTGAGAGATGTTCGCTCATTTTCTGCGTGGAATGCAGGACAGGAAGTGACGCGGGAATCGGTGTCTTTGTGGAAAGAGTATTTAATGAAAGACCATGCGCCGAAGACGGTGAACTCCATGCTGGCGGCGGTCAACGCGTTTTTCCGAAGCGTGGGCTGGATAGAGTGCCGGGTAAAATATTTAAAACTGCAGCAGCGGGTATTCCGCAGCGAATCGAAAGAATTGACCCGGGAGGAATACGAACGATTGCTGAGCACAGCACGAAGTGTGGGCCGGGAACGGCTGGCGCTGCTGATGGAGGCGGTATGCGCAACGGGGATCCGGGTGTCTGAGGTGCGCTACATTACTGTGGAAGCGGCGCGTACAGGCCGAACGGATATCTCATTGAAAGGTAAGATCCGAACGATTCTGCTACCGGGAAAACTCTGCCGTAAGCTTTTGAAATACGCGAAGCAGAGAAACATTATCTCCGGAGAAATATTTCTTACCCGGACAGGCCGTTCCTTATCCCGCAAGCAAATCTGGGCGGAGATGAAAGCCCTGTGCATCCTTGCGGATGTGGAGCCAAGCAAGGTATTTCCGCACAATCTGCGGCATTTATTTGCCCGGGTCTTTTACCGTTCCTGCAAGGACCTGGCGCAGTTGGCCGATGTGCTGGGGCATTCCAGTATCGAAACGACACGGCTGTATTTGATCCGCACAGGAAGCGAGCATCAAAAAAGACTAGACCATTTAGGCCTAGTCGTGTAGGACAAAACCGGAATTTTGTCTCAAATATGGACATAACGATAATGCCAGAAGACGTTACCGTAGCCATTCTAACATAGTAACCTGCAAATATCAAGCCCTTTTTGTAATTTTTTGACACCACAATCAGACCGTTCAAAGAAAGAGAGATGAACGGTCCAGAATTTTTATGCCTATTTTTGCGTTCATACAGAGATGTATGAGCGCTTTTTGTTATTTTTGGGGAAATGCGTCACCTTTCACGAAACGTGTCCGGAGACAAAATTCCGGTTTTGTCCCAAACGCTGAGAGGATGCAAGTCAAGTCCGATTCGGGGCTGAGGAAAGAAGGTGATGGAACAATGGGAGAAACACTGACGGAGTATTGTACGCGAATGGGTAGGTCAGAACTGCTGGAACAGTGGTATACGCTGAAAAACGCGGAGTTGAGTCCCGTAAATGTATCACCGGGGAGCAAAAAGGTCGTCTGGTGGCGCTGTGAGAAAGGTCAC
>JAAWQX010000007.1 GCA_022800755.1 Oscillospiraceae bacterium
CAATCCTCGCACCCCTGGCGGGGTGCGACCCGGCCCCGATATACCTCGCCGCTCTTGCGTACGTAATTTCAATCCTCGCACCCCTGGCGGGGTGCGACCTTACCGCCTGACGATGACAAACCAAATCCACAAATTATTTCAATCCTCGCACCCCTGGCGGGGTGCGACTACCGCCTGACGATGACAAACCAAATCCACAAATTATTTCAATCCTCGCACCCCTGGCGGGGTGCGACTATTATCTGTGCCGTACAACGTAAAGATAACGGAGATTTCAATCCTCGCACCCCTGGCGGGGTGCGACGTCGGAGATCGGAGACGTTGACACTGTATGGCTATTTCAATCCTCGCACCCCTGGCGGGGTGCGACCCCCGCTTGATCTCGTTATAGATGGTCTGGCGGCAATTTCAATCCTCGCACCCCTGGCGGGGTGCGACATGAGTGTAGGTTTTATATTAAAAATGGACAAGCTATTTCAATCCTCGCACCCCTGGCGGGGTGCGACGGCAAAAAATGACAAATTTTTGCTTTCCTATTCGTCAATTTTTGCAAAAGGCTATGAATAGAATCTCTATTTCACAATATCAATTTGTTTCACGTTTCTATTATTGAGGGAAAACTGTGCTGATTTTGCGTGCGAACGTCTCGGGAATTTTGTGTATGCTTCACCATCGCACTACAAAATCAGCGCGTCATCCGCTTGATATCCGGCTTTGGTTCCAAAATGCTCAATCTTTCCGTGGTAGTGCTCGCCAAGTTTGTAGAACCGCAGACTGTCTTTTGCCGGGTCCATGATCTCACACAATTTTGCTTGAAGCCGACGATACTGGGCTTCGTCCAAACAACACTCGAACACTGAATTCTGGACACGCTGTCCGAAATTCACACACTGCCGGGCAATTTGCCGCAGACGCCGTCTCCCTGACGCGTCCTCCGTGTTTACATCATAACTAATGATAACCAGCATACGGCCTCACTTCCACAAAAACGGCGGATATGCGTCCAAATCACCCCGTAAGCATCGAGCAAGAAGCAACGCCTGCACATAGGGCACCAAGCCCCATTCGATCTTCTCTTTCAAAAACGGGTGGACGATTTTTCCCTGTTTTCTGCTGTGCCATTCTTTTTGTATCTTGCGCCGACCGTCAGGTGTCAGCAGCACCGCGCCGTTTTCCTGCGTGTCGAAGTCTCCTGCGTTCACTACCCGGTCGTTAATCAGGGTGAGAACAAAGCGATCCGCGATGCATGGGCGCAGTTCTTCCATCAGGTCTTGCGCGAGGGAGGTTCGGCCGGGCCTGTCCCGGTGGAGAAACCCTACATAGGCATCTAAGCCTACGGTTTCCAACGCCGATGCGCAGTCTGTCCCCAGCATTGTATAGACAAATGACAGCAGCGCATTCACAGGGTCCATCGGCGGACGGCGGCTGCGGCCACGGAAGAAAAACGTCTCTTTGTTTTGCAGAATCATTTCATCAAAAAGCCGAAAATAGACCGTGGCGCCGGCGCCTTCCAAGCCGCGCAGCGCTTCCGGTGAAGTCTCCGCCAATGCCTGTTCCATGAGGCCTCGCAGCTGCAGGGACGCCTGTTCGAAAGTTTCCCGGTCGATCCGCAGGGGATGATCCCGGCGGGTGCGGTTTAGAACCGCTCTCGCATTTGCCAGTTTGCCGAAAATAAAGTTTCGTGAGATCCGGCAGCTTTGAACTGGGTCGTCCGCGATTCGATACTGGGTGCGGCGCAGGAGTACATTTCCCCGGGAAGCACCGCAGGTCCGTGCGTAAAAACGCCCCCTTGGGCTGAGAAAGACCAGGTCGATCCCCATATCGGCGCACTTTCCCATCAGTGCGGGAGATGCCCCCGCATAGGAAAACAGATAGATGCTCTCAAGGATATGCAGCGGGAACCGTCCCGCTATGCGTTCCCCCTGGCGCACGACGACGTTTTCGCCATCCAAAGCGGCATATGCGTCTTCCAACGTGACAAACAATGTATTTAACAGCTTTCTCACGGCAAGTCCTCCAATTTTGCGCGGAGATATTCCGATACAGACGGGCTCCGCACCAGGCCGGGCAAACACAGGTCTTTCAGAGAACAGGCGTTGCAGGACTTCGTGGGCTTCACGCGGGGCGTGCTTCCCCGTTGGAAAATTCGATGCATCTCTTCCGATGTTTCCCGCACCACGTCCCGGAGTTCCTTGGTAAACTGAACTACGTGCCGCCGCCGGATTTCTCCATAGTACAGCGCGCCCTCCGATATCTCACAGCACAACATCTCCTCCAGACAGATCGCCTGCGCGCAGAGCTGCGCTTCGTCGACCGGGGTGCATTTTACATTGCCCCGTTTATACTCCACGGGATACACCCGCCACAATCCATCTGTAAACGACAGCGGTACGCCATTCGTATCCCGCCGGAATTCCACAACGTCGCACTCGCCGGACAGGCCTAATTTTTCGGAGTGGATCTTCATCCCCCGCACCGTGAGCAGATCGCCCCGCATCGTGCGAAGTTCGGGGTCATGGGCATTTTGATGCAGCAATTGTCCGTCAACCGTTCGCAGATTTTCCGACCATTGCTGTTCCAGATGGATCAGCGCCCACTGACGCCGGCAAAACAGGAAATGCTGAATTCCCGAAAGCTGTAGGAAATCTTCTTCCTCATACGCCATCGATGATCTCCGGGGTCAGGCCTTCCAACGGCGTCAGTGTGATCTCATAATCTTCTACGCTGGTCGGAATGGCCGTCTCGTCTTTCAATTTCACCTGCACACTGCGGTGCACCTTCGCGGACGAATACTGCCCCTCTTTGCAGTTGTGCTTCCACCAATAGAGCTTCACGACCTCCATAGAACCGTCCGGGCGGGCAGAGGACGCGTCATTCACGAACAGCGTGCGCAGGCACTCTTTCACCGTCTCCGCGTCTTCTTCCGTAAAGCCGGTTTTTTCCGCCAGCTGTACATTGATGGAGCCCTTGATCTTGTACAGGCCAAACCGAATGAAATGCTTCGAACCCATGGTGTCGGAAGCGCGGTTTTCTCCTTTTTCCCGCTTTTCACCGCTCACGCTTTTTGTAATTTGCATACTCTCAACTTCCACAGGCGAAACGCTCACCGCCTGATGGATCGACACCGGGCCGCGGATTCCTACGGAGAGGCCCTTCGTATCTTTGAACGCGAATACCTGTCCAAACGTCCGCACATCCAACCATGTCTCGCAGGCCAGCTTTGAATATTCCTCCCGTTCCTTAATTCCCTTCATGGTGTTGGAAGCCCGCTCGCTCAAGCTTCCACAGCCATCGTCGCAGAGGTCATCGGACTGGACGAATATTTGATGATTGAGATCCTGCATCCGATTCCGGATTTTCCGCTTGACGCACACGTCTGAGATTTCTCCAAAGCCTTCATAATCCGTGCGTGGGCGGTTGCCGTTCAAGGGATCTCCGTTGCAGTTCGCGCGTTCTACTGAAACCAGTGCGACAAAGTCGATTTTATTTTGCAATACTCCCATTTTACGCTTCCTCCGTTTTCTTTTCTTTCTTCGATGTGTATAAGTCATTCTTCTGGAGATAGTAGCCCAGTAAGTAAGTATCCGCCAGCGGGCGGTTCAATTCACGCTCTGAATACCGGCTCAACTGTTCCATAATTTGGCCGATTAGCTGGTCATAGTATCCTCTGAGCCACGGGTTCAATTTGGGGTAGTACGCTTTTTTCACCTGTTCCCAGACCAGGCATCCGACGGAAAACGGACGCCGTGTAAAGGCCGACTGCATCCGCATGGCGTTCGGCTCCCGCGCCTCATTTTGATTGTAGCTGTCCCGTTCCGCCTTTTCCAGGACCGCCAGCAGGCGGCCAAGCTGGTAGCTGCGGTCTTCGCGTTCCGGTTCCAATGCCATTTCCCAATCCTCCTTGAATCTGTCATGTCGATATTTCTTAACTGCGGCGCAGGCAATGAACAGCAATTTTGCCCGGTTGCCGCTGCCGTAAAGCTGCAAATTGGACGCTTTTTCCACCAGGGCCCGCTCAATGTCTTGGGGGAACATGGACTTGTCCACCCGGCAGGCGATCAGCCGTTGGATCTGCTGTCCTGCCACCCGGTCATCCGCTTTCATTTTTTCTCCTTGAAGGGTTCCAAACGCGAACTGCACGATTTCATAAAGACTGGGCGATTCAATGCCATACATTCCGTTCCACCAACAGCATGTGCTGTCCCAGTAATATAGCCGTTGCAGAAAATCAGAACCTGTCAGTTCATTGTAATAGGTGACGGACAGCCGCCCGGAAGTCGCCGCGTCAAACGCCGCGATCACTACGCCGTCTTCCCCCTCCAGTAATTGTTTTCGATACCCTTCCAGCGTCTTTTTCAAGTTCTCCCTGAACGCCGTGGGAGTAACCGGCGGCTTCTCTTCCCTGTTCAACATCATCGGCAACGGCAGTGACGGAGTGGGGTGCCCTTGGGGATTCCAGCACACGAACATCCGGACCCCTTCCAACACGCCCTGATTTCCGATCACCCAGCGCAGGGCATTGTGGGCCTTTTGGGACGCAGCGTATCCCACAGATACTGCCTGGGTATCATCCGTAAAGCGGCCCCGATACGTGAAACCGCTTGTGTCGTTGGAAGAAATCAGCTTGGCGTTCCCATTGATCGGCATGATCCCCTTCGGGTGCTGTATCGCGGGCATTGCCCATTCTCCGGATACCATGCAAAGTTCCGACGCCCTTTCCCCGCATTTCAGCTGGTACCATTCCGTATAGGCGTTAAACAACGATGTGCTTTTCCAACAGGCCTCATCCTCAACGTCAAGGCCGACGACACGCCAGCAAATCAATAGTTTTAGTTTTTCTTTATCCAGTACTCCGTTATCATTTAACTGAATTAGTCCAGAACAGAGTAGGTCTTCCTCAATTGTCCCTCCAGTGACATAGGCAAGAATCGGCGGAAGCAAGGGGTGGGAATACTTAGAATTCGCCCATTCTGAAAGTTCTTCCAGGTACAGCGCATGCTTCTTCTTGTTGTAAGCCGCCACATAATCGAGGTTGTCGCATAATGGATGAGCACGTCCACCGCTGGTCCGGCCCGCGGATTCTTCGGTAATAGGAATGATGATCTTCGGTTCGTTCTTATCCACGAGCCTGGCTTCTACGAACTTACCGTTCGCATCTATGGTAACTTCAATTCCCGCGTTGGTCACAATGTGTCCAATGGGTACAAGCGGAATCTTTTCCCCGTCATAATACTTTCCTATGCGGGATTTGTGCGCGTCATAGGTCTCCACTGCTTTTTGCAGCAAGCCCATTTACTCCACCTCCCCAAATTCTTTTAGGCCGGAGAAGTTCCCGTTATCTTCTCCAAACAGCTTCATTTGCATAGGACGGATGGGTTTATGCAGGGGGCATTCTTCCGGGCGGGGGAAGCGAATGATCCCGTTTTTCATCACCGGATACCAAAACCGCGCTGTCATTTGATCTTTCGTCTCCTCGGAATACGCCTCGTCCGCGTATGTAAAGCCATGGAACATCAAGCCGAAACTCAATTCCGGAACGTCGTCATAGGCACCCGCGCCGTCTCCGAACTCACAGGGTTCAACATAGCCCTGGCATTCCCGCGTTCCCAGAAACACATCCCGGCGGCCCCCTTTTTTAATCATGCGCCGGGCCACATTATGATGCTTGTTTTCATTCCTGTCCGAAATCAGTTCCGGCCGGTTTTCGTTCCATTCAAAGTGCGCGCGCACCTGATACCGGCAGTGTTTCAAATAAGTGTAATAGGCCAAATCATTTCCGCCGCTGTACTTGATGGGGCGAATGCCTTTCACTTCCGTTCGGATCTGTTCCATCACCCGGACCTCATCAATATACCAAATCAGCGTCGGCTTCCAATAGACGCTGGCCAAAATCCCTTTCAGCGCTTCATAGGTTGGCACCTGATAGCTGCACCGCTCCCCGCCTACGCGGGTAATGGGGTCTGAGAACAGTCCGTAATCTCCGCTCACTTGAAACTGCACTTCATTGGGATACCGCGTGTTTTTCATCACGAATTCACCTCCAAATATGCTTGTTCCATCTGCTGTGTCAACACACCGGTCTCACCATAGTATTCCGGCATCAGCACCAGCACCTTTCCGTCGCAGACGGACGTCAGTCCGCCCTTTTCCGCCAGCCACTTGAGCTGATACGCGAACAGTGAAACGGTATACGGTTTTGCCCGGTCAAGGCAGCTTTGCAAATATGGGATATCCCGCCCGGCCCGTTCACTGCACAACTCCGCAATGCATTTCGCGCCGTCTTCATAGGGGACGATCACATCTTGAGACGCGTCATCAAACACCTGAAACCTCGCGCCCGCTTCTTTAAACGCCTGATTCAGCGCAAAATGGTTGTTATTTGCCCACCGTTCGTTGGAAGAAAGCATGGAGTACAGCGACGGCAGCCCTAACCTTTTTTCCAACGTGTAATCCTGAAACTCCTGCTTCATTTCCTTATATAATTTCTGGTAGTAATACCTTACCGCGGCATCAGACGCGAGATCATTCTGAAATACCTCCGGCGCGCTTCGGAACCGTGCCAACAGGCTGGTCATGGCGGTTTTGGCGTGATGGATGTCTTCGAGCATCGACAGTTTCTCGTCCTGGGACACCACATAGACCGGCAGCAAACGGTCACATTCCCCATTTCGGTTGATCCGTCCGGCTGTCTGGATGAGGTTGTCCAAACCGGCAGCCAAACGGATCGCGCAGCCAAAAGAAATGTCCACACCAGCTTCGATCACCTGCGTCGCGACACAAATCGTTTTCCCTGGCTGCTGCAAAGACCGGTAGAGTTTGTGCAGCACACGCTGTCTGTGTGCCCAGCACATAGACGCGGACAAATGGAAACAGCATTCCGGTCCCTGGGATAATTCCCGATATAGAAACTCCGCTTCCGACTTCTTGTTGCACACGATCAGAAGGCTGTCCGTTTGTTCCAAGAGTTTTGTGGCAAACTGCGGGATCTCCCGTAGTGTTTTGGTTCCGGCGTCGATCAATGTTGTGCGGGCAAATACTTTCCACAGCATGGGGTCATAGGGCACGATCTCCTCCATGGGGAAAACAATGGGGTGCGGTGTGCTTTCCAGACACGGCTGCGTGGCGGAACACAGCACCACGGTGGTATGAAAGACCTCCGCCAAAAAGTTGACCGCAAGGTTAAACAGCGTCAGCATCCGCGTGGGGACGGTTTGCACCTCGTCGATGACCAATACGCTTCCTACCAGAGCCTGGAACCTGCGGATGCATGTGGTCTTGCCGGAAAACAGCGTGTTCAATAATTGCACCAGCGTTGTGATGACGATCGGTGCCCCCCAATTCTCCGCAAGCAGTTCCGGGGACGCGCCGTCGATCAGCGCATCATCGGCGTCCGGTTCCCTGACTACGTTGGAATGATGCTCCAGGATAAGCGCATCATTTCCAATGGCATCCCGCACCGCTTTGGCATTTTGATCCAAAATAGACAGCAGCGGCGAAACCAGAATGATCCGTGTTCGATTCCACCGCGCCGCGTGCGCCAGAGCATATCTCAGCGAACTGAGGGTTTTTCCCGCGCCTGTGGGCACATTCAGACGGTAAACACCGCCCGGACGGTCGGCAAAGGCCCGGCAGCGGTCGGAGATCGTCCGGCGGGACTGAGCGATCGGGGTATCCTGCGGGAACTGATTCAATCTTGTTTCCACATGGGAAAGGCATTCCCGCCACATCGGCGTGTGGTCTTCTTGAAAATCCGGAAATTCGGCGCCGTTCATAAAGTGCGCTGTATTCCTGCGGTCTCCCTCGATCACACAAGATAACAGCAATCGGGCAAGCAAGCCCAAATAAAATGGAATCTCGTCGTAGCAGTGTTCATTGTTTTGCGCTAATTTTTGCAGATGCTCCAATACCGGCGTCAGTTCTTCTACCGTTTGCCGGAACAGGGCATCCAGTTCCTCCTGTCCGGCGCATTGGGCAAGGAATTCCGCCATCGCTGATTCGTAGTCAATACTTGTATCATCTATGCGATGCTGAAACCCGTGGGGGCGTTTCTCGCTGCCCATACAATCAAATAACCCATGATGCGCACCCACCGCATAGGCCAGTAACTCCGCTACGATGGGGCCCATATCCCCATAGTTCCCGCTGTCATGATAACGGGTAAGCAGATACCGCGTCCCCGCGAACGTATGATTCACACGTCCACGGCTGACCGGTTCCCCGCGAGCCGCGCATTCCAAATAGTAGCGAAATGCCTGTGTAAATTTCCCCGCATCGTGTAACAACCCTGCCAGATACGCGCCGGACCCCAATCCAATGGCGCGGAGCGTCTCCGCGGCAATTTGCGCCGTTTCCCGACAGTGCTCTTGCACGCTCTGCACTGCGGGGTCTCCCTCGCCGAGCCGTATGTGGGCGGGAAATTCAGTGCTCATAGACATTCTTCCCCTCTGCTTCAATTTGTTTGGAATCACTAACGAATACATATATTATATTGGAAAAATTTTCTTGTTTCAAGAGTAATATCTAACAACAAATTCTCACAAGAATTTCCAAATTATACAAATGACATTTTCCATCGGTTTCTGTTTCGTGTTTTCATACGATTTGACTTTTTCGGGAAACTTCGTAGAATAAAAAATTAGAATATAGTTGATGGAGGGCGAACTATGCCATAAATACAAATTTGCAGATAGGCAGCGGAGTCTGCAGCGCGATCTTTCAAGCGGCCGGGGCAAAAAAGCTGAAAGCGATCTGCGGCAAGCTGGCCCCGATTGACCTTGGTACAGCAGTCATCACACCGGGATGCGGTAGCCAGTTACATAGACAAGCACTATGAACTACTCCACGAGCGCATCGACATTCGGCCCGTCAGCCTGCTGACGGGCCAGGATTATTCCGTTGGCAGTTCCATCCGCTGCCAGCGGAGATAGTCTGGACTGGAAAGATTTGTCCGCGAAAGAAATCTATACCCGGGTGACCACCAATGTGTCAAGCGGGAGTATCGTGCTGTTCCACAACGCCGCTTTGCATACCCCCGAGGCCCTGGCGGATATCATCGAGTATCTCCAGTCCAACGGGTATGAGATCGTTCCTGTCTCTGAACTTATTTTATCCGGTGACTACACCATCGATCACACCGGACGGCAAATCGGCGCATGAATTGCAGGGATTTCTTGCATTTTGCTTGTTTTCAATGCAGAAATGCAATATCTTCCGGCAAAGTTAATTTCATCACAAACATTTTCGGCACCTGTCACAAATTTTGACAGGTGCCTTTGTGATAAGCGGAGTTTTTCCCAAAAACTGTAAAACATGATTGAAAAATCTGTGGCAATCTTGTATAATGTGTTGATGTGATAGGGCCATTTCCGGCTTTCCCGGAAACCCCTGCCCGAAAAAAGAAATAATAGGAGTGAGACTTCAAGATGGAAAATCTCTTCTTACTCGGTTTCGCCGGTGCGATCGTCGCCCTTGTGTTCGCGTTTATTCAGCGGGGCAAGGTGATGCGCTATTCCGAGGGAAACGAGAAAATGCAGAAAATCGCGGCAAGCATCCGCGAGGGTGCTAACGCATACCTGAAACAGCAGTACACAACTGTAATCAAAGTTTTTATTGTTGTGTTTATCGTTCTGCTGGTCATCGCCTTTGCCTCCGGCGGGAAGATGCTGTCCAAGTTTACCCCCTTCGCTTTCGTGACGGGCGGTATCTGGTCCATGCTGGCCGGACTGTTCGGCATGAAGATCGCCACCAATTCCAACGCCCGCACCGCCTGGGCCGCGTCCGAGAGCCTGAACAAGGGTCTGCGCGTCGCGTTCTCCTCCGGGTCTGTCATGGGCTTTACTGTGGTGGGCCTGGGTATGCTGGATATTACTTTGTGGTACACCCTGCTGCGCTATGTGTTCCATGTGGACGACCCCGTCGTGCTGGGCAATATCATGGTCATGAACGGCATGGGCGCTTCCTTTATGGCCCTGTTCGCCCGTGTGGGCGGCGGTATCTACACCAAGGCCGCTGACGTGGGCGCTGACCTGGTAGGTAAGGTCGAGGCCGGCATCCCCGAGGATGACCCCCGCAACCCCGCAACCATCGCCGACAACGTGGGCGACAACGTGGGCGACGTGGCCGGTATGGGCGCGGATTTGTATGAGTCCTATGTCGGGTCTATTCTGGCGACGTTCTCCCTGGGCGCCATCGCGGGCTATGGATGGAACGGTATGATGCTTCCTATCCTCCTGGCTGTGTGCGGCATCGTGTGCTCCATCATCGGGTCGTTCTTCGTGAAGACCAAAGAGGACGCGGACCAGATGTCTCTGCTGAAATCCCTGCGCACCGGTACTTATCTGGCCGCCGGGCTGTCAGCCCTCGCCGCTGCGCCGCTGACGTATTTTATCGTTCACAACATGGGCGTGTACGTGGCCATTCTCTGCGGTTTGGTGGGCGGCTGCGCCATCGGGTACTTTACCGAGTATTATACCTCTGATACATATAAGCCCACCCAGGAACTGGCGGCCGCGTCTGAGACCGGCTCTGCCACCGTTATCATCGGCGGTATCTCTTTGGGGCTGAAGTCTACCATGGCTTCTATCCTCATCGTAGCCGTGGCCGTGCTGGTGAGCTTCTTCGCCGCCGGCGGCGCTTCGTCCTTTAACATGGGCCTGTACGGTATCGGCATCGCCGCGGTGGGAATGCTGTCTACCCTGGGCATCACGCTGGCGACCGACGCTTACGGCCCCGTGGCCGACAACGCCGGCGGTATCGCCGAAATGAGCGGATTGCCGGAAGAGGTCCGTGAACGCACTGACGCACTGGATTCTCTCGGCAATACCACCGCCGCCACTGGCAAGGGCTTTGCCATCGGCTCTGCTTCCCTCACCGCGCTGGCACTGTTGGTGTCCTATGTGGATATCGTTCAGAGCAACACCGCAGAGGTGCTGGACCTGTCTTTGACCAATCCTTTGATGCTTGTCGGTTTGTTCATCGGCGCGATGCTGACCTTTGTGTTCTCCGCGTTCACTATGAGCGCTGTGCAGAAAGCCGCGGAATCTATCGTGGTGGAAGTACGGCGGCAGTTTAAGGAAATTCCCGGCATTATGGACTTCAAAGCTGATCCGGATTACGCGTCCTGCGTCTCCCTGTGCACCAAGGGCGCGCTGCATGAGATGGTCGCGCCTGCCCTGCTGGCAATCATCGTGCCTATTCTCACCGGCCTGGTGCTTGGCCCCATCGGTGTGGTGGGTCTGCTGGGCGGCGTGTCTGTTACCGGCTTCGCTATGGCCGTGTTCATGTCCAACGCCGGCGGCGCTTGGGATAACGCCAAGAAGTACATCGAGTCCGGCCATCACGGTGGTAAGGGCTCCGATCAGCACAAGGCCGCTGTTGTAGGCGATACCGTGGGCGATCCGTTTAAGGATACCTCCGGGCCGTCACTGAACATCCTCATCAAGCTGTGCTCTACGGTGTCGATCGTGTTCAGCGGCTTGATCCTGGCATTCAATTTGATGAATATCCTGTAAAAAGCAAAACGAACAGCCCTCCGCAATGCGGAGGGCTGTTTTGTTTCACTCAATCGGTTCCTTGGCAAAATAGACAACCGTGCCTTCCACCCGCTCGGTACGGAAATCGGAACTGAGCGCGGCGGCCATGTAGTCGGAGTACGTCGCCCTCTCATCGTTCAAGAGCATATAAATGACCAGGCTGTATTCCGGGGTATCTGTGTGAGGCATTTCGTCAAAGCGCTTCAGGTACCGGTAAATCCCTGTATATTCTTTACCCTCGTCAAAATAGCGGTCGGTATAGGTCTCGCCGTCATAGGACAGGTCTTCTACAAGCAGCATGGGGTAATCGTCCTTGGCGGATTCGTAATACTCCGGGGAACAGCGTTCCGGGTCCAGAGTGTAATAGGTTACCAAACGGATCTCCGACGGTGTGCCCGACTTTGTGGTTTCCACAAACGTGTCCCATTGGTCCTGCCCGGCGGTCACGACGCTATCCTCAAACACCACGCAGTTTTCCGCTTTCGCCTGCTCCAGGGTGTAACGCTCGGCCGCGGTCTCCAGCGGCGTTTGCGGGGCGGGCGCTTTTGCTCCACAGCCGGCCAGCAGCAGGGACAATAAGAGGATGCTGGCAAATTCTCGTTTCATGGCTGGCCCTCCTTTTTTCATTTAGACGGAGCGGCCGGGAAAAGGTTCCCTTATTCACCCAGAATGTAAGGCAAAAAGTACCGGATCTGCTTTTTCCACCAGGGCCAGTCGTGGTTCACGTCCAGGCCCCAATAGTCTACCCAGACGTTGATTCCCTTTTCTTTCAGTACCGCGTCCAGGCGGCGGGTGCCGGCGAGAAGCTGTTCCTCCCAGGCCCCCTGCCCCACGCAGATCGCCGCCCGGCGCTCGTTGAACATCTGAATATACGGATGGTCACAGGGCATCCCGGACAGGCTCAGGCAAGGGTCGTTGGCATAGACGACCTCGTCTACATAGCCGCCGTACATGTCCTGGGTGTCATAGGTGCCGGACAGGGCGATCAGGCTGTCGAAAATGTCCGGGCGGCGGAAAAAGAAGTTCGCCGCGTGGTATGCGCCCATGGAAAAGCCCGTGGACAAAATCCCCTGCCCGGTGCCGTTGATCTCGTGGATGCGGGGGACCAGCTCTTCTACCACGTAGTTGTACCAGGCCTCGTGGCGGCGGACCCGGTCGTAGGGGTTGCCGTCCACGGCGGAGACCGTCTCTTTATCAATGGTGTCCACGGTGAACAGCTGCAAACGGCCGGATTCCAGGTAATCTTCCAGGGTCTCCAGCATTCCGAAGCCCTCCCAGTCGTAAAAACGGCCGTCCTGGCACGGTACGACAAACGCCGGCTTCCCTGCGTGGCCATAGACCTTGAACTCCATGTCCCGGCCCAGGTGATGGCTGTATTCCTTGTGATATTCAATGTGCATAGCGCACCTCCTGTGGATTTCGGCTCATCTTATCATAATTATGAAAAAAATGCAAATCTGTGCTTGTATTTTCAAATCCGGTCATATATAATCTCATTCATCTACTTGGAAGCGAAAGGATGAGACATTTTGAATTTTGTGTTTATCTCTCCCAATTTCCCGGAGGCTTACCGCTGGTTCTGCATTCGGCTCAAGGAAAACGGCGTGAATGTGCTGGGCATCGGCGACGCGGCGTTTGATGACCTGCATCCCGATTTGAAAAGCGCGTTGACGGAGTATTACAAAGTCGACAGCCTGGAAAATTACGACCAGATGGTGCGGGCCATGGGGTATTTCACCGGGCGGTATGGCAAAATGGACTGGGTAGAAAGCAATAATGAGTACTGGCTGGAACTGGACGCCGCGCTGCGGACGGACTTCAATATCACCACAGGGCTGAAGTCCCACGAAATTGGGAAATTCAAAAGCAAAAGCGCCATGAAGTCCTTTTACAAAAAGGCCGGTATCCCCACCGCACGGTGTGCTCCGGTGACAACCTTGAAAAAGGGGGTGGCGTTTGCCAAAAAGGTCGGTTATCCTGTGGTGGTCAAGCCGGACAACGGCGTGGGTGCCGTGGCCACCTGGCGGCTGGAGAGCGACGCGGATATGGAGGCATTCTTTCAAGATGTGCCGGAAACGCCGTATCTCATGGAAGAATACGTCTCCGGGCATGTGACCACCTATGACGGCATCTGCAATTCCAAAGGCGAGGTGCTCTTCGCCGCCAGCCATATTACACGGAATTCTATTATGGATATGGTCAACGAGGGCGTGCCTACTTATTATTATGTGGACAAGGAGGTCCCCGCTGATGTGGAGGCCGCCGGAAAGGCAACCTTACAGGCCTTCGGCGCAGCGAGCCGGTTTTTCCATTTGGAATTTTTCCGTCTGACTGAGGCAAAGGACGGCCTTGGCGATGTGGGCAATATCGTGGCTTTGGAAGTCAATATGCGTCCCGCCGGGGGGTATACGCCGGATATGCTGAATTTTTCCCAGAGCGCCGATGTGTACCAGATCTGGGCTGATATGGTCGCTTTTGACGAACTGCGGCATACGTATGACGGCCCGCACAGCTACTGCGTCTACGCCGGGCGGCGGGATGAGAATTCTTACGTGCGCTCCCTGGCGGAGCTGGAGGAACAGTGCGGCGAGCACGCGAAGCTGTTCACCCGGATGCCTGACGCACTGGCAGGCACCATGGGCAATCAGGTCGCCATCGCGTGCTATGATTCCATGGAGGATGTAGAGCGGTTCATAAAAGACGCGTTTGAATTGGAGAAATAACGATAGAACTCCCCTCGCTTCTGCGAGGGGAGTTCTTTATACCACTTGGAAGATATAAAACTTCAAGTAGTTCGTCTCCGGGACATTCCATAAAATCGGGTGGTCCGCAGACTGCTGTCGGGCTTCGATCTGGCGCAGGGTCACATGGGCGTCCTTTGCCGCAGCTTGGAGCATTTCCACAAACAGCGGCTCCGTCATGAAATGGGAACAGGAGCAGGTCGCCAGATATCCGCCCCGGGGCAGGAGTTTCATCGCCCGCAGGTTGATGTCCTTATAGCCCCGGACCGCGCTTTTTACCGTCGCGCCGCTTTTGGTGAACGCGGGCGGGTCCAGGATGATGAGGTCGTACGCCCCTTTTCCCTTGGCAGACAGGTCCGTGAGCAGCTGGAACACGTCGGCACATTGGAAGTCGATGTTGGTCAGGCCGTTTAAGGCGGCGTTGCGCCGGGCGGCAGACAGGGCCGTTTCCGATACGTCTATGCTGAGCACATGCTCCGCGCCGGCTTTGGCACAGTTCAGGCCGAAAGCGCCGGTATGGGTGAAGCAGTCCAGCACCCGCTTGCCCGGGGCCAGCTTCGCCACAGCGGCGCGGTTGTATTTCTGGTCCAGGAAAAAGCCGGTCTTCTGACCGTTGATGTAATCCACGTCATACAGCACGCCGTTTTCCGTGATTTGGACATGCCCGTCCCCGTTTCCCAGGAAATAGCCCGTGGTCTGGGGCAGGCCCTCCTTTTCCCGGATCGCAACGTCGCTGCGCTCGTAGACAACGCCGATAGTCTCTCCCATTTCCCGCAGCAGCTCCGCCAGCGTGTTGAACAGCATGGCTTTCCGCCGGTCGATGCCCAGGCTCAATACCTGAGCCACCAGGACCGGGCCGAAGCGGTCTACCGTCAGGCCCGGGAAACCGTCCGCCTCGCCGAAAATCAGACGGCAGGCGGAAAAGTCTTCCCCCATGACCGTTTTTCGATACTCCAGCGCCCACTGCAGCTTCCGGTACCAGAAAGCGTCGTCAAAGCGGTCGTTGGTATTCGTGGACAGGATACGGACACGGATTTTCGAGTTATCATTATAAAATCCCGCGCCCAGCCACTTGCCTTTGAGGCTGTATACATCTACGATGCCGCCGTTTTCCGGCATTCCGGTCACGGCGGTCACTTCGTCGCCGTAGACCCAGGGGTGTCCCGCCCGCAGGGAACGGGCCGCTTTTTCCGTGACCGATACAGAGGGATAGGGTCTGTCCATTTACTCGCCTCCCTCGCTGCCGGACGGCTCATCGGCGGGCTCCGAACTGCCGCCGCCCCCGCCGGTGAGGTTGGAATAGTCCACCGACAGGTCCGGGCCATTGAACGTGCCGTCCAGCTTGGACACCGTGCGGGCGTACTCGTCGCTGTCCGGGTCATAGGGCACCGGCTGGTAGTCGTTTTTCTGGGTGATGCTGGTCAGGCGGTACGGGATGGCCCGGGTCTCTTTCAGGTAATAGCCGCCTGTCTCGTCCTGCTCTATTACGATTTGGGCAATGCAGGTATCCTTGTCCCGGGGATTCGTGTTGCCGCCGAAACTGAAATTCCCCAGGCTGTAATAGATATAGCCGCCGTTATATTCCTCGGTGCGCTGCAGCACATGGGGGTGAGTGCCGCAGACCACGTTGGCCCCGGCGTCGATGGCGGCGTAGGCCGCGTCGATCTGGCTTTGGGTGACTCGGTAGGACCCTTCGATCCCCCAGTGACAGCACACGATGATGAAATCCGCCCCTTGGTCTTTCAGCGCCTGTACACCGTTGGTAATGTTCTCCGGCATAGGCGTCCAGGATCCGTTCACCGTCCAAGGCGTGACGTATACGCCCAGCTTCATGTCGTTTACGTCGAATATTTTGCCCTCGCTGCCCACTACATGCTCCACGCCTACCTTATCCAGACAGGCCGTTGTGTTGTCGATCCCCGTCTGGCCGAAGTCCGTGGCGTGGTTATTGCCCATGGTGGCACACTCTACGCTGCCCTCGGTGAGGATATTCGCGTACTCCGCCGGGCCGCAGAAATAGAAGGTCGTTGCGCCGTACAGGGGCGTTTCCGAAAAGCTGCATTCCAGGTTCGCAATGGTGAAGTCGTCTTCCGACAGCACATCCACACAGCCCGCAAAGGGCCAGGCGTAGTTGTCGCCCACCACGGTCTCAAAATCGCTGTTATACTGGCTGGACGCCAGGGTGCAGTCCCCTACCATGGAAATCACAATGGGTTCTTTCGGTTCCGGAGACGGCGTAGGGACCGGGGTATTCAGTCCGCTTTGGGACTGGTCCGGGGCCTCTATCTCCGGCATATCGTTGGACTTGCACCCCCAAAGGGTCAGCAGCGCCAGTGTCAGGACCGGCAGCCACCAGATTGGTCTCTTTCTCATTTCTTTCATCCTAACCTTGTATCATCTCTATTACATATCCGGCAGCGCGACCCGCTCCGGCAAAAGCACCTTTCCAAAGCACATCAGCGTGATCCCCGCGCTAGGTGGGATATGCACGTCCGCGTCCGCCCGGTCCCGGTTCAGGGACAGCAGATGCACACCGCCGTGGTAGTCCTGGCAGTATTGTTTGCACTTCATGTCTCCGTCTACGAAAAACAGCCCCACATCCCCATCATAGATGATGGCGCCGCGTTTGACTTTTTGGATCGAGCCGTCCGGGATGTACGGTTCCATGCTGTCTCCGCTGACGCGAAAGGCGAAATCCGCGGGGTCGGAATCGTCTACGGTGAAATCGTCGTAATCCTCGCCAAAGGCCGGGGACGCGTAACCCGCCGCGGCGGGGGTGCGGTAAATGGGGATGACCTTCGTTTTCGGCGCGGACGGCGGTTCGGCGGTCTGTTCCGTGCGGATCAGCTCCGCGTCGATCACTAATTGGGTCAGCCGCTTGCCGTGGGGATCCAGCTTTCGGTAATTTTGCACCAGGTCCCATTCCTCCAGGTCCGGCAGCTTCCCCGCCATAGGCCGGCCGCCGCAGGCTTCATAAAATACCTCTACCGGCACGTCCAGCCCTTCGCACAGGCGCAGCAGCATGTCAAAGTCGATTTTCATGCTGTCCCGCTTGATGATGCTGTACAGGGTCTGAGGCGAAATGCCCGTGCGCCGGGACAATTCGTTTACATTTAAATTGCGCTCCTGCAAGAAGCGCTTCAGGGTCGTTCCAACCATGGCTACCACCTCTTTTGGTATCCTACCATGTCAGGATTTGTATGTCAATAAATAAATCCTTGATAAAGTTTTATGATAACGCAGAATCCTTTGTGAAAAACGCATATAATGAATATTATGATGAATATATAACTGAAATATTCATAATTTTTCCGAAATCATTGTATTTTTTTCAATTTTCGCATTGACATTCCGGGCATTTGGTGGTAATATCGCTCCATCGGTTGCGGGAGGACGCGGCCGGTGATCGCATTTTTGGAGGTTTATAAAATGAAAAAGTTTGCAGCACTGCTGCTGGCGGTCGCCATGCTCTTCACGCTGGTCGCCTGCGGCCCCAAGACGGAAAACAACGACAACAATGACAACAACGACCAACAGGTCGAGGACAACACCAACGAGCCCACTTTCACCACCGTGGAAGAAGGCAAGCTGCATATGTCCACCAACGCCGCGTTCCCTCCCTATGAGATGACCACCGATGACGGCGGCTTCGAGGGCATCGACGTGGAAGTGGCCCAGGCCATCGCTGATAAGCTGGGTCTGGAACTGGTCGTGGACGATATGGGCTTTGACGCCGCCCTCACCGCCGCGCAGGTCGGCCAGAGCGACATCGTCATGGCTGGCGTGACCGTTACCGAGGAGCGTCTGGAGCTCATGGACTTCTCCGACAGCTATGCCACCGGTATTCAGGTGGTCATCGTGAAGGAAGGCTCCCCCATCGCCACCATTGACGACCTGGCCAACGCCCAGATGATCGGCACCCAGAAGGCTACCACCGGCAGCATCTACTGCTCCGATGATTACGGCGTGGACCACGTCACCGAGTTCGACACCGGCGCGCTGGCGGTCATGGCGCTGGTGAACGGCCAGGTGGACGCCGTTGTCATCGACAACGAGCCCGCGAAGTCCTTCGTGGCGGCCAACGACGGCCTGGTCATTCTGGACACCGAGTACGCCGTTGAGGATTACGCCATCGGTACGGCCAAGGGCAACACCGCTTTGCTGGAAGCGATCAACGCCGCCATGGCTGAGCTGAAGGCTGACGGCACTTTCCAGGAGATCGTGGATCGTTACATCACCGCCGAATAATTGACGGATCGAAAAGGGCGGCCAACCGGCCGTCCTTTTTCAGTTTTATTGTAGAAAGGAGGCCCCCTTATGTTCCAACGCTTTGGCATCTGGCTGGACTGGACGCTTTCACGGTTTCATGTTGCCTTTATTGAGGGTGACCGCTGGAAGCTCTATCTCCAAGGTCTGGGCATCACGCTGGAAATGACCGTTTTCGCCCTGCTGTTCGGCACCATTCTGGGCCTACTGATCGCCATAGTCCGTACCGCCCACGACCAGCAGAGACCGGGACATCACAATCTTCTTCTGGGCTTTGTCAACGGGCTGTGCAATATTTACACCACCGTCATCCGCGGCACGCCTATGATGGTCCAAATGCTGATTTGGGGCTTCGTCATTTTCGCCACCAGCCGGAATAAGGTCATGGTGGGTATCGTGGGGTTGAGCATCAACTCCGGCGCCTATGTAGCCGAGATCATCCGCGGCGGGTTGATGAGCGTGGATATCGGGCAATCGGAAGCCGGACGTTCCCTGGGCCTGAACTACTTTGACACAATGCGTTTCATCGTGATCCCCCAGGCCTTCAAAAACATCCTCCCCTCCCTGGGCAATGAGTTCATCACCCTGTTTAAGGACACTTCTCTGGTCAACGCCATCGGCGCGGCGGAACTGACCTATCACGCCATGCGGATCGGCGGCAGGACCTTTGACTATATGCCGCCGTTGATCGGCTCGGCCGTCATGTACTTAGTCATCGTGATCGTCTTCACCTGGTTACAGGGCAAACTGGAAAGGAGGCTGCGGGAAAGTGATCGACGTTAAACATCTGTCCAAATCCTTCGGAGACCATCTGGTGCTGGACGATATCTCCGAGCACATCCATCCCGGTGAAAAAGTCGTTGTCATCGGGCCTTCCGGGTCCGGCAAGTCCACCTTCCTGCGGTGTCTGAACCTGCTGGAGTTCCCCTCCGGCGGAACCATCACCTTTGATGGGACGGTCATTACCGATCCCAAGGTGGACATTGACCGCGTGCGGCGGCAAATGGGGATGGTGTTCCAGCACTTCAACCTCTTCCCCAATATGACCATCCGCAAGAACATCACCCTCGCCCCTGTACGCACCAAGCTCATGAGTCAGGACGAGGCCGACGCGGAAGCGGAAAAGCTGCTGCAGCGCGTGGGGCTTTCCGATAAGGCGGACGCTTATCCCGCACAGCTTTCCGGCGGGCAGAAGCAGCGCATCGCCATCGTACGGGCCTTGGCAATGAAGCCCAAGCTGATGCTGTTTGACGAGCCTACCTCCGCCCTGGACCCGGAAATGGTCGGCGAGGTGTTGGACGTGATGAAAGAGCTTGCCAACGAGGGTATGACCATGGTGGTCGTCACCCACGAAATGGGATTTGCCCGGGAAGTGGGCACCCGCGTGCTGTTCATGGACGGCGGGCATATTCTGGAGCAAAACACCCCGGCGGAGTTCTTCGCAAATCCGAAAGAAGCGAGAACCATCGAATTTTTGTCTAAAGTTTTATAATGTCAGCGGCACGCCGGAACAGCGTGCCGCTTGCTTATTTTTCGGGCTTGTACTATAATGTCGCAAAAGGCAGGTGTTTGAAATGGCGCGGACGATGATCGCAATGAGCGGCGGAGTGGATTCCGCCGTGGCAGCATATCTGTGCAGGCAGTCGGGTGATTCGTGCATGGGGATGACCATGCAGCTATTCGGAAAAGACGCGTCCGGCGACGTGGAAGACGCCCGGAACGTCGCTGACCGGCTGGGGATGCCCTTCCGGGTATTCGATTTTTCCGACGCGTTCCGCTGTCACGTCATCGACCGGTTCGTCGCCGCCTATGAACGGGGTGAAACGCCGAATCCCTGCATCGACTGCAACCGATATCTGAAATTCGGCCTGATTTTTCAGCAAATAGACGCGCTGGGTTACGATTATGTGGCCACGGGGCATTACGCGCGGATCGAGGAAGCAAACGGGCGGTTTCTGCTGAAAAAGGGGCTGGATGAAAGCAAAGACCAGTCTTATGTGCTCTATTCCCTCACCCAGGCGCAGTTGTCCCGGACGCGGTTTCCTCTGGGCGGTATGACCAAGGAGGAGGTCCGGGCCATCGCAGAGGAACAGGGATTCCTCAATGCCCGGAAGCGGGACAGTCAGGACATTTGCTTTGTGCCGGATGGGGATTATGCCGCGTTTTTGGAGCGGTATACTGGAAAAACGTATCCTATCGGGACGTTTCAGGATGCAAACGGCACGGTGTTGGGGACGCATAAGGGCATTGTTCGGTATACCATCGGCCAGCGGAAGGGGCTGGGGTTGGCGCTCCCCTGTCCGATGTATGTGAAAGAAAAGGACTTGGAACACAACGCGGTCATCCTGTGCCGGAATGAGGAATTGTTCTCCACATCGCTGGAAGCCAGAGATTTCAACTGGAGCGCGCTGGACTGTCCGGCGGGCAGTCTGCGGTGCGAGGCGAAGATCCGCTATAAGCACGCACAGCAGCCCGCCACGGTCACACCCACCGGGCCGGACATGGCGCATGTGGACTTTGACACGCCACAGCGGGCCATTTGTAAAGGACAGGCTGTAGTGCTGTACGACGGCGACACCGTACTGGGCGGCGGGACCATCGTATAAAGGAAAGAACAAGCCCCCGGTCCCAAAGGACCGGGGACTTGTTCAAGGAGCGTTAGATTGGAGTTATTGTTCACGCACCACAAGGAGCTTTTCCACGCGCTTGTAGAGTAAAAATGTGATGATGGAAACCAATACGCCTTTCAGCAGATTGAACGGAACCACAGCAAACAAAACCAGGGTTGTTACGCTGTTGATGGAACTGTTCACCGCCGTACCCATGCCCACGATTGCTTCCAGCGGCATTCCGAACAGGGTGGAATACGTAGGGATCAAGTAAAATGCGTTAAACGCACTGCCAAAGACCGTCATGCACGCAGTGCCCAAAGCCATGCCGCCGATGGCTGTACCTTTGGACTTTTTCGTATGATACAGGATAGATGCCGGCAGCACAAACGAACAGCCAATCACAAAGTTAGCAAAATCGCCCACAAACGCAGTGCTGGTCCCTTTCAGCAATAGCTTCAAAACAATTTTCAGCAATTCCGTGGTTACACCGGCCACCGGGCCAAGATAAAACGTGCTGATCAGTACCGGAACCTCGCTGAAATCGATCTCGTAAAAGCTGGGCGCAAAAAACAACGGGACTTCAAAGAACATCAGCACCGCCGCCAGTACAGAAAAAATGGCAATATAGGCCATGCGGCGGGTCTTGTTCACTTCCTTCAGCGTTTTCAGGAACTTACGCTCTACGAGCATGGCCACAAAAAACAACGCCAGGAAAATCAATAAACAGAGCAGCAGAAATTCCACATTTTCCTTTACAGCTTGGAGTAATTCGCCCATACAAACACCTCATTTTTGTTCTCTTTTCCCGTTCCGGGATAAAAATAACGCCCGAGACATTGTCTGCGGACGCACAAAAATGTGATGCGATCTTCTCTCATCCAGACTCTACTGTCGGTACCGGAATTACACCAGTTCATGCCACAAAGGCTCGCGGACTATACCGCCGGTGGGGAATTTCACCCCGCCCCGAAGACAACGATTCAGTTGTTATGCCCCTATTATACACATCCCCGGGCAAATTGCAAGACCTTGCATTAAAATCGGAAGTATTGTATAATATTAAAAACTCATTTTTGTGTAATTTGGAGGTACCTATGCCGGTTCCGGAAACCACTTGCTGCTTTACCGGGCATCGCGCGGCCAAGCTTCCCTGGGGCTTTCAGGAAAGCGACCCCCGGTGCGTGGCGCTGAAGCAGCAAATTTATGACGCGGTGGAGGCGGTCTACGCATCCGGCGTGCGGCACTTTATCTGCGGAATGGCCAACGGCTGCGACCTGTATTTCGGCGAAGCGGTGCTGCGGCTGCAGCGGGGGCACCCGGATATCACGCTGGAAGCCGCCGTTCCTTACGAGGGCCAAGCCCAGCGGTGGTCCCCAGAACAAAAGGCCCGCTGGGACTACCTCTGCGACGCCTGTGATTATCAGACCGTCGTCAGCCACAGCTACACCCCGGATTGCATGATGCGGCGCAACCGGTATATGGTGGACAATTCCTCCGTGGTCATCGCCGCGTTTAACGGCAGTTCCGGGGGAACGCTGAATACCATTCTCTACGCCATGCGGAAAAAGCGGGAGGTCATCCAGATTTCGATTGAAAGCGAGGAACATTTATGAAAAAATGGATCATTGCGGCCATTATTGCGCTGGTCGTTTTGTTCACACCCATTCCCGGGCACTGGAAAGACGGCGGAACAGCTACATACTCCGCCTTGGTTTACCGAATCGTGGATTACCGGCACAATATGTTTGTGCAGCACCCAGAGGACCAGCGGGTATTTGTGCAGTTCTTCCCGAAAAACTTTGGCTCATGGCCGGAAGTGGAGATGCGCCCATGATGACACCCATTTCTATGGATAACTGGTCCAGGAAAGAGATTTTTGACTTCTTCTCCCCTATGTCTCAGCCTTTTTTCAGCGTTACGTTTCGGCAGGATGTGACGAATTTGTACCGTTTTGTGAAAGAAAACGACATTTCCTTTTATTACGCGCTCACTTATCTTTGCACGCAGGCGATCAACGGTGTGGAGGCATTTCGGTATCTGCTGAAGGATGGGCAGCTTTTTTTGTCTGACGGGCGCGAGCCCAGCTTTACGGATATGCATCCGGACAGTGAGCGGTTCCATATCGTGACGATGCCCTGCGAGGGGGACATCGTTTCCTTTTGCCGGGCGGCCCGGGAGAAAAGCCGGGCGCAGACGGCGTTTATCGACTTCTCCGCCGAGGCGGACGACCTGATCTATCTTTCCTGCCTGCCGTGGGTGGAATTGACCGCCCTAACCAATGAGCGGGACTTTGACAAGGATGATTCCATCCCCCGGCTGGCCTGGGGGAAATACGTCGAGGAAAACGGACGTAAAACGCTGCATATCTCTATGGAGCTGAACCATCGGTTCGTGGACGGTGTGCATGTGGGGAAATTCCACGAAGCGCTGACAGAACTGATTGAAGCATTATAAAACCGCCTGCCGATGGCAGGCGGTTTTTCTTCAGCCGTCGTAGACCAAGCCGCCGTCTACGGCGCTGACGGTGCCATTCACATAGGACGCCAGGTCGCTGAGGTAAAATACCACGGGCCACGCTGCTTCCTGCTGGGTCGCCGGACGGCGCAGGGCGGTCATGCCGCTCAATCGCTGGTAATTCGCTTCATCTACCAGATGGTTGATCATGCGGCTGTCGGTCCAGCCTGGGCATACGCAGTTGCAGCACACGTTATGGGAGCCGCCCTCTTTCGCCACCACTTTAGTCAGGCCGTTCAGCCCCGCCTTGCTGGTGGCATAGGCGCCCCGGCCGATCAAGCCGCCGCCGATCTTACCCGCTACGCTGGACACGTTCACAATGCGGCCGTAGCGGTTTTCTTTCATGTGGGTATACACAGACTGGATGGCGGCAAATACGCCCGTCAGGTTCACCTGGATGATCTTGTTCCACTCCGCCTCCGTGATGTCCTCAAACAGCATCGTGCTGGCGAGACCCACGCAGTTCACCAGGCCGTGGAGCTGGCCGTAATCCGCGATGATCTCCGCGAAATTCTCACGGATGACCGCCGTGGAGGACAAATCCAGGGCGCGGCAGCTGTAAAGCTCCGCGGGCAACTCCTGGGCCATTTCCCGCAGGGTCTTCTCGTCCACATCAATGGCGCACACTCGTCCGCCGCAGGCGATGATCTGCTCCACAATGGCTCTTCCGATGCTCCCGGCGCCGCCGGTGACGATGTAGTTTTTCCCCGTAAAATCAATCGTGACCATACTGTGCTCCTTTCTGTAAAAATGCCGGACAAGTACAACTTGTCCGGCATGGTCTTTCTTATTTCAATGCGCCCTTCGCGGTCTCGCACAAAGCGGTGAACGCGGCGGGGTCATGAATCGCAGTCTCAGAGAGCATCTTGCGGTTCATGTCGATGCCTGCCAGCTTCAAACCATGCATAAACGTGGAGTAGTTCATGCCATTGGCCTTGCAGCCCGCGCTGATGCGGGTGATCCACAGCTGGCGGTAATCCCGCTTTTTCTGCTTGCGGCCTACATACGCGTAGCGCCCGGACTTCATGACCTGCTCTTTGGCCATCTTGAAGTGACGGGATTTGTTGCCCCAGTATCCTTTCGCCAGGCCCAGGACTTTATTTCTTCTCTTGCGCGTCATCATTGCGCCTTTAACTCTTGCCATTTCTTAAAGTCCTCCCCTTTTATTTGTACGGAATCATTTTCTTGATGGTCGCTTCGTTGGTCACGTCGGCATAGGTGCCCTTGCGCAGACCCCGCTTGCTCTTGGTGGTCTTGCCGTGGCCGTTCAGCAGATGGCTTTTGTAAGCATGGGCGCGTTTCACCTTACCGCTTTTGGTAACATTGAATCTTTTCTTCGCGCCGGAATGTGTTTTCATCTTGGGCATGATTTATGTTCTCCTTCCTTGGTTACTCTACCGTTTCCTTAGCGGGCGCTTCATCGGACGCCGCCTGCTCAGCAGCTTTCTCTTCCGCCTGCTTTTTCGCTTTCTGCTCTTTCTTGAGCTGGACCTGTGACTTGGGAGACAGGAAGATCGACATCGTCCGGCCCTCCAGCTTGGGGTCCTTATCCAGATTCGCGATCTCCGCGCACTTGGCGGCATAATCCTTCAGCAGCTTCTCACCGATGCTGGTATGCGCCATCTCCCGGCCCCGGAACCGTACCGTTACTTTCAGCCGGTCGCCGTCGGTCAGGAATTTCTGTCCATTTTTCAGCTTGGTGTTGAAATCGTTCTCGCCAATGCCCGGGGACATGCGGATCTCCTTCACGTCCATGACGCGCTGGTTCTTCTTCGCTTCCTTTTCCCGCTTGCTCTGCTCGAACCGGAACTTGCCGTAATCCATGATCTTGCAGACCGGGGGCTTGGCGGCCGGTGAGATCATCACAAGATCCAGTTCCTTCTCCTCCGCGATCGCCATGGCGTCTTCCGAGGACATCAGGCCAAGCTGCTCCCCATCTTCACCGATGAGACGGATCTCTTTCTCCTGGATCTCTTCATTGATCAAACTCTGTGTGTTCGCGATGATGCAACACCTCCAAAAAAATAAGCGCGGACAGGTTCCTATCCACGCGCAAAAAGACCGGACAGCGCACCGCGCCGCCGTACCTGATTGACCCATGCTGGCCGTTTGCCGCCGGGTGAGGATAGTTCCTGCTTTGTTTTAGCTTTGATATTTTACCAGTCCGGGGCAAAAATGTCAAGAGGGAATTTTCATGGTCTTCTTATTTTATCCTGCGGAAAACCGGGCATACTCCCATGGGAGGGATCAATATGCGAACTTTGGAATTTCCCGCAGTCTATCTCACCGGTGCGGCGGGTTACGGCGCGCTTGAAATTTTGTGGCGTGGCTGGACCCACTGGACCATGCTGGCCATCGGCGGGCTGTGCCTGTGCGTGATGTACGCCCTGGCCAACCGCACCCGTCTGCCCCGCTGGCAGATGTGGGTGCTGTCCGCAGCGTTTATTACTACCGCGGAGTTTCTGTCCGGCGTGGTCGTCAATATTCTGCTCGGCTGGCGGGTCTGGGACTATACAGCCGTTCCCGGGAATCTCCTGGGACAGATTTGCCCTATTTACTGCCTGCTGTGGCTTGGTCTATCTATCCCGGGAATTTCCCTTTGCCGGAGATTACGCGGCCTTTTCCGTTAAGGCAGTTCCATGGTGGACGCGATCTTCACGATGCGGCTGGTACCCAGACGTTCCGCCCCCAGGTCGATCATTTCCTGGGCATCCTCCAACGTGGAGATACCGCCCGCCGCTTTGACTTTCAGATGATCGGCGCTGTACTGACGCAGCAGGGCCACGTCCTCGCGGGTCGCACCGCCGGTGGAAAAGCCCGTGGAGGTCTTGATGAAATCCGCGCCGGAATCGGACACGATCTCGCACAGCCTGATTTTTTCTTCCTGTGTCAACAGGCAGGTTTCAATAATGACTTTCAGCACCTTGCCCATGGTCGCTTCCCGCACAGCCTGAATGTCCTGGGCAACTTCGTCCCAGGCCCCGTCCTTCACCATAGCCAAATTGACCACCATATCGATCTCGTCCGCGCCGTTGCGTACTGCGTCCGCCGCCTCGAATGCCTTGGCTGCACCGGTCATATAGCCGTTGGGGAAACCGATCACCGTGCAGATGGGCAGACGGTCCCCTACATAACGCTTCGCGCCCGCTACATGGCAGGGCGGGATGCATACGCTGGCGCAGCTGAAACGGATTCCCTCGTCGCACAGCTTTTGAATCTCCGCCGCTGTGGCGTCTACCCGCAGCAGCGTATGGTCACATTTGGACAGTATCTCTTTCACATCCATTGTTAATTCTCCCTTTTGGTTAGGATACTGCTATTATATCGGTTTCACCGGATTCTTGCAAGTAAAACACGTGTTGGAACCCTTACAAATTCATCAAGCCATAAGCAATAAACGGACTTGCATAAATCGTTGCATAAATCAATGTAATCCAAGGCTGATAGTCAATATAGAATTCTCGAAATGACAGGGACCAAGGATGTTTGATCACCACCCAGCCGAATACGTCAAATACTACGGTAATCGTTCCCCAGATCAGAGAAGTCGCAATAACGTTGGAGAATGTTATTGATTCCAATCCATTAAAATATAAAAACGCGAATATCGGAAATACAATGACATTGTACAGAGGATGCCAAGGCTTTGTTTTCTCGTACCCCTCGCCCATTCCCGGGCCCTCTTTCATAGACCCCATATGCAGTAACGTGATATTGAACACAGTATGCAGCACACCAATGCCTGTAACGATGAAATAAGCCACCCAATACCACAGCATCGAAAAGCCAAACCGCTCCATTTTATGTTCCTCCATTCTCTTTTTTGATCTTTTCCAGCAACGCCAGAAATATGTCTGTCAGCATCGCGCTCATTTCCTCCAGCGTAAATCGACACAGCTTAGTAGCGCACAACACCGCTATACCATGCGTATAGATCCACAAATGCCGGTACAGTCGCTCCGCCTCCGTCTCACGCAAACCGTATCCTATTTCAACAGACCGCAAAATCAGTGAATAATTTTCATCTATGACCGGGAGTATGTTTTCCATAGTGGGACTTTGGGTCTGCTCCGACATAAACAGCAATTGAAATAATTTCGGTTCCTGGATCGCAAATTGAATATATTGCATCCCAACACCTTTGAACGCCGGCACTTCCGACAGTCCCGCACGAACATATTCCGCATATAGGTCCTTTGCTGCGTTCTTTGCCGACGACCGCACTTCTTCCATGGTCTCAAACACCGTGAAAATCGGACAAGCTGAACTATTCAGTGCCTTGCCCAACGCTCTTGCCGTCAGCCCCTCATCCCCCCTTTGCCGAATCAGTTCCAAGGCGGTGTGTGTAATCTCTTCTTTTGAGAATCTTGCTTTTGGCGGCATAACCCTTCTCCTTTTTAAAACACTCGTTCTATAACTTATGTTCTAATTTAGCATATGATACAGACATTGTCAATTCTTTCCTTTCCCTTGCATATCCGGCGTACCCTCCGAATAGGATTCTTCATGAGAGACCGTCAGAGTGGTCACATTGACCGGAGGTGCGTTATGGACGAACGAAAAAACAACAATTATGCGGAACTGTGCGGCATCATAGCGGGCAGTCCTGTTTATTCCCATGAAAGCCGCGGAGAAAAGTTCTATACCTTTCCCTTGGAAACAAAGCGTCTTTCCGGCACGGCGGATGTACTCAATGTCATCGCCCGGGAGCGCATCATCCGGCAGCTTATGCCCGATGACGCAGGGAAAGTCCATGTCATCGGTGAACTGCGCTCGTTCAACAATAAGCGGGGCGAAGGCTCAAAACTGGTCATCACCGTATTTGCCCAGGAGATCGGTTTTGACGACTGCGAGGATATCAACGATATTGTCCTGTGCGGCACCATCTGTAAGACGCCAAACTTGCGCACTACGCCCATGGGACGGGATATCTGCGACTTCATGCTGGCCGTGAACCGGCACTACGGACGCAGCGATTACCTTCCCTGCATCGCCTGGGGGGCAAAGGCAAAGGAAATGTCCACATGGGACGTGGGGACTGTGGTGGAGCTCAGCGGACGCATCCAAAGCAGGCAATACATAAAGGTCATTGACGGAGAGCCTGTGGAAAAAACTGCCTTTGAAGTCTCAGTGGTAGATATCCGGGAAGCAGAGGAATAGAAAAGAGGTTCGGCAAATGCCGAACCTCTTTTTTATGTTTGATTTAGTCCTCGTCGTCATATTCGTCCCGCTGAGGCTCCAGCAGGGCACGGATGGACAGGGAAATCTTCTGCTTCTCTTCGTCAATAGCAGTGATCTTCGCTTCCACTTCCTCGCCCACAGTGAGCACATCGCCGGGCTTGTCGATGCGGCGGTCAGCGATCTGAGAAATGTGGATCAATCCATCCACACCGGGGAGCACTTCCGCAAAAGCACCAAAGTCCATCAGCTTGACAATCTTGACCTTCGCCACGTCACCCACCTGGTAGGTCTCCAGGAACTTGGTCCAGGGATTGCCGTTGGGATCCTTATGGCCCAAAGAAATCTTGCGAGCCTCCTGGTCAAAGCTGATGACATATACGTCCATCTCCTGGCCGACGGAGACAATGTCCGCCGGGTTGCGCACACGGCCCCAACTCAGTTCAGACACGTGGACCATGCCGTCAATGCCGCCGATATCTACAAACACGCCGTAGGACGCGATAGATTTGACAACGCCGTTATAATGCTTGCCCACCTCAATCTCAGACCAGACCTTTTCCGCGGCAATGCGGCGCTCCTCGCGCTGCACGGCACGGATCGAACCGACTACGCGGCGGCCCTTGATCTCAGTGATCTTCAGCCGGACATGCTCTTTGAGCATACTGCTCATTTCCGCCTCGCGGGGCAGGCCGGTCTGGGAAGCGGGAACAAATACGCGGTTGCCCTTTACGGACACGACCACGCCGCCCTTGTTGTCTTCCGTGACAACGCCTTCCATAATCTCGCCGCTTTCCGCCGCTGCAACGATCAGTTCCCAGGTCTTTGCCGCGTCCAGACGCTTCTTGGACAGCTGCACCGTGCCCTCCACGTCGTTTACACGAACGACGACAGCCTCGATCTGGTCGCCGACCTTGATGCAGTCCTCGATCTTTGCCCCCGTCTCCTCGGTGAATTCCGTGGTGGGGATAAAGCCGGAATACTTCATACCCAGGTCAACATTGACCTCGGTGGGGGTGATGGCGACCACTTCGCCTGTCACTTTATCGCCGTTATATATGGACTTGAAGGACTCCTCCAGAAGTTCCTCAAAGCTCTTTTCAGTGGGTGCGATCCCCGCGGTCGTTTCTTCGTTTTTGATTTCGTCTGTCATCGTTTGTTTTACCTCCTTAATGATCCACGATGGCGCCGAAGCGCCAGCAGTCATGCCGACTTTCTCCGCATCGCGCAACGCGTCCAGATCCAGTTCCCCGGCGTTTTCGATGAACTGGACTTGCCCGCAGTGCGCTTTGCAAAGATCGGAAAGGTGCACGCTGTTCGCGCTGTGCTTTCCGCCGACCACGACCATGGCGTCACACTCCGAGGCGAGTTTGATCGCTTCGGACTGTCTCGTGGATGTAGCCTCGCATATTGTATCAAATATTTTCAGGTTTGTACACTCTTTTTTTAACTTTTTCTCACATTGTTCAAAATTTTCCCGGGTCTGGGTGGTCTGAATGACCATTGTGACAGGGTTTTCGCCAAATTCCGGGTGTTTCTCTAAATATGCGTCCAGCGCCTGCGCGTCCTCAAATACCAGCGGGTTTTCGCAGCAACCGCAAATGGCGACGACCTCCGGGTGGGACGCGGTGCCGATCACGACCACCTTCCGGTGTTCCGCAGACGCCTCCCGCACCAGTTTGTGGATGCGCAGCACCATCGGACATGTGGAATCCACCACCTGTCCCGTCCGGGCCCGCAGACGGGCTTCCACGTCCATGGACACCCCGTGGGCGCGGATGATGGCTTTCGCGCCGATTGGGACTTCCTCCGGCGTTTCCACCACGTGCAATCCCCGCTCCCGAAAGTGCCGCACCACATCGTCGTTGTGGATCAGTTCCCCCAGGCTGTAACAGGCTCCGCCGCCGTCCAGCATCTGCTCCGCCAATTCCACGCTCCGCTTCACGCCGAAGCAAAACCCGGCGGATTCCGCTAAAATCACTTCTTTCACGGCGCTTCCCTGCCCAATTCCGCGATCAGTTCCATCAACCGCTCGGCAAAAGCTTCGTAGTCCTCATGGCTCCCGGCGGGGACCGGGATGGGGGCGCCTACGACTAACTTTGCCTTGTGAAAAAACTTTTTGTTCCGACTTATGTAAACCGGTATGATCGGGACCTTCAGCTTCGCCGCCATGCGCACGGCACCGGTTTTCGCGTCCGCCATGCCGTCTTCCTCCGTGCGGGTGCCCTCGGGAAAGATCATGACCTTGTCCCCGGACTTCACGCATTTCATGGTCGTACGGATCGCGTCGATGCCTGTGCTGCTGTCCCTGTCTACAAAAAATGAGCCTAAATTCTCAATGAATTTGCCCAAAACCGGCTTTTCCCGCAGTTCCTCCTTGGCCATAAAGTGGATGTGGTGCGCCGGGCCGAAGGCCTCGCCAATGAGCACGGGGTCTATAAAATTGGAATGGTTCGCGCAGATGATGGCCGGGCCTTCCGGGATGCACTCCAGGCCGTGATTCTCCGTGGGATAGCAAAAATAAACAAGCGGTTTCAGACGGGCCAGCCACTTGCTGTAATAGGCGTCGCCTTTTCCCAATACGTCGCTCATACCGTCGCTCCTTCCCATCGTTCAGCCCGGATCAGGGCCAACAGCGCCTGGATGCTCTCTTCCAGGGTCATGTCCCCGGTGTCCAGTATCACCGCGTCTTCCGCCGCTTTCAGGGGCGCCGCCGCACGGTTGGAATCCCGCTCGTCCCGGACGCGCATTTCCGTCAGCACCTCTTCAAAGGATGTGTCTATGCCTTTTTCCCGCAATTCCAGGTGCCGCCGGGCCGCGCGTTTTTCCACAGCGGCGGTCAGAAATACCTTTAAGCTGGCATGGGGCAGAACCACAGTGCCGATATCACGGCCATCCATGATGACGTTATACTTCTCCGCCATCTGCCGCTGCATGTCCATCAAATACGCCCGCACCGCAGGCATGGCGGATACATTAGACGCATAATCCGACATTTCCGGCGTACGGATCTGGTCCGTCACGTCCTCGCCGCCCAGCAGCATGTGCTGTACGCCGTCAATATAGATTATGTCAACCGATAGTTCCGGCAGCAATGCGTTGACTCCGCTTTCATCATCCCGGGCGATGCCGGCGCGACGGGCCGCGAGGCCTACCGTGCGGTAGATCGCGCCGGTATCCACGTAGACAAAACCCAATTCTTTAGCTGCGGCCTTCGCCAAGGTGGATTTCCCCGCGCCCGCCGGGCCGTCGATGGCAACTGAAAAATTAGCCATATGCTCTCCTTAGTTCATCGCGTTTCCTGCCACATATCCTGTGGACCACGCGATCTGCAAATTGAATCCGCCGGTATAGGCGTCCAGGTCCAGTACCTCACCAGCAAAATATAAGCCCTGTACCAGCTTTGATTCCATGGTACGGGGATTCACTTCATTTAAACTGACCCCGCCCGCGGTAACGATGGCTTCCGCAAAGGGGCGTTTGCCCGATACGCACACCGGAAAATGCTTGAACAGCCGCACCAGCCCCAGCCGTTGTTCCCGGGTGATGGAATGGACTTTCGTATCCGGGTCGATGCCCGACAGCCGCACCAGCACCGGGATCATCATGCGGCCTGCCAGTCCGCCCAGGGCATTTTTGAACTCCTTGTTCTTCTGTTCTTCAAAGTCCCGCAGGATGCGCGCGTCCAGCTTTTCTTCCTCCAGGCCGGGCTTCAGGTCGATCTCCAGCCGGTAACTGTGTCCGTCCATGTCCCGCATATGGGCGCTGGCAGACAGTACCAGCGGACCGGTCACGCCGAAATGGGTGAACATCATCTCCCCCAGTTCCCGGTAAATGCGCCGGTCATCCTCATAGGCGGTGAGCGTCACGTTTTTCAGGGAAAAGCCCTGCATTTCGGCGCAGTAGCCATCGGGGGATTCCAGCGGGACCAGGGACGGGCGGCATGGCACAATGGCATGTCCGGCTTCCTTCGCCAGCCGGTGCCCATCGCCGGTGGAGCCGGTGGCGGGGTAGGATAAGCCGCCGGTACAGATGGCCGCGTTCCGACACGTAATCTCTCCGGTGTCTGTTTCCACGCCGGTGACCTCGCCGTCGGCGATTTTCAGTTTCTTCGCCGTCTGGCGCAGCACCCGAACCCCAGCGCGTTCCAGATTGCGGATCAAAGCGCCCGCCACATCCCCCGCCTGGTCAGACACCGGGAACACCCGGTTCCCCCGCTCCACTTTGAGCGGTACGCCTAGGGATTCAAACAGGTCCATCACTTCGGAGGGGGGGAATCGGTTCAGGGCGCTGTACAGGAATTTTCCCCCGGTGGGGATGTGCTCCAGCACCGTTTTCGGTTCACAGGCGTTGGTCACGTTGCACCGGCCCTTGCCCGTGATGCGGAGCTTGCGTCCCAGCATCCGGTTGGGTTCCAGCAAAACAACGTCCAGCCCCCGCTGGGCGGCGACAGCGGCGCACAGCATCCCTGCCGGGCCGCCGCCGATCACAACTGCGTCAGTTATCATCGGTCAAAAACACCGCGTACTCGCTCCACACATCCTCCAGGCGGCGGAAGGTGTCCGAGATATTTTCCCGGGAGCAAAAGCCGATCTCCGCCAGCAGGGCATTGAGCAGGCTCATGGGCGCTACGAGGGAATCAATGAACGAGACCATGTCGCTCCGGGCGTACAGGTTGATATTGGAAATGCCGTACAGGGGCGACGCCTCGCAGTCAGTGATGCCGATGGTCTCCGCGCCCCGGGACTTTGCGTACTTCATCGCCGCCACCGTGCGGCTGGAATACCGGGGGAAGCTGATACCGATGACCACGTCTCCGGGACCTACCCGGAACAGCTGTTCATAGACCTCGCTCACCGCCGTGTCGTGGACAACGGCTACATTGTCCATAATCAGGCTCATATAATAGCCGAAAAACGTCGCCAAACTGGATGACGCGCGGGTGCCGATGATATACACCTTTTTCGCATTCACGATGGCGCTCACCGCCCGGTCAAAGGCTTCCCGGTCCACGCTTTCCAGCGTGATGCGCACGCGCTCGGCATCGGCAGTCATAATAGAATCGATGAGGTTCTCCTCATCGATCTGCTCCGTAGCCACTTCAATCCGCTGAACGGAAGTGAGCTTATTGCGCACCACTTCCTGCAACACTTTGCGCATTTCAGGATATCCGTCATAGCCCAGTTCCGCAGCAAAGCGCACCACCGTCGATTCGCTGACGCCCACGGTCTTGCCCAGCTTCCCCGCTGTCATGAACGCAGCCTTATCGTAATTTTCCAAAATATACTTGGCGATATTTCGCTGTCCCTTGGAAAAACTGGCGGATTCCCGTTCGATCACTGCTAAGATATCGTTTTCCATCTTATCGACCTCTTCCACCACATATCAACATGCGGTTTGATTGTCCCTATCATACGCAATTCTGCCGCATTTTGCAAGTGAAATTGCAATATCTTTTCAAAAAACTTGCATTTTTACAGTTCCGTGGTCAGATAACGCACTTCTTCCGCGGTCAGATAACGCCATTTTCCACTGGGCAGGTCTCCTAATTCCAGCGCCCCTTCGGATACCCGCGCCAGGCGCTGCAGCTTCAATCCGCACTGGGCGCACATTTTTCGCACCTGACGGTTCCTGCCCTCTCCGATGGTCACGGAAAGCTGTCCCCGCCCACCGCCCTGGCGGATCAGCTGCACGTCCAGCGCTTTGATCATGCAGCCGTCAATGTCCATTTCCCTGCCCATCGCCCGGACCGCGCCCCGGAGGTCTTCCCCTACCACGTCTACTATGTAGGTCTTCGCCACCTGATGGGATGGGTGCATCAGCCGGTTGGCGGTCTCTCCGTCATCGGTCATGATGAGCAGGCCCTCGGAATACATGTCCAGCCGCCCCACGGGATACAGCCGTTTTCCCGGCAAGCGCACCAGTTCCGCCACGGTGGGCCGGCCCTGGTCATCGTGCATGGTGGTCACATAGCCCTTGGGCTTATTGAGCATTACGTAAGTATGGCTTTTCTTTCCCGGCAGACGCTCGCCATCCACCAAAATAAGGTCTGTCTCCGCGTCCGCCGACTGTCCGGTCTGGGCTTTCACGCCGTTCACCGTCACCCGGCCCTGGGCAATCAATTCCTCCGCCGCCCGGCGGGAACACAGTCCCGCCCCGGCGATGATTTTTTGCAATCGTTCCCGCATCTTTGTTTATCCTCTCATTGGATCAATTCATACACGCCCAGTCCCCGCAGCCATTGCAGAAAGCTCCGCTTCGCCGCCGTTGGCACGGCAATATCACTACAGTAAACGTAATCCGTCTCTCCCTGGGGGACACCGTTCACGCAGACAATCAATTTTCCCGCGCGTTCCCCCGCCTCATGGCCGGGAAACACGAACCGAGGCAGCTGCACAGAGACACTCACCTGGTCTTCCGGCGCAGTCAATACCCGCACTTCCTCCCGAGGCCGCACGGTCACAGTGCCGCCCGCGTCGGAGATCAGTGGCAAGCTCACCGTGTCCTCCGGCCCGACGGCAGGCATATAGCGGTACTCCCGGTACGCCCAGTCATACAGCGCCATGTGGTCATCCCAATCGTCCGGGGCATGGAGCGTCACGCAGATCAGCCGCGCCCCGTCCCGCTCACAGCAGGACACCAATGTCCGCCCCGCCGCTTTGGTAAAGCCGGTCTTAACACCCAGCACACCGTCGCACATCGTCAGCAGTTTATTGTGGTTTACATAAGTTAGTCCTTTGATGGTCACGGCATGGGTCCCAACGATTTTCGCAAAAGATTCATTTTCCATCGCGTGTGCTGCCAGCGTTGCCATATCCCGGGCAGTGGAGTAGTGGGTCTCTCCGTCCAGCCCGTGTGGATTTTCAAAGGAAGAACCGCTCATTCCCAAGGCTTCGGCCTTCTCGTTCATCAGTTCGGCAAACGACGGGATATCCCCCGCCACATGGCAGGCCACCGCCGTGGCTGCGTCATTGCCCGAGGCCAGCATCATGCCGTAGAGAAGTTCTTCCAGCGTGTAGGTCTCCCCCGACTTGAGATACATGGATGAGCCTTCCACCGCCGCCCATTCCGGCTTGATCGTGACAGCTTCTTCCGGCGCACAGTTCTCCAGCGCCACCAGTGCCGTCATGATCTTAGTGGTAGATGCAATGAGCATCCGCTGATCGGCGTTCTTTTCATAGAGGACCCGCCCGCTGTCTGCGTGGATCACAATGGAGCACTCCGCGGATACCGCCGGCGCTGTTTCCACCGCCAAAACTGGCATGGATACTGTGTACAGCACTGCCGCTGTTAAGAACACATGTACAAGTTTTTTCAATAAAAGCACCACCCTGAGCAAATTTTGGGCAGTGCTTATTATTGTCTGTTTTGAGCCGGATTATGCCTCGTCCGGCTGTTTGTTTTTCACGTTGTTGATGAGGTTTTCCACCCGGTCAAACACTTCCGGGATCATATCCAGCGCCCGGTCAAGGAAGGTATCCGCCGGCGCCTTGGTGCTCACAAAGCGGACCAGCCCGTCTTTCACCACGAGAAAGCCCAGGGGATACATCTTCACGCCGCTGCCCACGCCGGCGCCCATGCCGTTATTTCCGTTTTTCAAACCGCCCTCGCCGCCGCCGGTGGCAAGCCCCAGGCTCACCTGAGACACGGGGATCAGCGTGATGCCGTCGGGGGTGAATACGGGATCGCCGATCACCGTGTTCACGTCCACCATTTCTTTGATCTTGGTCATGGAAATGTTCATGACCTCACCCAAATAACTTTTTTCCATCTGTCAGACTTCCTTTCCCGCAATGAGCGTGTTCGCCGCTTGTTCCTGTTTGATCCGTTTCCGATGCTTCAATAAAAGCCGCAGGCCGCCAAAGGCCATGATCAGGCCGAATTTGCACAAATACCAGATGCGGATGGTCACGGACAAATATCCGTCGATCACCAGCGCATTCGCTGAAAAATCCACGTCCAGCCGCACATCCGAACGCTTCACCCGCGTCAGCCCCAGGGCGTTCACCCCGGCGCTGACGTATCCGTACAGCATGGCCGCGTTATATGGGTCCGCCGCCCCGGAAATAAAGTACAATCGCAATTTGTGTACCCGGAAACGTAATTTTTTTACGCTGCGTACTACAAGGTCCAGCGCCGCTTTGATCTCATCCCAATTGAAATCAAAATTCCAGGACTTTTTCAGCGGCGGTTCTTCGCGCTCTGGCGTTTTCTTCTTTTTTCCGATTTTCTTTTCGTGCTCTGCTTTGCCGAACCTCCCGGGATACAGCCAGATCACCTTCGGCCCGACACGTATCCCCACCATGGCTTGTCCCGCTTGATAACCCGCGTCAACCCCCACCGGCAGCAGCATCAGCAGCACAAAAATCCCCAGGATCACAGCAAGAATTTTCATGTTGCTTCCTCTGCCTGAACAGGCGGCTCGTCTGGCGTTAGTTCCAACTGCTCACCGCTTTCAGACTTCTGCTCAATGGCCGCTTTCAGCGCTTCCGCCCCTTCCTCCGGCACGATCTCCGGCAAAGACGGCAAATCCTCCAACTGCTCAATGTTCATCACCCGCAAAAACGTATCCGTAGTACGAAACAGCATAGGCCGCCCCGGCACATCCAGGCGTCCGCAGGTCTCGATCAGCCCCCGCTCCGCCAGAACGCTCACGGAATAGGAGCTGTCCACGCCCCGCACGTCTTCAATATACGCCCGAGTCACGGGCTGGAAGTACGCCACGATCGCAAGCACCTCCAACGCCGCCTGGCTGAGCTTCGGCGGTTTGCGATGACGCATCATTTTCACGATCAGATCCGCGTATTCCGGCTGGGAGCAAAGCTGATAGCTGTCCTCCAGCCTGCGCAGGCAGATGCCTGCTTTGCGTTTCTGATACTCTCTGGAAAGATGTTCACCGCAGTCGATTACATCTTCCCGGTCCAGTCCCAACACTTCGGCCAGCTTATCGATGGTCACGGGGTCCCCCGAGGCGAACAGGATCGCCTCCATGGCATGTATCTGATCCATGTTTTTCGTCCCTTCGTCCTTACTCGTCTGATTCCGAGGAAATCGAATCCACGATCTCTTCCACGTCTCCGCCGGTGAAATGCAGGGTATAGTCCCCCGCCTCTCCGTCAATCAAGATACTGCCCAAACTGCACAGTTCCAATACCGACAAAAACGCCGTAATGAGATCGGACTTATCCTCACAATCCTTGAAAATTTCCATCAGCGTCGCGTCGCCTAAGTCCCGCAGGCGCTGCAAAATGCCCCGGCTTTTCTGCTTGACCGTGCGGATGATCCGCTTTGGCGCGATGGTGCGCAGGATATCCGGCTCCATATTCGGCCGCTCCCGCACCGCCATCAGCAGCAGCGCGCTGATGAGTTCCTCCGGCTCGTGGGTGTACTCATACGCCGATTTCGGCACCTGGGGCAGAGGCTCCGGGTATTTGGACAAATACCGCCCGCCCAGTTCCGACATGGCCCCCAGCGCCGGCACCACCGCTTGGATTTGGGACAGCACCGACTTGCACTGCAATTGCTCTAAAGACGCGATAAGCTGTTCCAATTCGGACACTTCCCCGTCGTCCAGGTTCAGCAGCATTTTGGTTTTGATGTACAGCAGATGAGACGCCATCTGCACAAATTCGCTGGCGATTTCCAGGTCCATGGCTTCCATGGTCTCCAGATACGCCAGATATTGGTCCAGGATCTCGGATATGTTAATGTCCCGGATCTCGATCTTATTTTTGGATAGGAGCATCAAAATCAAGCTCAAGGGACCTTCAAAATCCTGCTCCCCGTTTTTGTCCTTCACGACGCCTTCCAGGCGGAACATAGGATTTTCAACCGTTGTCACCATACAAGCCCTCCCGTCCATTCCGCGATGGAAAACAGGCGGTCAAACACAAACTCCGTCACATTGGACAGCGGTTCCCCCAGCACCCCTGTGGCCACCAGGACGATCAAAATGCCCATGCCGTACCGCTCATAGCGCAAAAGGGTAAAATACGCCTTGTCGGGGATCACCGAGTACAGCACCTTGGACCCGTCCAAGGGCGAGATGGGGATAATGTTAAAAATCGCCAGAGCCGTGCTGAGATAAGCGGTCGTCAGCACCAGACGCAGGAAAAACGCCCCCGCCTCCCCCATTTTCAGCAACGGGAAGTACAGCAGCCCGTATGCCGCCAAAAGCACCACAGTCAGCAGCACATTGGACACCGGCCCCGCCAGCGCCGTAAGCGCCATGCCCTTTTTCGGGTCTTTAAAATTCCGGGCGTCCACCGGCACGGGCTTCGCCCAGCCGAAATGGCACACCAGCAGCATCACAAGCCCAATGAGGTCCACATGCCGGATGGGGTTCAAGGACAGCCGCCCGGCGTCTTTCGCCGTGGGGTCGCCCAGCTTGTAAGCCACCAGCCCGTGGCAGGTCTCGTGGATGGTCACGCACACCATGGCCGGGATGATATAAATGAGGATATCCGTCAAAAAGGACCAGTCCAGCCCCTGCCAGACCGTACGGAATGTGCCCATGGCGCGCCTCGCTTTCTTACATTGGATATTTTTGTATTATACCAGTTTCGAAAGAAATAGTCAATTTGATTGTGCAACAGAAGAAAACGTGCTATAATCGCCGCAGAAAGAGGGTGATGGCGTGACCACGCTGCCGCGCCTGCCTGCCAAAAACCGGGCGGCCTCTGCAATGTAAAAAATTTTTAATTGCAGAGGAGAATACAAATGAATTTACAAAAAGTTCCCACCGTGACAAAACAAACCTTCCGGGAGATGGAAGACATGTCCCGGTTCACCAGCGCGCTGATTTTTGACGACCTGCTGATCGTCGCGCAAAAGCAGACCAATTGCTTTGTGCTGAACACAGCCCGCGGATTGGTGGTGATAGACGCGATCTGGCCATGCCGGGAGGCTTTTGACGCCATCGTGAACGCCGTTCGGGACGTTGGCTGGCCGCCGGATTTCCGGCATCTGCTCTTGACTCACGGACACGCTGACCATACCGGCTGCGGAAAATATTTCGTGGAGCAATACGGTGTGGAGACCTACCTTTCAGAGACCGACGACCGTTTTTGGGCAGAACACCCCATCAAGCCGGACCGCTCCGAGACCTGGAAAGATTACACCATTTCCCACTATATCACGCATGGAGATGTACTGGACTTCGGAGATAAATGTATCTCCGTATACGCCACGCCTGGGCACACGCCGGGCGAGCTGAGCTATCTCTTCCCCGTCACGGAAAACGGCGTGCGGCATATGGCCGCGCTTTGGGGCGGGACCACGCCGCCCCATTCTCTGCGTGGCATTACGCAGTATCTGCAGTCGCTGGATATGTTCCAGCAGGAAGCGGAACAGCTTGGCGCTGATGTGGCGCTGAGCAATCATACCGCAGTAGACTGCGGATTAGAACGCATCGCGTACAGCCGGGCGCGGTTGGCCTATCTGCCCAACGCCTATATCGTCGGGACAACTGGCATCCGCCGATTTTTGCAGGTATTTCGGACGCTCAGTTATGAAATGCTGGAACAATTAGAATAACTCCATTTATAAAGAGCCGTGGGCAATGCCCACGGCTCTTTTTTACAAGTCCTTAAAAATCAAATCCAGCAGTTCGTCCCGGCTGGTCCCCTTTTCCGCTGAGAACAGCAGCACCGGCGTATCTTCCGGCAACTCCAGCGTCTCACGAATCCGCTGGACGTTCGGTTCCTGCTCGCTTTTTTTCAGCTTATCGCTTTTATTCGCCACCACCAGCATAGGACAGCCCGTATCCATGAACCACCGGGCCATAGTCACGTCATCCGCCGTGGGCTTGTGCCGGGCATCCACGATCTGCACCCCCAGGGTGATAGCCCCCGGCGTATCGAAAAACTGCTCCATCAGCCTGCCCCAGCGGTCCCGCTCGGACTTGGAAACATTCGCGTAGCCATAGCCCGGCAGGTCCACAAAATAGACCGCCTGATCGATGGAAAAGTAATTGATATGCACGGTTTTCCCCGGCGTATTGCCCACCCGGGCAAAGTTTTTGCGGTTCAAAAGCCGGTTGATGACGGAGGACTTCCCCACATTGGATTTGCCGGAAAACACCACCGTGGGCTTGTCCGTGAGAAAATCCTTGGGCGACACGACGCTTTTCAGAAATTCCGCGTTGTGCAGGTTCACTTCCGTCACTGGCGCACCTCCACGGACTTTGTCTTCCGTCCGGGCTTACTGCCGGACCCGCGCTTTTTCTTCGGCATTTCGCACAAAGCGACGTCTAAAATATGGTCAACATGATCCGTGGTGACAAAATTCAGCGCCTTGCGCACGTCCGGGTCGATGTCTTCCAAGTCTTTTTCGTTCTCTGCCGGGATGATAACGGTCTGCACCCCAGTACGCATGGCCGCCATGGTTTTTTCTTTCAGCCCGCCGATGGGCAATATCCGGCCCCGGAGGGTGATCTCGCCGGTCATGGCCACGTCCCGGCGCACCGGGATGCCCGTCAAGGCCGAAATCAGACCGATACACATGGTAATGCCCGCGGAGGGCCCGTCCTTCGGCACCGCGCCTTCCGGGAAATGGATGTGGATGTCTTTGGTCTTGTAAAAGTCCGATTCCAGCCCCAAAAGTTCGCTTCTGCTGCGGATATACGTCATAGCCGCCCGGGCGGATTCCTTCATCACGTCCCCCAGATTGCCCGTGAGTTCCACTTTACCGGTCCCCGGGATGACGCTCACTTCCACGTCCAGCACCTCGCCGCCCACGCTGGTCCAGGCCAGGCCGCGGACCAAACCGATCTCGTCCTTGGGATAGATCAGGTCCTGATTATACCGGGGCACGCCCAGGTATTTTTCCAGCCCCCCGGCCTTGATGGACACCGATTTGCACTCCCCGGAAGCGATGCGGGTAGCTGTTTTCCGGCAGACCGCCGCCAGTTCCCGCTCCAGCACGCGCACGCCGGATTCCCGGGTGTACAGCGCGATGACTTCCCGAATCGCGTCATTACTGAGTTTCAACTGCGTGGACTTCAAGCCGTGCTTTTTCCGCTGCTTAGGCAGCAGATGGTCCTTGGCGATGTGGAGTTTCTCTTCATCCGTATAGCTGGACAGCTCAATGATCTCCATACGGTCACGCAGCGGCCGGGGGATCGTGTCCAGCGTATTCGCCGTGGTAATGAACAGGACCTCCGACAAGTCAAACGGCAGTTCCAGGAAGTTGTCCCGGAATTTGTCGTTCTGTTCCGTGTCAAACACTTCCAGCAGTGCGGAAGATGGGTCGCCCTTGTAGTCAGACCCCAGTTTGTCGATCTCATCCAGCACCATAACGGGGTTCATGGTCCCCGCCTGCTGCATTCCCGTGATGATGCGGCCGGGCATGGAACCGATATAAGTCTTCCTATGCCCCCGAATTTCCGCTTCATCATGCACGCCGCCCAAACTCACCCGGCACAGCTTCCGGTTCAGCGCCCGGGCCACGCTCATGGCGATGCTGGTCTTGCCCGTGCCCGGAGGACCCACCAGGCACAGCACGCCGCCCTTCATTTCTGGCGTGAGCTGGCGCACCGCGAGAAACTCGATGACCCGTTCCTTGACCTTGTCCAGCCCATAATGGTCCTCGTCCAGGATCTTCCGGGCCTTGTTGATATCCAGCGTCTCTTCGCTCCGCTGGTTCCAAGGCAATTCCAGGCACACATCCAGATAGTTGCGCAGCACGGAGCCCTCCGACGATCCCATCGGTTGCTTCGCCAGGCGGTTCAGTTCTTTCAGCAGCTTTTCCTCGATCTCGCTGTTCAGGTGCAGCGCCAGAATCTTTTTGCGGTACTCGCTCAGTTCCTCATCGTCGCCGAACTCCCCTTCGCCAAGTTCTGACTGGATGGCGTGCAGCTGTTCCCGCAGGTAGAATTCCCGCTGGGAGCGGTTCACCCGCTCCTGGGTACCCGCGGTGATGGTCTGGTCAATCTTCGCGATCTGAATTTCCCGCTCCAAAAACCCGCACAGGGCTTCCAGCCGTCGGGAAGGCATCGGCTCTTCCAAAAGCCGCTGCTTTTCCTCCGGCTTGAGATAGATGCTCTGGGCCAGCACATCTGCCACGTAGGCCGGCTCCTGCCCAGTCACCACATATAAAAAGCTCTCCTGGGACACATTCCCGCTCAGTTCCGCGTACTCCGCGTATAAGCCCGCGCACCGGCGCAGCAGTGCTTCCGCCAGCACGGGGTTTTCTTCCTCCACATCCGGTACCGGCGTAACCTCTGCCAAATAGCATGCTGTCCGTTTGGTCAAGTGGCTCATGGTCCCCCGGGCCAAGCCGTCTACCAGCACCCGGGAAGTCTTGCTCCCCGGCGTACGGAGGATCTGCTTGATCTTGCACACCGTACCTACATGGTACATGTCCTTTTCCTTGGGTTCCTCCACAGCCGCATCTTTTTGAGCGGTGAGGAAAATAATCTGATCCCGGTTCATGGCCATATGCAGCGCTGCTTTCGACGCCGCACGCTCCACGTCAAAGGTGAGCATGGTGCCGGGAAATACGGAAATGCCCCGGATGGGCAGCACCGGCATCCGGCGGGACTGTACAAACTGAAATTCGTCCATAGGGGATTCCTCCTGACAAAAGAAGGATGGGTGCGGCCCATCCTTCTGGTATTGACTGCTCCGTCTTCAGGCGTTCACGGCCTTTTCCGGCCGGCGTATCACAGTGGGCGCGCTGTTTCCTTCCACGCACTGCCTGGTGATGACCACCTTCTGGATGGTCTTATCCGACGGGACCGCATACATGATCCTGGTCATCAGCTTTTCCATGATACTGCGCAGGCCTCTGGCGCCGATCTCCATTTCCACCGCTTTGTCCGCGATGGCTTCCAAAGCGTCCTGCTCAAAGGCCAGTTCTACCTGGTCGTAGCCCATCATCGCTTGATACTGGCGGGTCAAGGCGTTTTTCGGTTCCGTTAAGATGCGCACTAAATCGTCCCGGGTCAAGCTTTCCAGGCTGGTGAGCACCGGCAGGCGGCCGATCAACTCCGGGATGATCCCGAACTTAATCAAGTCATGCTGCTGGACATTGCGGAAAATCTCGCCGGTGTCCTTTTCCTTTTTACTCTTCAATTCCGCGCCGAAGCCCATGGTCTTGCGGTCCATGCGCTGTTCGATGATCTTTTCCAGCCCGTCGAACGCGCCGCCGCAGATAAACAGGATGTTGCTGGTATCAACCTGAATGAATTCCTGATGGGGATGCTTGCGTCCGCCCTGGGGCGGCACGTTGGCCACGGTACCCTCCAGCAGCTTCAGCATTGCCTGCTGTACGCCCTCACCGGATACATCCCGGGTAATGGACGTATTCTCGCTTTTCCGGGCAATCTTATCCAACTCATCAATATAAATGATGCCCCGTTCTGCCCGGGCCACGTTGAAATCCGCGGCTTGCAGTAGCTTCAGCAGGATATTTTCCACATCCTCGCCCACATAGCCCGCTTCCGTCAAGGTCGTCGCGTCCGCGATAGCAAAAGGAACATTCAACATTTTCGCCAAGGTCTGGGCAAACAGGGTCTTACCGGATCCGGTAGGCCCGATCAGCAAAATATTGCTCTTTTGCAGTTCCACATCGCTGGCATCGCCGTACAAAATGCGCTTATAGTGATTATACACCGCCACAGACAAGGTGACCTTCGCTTCCTCCTGGCCGATGATATACGCATCCAGCCTGGCTTTCATCTCCATGGGTGTAGGCAGGTGCTCCTCTTCCAAGCCAAGCTCCGCCACATAGGCGCGGTCCTCTACGATCAGATCGTCCGGCAAGTCGTCGTCTTGCAGGTCATCCTGCATCATGTTCACGCACAACATGATGCAATCGTTGCAGATATACGCGCCGTTGCCCGCGATCAGCCGCTCCACAAGGGACTGCGGACGGCCGCAAAAGGAACATCTGATGCTGTTTTCGGTGTTTTTTGCCATCGTTTCCTCCGGTTTTCACGCTCAATGGCGCATAATCATTCAGCGCTTCGTCACGATCTTGTCGATCAGACCGTATTCCAGCGCCTCTTCAGCGGACATGAAATTGTCCCGCTCGCAGTCGGCGGTGATCTGCTCCACGCTCTTGCCGGTGTTGCCCGCCAGAATTTGGTTCAAGCGTTTTTTGATCTCTTCCAGGCGCTTGAGGTGCAGCGCCATATCCGTCACCTGGCCCTGGGTCCCCGCAGAGGGCTGGTGGATCATAATTTCCGCGTTCGGCAGGGCCAGGCGCTTGCCTTTGGCGCCGCTGGACAGCAAAAATGCGCCCATGGATGCCGCCATGCCGATGCAAATGGTGGACACGTCACACTTGACGTATTGCATGGTATCATAGATTGCCATGCCGGCAGTCACGCTGCCCCCGGGGGAATTGATGTAAAACTGGATGTCCTTATCCGGGTCCTGGGCTTCCAGATACAAAAGCTGCGCCACGATCAGGCTGGCAGTGGTATCGTTCACTTCCTCGCTGAGGAAAATGATGCGGTCATTGAGCAGGCGGGAAAAAATGTCGTAGGACCGTTCTCCCCGTGAGGTCTGCTCCACTACGTAAGGTACTAAACTCATAAAGGTCTCCTTTGTTATACTCGCTTATCCAAAAGAGCGTTGCCGATCCGGACCTGTTTTATTCCTCCGTCGCGGCAGCTTTCAAAATCTCTTCCACAGCCGACTCTTCCGTCCAGGGCAGGTCCTTCGCGGTGCTGTAGATCAGTTCCGCGGCCTTACGGCAGCAAATATCCCGCTTGGCAGCGTCCATGTCAATCTTCTCTTTTACATCATCGGCGGTCATCTGATACGCCTCGGCGATCTCCTTGACCAGATCGTCGATCTCTTCCTCGGTCGCTTCCATCTTTTCAGCTTCCGCTACAGCACGCAGCAGCACATCCACCTTGGCATCCCGCTCCGCGTTGGGACGGGTCACTTCGTCAAACATCTCTTCGCTCATGCCCATCATCTGGACAAACTGCGCCTTGGAAATGCCGGACAATCCAAAGCTGGACGCATAATTGGACGCGATTTCCTCCAGCTTTTCTTCGATCATGGCTTCGGGGATATTGGTCTGCATATTTTCCACCGCCGCCAGGAGCAGACGGTTATGGAACTCGTCATCCGCCTGGGACTGCCGGGTATTTTTCAGATTCTCGGCAATGCTGTTTTTATACTCTTCCACCGTGTCAAACTCGGACACATCCTTAACGAACTCATCGTCCAGCTCCGGCAGTTCGGTCTCCTTGACCTCGGACACCAGGCACTTGAAGGTGGCCTCCTTGCCCGCCAGAGACGGCTCATAATCCTCGGGGAATGTTACGACAACGTCCTTGCTCTCGCCGGCGGACACGCCCACCAGCTGCTCTTCAAAGCCCGGGATGAAAGAACCAGAACCAAGCACCAGCGGATACTCGCTGCCGCTGCCGCCCTCAAATTCCGCACCGTCCACAAAGCCCACGAAATCGATGACCGCCGTGTCGCCCAGCTTCGCCGCGCGCTCCACGGTGTTGATCCGGGCGTTGCGCTGGCGTACGCTGTCGATCTCCTGCATCACGTCCTCGTCGGAGATCTCCACATACTGATGGGGCGCTTCCAGTTCCTTATACTGGCCCAGGGTCGCTTCCGGGTAGGTCGCGACGGTAAAGGAGATCAGGCAGGTCTTGTCATCCGCTACGTTGTAGTCGGTGATGGTAGGAATACCGATGGTCTCCGCGCCGGCTTCCTTGGCGCCGAACTCGAACGCCTCGTAAGCGATCTCGTTCACCGCGTCGTCATAGAACACGTCCTTACCGTACATTCCCTCGATCACCTGGCGAGGGGCCTTCCCCTTTCTGAAGCCCTGGATAAAAATATCCTTCTTGTTCTTCTGATAGGCAGCCGCCACGGCTTTTTCAAAAGCCGCGCTGTCCACTTCCACCTGGAAGCTGACGGTGCTGTTTTCCGTGTTTTTCTCAAAATTCTTATAATTCATGGGGTCGACTCCTCCTATGTATCTATCTGCCCCCGGCAGATTTGCGTACAAAAATCAGCCGCAAACCGCTTTGCGACTGATATATTATATCACACTGTTTGGCAAAATCAATCTAATTTTCAAAGAATTTCCCATCAGTTCAAAATTTTCTGCGGGACAAACTGCACATGGTCCGCGGACACCAGCCGGTACCGAGTCCCCCGGCTCTCCCCGGTGAACGCGAAGGCGCAGCCTTTATCGTGGATGTGTCCATACACACACATGGGTACTCCATACTGCTCCAGCAATTCCAGGATCTCCGGGCACTCATAGCCCTGATACCGGGGCGGATAGTGCAAAAAGACGTATTTCGTCCGCTCCCCCGCCGCTTTCAGCGACGCTTCCAGGCGCATGATCTCCCGGTCCATGACCTTTTTATCATGGGCGTCGCCTTTTTCCTCTTCAAAAAACCAGCCCCGGGTGCCGCAGATGGCGGCATCTTCCCCGTAAAAATAGCAGTTATTGTGGAGGATAGACAAGTCCGAAAAGCCCTCCTGCGCAAAAAAGGCGTAAGCCTTAGACGCAGTGGACCACCAATAGTCGTGATTGCCTTTCAGGATGATCTTTTTCCCCGGCAGGTCATTGATAAACGCGAATTCCTCCCGAGCCGCGGCCAAACTCATGCCCCAAGCGCTGTCGCCGCAGAGCACAACGGTATCCTCCGGCCCCACAACAGACGCGAAGCCGGTCTTGATTTTTTCCATATAATCGATCCACCGGCCGCCGAACACCTCCATGGATTTTCCGGTGCCGATGGACAAATGCAGGTCGCCGATCGCGTATAAGGCCATAATTCCCTCGCATATCCCGGTCATGGCCGGGCAAACTGTTTTCAAGGCCGCAAGGGACTCCCTTGCGCCAAATCTTTCCGACAGGAGACTATCAACATGGCTGTTTCCAAGAAAACCGGTACCGATCAGTCTATCGGCTGTTCCGTGACCAACTGCACTTACAACGAAAATGGCTGCACGTGCGTGGCTCAGCACATCAATGTGAACAATGACCGCGCCACCACCCAGGCGGAGACTTACTGCTCCACCTTTAAAAGCAAAGGGAATGTGTGCTGTGATTAATGATGCATCATCTGCGATGATGCATCATTAATGGGATGCGGTCACTATGCGTGCGGACTTTGCCCGCACACTCCGTTGGCCGAGCGGTATTTTCGGGGCGGCGAAGCTGCCCCGAAAATGATCGGAATGCTTCGCGCCCACGAGCACGAATTCTGCGAAGCGGGGCCCCGCTTTACTTACATCTACATGAACAACCAAGGAAGCACCAACAGTACGGCAATGCTTAACATAACAGCCACAATGATGTAGGTCGTTTTATCATCCATGCAATCAGTCCTGTCATTACAAGATGGATTACTTTACAAATTCATCCACTACGCCCATCATAGCATGCTTTTCAACACAGCCGTTAAAGCGGGCGGTTTTTATTTTCAGCGCAGCCAGCGGGGACGGGGCGGGAACGCCGGTTTTTTCCGTCAGGCGCTCCAGTAGGACCGTGCCGGGCGCGTCGGTCTGCTCGCCCAGGGCGCGCAGGACGCTGTCGCAGAACTTGAACGGGCTGGCCGTGGACAGCACCGCTGTGGGCGTTTTGTCGCCGGTTTCCTTGCGGTAATCCTCCAATACGGACCAGGCCACGCCGGTGTGGGTATCCATGAGGTAATTTTGCGTCTGAAATACCTCGCGGATGGTATCCGCCGTGCGCGCGTCGTCGCAGCAGCCGGCGTAAAATTCCTTCGCCACCGCCTGACGAAGCGGCTCCGTCACCGTATAGCCGCCGCTGGTTTTGAGCTGCTCCATGTAGGACGCCACCAGCTTGTCATCCCCACTCAGGCAGTACAGCAGGCGCTCCAGGTTGCTGGACACCAGAATGTCCATGGATGGCGAGGTAGTCGTATAAAAGGGCCGGTTCTTATTATATGCACCGGTGCGGATGAAATCCGTGAGCACATTGTTTGCGTTGGATGCGCACACCAGGGTTTTCACCGGCAAACCCATCTGCTTGGCGTACCAGCCCGCCAGAATGTCACCGAAGTTGCCTGTGGGAACGACGAAATTCATTGCATCGCCCAGTTTGAGCTTACCGGCGTTGACAAAGTCGCAGTAAGCGGAGAAATAGTACACGATCTGCGGCAGGAGGCGGCCCCAGTTGATAGAGTTCGCCGAGGACAAAAACCACCCCCGCTCCGTAAGCTTGGCGGCAAAGTCCGCGTCGCCGAAAATCGTCTTTACGCCCGTTTGCGCGTCGTCAAAGTTCCCCGACACGGCGGATACGAACACGTTTCCGCCGGATTGGGAGGTCATTTGCAGCTTTTGCACGTCAGATACGCCGTCCCGGGGGTAAAACACCACGATTTTAGTCCCCTTCACGTCCGCGAAGCCTTCCAGCGCGGCCTTGCCCGTGTCGCCGGAGGTGGCGACCAGGATGCATACCTGCCGCTCCTCGCCGCACTTTTTCAGGGATGCGGTGAGCAGGTAGGGCAGGATTTGCAGGGCCATGTCCTTAAACGCGCAGGTGGGACCGTGGTACAGTTCCAGTACGCCGGTGGCATCGTCCAGGAATTTCACCGGGGCAATCAGTTTGTCGTCAAAATTGTCTCCGTAAGCCGCCGTTACGTAGTGGATCAGTTCCTCTCTGGAAAAATCCTCCAGGTACTGTTCCATGATCGCCACGGCCCGGGCGCGGTAATCCATGGCGCACAGGTCCCCCAGCTGCGCCTTGCTTACGGCCGGGATGGTCTCCGGGACGAACAGGCCGCCGTCCGGGGCCAAGCCCTGGGCGATGGCTTTCGCGGCGGTCACTTTTTTGCTTTTGTCTCTCGTGCTGACGTACATCATAATACTCGTTCCTCTCAAAACGCGTTTTCGATATGGTTGATCTTCTGCGCAAGCCCCTGGCCGATGACTTCGATCACGTCGAACCGGGGCTGTAATTCCGTTTCATTGCTTTGCAGCCAGAGCATGGCGGCTTTCTGCACCCGCGCCTGTTTGGCGACGGTGACATATTCCCTTGCAGCGGCGAACGCCTCGCTTTTCCGGGTCTTGACTTCCACGAACACGATATACCGGCTGTCCCGGGCGATGATATCCACCTCGCCGAACCGGCAGGCGTAATTTTGCCCGACGATGGTATACCCATGCCGTTTCAGATAACGGGCAGCGGTGGCTTCCCCCGCGCTGCCGGTGAGTTGTTTTTTGTCCATAGTCAGTGCATCTTCTTCAAAAAGGACGGCCGGTGAACCGGGCTGGGGCCGTATTCCCGGATGGCCGCGTAGTGGGCCTTCGTTCCGTAGCCCTTATGCTGGGCAAAGCCGTATTCCGGGTACTGCTCCGCCAGTTCCAGCATGTAGCGGTCCCGGCTGACCTTCGCCAGGATCGACGCGGCGGCAATGTCCGCGCAGACCGCGTCGCCGTGGACCACCGCCCGGGCGGGGACTTCGATGCCTTTGGTCCGGTTGCCGTCGATGAGCGCCAGGTCCGGCGCGGCGGACAACTGCGCGATGGCCCGGTTCATGGCCAGGAACGTCGCCCCCAGGATGTTCAGTTCTTCGATCTCCTCCACCGTGGCAAAGGCGATGCCGTAACTGACCGCCTGGGCCTTGATGGGTTCAAAGAGGGCTTCCCTGCGCTTTTCCGTGAGCTTTTTGGAATCGTTCAGCCCAGGAATCTCCAAGCCCCGGGGCAAAATGCATGCCGCGGCGCACACCGGGCCCGCTAACGGGCCGCGCCCGGCTTCATCCACGCCGCACAACAGGGTATAGCCCTCATCGTACAGGCCGTTTTCCAGTTCCCACAAGTCCATATCATACCTCCGGCGGCGCTTCCAAGGTCAGCCGCCCCAGCTTACCGCCCCGGTACTCGTCCAGCAAAATCGCCGCCATGCGCTCGGTGTCCAACTCGCCGCCGGAAACGAGAAAGCCCCGCTTCCGGGCCGCCGCTTCCAGCAACTCATAGCCCTGGGCGGCTGGGTCGGGCGTGAATTTGTAGCGCTGCTCGATTACCGCCGGGTACTGGTCCCGAAGCCGCACGAAAAAATTCGACGCCAGGGTCTCACGGTCCAGGATATCGTCCTTTACCGCGCCAGTCAGGGCCAGGACCTGCCCCACGTTTTCATCGTCGAACTTGGGCCAGAGAATGCCCGGCGTGTCCAGTAATTCCAGGGAGTCGTCAATTTTGATCCACTGTTTTCCTCTTGTCACCCCCGGACGGTCCCCGGCGATGGCGGCTTTCCGCTTGGCTACCTTATTGATAAAGGTGCTTTTCCCCACGTTGGGGATGCCCAGCACCATCACCCGCAGGGGGCGGGAGCCCTGCCCCTTGGCAGCGTACTGGTCGATCTTCTCTTTCAGCGCCGTGCGTACCGCATTGGGGAACTGGTTGACACCCTTGCCAGTCTTGCTGTCCGTTTCCAGCACAAAAAGTCCCTGGGCTTTGAACCAGGCCCGCCAGCGCTTGGTCAGTTCCGGGTCGGCCTGGTCGGCGCGGTTGAGCACCACTAAGCGGGGCTTGCCCGCCGCCAGATGGTCGATGTCGGGGTTCCGGCTGGCCATGGGGATGCGGGCGTCAATGATCTCGCACACGCCGTCCACCAGCTTCATATTTTCCTCGATCATCCGTTCCGCCTTGGTCATGTGGCCGGGAAACCATTGGATGCTGATCTTCTCGTACTCGCTCATAGGCACTTACAGCGTCCCGAAGGATTTCAGCGGGAACAGGATTAGATAGGCCTTGCCTAAAATCTCCCGGGTATCCACGCAGCCGATGGAGTTGGTACGGCTGTCCGTGGAGTGGTTACGGTTATCCCCCATACAGAACACATGTCCAGGCGGCACGGTGATGGGTTCCTCGTAGTCCTCAAAGTCCTTAATGAATTCCGCGATGTAGGGTTCGTCCAGTTCCACGCCGTCTATGGAGACCTTGCCCGTGTTAAAGTCGATAGAAATGGTCTCATTTTCCGTGGCGATGATCCGCTTGACCAGCGACCCGCTGACGTAATCAAACTCCGGCGCATCGAACACGACGATGTCTCCCCGTTCGTAGTGGTGGGAGATGTTGCTCACCAGCAGCTTATCCCCATGCACCAGCGTGGGGTTCATGGACCGGCCGTCCACTGTGACGATGCGGCCTAAAAATACAAAGACCAGCACACAGGCTACGATCACGAACACAATGCTTTGCAGCCAGTCGTATAAGTCCAGCCGAAGTTCAATCTGTTTTTGTTCTTTCTGTTTCGTCATAGCGCTTCCTCCCATTTTCGGAATAAACTATAATTTTGTATTATACACCATTTTGCACCCGGTTGGCAATAGAAATAAAAAGAGAGCCGCGAATACGGCTCTCTTTTTATCGGTTTTACAGTCTCTCCTTGACCTTCGCCGCCTTGCCCACGCGGTCACGCAGGTAGTACAGCTTCGCCCGGCGGACCTTGCCCTTACGGACGGTGTCCACAGAGATGATGGAGGGAGAATGCACCGGGAAGACCTTCTCGCAGCCCACGCCGTAAGAGATGCGGCGCACGGTGATGGTCTCCTGAATGCCGCCATGCTTCTTGGCGATGATGGTACCCTCGAACGCCTGGTTGCGCTCGCGATTGCCTTCCTTGACGCGAATGGTCACGCGCACGGTGTCGCCGACGTTCATGGTGGGCAGTTCGGGCTTCATGTACTGCTCGGTCAGTGTTTGGATCAGGTTCATTGTGATTCCTTCCTTTTCTTCCATGTTCGTGCCGGCAGCTCGTCCGGCAGAGGACCACGGGTAATGGCGGGAAATTCCCGCATAAGCCTGAATATATTACCATACAGTGACTGGAATTGCAAGAGGTTTTTCCGGAAAAAGCTTCTTTTTTCATGCAAAACGGACCCGGATGAATCCGGGTCCGTGCGCTGTTACAGCTTCGGCAGATAGTCCGTGGGGTCCACGCTCTTGTCGTCCAGGGACATGGACAGGTGAAGATGGTAAGGCGCGCTGGTCTCACACAATGCGGTATTCCCCACCGCGCCGATGGTCTGCCCGGCGGTGACGGTATCGCCCACTGACACGTTGGGCTGGGCCTGGAGATTGGCGTAATAGCTGCGCAGTCCGCTACCGTGGTCGATGACCACGGTGGTACCAAACAGGTCGTCGGCAAACACGTCCTCCACAGTGCCCGCGGCCGCCGCCAGGACTACCGCGCCAGCGTCGGCGTTGATGTCGATGCCGTCATGCACCCGCCAGTCGGACATGGTCATATTGTACACCAGCGCGTCCATGCTGTACGGCGTTTCGATTTTTCCCACCACCGGCCAGATATAGATTGCCGGAGCCGCCGGAGTTTCCGGCTGGGTGTAGGTCATGGCCTGCATCGTGTCCCCCAGGTCCACCACGCCGCTTTCCTCCGGGGGCAGCGGTTCCAGAGTCTCGACAATGTCCGGCTCCGTAATAGATATAACATCCCCAATTTTGTCATACTCATTATCCTCAAGGTCCATCACAGGCCGGTACACCTGCGGGTCATTTTCCAATACCGCGTCCTCCTCGCCCCGGGTGGAAATGATGATCCAGGCCGATACGGCGATGACGCAGATACATAGCAGCAGGGCTATGTAAAAGCCCTTGTTGCCCAGTCTTTCAGACGAATCGAATTCTTCGTTCATGGTGAAACCTCCAAATCAAAAAGGTGTTTTCACCAGCTATTCTTGCCAGTGAAAACACCTTTTATGCAGGTTTGGAAATTTTTTCGGTAACTTACTTTTTCAGATTAAAGAACGCGTCCTTGCCGAGGTACTGGGCTACGTCGTCCAACTCCTCTTCAATGCGCAGAAGCTGGTTGTACTTCGCCACGCGGTCGGTGCGGCTGGGGGCGCCGGTCTTGATCTGGCCGGCGTTGGTGGCCACCACGATATCGGCGATGGTAGTATCCTCGGTCTCGCCGGAGCGGTGGGACACCACGGCGGTGTAGCCCGCGCGGTTGGCCATCTGGATGGCGTCCAGGGTCTCGGTCAGGGTGCCGATCTGGTTGACTTTGATGAGGATGGAGTTGGCGATCTTGTTCTCCAGGCCCATTTTCAGACGCTCGGTGTTCGTCACAAACAGGTCGTCGCCCACAAGCTGCACCCGGTCGCCCAGGGCCTTGGTGAGCAGCTGCCAGCCCTCGATATCGTCCTCGCCCATGCAGTCTTCCATAGAAATGATGGGGTAATTGTCTGCAAAGTGCGTCCACATGTCCACCATTTCCTGACGGGTCATACTCTTGCCTGCTTTGGGCAGGTCATAGCAGCCGGTTTTGGCGTTGAACCAGTCGGACACGGCGGCGTCGATGGCGATCATGAAGTCTTCGCCGGGCTTATAGCCGGCCTTTTCAATGGCCTTGACGATGCAGATGAACGCGTCCTCGTCCCGGGCCAGGTTGGGGGCGTAGCCACCCTCGTCGCCTACGCCAGCGGCGGGGGTGCCGTTTTCTTTCAAGACACTCTTCAGGGTGTGGAACACCTCGGCACACATGCGCAGGGCTTCTTTCCAGCAGCAGGCGCCTACAGGCATGACCATAAACTCTTGAATATCTACGTTATTGGTGGCGTGGGCGCCGCCGTTGAGGATGTTCATCATGGGGACGGGCAGGGTCTTGGCGTTCACGCCGCCAATGTAGTTGTACAGCCCCACGCCGGTGGCTTCCGCCGCGGCCTTCGCGCAGGCCAGGGACACGCCCAAAATCGCGTTCGCGCCCAGGCGGGACTTATTCGGCGTGCCGTCCAGTTCAATGAGCAGCTTGTCGATATAGGTCTGGTCCAGGGCGTTCAGGCCCAGCATGGCTTCGGCGATCTCCGTATTCACGTTCTGCACGGCCTTGGACACACCCTTGCCCAGGTAACGGCCCTTGTCGCCGTCCCGCAGTTCGCAGGCTTCGTGCACGCCGGTGGACGCGCCGGAGGGGACCGCTGCGCGGCCTACGGTGCCATCGTCCAAGGTGACTTCCACCTCCACGGTGGGATTGCCGCGGGAATCAAGGATTTCCCGGGCCATGACGTCTACGATCTCAAAATACTGTTTCATTGCTCTTCCTCCATTTATATCATTCGGTTTTCTCGTGTAACAGCAGGCTCTCCCCGGTCATTTCCGGCGGCTGGGGCAGGCCCATGAGTTCCAGCATGGTCGGCGCGATGTCGCACAGGCGGCCGGATTTCAAAATCGCCGTGGGCGCGAACTTCACCAGGAACGGCACGGGATTGGTGGTATGGGCGGTATTTACCGCGCCGCTTTCGTCGAACATGATATCCGCGTTGCCGTGGTCGGCGGTGAGACACAGGATATACCCCGCCTTCCGGCAAGCTTCCACCACCGCTCCCACGCAGGCATCCACGGTCTCCACGGCCTTGACTGCCGCTTCCATGGACCCGGTATGCCCTACCATGTCGCAATTGGCAAAGTTGCATACGATCATGTCGTATTTGCCGCTCTCGATGCGTTTGACCAGTTCATCTTTCACCGCATACGCGCTCATTTCCGGGATCAAGTCATAGGTGGGGTACTCTTTCGGCGACGGGACCAGCACCCGGTCCTCGCCCTCGTACACCGTCTCCACGCCGCCGTTGAAGAAGAACGTCACATGGGCGTACTTCTCCGTTTCCGCGATGCGAAGCTGCGTAAGTCCCAGGCCGCTCACATACTCGCCCAAGGTGCATTCGATGCGCTCCGGCGGGTACGCGATGGGCAGGGTCAGCGCCTCGTCGTACTGGGAAGTGCAGACATAATTCAATGGGTAAACGGTCTTTTTCCGGTCGAACCCGTCAAAGCCCGGCAGGTTCAGCGCCCAGGTCATTTCCCGGGCACGGTCGGGGCGGAAGTTCATGAAAATGACGCTGTCCCCGACGTTGATGCAGCCATCCTTGCAGCACACCACCGGCTTGACGAATTCGTCGGTCACGCCCGCGGCGTAGCTGTCCGCCACGGCTTTTACCGGGTCGGACGCCTGAACGCCCTCGCCGCAGACCAGCGCGTTGTAGGCTTCCTCTACACGGTCCCAGCGTTTGTCCCGGTCCATGGCGTAAAAACGGCCGCAGACCATGGCGATCTTCGCGTTGCCCAGGGCCGCGCATTTTTCCGCCAGCGATTTTACAAAGCCCTCGCCGGACTGGGGGCTGACATCCCGGCCATCCAGAAACGCATGGACATATACCCGCTCCAGGCCCCGTTTTTTCGCCATATCCAAGGCGGCAAAAATATGTCCGATATGGCTGTGCACCCCGCCGTCAGACAACAGGCCCAGAATGTGCAGGGCTTTCCCGTCCGCCTTGGCCGCATCCATGGCAGCACAGTAGGCGGGATTTTCAAAGAACGCCCCGGTCTCGATCTCCTGGGTGATCTTAGGCAGGTCCTGGAACACCACTCGGCCCGCGCCGATGTTGGTGTGGCCCACCTCGCTGTTGCCCATCTGACCCTCCGGCAGACCCACGTCCAGCCCGGAAGCGGACAGGTGGGTCACGGGGCTGTGGGCCAGCAGTGCGTCGATATGGGGCGTTTCCGCCATGTAAATAGCGTTGCCCTTCCCCGGCGTACCGATGCCGAAGCCGTCCAGGATCACTAACGCGATTTTATTTGCCATCGTTATTCCTCATTCGCGGCGTTGATGATGACGGAAAAGTCCGCCGGCTTCAGGGACGCGCCGCCGATCAGTCCGCCGTCGATATCCGGGCAGGCCAGCAGCTCTGCCGCGTTTTTGGCGTTCATGCTGCCGCCGTAGAGCACCGGCAGGGACCGGGCGGTGCGGGCGTCGTACAGCTTGCGCACCACGCCCCGGATGTACTCGCAGACCTCCTGAGCCTGCTCCGCCGTGGCGGTCTTGCCCGTGCCGATGGCCCACACCGGCTCATAGGCGATAACGCACTTGCGCACATCCGCGCCGTCCATCCCCGCGAACGCGCCCTTGACCTGCATGGACACCCATTCCATGGTGATGTCCAGTTCCCGCTGCTCCAGGGTCTCGCCCACGCAGATGATGGGCGTGATGCCGTGTTCCAGCAGTTTTTTGGCCTTGGCGCACACCTGCGCGTCGGTCTCGCCGTGGTAGGCCCGGCGCTCGCTGTGGCCCACGATGCAGTATTTTACGCCCAGGTCCGCCAACATTTCGGCGGAGACCTCACCGGTATATGCGCCTTTGTCGTAGATGGACACATCCTGCGCGCCCACAGCCACCCGCAGGCCCTTGACGGCTTTCAGCACGCTCCCAATCAGCGGGTACGGCACGCACAAAACGGCCTCGCTGCTGCGGTTCTTGGGCAGCAGGGGTTTCAGTTCATCGGCAAAGTCCTTTGTCTGGGAGCAAAGCATATTCATTTTCCAGTTTCCGGCAATGATTGGTTTTCTGTATTTCTTGTTCATCATTTCATCCCTCATTTTTATTTTGATGCGCCGTGGGCCGCGCCCGCAGGTTTGATTTATTTGTTCATCAGGCAGGCCACGCCGGGCAGTTCCTTGCCCTCCAGGAATTCCAGAGACGCGCCGCCGCCGGTGGAGATATGGGTCATCTTATCGGCAAAGCCAAGCTGCTGCACCGCTGCCGCGCTGTCGCCTCCGCCGATGATGGTGATGGCCGCCGTTTTGGACAGGGCTTCCGCCATGGCCTCTGTTCCTTTGGCAAAGGCCGGGAACTCAAATACGCCCATGGGCCCGTTCCAGATCACGGTACCCGCGTCCGCCACCGCCTGGCAGTACAGCTTGACGGTCTCCGGGCCGATGTCCAGGCCCTGCCAGCCGTCGGGGATCTCCCCCGCTTTCACGACCTTACTGTTGGCATTGGCATCGAACGCATCCGCGATCACGGTATCCACCGGCAGCAGCAGCTTTACGCCCTTATCCGCCGCTTTTTTCACCATGTCGTTGGCGTAGTCTTTCCAATCCGCCTCCAGCAGGCTGTCACCCACGGCGCCGCCTTGGGCCGCGGAGAAAGTATAGGCCATACCGCCGCCGATGATGATGGTGTCCGCGATCTCCAGCAGGTTATTGATAACGCCGATTTTGGAGCTGACCTTGCTTCCGCCCAGAATCGCCACCAGCGGCCGCTTGGGGTTCGCCATCGCGCCGCCGATAATCTCCAGTTCCTTTTGGATCAGGAAGCCGGACACCGCGGGCAGATAGTCCGCCACGCCCGCCGTGGAAGCGTGGGCGCGGTGCACGGCGCCGAAGGCATCGGACACGTACAACTCCGCCATAGAGGCCATCTTTCTGGCCAGTTCCGGGTCGTTTTTGGTCTCACCCTTTTCAAAACGGGTATTTTCCAGCAGCATGATCTCGCCGGGCTTCAGGGCGGCGGCTTTGGCCATGGCGTCGGATCCGACCACGTCGGCGGCCATCTGCACCGGCTTGCCCAGCAGCTCGGACAGCCGCGCGGCTACGGGGGCCAGTGTCAGCTTATCCAGGGATTTTTTCCACTTCTCTTCCGTCAGTTCGGCGGGGTCTTTCCCCTTTTCGGTCTGCTTTTTCACCCACTTGTCATAAGTCGGTTCCGGCTTGCCCAAGTGGGAGCAGGCGATCACCGCCGCGCCGTTGTCCAGCAGATACTGGATGGTGGGCATGGCCGCCCGGATGCGCTTGTCGTCGGTGATCTCGTTGGTCTTTTTGTCCTGGGGCACGTTGAAGTCGCAGCGCAGCAAAACCTTTTTGCCCCGAACATCCACGTCTGTCACGGTTTTTTTGTTGTAATCCATTTTAAAGCTCCTCCCTCATAGAACCAAAGTCTTTCAAATCCGGGAAGCCCTGCTGGCGCAGCGCCTCATAGGTCAAGATCGCCGCCGCGTTGGACAGGTTCAGGCTGCGCACCGCGGGGCGCATGGGAATGCGGATGCACCGGTCCCGGTACTTTTCCCGCAGCCACTCCGGCAGGCCGGCGGATTCCTTTCCGAACAGGAACGCCACGTCCCCGGCGGAAAAGTCGCAGTCTACGTAGCTTTTCGGTGCCTTGGTAGTGGTCAGCCAGATATTTTCGTCCCCGTTTTCCGCGAAGTAGTCCTCTATGGAATCATACACATGCAGGTCGATGTCATACCAGTAGTCCATCCCCGCCCGGCGCACGGCTTTGTCGGAAATGTCAAAGCCCAGGGGCTTGATGAGATGGAGCCTGGCCCCGGTACACACGCAGGTCCTGCCGATGGCGCCGGTGTTGTTCGGGATCTCCGGCTCCACAAGTACAAGGTCGATCATGGGGGCCTCCTATTGCCAAAGTTTTGGCAAGTTGTTTTATCCTATCCCGATTGTAATACCATTATGTACCAATTTCAATAAAAAAATCAAAAGAATTCCTGTTTTTAGGTGTCGAAATGTTCACAATTTTTGATTTTATGATTATCCAACATGTACAAATTGCTTTTTTCCGAGGGATTTATTATAATGTAGGCGGTAAGGAGGCGGCAATATGAGCGTTTGCGTACAGTGTCCCAGGCAATGCGGCGTCGACCGGGAAACGGGGCTTGGGTTCTGCCGGGTGCCGGAAGCGCCCATGGTGGCCCGGGCTGCGGCGCATTTTGGCGAGGAACCCTGTATTTCCGGCACACGCGGGTCCGGGACGGTGTTTTTCTCCGGGTGCAACCTGCGGTGCGTGTTCTGCCAGAACCACGCCATCAGCCGAGGGCAAGCCGGAAAGCCCCTCTCAGTCCCCGCCCTGCGGAATGTGCTTTTGCGGCTGCGGGATACGGGGGTGCACAACATCAATCTGGTCACGCCGTCCCATTACGCCCATGCCATTGCACAGGCCTTAGATGGGCTGGACCTGGGCATTCCCGTGGTGTGGAACAGTTCCGGCTACGACAGCGTGGAGACCCTGCGGATGCTGGACGGGCTGATTCAGGTGTATCTGCCGGACTTCAAATACGCCGCCCCGGATCTGGCCCAGCGCTATTCCGCCGCCCCGGATTACCCAGAGATTGCCTTGGCCGCGTTGACGGAAATGTACCGTCAGACCGGTCCATATGAGTTAGACGGCGACGGCATTTTGCGGCGAGGTGTGCTGGTGCGGCACCTCATTCTCCCCCGCCGCCCAAAAAATACCCGGGGCGTGATCGACCTTGTGGCTCAAACCCTGCCGCAGGGCGCATTTTTGTTCAGTCTCATGAGCCAGTACACGCCCATGCCCGGGCTGGAGAATTTCCCGGAACTGCAGGAGACCGTCTCCCCCGCCCTGGCGGCGTTTTGCTATGACTACATGGTCCGCCGGGGCATCACCGACGGATACTGTCAGGATCCGGAATCCGCCACGGATGAAATGATCCCGGATTTTGACGGGGCCGGAATATAACCGTTCTATAAACAGCCTCCACCGGGGGCTGTTTTGCATGTTCCGGTGCAAATAAAAAATTTTTCACATTTCCTCTTGACAAACGGAACAGTTAGTGCTATTGTTAGTTACATAAGTAATTAACCGACAAACAAATTAACTGGAGGAACAATCATGAATATTGCAACATGGATTTGTATCGTGGGCGGGCTCATTTGCTTCGTGGGCGCCAAAGCGAAAAAAGACCAGTGAGATAAGGAGGTGTTCGTTTGAACATCAATTTTCAAAGCGAAGTCCCCATTTATTTGCAGATCGCCCGGCAGCTGGAGGAAAACATACTCACGGGCGTCTATCCCGAGGAAACGCAGGTCCCCTCCACCACGGAGCTGTCCACGGGCCTGCAAATCAACCCCGCCACTGTGCTCAAGGGCATGAATCAACTGGTGGCGGACGGCATTATCTATAAGAAACGAGGTGTGGGCATGTTTGTTGCCACTGGGGCGGCCGGAAAGATCCGGCAGGCCCGTCAAGGAGAGTTCTACGACAATTATGTGCTGCCCCTGTTGAAAGAGGCCCACCGGCTGGGCATCACAGCGGAGGAACTGGCTGACATGCTGAAGAGAGGAGAGACCGGGAAATGAGTATTCAATGCGCACACCTGACCAAGCGGTTCGGGGATAAAGTGATCGCCCTGGATGACGTATCCGTCACCCTGGAGCGGGAAAAAATATACGGCCTGCTGGGCCGCAACGGGGCTGGCAAATCCACGCTCATGGGCCTGCTGGCGGACCGGGTCCGCCCCACCTCCGGCACCATGACCATCGAGGGCAAGCCCTTGCATAACAACACCGGACGCGTGTACATGATGAGCGAGGAGACCCTCTACCCCGAAAATCTCAAGGTGCGGGACGTGTTCCGCTGGACGGGGGAGTTCTACGGCGGCTTTGACCACGATTTGGCCGACCGGCTGTGCGGCGAATTCGGGCTGGACCGAAAGAAAAAGGCCGGAACGCTGTCCACGGGCTATAAGACCATTTATAAAATCATCACCGCATTGTGCGTGGATGCGGACTACATCTTTTTGGATGAGCCCGTGCTGGGCATGGACGCCGGGCACCGGGAGATTTTTTACAAGGCCCTGCTGGAGACCTATATGGCCCGCCCTCGGACTTTCGTGGTGTCCACCCATCTTATCGAGGAAGTGACGGGCGTGATCGAGGACGTTATCATCATCGACCGGGGCAGACTGCTGAAAACCGCCAGCGTGGAAGACCTGCTGCGCTCCGGGTACAACGTCACCGGTGCCATCGGCGCGGTGGACGAATACTGCCGGGGCCGGGACATCATCGGATACGATACCGTCGGCGGCATCAAGACCGCGTCGGTGCTGGGCAAAGCGGAAAACGTCCCCGACGGGCTGACGGTCAGCCCCTTGGACCTGCAAAAGCTGTTCATCCGCATGACGGAGCATAAGGAGGGAACGCGCTATGAATAAACGGACTTTGGCGGCAACAAAATATCAGCTTTGGGAAAGCCGCACCGCGGTCATCACCTTTTACATCGTTTTGCTGCTGGTGTTTCTGTGCAACATCATTTTGAACCAGGTCGCCACAGCCGATGACGGCGGCTCACATAATAACTATGACGGCATCAGCTTCATTTTCCTGTTCGTAGCGGGAATCACCACCTTCGGGCAGGAGCTTCGGCTGTACCTGCAATGCGGCTTGAGCCGGAAGCAGCTCACCATCAGTTTGCTGCTCAGTATGCTGGGCCTGTCCCTTATCATGACGGTGTGCGACTTTGTGTTCCATCTGTTCATCACTGCGGCCGCCCCCTTTGCCCACGGAGTCGTCCTCCCCATGATGGGCCAGATGCTTTACCCGGGGACAAATGTGCTGGTACGCCTTCTGGTCCATTTCTTCGCCTTGACCATGTTCAGCTATCTGGGTCTGCTGATTTCAGCTATTTTCTTCCAGATCCCCAAAAAGTTCCGCTGGATCTACTGCGCGGGCCTGCCTGTGGGCGCCATCGCCCTGAGCATCCGCGTCGCCCTCGACTTAGGCTCTGAGCGGGTCACTTCGCTCTTCCTGACTTTCTTCGGCTCGCCGTTGCACGCCATCGGTTCATTCAGCCTCATCACAGTGGTTTTGCTGCTGATTTCCCATTTTCTGACCATGCGCAGCTATCTGCGGTAACACGTGCAAACTGCCGTCCAAATGGACGGCAGTTTTTGTTTACTTGCATTTTTCGGCAAAATTCGTATAATCTCCTATTGGAGGTTGAGTTTGCGATGACTATTCAATTTTTCAACGGCGTGACCCTCACGCTGTACGAATTGTTTCTGATTTTCTTTACATACGGGTTCCTGGGCTGGTGCAGCGAGGTGGCGTTCGCCACGCTGAAAACCGGCGGCTTTGTGAACCGGGGCTTTCTCAACGGCCTCATCTGCCCCATTTACGGGTTCGGTATGTTAATCGTGGTCGTGTGCCTGACCCCGCTCAATGACAGCTGGCCTCTGCTGTTTTTGGGTTCCATGGCGCTGACCACGGCGCTGGAATTTTTCACCGGCTGGGTGCTGGAAAAGCTGTTTCAAACCAAGTGGTGGGACTATTCAGAGCGGAAATTTAACGTAAAGGGCTATATCTGCCTGGAATTTTCCATCCTGTGGGGTCTGGCCTGCGTACTCATCATGCGGGTATTGCACCCGGAGATCATGCGCTTTCTGCATTGGGTCCCCCACCGGCTGGGACTTTGCGTCATCGCGCTGTGCGTTGTGCTGGGCATCATTGACTTGGCGGCAACGGTATCCGCCATCCGTGGACTGCAAAAGCGGCTGCGGCGGCTCACCGCCATGGCAGAGGGGATGCACGACGTCTCCGACAGCCTGGGCGGGAATATTTCCGGCGCGGTGCAAGCTGTAAAGGCCTATACCGAAGAGGAAAAGGCCGTGCTAGAGGAAGTGACCGCTATGGTGGAGGCCCACCGGGCGGAGGAAAAGGCCCTTGCCGCCGCCCACCGTCAGCAAGAGCAGGAACTTTGGGACCGCCTCCGGGGCGAGACAAAGGAAGCCCGGGCCGAGCGCCTGCAATTCCGGCAATCGGAGTTCCGGCAAAAGCTGCTGGAGGTTCGTTCCGGGGAAAAGCGCCTCATCCGGGCCTTCCCCGCTTTGCGAGTCCGTGATGACCAAGATGCTCTGAATCGGCTGCGCAAAGCCATCGACAAAAAGAACGAAAAATAAACGCAACCGCCGCCCCGAAACCGGGGCGGCGGCTTCTTATTTGGTCGGAATTTCCACGCTCACAGGCGTATCCGGCACCCACTCATCCGTGCGGATCAGGGTCAGATATACCTCGTCATAGTCATAAGCGTCCACATACAGGAATTGGGTCCCGACCCCATCATCGTGGGAATAGCCCATATGCCCGCTGGTATCTTTTGTGCCGTCCGGCGCGGTGTATTCCCAGGAAAATACGCCGCCGTGGACACCTTGACACTCCCTTGCCACGATTTGCAGTTCCCAGCCCGTGTCCGTGCGCTTGATAGAATCAATGCGTCCGTCAAATGGGATGGGATCGTGGTCCCCGGTGGTGAGATCGACCCACACCGGTTCGGCGTTTTTGTCCAGGAACGCCGCGCCGGTGATGACCAATTTCATGCCGCCGGCGTCATAAAAATAATTGCTCTCGGCGTAGAGCGACAGATTTTCTCCGTCTCCCGTCGCGCTGATGCCGCCGGAACTGCCGGGCTTCAGACGGGTGCCGTCGGAGAGCTCCAGATAAAATTCCAGATGGTACAGCTTCAGCCTGTTGTCCGGGTCGGCCTTGAGATTCACCCGGATATGGGTGGGATAGGTCTCCACCTGAGTCACCGTGAAGCGCTGGCCGCCCAGGTCCAACGACCGGTTCACCGTGACGGTTCTCCCCTGCTCGGCAAGCTGCGGCTCGATGTCCAGCGTGAATTCCGGGTTGAACAGGTCTGCCGCGACAAGGTCGCCTCGCTCGTCCATGCTCCAAATATACAGCGTGACCCGCAGGCGGTCCGGGACGGACGCGCCCTCGATGAAATTGATCGTGGCGGACAGCAGCTCGCCGTTTTCCACATAAGGCATTCCGCTGACGATGGTCGCCTTGGCGTCTTCTCCATCCGGCAAACGCGCATCCAGTGTGGCGGAAAGGTGGTCATACACTTCGGAATCCAATGTAAAATACACGACCACCTGCTTCTGGTCCACAATGATAGATTCAATCGTGGCAGTGATGCCGTTTCCCGTTTGGGTCTGGCCAACCGTTTGCACCTGTCCGTGCTCCACAGCCTGGGTAAGAGACGGGGAAAAGGACACCGCCGCCGCCAATTTGTCCAGAATGGGGATATTGCTGCATGCGTGGGCCACGCCGGGAACCAGATTCACCAGCGCCGCGAAGCAGACAAACAACGCCGCGGCCACGCTCAAGGGCTGTAAGAAAAAGCGTTTGCGGTTCCTGCGGGAAACGGCTCTTTCCACGGTACCGGCCGCAGTTTCCGGCAGCGGCTCCAGTTCCGCCAGGAACGCTTGATATTCTTCCATACGGTTCATGTCTCAACCTCCAATTCCAGCCGCAGCAGACGCAGCGCCCGCTGCTGGCGGGTCGCCACTGTCCCCTGGGGCAGTTTCAGGATGTCCGCGGTCTCCGCCTGGGTGTACCCGGCGAAGAAGCGCAAAATGATCACATTCTTCAAATCTTCCGGCAGCCTTGACAGCGCTTGCTTCAGCGGCAGGCTGTCGAACTGCTCCGCGGTGAGCTCTTCCGCGTGCTCCAAAGGCGTCAAGCGTCCCCGGCGGGCCTGTTCCCGGTGACACTCGTTGAGCAGAATCCGGGTCAGCCAAGTGTCGAAATAGTCCGGCTCCCGCAATTTCCCCGCGGCGCATAAGCCTCTGTACACCGCCTCGTCTAAAACGTCCACAGCCTGACAGGGGTCGCCCAGCCAGCACAAGGCCGTGCGGTACAGTTTTGGCCGCAGCATTTCCGCCCGCTGGGCATAGGTTTTCATATCCAATCTGTGTCACCGCCTTTCATGGTACTTTCATTCATTAGACCGTTCACCCGGGCATTTTGTTCACGGGTTGAAAAAATTATAGCAAAAAAGACCGCACACCATGCGGTCTTTTTGTTTCCTCTCTTAGGCTTTTGTACGGGACAAGGTTTGCGGCAAGCCCGTTTTATCCAGCAGGACATACAGCGCCAGACCTCCGGCCAGACCGAAAATTCCCTGCACAATGTTCCCCGGGATACTCGCCGCCGCGGCCATGCCATAGCCCAGGAACGCGGCTTCGTAGGCAAAGTACCCCAGCACCATCACAGCTTCCGCCCCGAGGGCACTTAGCACTCGGGTGACTGTTCGGATTCTGCGGCTGTCCGCTTTTCTGAACACCAGGCCATATGCTGTCACCGCCATTAAGCCCTTGATGACCAGTGTTCCCGGTACGTAAGCCATATAGCCCCCCAGCAGATCTGTGAGTGCAGACCCCACGCCGGCGGCGAAAAAGCCATAGGCCGGCCCAAGCAGCCAACCGCTGAGCAGCACCAGGATATCGCCCAGATTCACATAACCGTTCGTCACCGGTGTCGGCACTTTAATAATCATCGTAGCCACGCAGGTCAGCGCCGTGAGCAGCGCCGTAACGGACAGGCGGTAAATTTTAGAATCAGACATACTCATGCACCCCTTGCGTTTCATAACTGTGTGTATTATACTGGATTCTGGTCTGATTAAAATACTCACTTCTATAAAATTTTATAATATCAGTTGGAGGATTTCCCCATGCTCACCTATCTGCTCGACACCAACAACGGCAGACTGTACGAACAGTTGTACGAACAAATGAAACAAGACATCCTGCAAGGCGTTTTAAAAGCCGGAGAGCGCCTGCCCTCCAAGCGGAAGCTGGCAGAACACCTGGGAGTGAGCGTGGTCACCGTGGAAACGGCATACAGCCAGCTCATGGCGGAAGGTTACGTAGAATCCGCGGAAAAGCGGGGATATTTTGTATCCCAGGTAGAGCAAGCCCTGCCCCGCCCTGCGCCAAAACCGTTTATTTCAACGGAAGGCCAGGAGCCTAACATCTTTATGGATTTAAAAAGCAACCTCATTTCCACGGAGCAGTTTCCCTTTTCCGTATGGGCCAAAATCATGCGCCGGGCACTGCTGGAACAAGATAAACGCCTACTACAGCCAATGAAATACAACGGCATTCCCGAACTCCGGCAAGCCATCGCGGGTTATTTGTATCAGGCCCGTGGGATGCGGGTGCATCCGGAACAGATCCTCATCGGGGCCGGAACGGAGTATCTGTACGGCTTGCTCGTTCAATTGCTGGGGCGGGATCGGATATACGCTGTGGAAGACCCCGGTTATCAGACCATCGCCCGGATCTATGAGGTCAACGGAGCGAAATATGTCCCCATCCCCATTGACCGGCAGGGCTTGAGCGTCCGGGCGCTGGATAAAACCGCCGTCGATGTGGTCCACATCTCCCCATCCCACCACTACCCCACCGGTATCGTCATGCCCGTGTCCCGGCGGCAGGAACTGTTGCGCTGGGCCATGTGCGGCCCAAACCGGTATATCATCGAGGACGACTACGATTCTGAATTCCGATTCGTAGGCCGACCCATCCCCACGCTGTACGGCGACGGAGAGAGCGGACGGGTCATTTATATCAACACATTCTCCAAGACCCTCGCCCCGTCCATCCGTATCTCTTATTTGATCCTGCCGCCGCAGCTGATGGAACTTTACCGGGCGCGTCTGGGATTTTACAGCTGCACCGTCCCCAGTTTCGAGCAATACGCGCTGGCGCAGTTCATTGACAGCGGCAGCTTTGAGCGGCACATTGCCCGCATGAAAAAGCTCTACCGCATCCGCCGGAACGAGATTATCGCCGCGATCCAAAGTAGTCCGTTATCAAAACGCTGTACCATTTTTGAGCAGGACGCAGGCCTGCACTTCCTCGCCCGGCTGGATACCGGTCTGCCGGACATGGTCCTGAAATCCCGCGCCCAGTCTCTGGGCGTGCGTATGGCCTGCTTGTCGGATTATGTGTACGAGAAAAATCCCGCGTACGACCATATATTGGTGGTCAACTACGCCGGGATCGAGATGGAAAAGTTCCCCACCGCCCTGGAACGCCTCGCCGGGGCGCTGGATGAATAGTTGGAAATAAACGCAAAAAAGCCTTGAAACAATACTGTTTCAAGGCTTTTCACTGGTGGACGATACAGGACTTGAACCTGTGACCCTCCGCACGTCAAGCGGATGCTCATACCAGCTGAGCTAATCGTCCATAGCGAGCATGGAACATTTTACACGATGCGCATCGGAATGTCAAGTGTTTTTCTGACTTTTTCCTGTTTTTCTGCGCAAAGTATTTGTCTGCTTGCAAACAGCGGACAAATTTTGTATCATGATAGCAGCATCCAAAGGAGCTGACTGTATGGAACGCATTTTGATCGTGGAAGATGATACCGCACTGCGCAACGGGATTGCGTTGGCCCTGCGCGGCGAAGGACGGTGGGTGGATGTATGCCCCGACCTCGCGGCGGCGCGAGCGTTTTTATCCGAAATGGTGCCGGACCTCATTTTATTGGATATCAATCTGCCGGACGGCAGCGGGCTGGATCTGTGCAGAGACCTGCGGGTCCATTCCGGCGTACCGGTGATTTTCCTGACCGCCAATGACACGGAATTGGACGAAGTCATGGGGTTGGAAGCCGGCGGAGACGATTATATCACAAAGCCCTTTTCCCTCGCGGTCTTGCGGGCCAGGGTAGACGCGGCGCTGCGCCGGGGGACCGTCTCGGACCCGGTCTGGTGCGTGGGCGACCTGCGGCTGGATTTTCAAAACATGCGGTTCACCAAGGGCGGTCTTGACTTGAACCTGAGCAAAACGGAACTGCGCCTGCTCCGCCTGCTGGTGGAAAACCGAGGCCGCACCCTCACCCGGGATCAACTGCTGGACAGCATTTGGGACGGCGGTGAATTTGTGGACGAAAACGCCCTGTCTGTCGCCATCCGCCGGCTACGGGGAAAAATCGAGAATGACCCAAAAGCGCCCCGCTTCATCCAGACGGTCTACGGCATCGGCTATACCTGGAGGGACCCGTCATGACGCTTTGGGAAATCATCTTACTGATCCTCGCCGCTACTGCGGTCTTCGCGAGCGCGGTATACGGGATTCAAACGCGGCAAGTCATGGCGCGGCTGGAACGTATGCTGGATGACGCTATCCATGGACAATTCCGGGAATCCCAATACGACGAGACGCATCTGTCTCGGCTGGAAGCAAAATTCGGACAATTCCTGTCGGCCAGCAGCTTGTCCCGGGAGCGGATCGAGACGGACCGCAAAAATTTGACCGAAACCATCGGGGACATTTCACACCAGACAAAAACCCCCATCGCCAATATGGTGCTGTACACTCAACTGCTGCTGGAACAGGACTTATCCCCGGATGCCCTCGAATTGGCTGTGCAGATCGGGGCCCAGGGAGAAAAGCTGGACAGTCTCATCCAATCGCTGGTAAAAACCTCCCGCCTGGAAACGGGTGTGATCACGCCCACGCCAGTGTCCAGCGACATAGGCACGCTGTTCGGCGAATTGGAACGCGGATACACCCCGGCAGCCCAGGCCAAAGGGGTCACTCTCTGTTTCCCGGAAAAGCCCAGTCTCTTTGCGGCATTCGACCCAAAATGGACAGCCGAAGCCGTGGGGAACATCATTCATAACGCCATCAAATACACCTCATCCGGTGGAAGCGTTACGGTATCTTGCCAGAGCTACGAGTTGTTCTGCCGCATCAATGTAACAGATACCGGCATCGGCATCCCGGAGGAGGAACAAGCCCGGATCTTCCAACGCTTCTACCGGGGCAGCCAGGTTCGGCAGGAAGATGGTGTAGGCGTCGGGTTGTACCTGTCCCGCCAGATCATCACGGCCCAGGGTGGATATATAAAAGTGCAGAGCACGTCTGGTAAAGGCAGCATATTTTCCGTATTTTTGCCGACGTAAAATGGAAATCTTACAAAAGTGTTAGATTTTCGTCCGCTGTGGAAAGATTCTGGTTAGATTCATCTGGTATAGTCTGTGTTGTCAAAAACGACACAGACTATTTTTTGGAGGTTTTTCATCATGTCTGTTTTGGAAACCAAAGACCTGAAAAAATACTACGGCGCGGGCGACACTCAGGTATGTGCCTTGGACGGTGTGGACTTGTCCGTGGAAAAAGGTGAATTCGTGTCCATCGTCGGCACCTCCGGGTCCGGCAAATCCACACTGCTGCACATGCTCGGCGGTCTGGACCGCCCTACGTCCGGTAAAGTGCTGGTGGAGGGCAAGGACATTTTCGCCCTAAAGGATGATGAACTGACCATCTTCCGCCGGCGGAAGATCGGATTTGTGTTCCAGGCTTATAATCTGGTACCGGTGCTGAATGTGTACGAAAACATCGTACTGCCCATCGAACTGGACGGGAACGCAGTGGATAAAGATTATGTCAACCAAATCATTGACGCGCTGGGCTTGTCCGCCAAGCTGGACAGCCTGCCCAACCAGCTTTCCGGTGGCCAGCAGCAGCGGGTCGCCATCGCCCGGGCGCTGGCCACAAAGCCCGCTATCGTGCTGGCGGACGAACCCACAGGCAATCTGGACAGCCGCACCAGTCAAGATGTGCTCAGTCTCATGAAGATCACCAGCCAGCGGTTCGGGCAGACCATCGTCATGATCACCCATAACGAGGAGATCGCGCAACTGGCCGACCGTATCATCCGCATCGAGGACGGACAAATTCGTCACAGCGAGGGGCGGTGATTGCCATGCTGAACGTAAAAAACCAAAAATGCATCCGGCAGCTTGGAAACAAAAGCATGAAAGCGTCCCGGAACAGGAACCTCATCGCCATCATCGCCATCGCTCTGACCACGCTACTGTTCACTTCCCTGTTCACCATCGCCATGACCATCAATGACTCCGTCCAGCAGCAGACCTTCCGCCAAGTGGGCGGCAATCAGCACGGCAGTATTAAGGATGTCTCCTGGGAACAGGCGGAGACACTGCGGGCGGACCCACTCATTGTCAGCAGTTCCACCCGGTTGTTCGTGGGTATGACCGGCAGTGAAGTTCCGTTCAATAAAGCCCACGTGGAAGTCAGCTATATGGAAGACCCGGCCAGCTATTTCTGCACACCTACAAGCGGCACCCTGCCGCAGGAAGGCACCGACCAAATCGCCACAGATACCCGGGTATTGGGTCTGCTGGGCATCGAACCGACGGTGGGGGCCAAGGTGACGCTCCCCTTTGAATTGGATGGCACCACCACAAATCCCATCCCCATGACCCGCACCTTCACCCTGTCCGGCTGGTGGGACTATGACAGCGCCTGCATCGCCAGTCATGTCATTCTCCCCCGCTCCGCGGCGGAGGAACTATGCGCCTTATCCAGCGGCGCGAAGGACAGCATGACCGGGCGCTGGGACTTAAATGTGAACTTCCGTTCCTCCCTGCGCATTCGGCAGGACGTGCTGAAAGTCCTGGAAAACCACGGATATCAAAACGATGATCCCTTGGCGGACGATTACTTGAAAATCGGCGTGAACTGGGCCTATACCGGGGCGCAGACCGCCGCGAAGATGGACATCACCACAGTGGGCATCGTGGCCGCCGTGCTGCTGCTCATCATATTCACGGGGTATCTCATTATTTATAATGTATTCCAAATCTCCGTGTCCAACGACATCCGTTTCTACGGCCTGCTGAAAACCATCGGCACCACGAAAAAGCAGATCAAGCGCATCATCCGACGGCAGGCGCTGCTGCTCAGCGCCGTGGGCATCCCCATCGGTCTGGTACTGGGCTGGTTCGTTGGCGGGGCACTGGCGCCCTTGGTCATGGAGCGGAGCTTCTACACCGCGGCGGACACTTCCCTGTCCCCGGTGGTATTTATCGGCTCGGCGGCGTTCGCCCTGCTGACTGTACTATTATCCTGCGCCAAGCCCGCACGCATCGCCGCAAAAGTCTCTCCCGTGGAAGCCGTGCGGTACACCGATGCCGGAAGCGGCAGGAAAAAAGCAAAGAAAAGCAAGGGTGTGTCCCTGGTCTCTATGGCTTGGGCCAACCTGGGGCGGAACAAAAGCAAAACCATCGTCACTGTGCTGTCCCTGTCCTTGTCCGTAGTCCTGGTGACGCTGACCGTCTCCTTTGTGGGCGGTCTGGATATGGAGAAATATGTTTCCCGCAGCTTCATCACCGATTTTGTCCTGGGCGATGCGGCGTATTTCCAGTTCAAATTCGCCTCTGCGGACCAGACACTGGACGAAAGCATCATCGCCGGGGTCGAGGCCCGGGGCGGCATCACGGACAGCGGGCGGGTCTACGGTCAAACCTCCCTTTCAAATCAGTTTATCTCCGAAGAGCGGATTCGGCAGAATTATTCCACCTATCAAAGCTATGAGGATATTGAAGACCGTCTCCGGCGCACGGAGCGGCGGGAGGACGGTCTGTATGCCGGAGACGCGATGGTCTACGGCATGGAGGATTTCCCCCTGTCTCTCGTAGACGTGCTGGAGGGCGACCTCGCGCCCCTGCGGGATCCCACGCAAAACGCTGTTGCCGCGATATGGCAGGTGGATGACTACGGCAGGCCTATTGAGGGCAGCCATTGGGCCAAAGTGGGCGATACCGTGACCCTACGCTATCCGTCCCGGTTTGAGTATTTCTGGGTCGATACAGGAGAACTCATTGATGATGTGGACGCGGTTTATGACAGCAACACAGACCGCCAATTCGGTATGCGGGCTGCAGAGTACACGGAACAGACCTACACCGTCTGCGCCCTGGTCAAGCTGAATTACTCCATGACCTACCGTTACAGTCGTTCCGGTGCTGACGAATACCTCCTGGGCGCGGCCCAGTATTTGCAGGACAGCGACCAAGTGGGCGTGATGAATTATATGTTCAACACCACCGACGAAGCCAACGCCGATATGGAAGCTTTCATGGCGGATTACACAGAGCATGTCCAGCCCAGTGCCGACTATGAAAGCCGCCAGACTTTTATTGATGAGTTCAACAGCTTCCGCAATGTGTTCCTGACTCTGGGCAGTACCTTGAGCTTCATCATCGGTTTGGTGGGCGTGCTGAACTTCATCAACGCCATTTTGACCGGCATCCTGACCCGGAAACGGGAATTCGCCATGCTGCAATCCATCGGCATGACGGGCCGCCAGCTCAAAAAAATGCTCATGGCCGAGGGCGCTTTCTATGCAGCCTCAGCCATCGTGTTCTCCCTGACCCTCAGTCTCATTTTGGGACCGCCCGCGGCGAAGATGATGGAAAGCCTGTTCTGGTTCTTCTCCTATCATCTGTCCCTGACCCCCATTTTCCTGCTGACCCCGTTGTTTCTCCTGCTCGGCATATCAGTCCCCCTGCTGGTCTACCGCGCGGTGGCGAAGTCCACCATCGTGGAGCGCTTGCGGGAAAATGAGACGTGACATCAAAAGAAGCCTATGGAATCTTCCACAGGCTTCTTTTTCACTCATTCCAAAATAAATCGTTCAAGGTCACATCCAACGCCTTACAAATGGCAATGCACAGCTTGATGGTAGGGTTATAGTCCCCTTTCTCAATCGCGTTGATGGTCTGACGGGACACTCCCACCGTTTTCGCCAGTTCCTCTTGACTCAAATCCTTGGCCGCCCGGGCGGCTTTCAGCCGAAGATTCTTCATTCGTCCTCCAACTCCCGTTTATTGCGTCCCCGCTGAATGAAGTTCGCCACCAGGATCGTACCCAAGCCAATCGCACAGCATAGATTCAGGATCGATTCCATAAATGTGCCATCATACACATGCCGGATCACGGCCACACCGTTCAGTGCCGCCAGTGCCCCCAGAACAATCAGCCAAGACTTTTGCTCCTCCCCTGCCTTAAAATAGGCATTGCGCAGTACGCATTCGCAGCCAAACACTGTGATCGCTGCAAAGACGCAGATTATCGCCGCGTCGAAGCCACACAGCCAACCCTGGTCCGTCACGATGCCGCCCAAAATGCTCAATGCAATCAACAAAACAAACGCATGAAACGCTGCTTGATACCGCGCAAACAGCTGCATTTCATCAAACCGGTTGCCTGCGCCGGATTTTTTATGTTTTATGAATATCACGGCATAGATGCCGCCGACCAATATGATTGCACAAATAAATCCTGCGATATAATAAGGATTTTTCATTGTAAATGCCCCCTTTTGTTTCTGTCCGTATTATATCAATTTTCTTTACTTTTTGTCAAGTATATTTTACTAAATATAATAAAACAAGCGCCGCTCATACTGTGAGCGGCGCTTTGATTCAGGCTTTTATCTGCCGAACATTGCCGTAAAATCAGGATTTGTCACGGGATTTAAGCCCATATCTACCATCTCATCGCCGTAGCATGGGCAGCCCACGCCGTGTCCGCCAGAAACTTCCAAAGCTTGTCCTGTGATCCAGGAGGATTGCTCGGAAGCGAAAAACAGCATAGCGTTGGCTTGGTCCTCCGGTTCTCCCAAACGATACAACGGCGTGTGCTTCAGCCATGCATCAATCGATTCTTTCGGCATGTACTTCATCGCCGCCGCCGTCTTGGTAAAGCCCGGACACACACAATTGCAGCGGATCCCATAACGCCCGTACTGTGCCGCAATAGCCTTGGTCAGGAATACCACACCCATTTTCGCCATACCGTAATAGGTCTGGTTCGTCTGAGGATGGAACGCCGTGAGAGAACCATTATTTACGATCGAACCGCCGCCGTTTTTCATCATATGTGGGATCACCAACCGGCTGACTTCCGCGGTGACTGTGATATTATGGGTCAAAACACCGTCGATGGCCTTTGCCGTACTTTCCAGCACGCTCTTATCCCCGTTGATATATTCCATATCCCCGGAAATATATCCTCCCAAGTTATTGATTAGGATATCAATACGGCCTTCCTGCTGAATAACCGAGTCCACCATAGGTGCAAACGTGGAAAAATCGTCTCCGTCAAAATATACGATATGGACATTTCCGCCCGCGGCATTCAGTTCCTCCACCGCTTTTTCGCTCTTAGCCGGATTCCGAATGCCCATATACACGACTGCGCCATCCGCTGCCAGCTTTTTTACCGCCGAAAACCCAATCCCGCGGCTGCAAGCCGTCACTAACGCAACCTTGCCTTTCAAATCATCATACATAATAACCGCTCCTTTCAAATAATCCATAATTAACTATAAAGTACTGGGCTTTTTAGGTCAACAGTATTTTTAAATGTGTTCAAATTCTAAGCCACAAAACGTCTCTGCGCTGCATAAAACTGAACACGGCCCACAAGATGTGGGCCGTGTCCTATCATCTCAATATATTGCTTTTAACATTTACTCCGCAGAGGGTACCACATTTTCACAAAAGCGCATAAGAATCATGGATACCTGCGCACGGGTCGCGGTCCCTTTGGGGTTCAGCGTCGTCTCGGTGATACCGCTGATCAGGCCGCTGGCATTCGCCCACGCTGTCGCCTCTTTCGCATAGCTCGCGAGGTCGTTCAAATCGATAAATGCGTTCAGGTTCGCCGTGCCGGTCACATCATAGCCCATATACCGCGCATAGCGGTACAAAATCGCCGCCATCTGCTCTCGGGTGATGTTGTCTTCCGGGCCAAAAGTACCGTCACCGTAACCTCCGACGATGCCATTTGCTTCTGCCCACGACACAGCATTTGTATACCATCTGCCTGCGGGAACATCTGTGAACGGACCGCTCTTCACTTCCGGTTCGCCGGCCAGGCGGTACAGGATGGTCACGATCATACCGCGGGTCGTAGCCGCATCCGGGCTGAACACACTCTCGCTCGTGCCTACCATCAGACCATGCTCCACGACATATTTCACTGATTCCGCAAACCACTTATCGTCCGTCACGTCGCTGAACGTGCCGCCGGATACCTGTGTTTTGCTTATGAACGTTGCGGAAACCTTTACACTGCTGCCCGGCATGGTGAAGCTGTACGTGCCGTCCTCATTCTTTGTCACCGTGAGTTTCTTTCCCATGGAGTCTACAACAGTAACGTCCTTGGTCTCGTAGCCTTCATCCGGAGTAACGGTTATCGTGACGACCGTGCCTTTCGGGGGATTCTTGCCCTGGTCTGTGGTGATCGTGCCATTTTCCGGAGTTGTAACCGTGACATTCGGCTTCGAGCCGCCGATGACGATGCCGCTGGAACTGGATGCGGTCGTATTTACGGTTTCCGCCGCACTCTCGGCGGTTCCCGCAAGGGTGTTCCATGTCTCCGCGATGCGTACCCAAACCTGGTATGTATGGTTCGGCGTCAGGCTGGAGACCGTTACTGTGGTTCCGCTGGCTTTTGTCCAGGTATAGTCAGTGGGCGCTGTGGCGGGCGTCTTCTCGTCTGCCTGAGATGCAGGAGTGTTCCCCTCAACGGGTTCTTTCTCTCCGCCCTCTTCTTTCGGCGGCTCTTCCACGACTTCGCCCATATCAACTACGGTATACTCCTGGCCTGCTACCGCGTCGGTGATCTGCAAGCTGGTGGAGGCCGGCACAAAGCTCTCGGGCAATGTTACCTTTCCTTCGCAGGCATTCTTGGGAACCGCTCCTGTCGTCGTGGCGCTGACCGCGCCCAGGCTGTTGCCGTCTTTATCGAACCCCTCAACAACAAATTTCAGTTGGCAAGCGGCATCAGCTTTAGTTACTGTATAGGTGCCCTGATTGTCAGTCAGGGCGCCGCCAGTATGTTCGCCGATAAACACATCACCGCCTTTTTGACCGTCGTGGTCAGGGACTACCCGGTACCACTTTCCACTAACGGAGGCCAGTTCTGTGTCTTCATCGGACTTCGTAAATTTCGCTGTGATCTCCTTGCCCACTGCTACGGCGTCGGAGACCTCTACCTTGCTGTTCAGCGGGGGTTTCGGGCGCTCCCGGTCAGAGCCGGGGTAGTCGTTGACGGTGTAGGTGGGGTCCATCAGTCCGGTAGGGCTGGTGCCTTCTACTTTTCCATCGATACCATTATATACAAAGACACCGGACTTACCGCCAGTCCCTATTGTAGTCAGCGCAACGCCCGCAACAGAATTAAAATCGCTGTCACACGCATCAAGAAGCGCCTTGTCCTCTTTCGTGCTCACATCTGCAAAACGAATCGAATCTGAATACAGTACATCAGTGAGCGCTGCGGGCTTGCCCGTAACTTCAAACTGCATTTCATACGCGTCTACCCAATCCGTAGTTTTCTGATTATTATTCGGATTGGCAGTCATTTTCGACATTGCGGTATAAATCGCCGCTCTTTCAGCAGTTCCATACAGCATCTGCTCCGAAAACTCATATGCTCCGCCGCGGGTGTTAGTCGCCAAAGCCTTGCTGACATAAACTTCGTTCGATGTATACTTTTTCGTTGTGTTTGTAGCTTCCACCGCAGAATTCTTATCAAAATCTATGACTTTCAGCGCAGTGGGATCATACGTAGTGATTGCAATAATAGTAGAAATGCCGCTGGCATCCGGGTCTTTGACCTGTACTTTCACTGTCAAAATGCCGTTTTGATACCCGGACTGGATAATCCTACAGCCAGCCCCTGTTCTAACTTCTACGTCCTCTGCCACAGCCAGTGAGGGCAGCAGAGTCAGCAGCATACACAGCATCACAATTACTGCAGCCGCTTTTCTCATTCTATTCATTTCGTCTCCTCCTAAATTATATTTTCCCGGATGCGAAATCCGAGTAGCTTACGATTTTGCTCCGCTTTCCGAAGTATTGGGACTGGAGCATGACGGACAGGTCCACTGAATCAATGATGCTGCTACCGTTCAGATCCGCGATCGGCAACACCGCGTCCCTTACGCTTCGTCCAAAGTTTTCCGACCGCAGCAGGATGCTCATGTCTACCGAGTCAACCGTACCGTTGCTGTTCAAATCTCCTACATATAGTTCGATCGTCGGCAGCGTCAGGTCCGGCATCGCTTCCGTAACGGTCAGGCCCGTGATCGTATACGAGGTGTGGGCATCTTTCGTCACCACCATGTCATAGGTGCCGAACCGCACACCCTCCAGCGTGTACGCCTCCGCGCTTTGTCCGATCGCCTGGATGCCGGGGATCGTTACCTGCATCACCGCCGCCCGCGCGTCGCGGGGGGCGCCTGACTGATACAGCGTAATCGTGGTTTCCTGTGTGGGGTTCCAACTGCTCACACGACCGGAAATGTTCAGGCCTACGCGGATGTAGCTCACCTGCACACTCACGTTTTTGTCCGGCATGTTGAAGGTATACGTGTAATACGAAATATCGCCGTTGCCATCCTCCACCGGGCTTGCCGTGACCGCACTTCCCGCTACCGTGAGCGTTTTCAGCTCGTAGCCCTTTTTCGGCGTTACCGTCAGGACGATCTCCGTGTTGGTGGCTGCTGCCGGGGTGTTCGTCGTGACCTGGCCGCCCTCCGCCTGCTGGATATTGATGATGTGGTATGACGAGTCGCCCTCCATCACCGTTACAGTGTACGTTTTCTTGCTCCCGTCATCCGCTGTCACGGTATACGTCACGGAGCTGGTGAAGTCCTGTGCCACGCCGGACTGGGGGCTGACCGTCGCGCCCGTAGAGAGCGTGATGATCGGCGTCATGCTGGTCACCACCGTGCCTTTCGGGACGAATACGGTGATCGTCCCACTGTGCTCGTCGATGTAGCTGGTATAGTTCTCGCCCAGGTTGAATCGGATGATCGCTTTATTGCTGTCCAGTTTGTTTACCCGGAGTACCGCCTGCGCTGACACGCCGGAGAATCCACCGATGGTCACAACACAGCGGAACAAATGCGTATCATCGCCGCTGGTGGTCACATCTATTTTATAGACTTTGCCCGTCGCGCCGGTGATATTGCTCCACGTCCCTCCGAAATCGCTGGATGACTGCCACTGGTAGGTCGCCGCCGCATCCGAAACTGACGTGGTGAAGCGAGCCTCCTGTCCCTCGGTCACGGTCACCGCGCCGGGACTGCTGATGGCCGCCCAGACAGCGTACAGCGTTACGCTCCCCGCGCCGCCTGGAGTGCTCAAGTTCGTGACCATCGCTTGATCTCGGTATTCGGCCGTGGACGCGTTTTGGTTTAGCGACCAGCCCAAGAACACATGTCCGGTCCTGGTCATAAACGCGCCAGAGCCATTTCGATTGGTGTTGAGCGTCACGGCCGTATCATAGGACGCCGTCGTCGGAAGCAATGCGCCCGTACCGCCATTGGCGTCATAGTTGATGGTATAGCCGCCCGCTGTCCAATGGGCGTACAGCGTATGGGCTGTGGTCGTTTTCACTTGGGTATCCGTTGTAACCAGAGCACCCGAAGCGTCCGCGCTTGTGTACCAGCCGGCGAAGGTATAGCCATTCCGGGTCGGATTTGCCGGCAAGCTGGTATATTTACCGTCATACTGTACAGTAATTGTTTCTTGCTTGCCATCCCATTGATAATCTAGTGTGACCGAAATGCTTTCCGCCTGCCAATGGGCATAGAGGACGTGATCCGTAAGATTTGTAACTTCTGCACCCTCGCTGATCTGCGTTCCTCCTTCGGCTACGGTATACCAGCCGAGGAATTGATAGCCTTCCCGCACCGGTGTAGGCAATGCGGGATACTTCACAATTCCATTCGCTTCGGAAAATGTGTCCGGCGAGCTTTCTTCCTGCAACAGGATATCAAGATTCTCGTCCCCAACTTCATCGGGAATTGCCGCAGTGGATTCGTCTTCCGGGCTTTCAACAGGAAGCTGCCCTTCCTCTGACGCTTCTTCGACCGGCGGTTCCGTCTGGCTTTCGTCAGCTGATTCCTCAATCAGCAATTCCTCTATGGATGAATCATCATCCGGTGCAGCCACAGACAGCAGCTGCGCAAAAGCTTCCTCGTTGACCGCCGCCTCCTCCAGGAGCTTGATAATTAAAAATGTGGGGTCAACTGTGCCGCCCTGGGCATCCAAAGTCACTCTGATCTCATTGCTCTGATTCCAGCGGGCATACAGCGTATGGTCCTCAGCTGTGGACACCACAGTATCTGCCGTCACCATCACAGCATCGTCCGCCTCCGACGTGTACCATCCGGCAAAATTTTCCGCGTTCGCAGGTGTCGGCAGCATTCCGTATTTCTCTCCGAACGTCACGTTTTGGGCTTCTATCGTCTCACCGGCGCAGGAAAAACTTACCTGGTAACTGTTCGCCGTCCAGTGGGCGTACAAATTTTGGTCAGCCGTAAGTTCCACCTTTGTCGTTGTTTCCACCAGAGTGCCGCCAATTGACGCGGTATACCAACCGGCGAACGTGTAGCCAGTCCGTTCAGGATCCGTCGGCAAGCCGCCGTAGGTGCCGCCGTTGACGACAATGATCTGCGTTGTATCATGGTCTTCCGCGCCGTCCTGGTATTCCAGATGCACCGTAAACGTTTTTTCGCTCCAGAATGCGTACAAGGTATGTGCCTGCTCTTTCGTCACCGTGGTATATGGCATGATCTGGTCGCCTTGTCCGTTCGGTTCTGTAAACCAGCCCACAAAGGTGTACCCGTTGCGTTCTGCGCTTGGCAGGGTCCCATACTGCGCGCCGTAGCTGACCGTCACGCTGCCGTCTGCTGTGGCACTGTCTTGATAGTCCAGCGTTACAATGACCTCTTTCGCTTTCCACCGGGCGTATAGGTCGTGGCTGCTGGGATTCGTTACCGTGGTCTCCGCAGTGATCTGCATACCACCGACAGATTCCGTGGTAAACCAGCCGAGGAAATCATAGCCCGTCTTCTGCACCTGCGGCAGTTCGCCGTATTTCTGTCCGTAAATGATGCTCTTGCTGGTCATTTCCGTTGTTCCCGGCACCGTGCTGCCGCCCATCTTCTGGAACGTCACCACCGAGCCGCTGGCCACCCAATGGGCATAGAGTGTATGGCTGTTGGCATTTGTCACCGGCGTATCGGCTTCAATTTTTGTACCCTGGCCATTTTCTTTCGTATACCAGCCGGCAAATTGGTAACCGACCTTGGTGGGCGTGGGCAAAATGCCATAGGGTTTGCCAAACTGAACCCCGGCTTTGGGAACCGTGTTGCCGCTGTCAGCGCCGGCGTAATCGAAGGTCACCTCGATGCTGCTTTCCACCCACAACGCGTAAAGCGTTTGATGTGCATCATCCTGCACATTCATTTTGTCCAGCTTCACAATATCGGAAGACTGAATCTGTGTTCCCATCGCTTTTATCGGGAAGGTCCACCAACCGTCAAACGCATATCCATCCCGGGCCGGCAGCGACAGGTTATACGGTTGGTCATAGGTGACCGTAATGGTATAAGGTTCAAAGCTGCTGGCGCTGTCTACGAGCTTCACCGTAAGCGTATGGGCAGTCCACCGGGCATACAGCGTATGCCCCCTCGCAGTCTGCACAGTAGATTCCGCAGTGACCGGGTTTCCGCTTATCTGTGCGTCATACCAGCCCGCGAAGTCATAGCCCGTTCGTACAGGCGACGGCAAATCGCCATACGCCGCGCCGTAGGTCACGGTTTTTTGCGTATCCCGTGTGTCGTCCACGGTGCCATCCTGATAATCGTATGTCACGGTGTACGTTTTCGGGGTCCAGTGGGCATACAGCGTAATATCCGTAATCGTCGAAACCTTGTCTGTCGCGCCGATTAGTGTCCCACCGGTCGGCTCCGTAAACCAGCCCACAAAGTCATAGCCGGTCCGAGTGGGGGTAGGCGTAAGGCCGTATTGGCCGTCAAATTCCACCTGCCGCTTAGTCTCGCTCACTTCGCCGCCGTTGGCATCAAAGCTTACAAAAATCGACTTCGCTTCCCAGTGGGCATCCAGCGTATGATTTCTGGCCGTGGTCATTTTCTGGCCCTCTGTGACCTGTACAGCATCGTCCCCTGCCGTGAACCAGCCCAGGAAATCATAGCCGGTACGCGCTGGTGTCGGTAATCCGGAATAGTAGGCATCATAGAAGATTTCCATGCTTTCTGGTGTGTATCCGCCGCCCGCTACGCCGTAGTTAAATGTCACGGTATATTTGATCGCCGTCCAGCGGGCATAGAGCGTATGGGCTTCCGGGTTCGTCACTCTGGTACCCGTATTAATCAAATCGCCCTCTACCGGAAGCGTATACCAGCCGGCAAACAAATACCCTGTGCGCGTGGGGATTGGCAGAGGATCATAATTGCCGTCAAAGGTGAATTCCGCCGTATCCCCAAAGCCATCCGGCGCATCGCCGTTGAGATAATCAAAGGTCACAGCGATCGATTTTGCGGACCAGTGGGCGTAGAGCGTATGATCTTCCGCGGTTTTTACGTTCACCGTTTCATCGCCGTCTACCCGTACAGCGTCATCCGCCGTGCTGAGATACCAGCCTGTAAACTGATAGCCGGTCCGTGTCGGCGTGGGGAGCGTCACCTGACTGTAAGGTTCGTCATAGGTGAGCGTGACTTTATTGTCCGTCAATGCGTCGCCCTGGTTGGGGTCCAGTGTCACTTCATACGTTTTCGGTGTCCAATGGGCGTATAGCTTGAGTTCTCCCGTTTGCGCCACGCGGTCAGATTCGCCAATGACCGTTCCATTCTCTTTATCCGTATACCAGCCGACAAACTCATAGCCTGTGCGGGTAGCTACGGGCAAATACGGCCAATACAGGTCACCGTAGTGATACATGACAACCTTGAAACTCTTATCTTCGCTCTCGCTGTTCTCGATCACACCATTGGGCGCTTCAAAAACCACCTTCAGGTCTTCGCCGATCCAATCGGCATACAGCGTGTGATTGTCCGCAATCGTCACAAGGCTTTCCGCCGTAACTTCAACGCCAGCGCCGTTGGCCTGTGTATACCATCCGCCGAATTCATAATTGCTCTTTTGCGGTACCGGCAGACTGCCGTATGCGCTGCCGAAGGTGACGGTCCGCGTCGTTTCTGACATTTCTCCGCCATCAGCGTCCTGATAATCAAACGTCACCTGATATTCATTGGCCTGCCATACCGCGTACAGGGAGACCTCTTCCCCGGCAACCTCTGTCAAATCGTCTGTGAGCGAATTTGCATAGGCAGCCTCGCCATCCGCGCTCTGTGCCCAGCCTTGGAACGTGTAGCCCTCCCGGGTATAACCACTCATGGGCAGCGCCGCAGCGGTTGCGTAGGTTTTCGATACGGATGTTTCCGCGCCCTCTGCCGCCGTACCGCCATTGGCATTGAGCAGGACCGTATAAACATTTGTCTGCCAGTGGGCGTACAGCGTGCTTGTGTTATCCGTGATTTTCACCACGGTTTCGCCGTTGACCAGCTCGCCGTTTTCCGCTTCCGTGTACCAGCCAAGGAACGTACGGCCGGTCCAAATCGGCGTGGGCAGGTTGGAAAACACTTCGTCATACGTGACCGAGATCGTCGCGGGTTCCAGCGGGCTGCCGCCGTTCACATCCATCGCGACGCTGTATGTATTGGCCGTCCATATCGCCGTTAAGGTATGGTCTCCGGCAAATGATACCTGGGTTCCCGCTGTGATATCGGTACTTCCTGCCTCCGCTATCAAGCGCCAGCCCGCAAATGTGTAACCTGCGCGGGTGGGTTCGGGCAATTCTGGGTATGCCGCGTCAAATACCACATCCACCATGGACGAGTCTACCGCGTCGCCGCCGTTCACGTCCAGCATTACGCTGTACGTTCTTGCCGTCCAGTGGGCATATAAGGTCTGTTCGGCTGTGATCTCAACATTGGATTCCGCCGTGATCTGATCGCCGTCCTCCGCCGCGGTAAACCATCCGGCGAATTCATAGCCCGTCTTGTTCGGTGCGGGCAGGGTGCCGTAAGCGGCATCATAGGTCACTTCCAAGCTGTCGTTCTTCAGCGGGTCGCCGCTATTGACGTCAAAGGTCACGGTATATTTGTTCGCTTCCCAAGCAGCGTATAGCTGCTGAGTCTGGGTAATGGTAACGGGCGTCTGGTCATTCACCAGATTACCGTCGCTCTCTGCGTCATACCAGCCCAGGAATCGGTATCCGATCCGGGTCGGGTCTGGGAGATCAGCATAGGTCCCGCCATAAGTCACCTGAACCGTATAGTTCTCTAACACACCACCCTTGGAATCCAACTGCACCGTATACTGGTTCGCTTCCCAATGTGCATAAAGATCATGATCGCCCGCAGTCCCTACCAAAGTCTCATCCGTGACCGCGGTACTGCCGTCCTGAAGATACCAACCAACAAAATGATATCCCGTCTTGTCCGGCACGGGCAAGGTTCCGTACGCCGCATCAAACACCACGTCCTTCGTTTCCTGGCTTACGGTGCCGCCGTCACATTGGAAACTCACCTGATAGGTATTTGCACTCCAGCGAGCATACAGCGTATGGTCATGGTCGATATCCAGTTTTGTCTCGTTGCCATGGATTTGGTTTCCAATGATTGGATTGCCCTCGCCGTCCGTATCATTGTCGTCAGCCCGGTCAAACCAGCCCTGGAACGTGTAGCCCGTGCGGACTGGTGTAGGAAGCCTGGGATACACCTGCCCAAACACAACACTGGTCTTTGTTCCCTCTCCGCTTAAGGTTCCGCCATTGGTATCCAACGTAACCTGATATGTATTCACGCTCCAACGGGCATACAAGGTCAGCTCGTCATTCGTGATCTTCACGGTGTCCGTAGGCTTATATTCCGTCCCGCCGGTTTCTTTAAACGTATCGAACCATCCCTGGAATGAGTATCCTTTTCTCACCGGGGTGGGCATCGCGGCGTACGTATCGTCATACGTGAACGAAACCTGAACCGTTTCATTTTCTCCGTCCAGATAATCGCCGTTGTTCGGATCGAAGGTCACGGAATACTGGTTTGCCGTCCAATGGGCGTGCAATTCGTGGTCTTCCGCAGTCCGCACGACCGTATCCGCGGTAACTTCCGCCGAATCCCCGGTCTCGTCAAAATGCCAGCCGGCGAAGGTATAACCCGTGCGGGTGGGGGCCGGGAGCGCGCCGTACGCGCTGTCATACACCACCGGTTTGGTCTGCTCATCCGCCGCGCCGTCCGCACCGTGATACACATACGTTACGGTGTATTCGTTCGCGGTCCAATGGGCGTACAGCGTCTGGTCTGCCGTGATTGCCACGGCGCTGCCCGCTGTGACTTCACTTCCGCTGTCAGCCGCGGTATACCAACCCGCGAACGTATAGCCTGTGCGGGTCGGCGTGGGCAATTCACCGTAGACGCTGTCATAGGTCACGGTCTTGCTGTCCGTGGTGACTTCGCCGTTTTCCCCGTTGGGATCAAATGTCACGGTGTACTCGTTCGCTTCCCACACCGCGTACAGCGTCACGGTCGCGCCATCCTCCGCCGTCAGGTTCTGCACTTCCCCGGCATCCGCATAGTCAGCCGTACTCGCACTTTGGTCTTTCGACCAGCCCAGGAACGTATAGCCCGTGCGGGTAAACTGGTTCTTGCTCAAATTCGCCGACGCGTCATATGTGGCGGACATACTCCCCATCGTTCCTTCGCCCTGATTGGCGTTGAACGCGATGGTGTAGATATGAGGCGTCCAGTGAGCGGCGATATACCGACCGGACTCGGCCGTGTTTACCGTGTCATTCGTAACAGCATCGGCTCCGTTCATCGCGTCATTTACGCTGCTACCGCGATACCATCCGGCAAAGTCATAGCCCGTGCGGGAACACACCGTCGGGAGACCCTGGTTGTCAAACATGGTGGCATACTTCTCGTCCGTATCCACTTCTGTAGACGCGGTCTCCGCACCAGAGATTACATTACCCGTCCCCGGCACTGTAAACTGGCCGCCGTTGGGATAGAGCACGAAACCACTCGTCTCCGCCTGCCACAGGGCATACAGGGTATGAGCTTTCGCGGTGGTCATTTTCGTACTTTCCGTCACCACTGCGCTGCCAAACGAATTTCCTACCGCCCATCCCTGGAAGATGTATCCCGCTCTGGTCGGTTCCGGCAGCGTGCCGTAGCTACCGTCATAGGTGACCTGTTTGCTCGCCGTTCCTACCTGCGCGGTATTCGTTCCGCCGTCATTTCCGTCAAACGTCACCGTATATTCATTGGCGGTCCACTTGGCGTATACCTTGAAATCCTCAGTCTGTGTCACGGTCGTGCCGGCTTGGATGCGGGTCCCGCCGCCGTTGGGTGCAGTCCACCATCCGCCAAAGGTATAACCGGTCCTGGTAGGCGTTACCAACGTGCCGAAGGTGCTACCGTATGTGGCTTTGCCCGACACTGTGGTGTTGTTGCCCGTCGCGCCTTCGTATTCGTAAATAACGCTGACCTGGTCTCCCTGCCAGCGGGCGTACAGGGTGTGGTCCTCATAACTGCCTACCGTCGTACTCTGCAAGACCCGCTGTCCGCCAGTTTTCGCCGTGTACCAGCCAAGGAACGTGTAATGCGCCCGCGTCATCGTCTCGGGCAGTTCGGTTCCATAGGGGCTGCCGTAAACCGCCGCCATGGTTGGGAAGCCCTGCGTCGTGCCGTTATTGGGGTCCAGCGTGACGGTCACGCCCTTGCCCTGCCACTGGGTATAGAGGGTGTGGTCCATCGCCATCGATACCGGAGTCGTGGCCGTTACCAGCTTCGTGCCGGCAGCATCCGTACTCCAGCCTTTCAGAGTATAACCCTCTCGCTCCGGCTGGGGAAGCGGCCCATACGGCTGACCGTAAGTCACTGAGCGGGACATCTCAAGAAATCTGGTATTGTCCACGCCCACGTAGGAAAACGTAACCGTATACGTGTTAGCCTGCCATACCGCGTACAAATTCAGCGTACCGCTCGTGGCGAGATTTTTCACACCCGTCTGCCCATCGATATAGTCCGCTGTTGTGGCGTTCGCGTTCGTAGACCACCCCAGGAACGTATAGCCAATGCGGTGGAACTGGTTCTCCGGCAAATCAAATGCGGTATCATAGGTGGCGCTGGTGTTGGTCATCGTTCCGCTGCCACCAGTAGTGCAGTTGATATTGTACTTCACCGTGTACTTGTTCGCGGTCCAATGCGGAGCCAAATATTGGAGACGCGGTGTAGTATTGACTGTATCGTTCGTGACTCGTGTGCCGCCTATTTCTGCACCTGTCTGACTGTTACTACGGAACCAACCCGCAAACGTATACCCTGTGCGGCTCGGCGTCGGCAGGCCGTTTCCGTTAAAGCTTGTGGAATACTTCGCGTCATATTCTACCGATGTGCCGCAGTGGTTGTTCCCGCTGATTGTCACTTGGCTCGACGGGTCGAAAAAACTGCCGCCGTTCGGATACACATAGTGCGTATACGTGTTCGCGGCCCACACAGCGTACAGCGTCACGCTGCTGCCCTCGGTCGTCGTCAGGTCTGTGCTCAGCGTGGTGGTATACGCCGCGGCAGTCGCACCGGCAGTCGTGGCCCAGCCCTTGAACGTATAGCCCGTGCGGGTCGGCGCGCCGCTGCCGGTTTTGGGCAGGGTCAGGTTTGTGCCGTAAGTTTTCGTCAGGCTCATTGTGGTACCCGCCGTCGCGGAGGTAGCATTTTTATCGAAATTCACCGTATAGGTGTTCCCTGCCCACTTCGCGTACAGCCGCACGGTACCGTTATTGGTCGCCGTCAGTTTGGAGACCTGCTTCTGGTCCGTATGTACCATGCTCCCAGTGCTGCTCGTGGCCCAGCCCAGGAACTTGTAGCCCGTTCTGCTGAACCTATTCTGTGCCAGGTTGAACACCTCGCTGTACTTTTTTACAGAACTGGCCATCGTACCGGTGGCATCCGCGTGGTTTTTATCATATTCCACCGTGTACTGGTGCTCCGTCCAGTGGGCGACGATGTAACCGGTACTCGTCTGATTCATGGTGCTGCTGTTGGTGATTTTTGTACCGCCGCTTTGTGCAGTCGACAGGTTGGTACTGCGGTACCAACCTGCGAACGTATACCCCTCACGGGTAGGCGTAGGCAGACCCTTTCCGCCAAAGATGGTGGAATATGCTTTGCCGTAAGTACCCGATGTGGTACTTCGACCATTTCCGCTCACCGTTGTACCGCTCACCGGATCTGTAAAACTGCCACCATTGGGATACACATACTGCGTATAGGACTTCGCTTCCCACACCGCGTACAAATTGACCGTAGCGTTATTCGTCGGGGACAGCATAGAGACCGATTTCTGGTCCGTATGCACTACGCTTCCCGTGCTGCTCGTAGCCCAGCCCTTGAAGGTGTAGCCCGTGCGGGTAAACGTATTCTTGCCCAAAGTGAACGTATCGCTGTAGTTGTGCGTAGAGCTCGCCATCGAGCCGCTGCCGCCGTTGGCGTTGTATTTTACTGTGTATTGGTGCTCCGTCCAGTGCGCGGCCAAATAACTGGTGGTCGTTGCTGTATTGACAGTGCCGTCTGTGACTTTTGTGCTGCTGCTTTGCGCTGACGCCAAGGAGTTTCCACGATACCAGCCGGCAAAGGTATAACCAGTGCGGGTCGGTATCTGCAGGCCGTATCCATCAAAAATCCAGCTATATTGTTGGTTATACTTCACTGATGTACTAGTATACCCACTGCCGCTGATCGTCTTTTTGCTCACCGGGTCCGTAAACGTACCGCCGTCGGGATAAACATAATGGGTAATCGACTTCGCTTCCCACACGGCGTACAGCGTCACGGTATCGTCCTGGGTCGTTGACAGGTCTGTGCTCAGCCCCATGGTATACTGTGCCGCCGTCGCATCGGGCCTTGTAGCCCAACCCTTGAACGTGTAGCCCGTGCGGGTCGGTATGGAATCGCCCGCGGAAGGCAGCTGCAAGGTGCTTTGGTAGGTCTTGGTCAAGCTGCTTATGCTGCCTGCCGTCGCACTGTCGGCATTTTTATCGAATGCCACCGTATAGGTCACAGGTACAACGTCGGCGATCAGATCGGCACTGGGGCTGCCATTGATCCATACGCCTTCCTCCACCCAGCCAGGCACACTGCCTTCAACGCAGCTTCCATCGGCGTTAAGCACCTTTGTGCCGTCCGAGGTAAAAAAGCCGCCGCACGTATAGCCGGTAGGGATAGTCGAGTCAAAATCGGCTTTGTTGCCGCCGATAGCGATGCGCATGTTCCTAATGTAGGTTCTGGCGCCGCCGGAAAGCGCGATCTCGCGCTTAAAGGGTGAAACAGCTTCCCCCAAAGCATTGCCGGAGTTATCGATACAGGCGTTCGTAGCGGTGCTGTTCCCATTGATCGAACCCGCCGTAGTAAATCTGTAGCTGCTGGCGTTGGTGCTACGGCCGCCTCCAGCTCCACCGTAGGTGTAGTTGGTAGTGATATAGGTATTATAGCTCGGCAGAGACCTCATATGGGGGTATGTATTCCCCGTGGATTTCCCACCACTTGTCTTGCCGGAGCCGCCATAAGATCCGCCGTTGATATCCCCGTAGCATCTGTCTTGCTCGGATAATTTGTCGCTTGTAAGCGAGTGGATCATCGCAGAGTCATATTTATAGTACCGCCATCCAATACTGTCGCCATTGCCAGGTGCGCCGCCGCCACCGCCGCCGCCACCGCTGCCAATAGGCGCACCGTCATATCCGCCGCCACCGCCGCCGCCGCCAACAGCGCCGGAAATGGAATAGTTCAGATACTCATAGGTGTTGGACCCACTCGTAATCTTTTCATAGTCATCAATCGCGACTGCAGTCCCGCTCCTCAGGGTCGATTTACCGGCAGCGCCCGCGGTGCCGCCCGTGCCGCCGACTAAGGTTAAATTAGTGTTCGTTCCGATGACCGCGACAAAGCCATAGAACTCACCACCTTCTTCGCCGTCCTGACTAATAGCACCGTAATCCACTGTGGTTAATCTCAACTTCGCATGGTTAAAAACTGATGTGCCGTCATGTGACCTTGGCGAATTTGGATTCACAGTATAAAGGGCATGGAAGGTACCCGTATTATAGCTAGAGTTGCCGACATAAATAAAATCCCCACCGAAATCCCCGAAGTTCTTGCCGAAGTCTCCTACGATGCCTCCTGGCACGGTTTGATCTCGAGTTCCCCGTTCACCCACATCAGGCGTTCGCAAGCCGCCGTTACCACCGAAGCCGCCGATTGCGGCTGCTCCGCCGCCGCCACCCGCGCCGCCGTATCCGCCGGGTCTGAGCTTGATTGTGACACTTGTTGCAGTCCCCTTATCATCCGATATCCAATCCGATTTCGACAGAGCCGAACTGGTAAAGTCTTGATAGTAAGAGGTATCTCCGCCGTTTCCGGCCGGCGTTCCGTTACCGCCTTTGGCAGCTACGGTACCGCCGCCGCCGCTGTCCACAATGATGAGCGACCCACCGGGCTTTATGTAAATACCCGGCGTCGAAGGTTTAATAATGTCATCTCTAGAAATTGATGTCCATTGTTTTTTCAAATATACACCATTCGCGCCCTGACAGGTCAGCGTGTGACCGCACAGGTCAATCACCACGTCGCCTTCGATGACAAGGGCCATACCACTCGCCTTGTCCACCCCCGTAAGTGTCGTCTTATAGGGCGTCGCTATAACGGTATAATGATCCGACAGGTAGTACATACCAGTAGTTAGGACCCTTTCTCCCTCGGTATAGCCCGAAAGTTCCTGCGGCACTACAATATTATCATCCGCAGCTTTTGCCGGCAGCGCAAGCCGCGGCATCAGGCTCATCACGATTGTCACCGCGAGAGCCATGCTTAAAAAACGTTTCCAAATCTGATGCATGATTGGAAATCGACCTCCTAACCTTCCGTTTTTCTATTACATAAACCGTTCAGCGCGCGGCTGAGCGGGATTGATTTCATACCGTCTGGGCTGGCGCAGTTTGGTCTTACCCGCACATACCGGGCAGCCGCACCGCATTTTCCCTGTGCGAGAATAGATCATCGCTTTCCATACATGCCCCTCGCTGCACTGCCACCAGACTTTGCGCCGTGCGCCCACACCGACCTGCTCCGACGTGAGCGGAGCGTTCAGCGTTGGGTGCCACTGTGCCGCGATTTTAGGTTCCAAAGTCGCCAAGTCGTTGAAGCCCGCCAGTACGCGCCGTCCCGCGCAATAGGGACAGCCGTCTCCCCGGGTCGTCCGGTGAGACACCGGGGCTACATACTCATGCCCCTCTGGGCAGCACCACCATACCCGACGATTACTGCAAACGGATACCCCATCCGCGCGCAGATCGCCGTTTTTTGTTGGGTGCCACTGCTCCGCTAACTCCGGGAACGCGCTGGCCATATCGTTTTCTCCCTGCACGATCACTTTCCCCGCGCATACTGGACAACCTGTATGATGCATACGAGAAACTACGGCAGCCTGCCATTCATGGCCCTTGTCGCACTGCCACCACACCTTGCGCCGAGTCCCCGCCATCACGTCACAGGGCAGCAAATCGCCGTTTTTCGTTGGATGCCATTGCCGCGCGATATCCGGGTAGACAGCCGCCAAGTCGTTTTCGCCCAATTGGAGCCGCCGATGCGTGCAGACCGGGCAGCCGCACCCGCTCACCCGCGACTTTACAATGGCTTGCCATTCATGGCCCTTGTCGCACCGCCACCATACTTTCTGATGGCTCCCCGCAGAAACCATATCCGGCGTCAAGCCCGCGTTTTTCTTTGGATGCCACTGGCGCAGCAGTGTATCATCTGACCGCGACCAACATACTTCATACAGTGAGCCTTTCATAAGCACCTCCCCCGTTTCCGTTCATCTGCTCCGGTCAAAAGAGTATCCCCGCTTCTTTGCCGGAATAGACAAAATGAATATTTTGTCCATTCTCCGCGGCGATTTTTTCGATAAGAATTAAAAATTATCAAAAAAATCTGCCTGTGACTTCCTTACACGCAAAAAATGGGCAGGCAAATTAGACCGTTTGAAAAAAATTCTTTAAACGGTCTAATTTGCCTGCCCAAAATTTACAAAAAGTCTTGAAATTTACGTTGAGTGGTGTTATAATATCACCGCTATATAGGATGTTTTCTTGTATGTATAGGACAAAATATTCATTTTGTCTGTTTTGCTAACTCCGCTCCACCATGCCTATGGACGGAATATTCATTTTGTCTAACTTACCAACCCTAATTTATCCAATCTCCGCCGATGCTCTGCGCCTGTGGAAATAAGATAGATTCGGGTTGTTTCTATACTGGAATGCCCCAAAATATCAGCCAAAAGCACAATGTCCTGATTCGCCTTATAAAATACTCTGGCAAATAAATGCCGCAAATTATGCGGGAATACCTTATCTGGGTCCACCCCCGCTTCACAGCATAACGCTTTCATTTCTGCCCAAATTTGTTTTCTGGATAAACTACTGCCGTTTTTGGTGAGAAATATCTCGCCGGAAACGATTTTTTGCTTTTTGGCATATTTCAGCAGCTTTTTGCACAGCTTCACCGGCAGCAAAATCGTCCGAATTTTCCCTTTCAGCGCAATTTCCGCTTTCCCCTGCCGCGCGGCTTCCACTGTAAGGTAGCGGATTTCCGACACGCGCACGCCTGTCGCGCAAACTGCTTCCATCAGCAGCGCCAGCCGTTCCCGGCCCAGTGCTTGCGCGGTCCGCACCAACTGTTCGTACTCCTGCACTGTCAGCTCCCGGCTCTCGCTGCAAAATATCCTCCGCTGTACCTTCAGCAGACGCACCCGACACTCCTCCCATCCAGCAAAGCGAAAAAATCCGTTGAGCGCCGAAAGTTTCGCGTTGATTGTGGTCACTGCGTAACCTGCTTCCTGTAAATGCGCTTTCCAAGCCGCGGCATTGTCTTTCGTCACCGCCTGCTCCCCTATCCAGACTGAAAAATCCTGCACATCGCAAATATACTTTGTGATTGTAGCCATGCCCCGCTCTTCCTGCCGCAAAAATTCCTCATATGCTTTCAGCATTGATATGGTGATTTGTTTCATATACAGCCTCCTATCAGCCATTTAGTTTCCCACCTGGCTTATCTTTTTAGTCAATGGGTGTATTCCTTAATCTGAGAAGGATTCCCAGTTATTGTCAAGGACATTTTCATTTCTGCGAAATAGCAAACTGTATTGTCATCACCTATAGACATCTTGTTCATCATAAAACAAAAAGCAGGTCTAAAACTCACGTTTTAGACCTGCTTTTGGCGTACTGCAATCTTCAATTTTTGCCCAGATATAAAATAAATCCGAACCTATCCCCAATCGGAAATAAGTTCGGATCACCTTGTTTTGGTGGAGACGAAGAGGATCGAACTCTCGACCTTACGGATGCGAACCGTACGCTCTCCCAGCTGAGCTACGCCCCCAAGCACGCAAATTATTATAACACAGATTTTTGATTTGTAAAGACCTATTTTTCAGCAAATTACAAAACTTTCCAATAAAAGCCGCACGGCATACAGCCGTGCGGCTTTTTACGCTTATTTCGCCAGTTCCACAGTATAGCCCAAAGCCCGCAGTCCTGAGATGATCCCGCCGGGATCTGTCATATGTCCGGCACCTACCGCCATGAATACGGTATGGCTCCCCTCTTGCTCCAAGTACGCAGCAGCGGCCCGGATCATACCCGGATCGCGGTCAGTAAACAACCGAGACTGTAACTCGTCATCACTTTCCACAATCGCCGCTTTATCATAAAACTTCACAAACGCATCCGGGTCACGGTCTTTCCAAGAAGAAAACATCCCCGCCATCATCTTTTCGTTCAGTTCCGCAGCAGCAGCGACCTCCGGGTCTGGTTCTGCGCCCTCCAGTGTCGCTTCATAGAGACTCAGTGCCGCATCCAGATAAGTCTCCTGATATTCCTCGCTCAAGGTATCAAAAATATTGCACTGGAATTCGTACGTCTCTACACCCTCAACAGGAATCCCTGCCCAATCAGCCAAGCTGTTCGCATATAGGTCCATAGCCATAGCGTTACTGCTGCTGGTGTCATCCAAAGACGACAAAACCGTAAAGCTGTTGCTCAAAGCCCACGGCTTATAGTAACAAAAATCTTCTTCCTCCATACCCATATCGGTCATAGCCTTTGACACACGGGCATACAGATCAGCACTGATATGGTCGGACAGTTTGCTGCCATCAGAATATACCTGCTTCGCCGCAAATACCGCTGCCTCCTCCGCATCGTTAAAATTCAGTTCAAACGCTACGGTCTCCGCCCCGAGCACCGCATCCCGCACAGACTTATGCAAAGGATAGATGTTACTGCGGTCCACATGGATGGTCCCCAACAGATAAAGCGTATTGTCTCCATTAGTCGCCTTCCATAAAAGCCCCTTAGAACCGGCATTCAGGCTGTCATATACCGCCAAAATCAAACGCTGGGCCATCGCCGCGGCTTCCTGATAGGTACACACCCGCTCCGCCGCCAGGCCAGTCCCGTCGCCCTGAACCACGCCAAGGCCCGTCAGGAACGCCTCCGCACCAGATTCAACGCCGGGAAGCACGTAGTCCGCACAGACCTGATACAGCGCGTTCATCACGCCCCCGCGGGTGGTATCAATCACCAGCGCCGCGCCGTCCACCGTCCGCTGGGGCAGTTCCAGCACCGCCAGCTTGTTGGCCACGATTTCTGTCACAGCATCTAATTGCTCTTCGCTGATCGGATCGTTGATATAAAATCCATAATCGTCATCGATCAGTCCCATAGCATAGCAGTCGGCCACAGCGCTGTAAAACCACGGCGCTGGCAGCTGGGCTTCCGCTTCCTCCGCCGCCAGTGCGGGAGCGGTCATCAGCACTGCCGCCAATGCGGCGGCCAGGAAACGACAAATCATTCGCTTCATTGTATATTTACTCCTTTCATTTCTTTCATACGAGCGAAAGAACTAATTTTCAATATACGCTCCGCAACCCCAAAAAGCAACTATTTTTTCTCACTCACCGCGTTTGAAATAAAGCTCCAAATTTATAGTTGATAATTCCCGCGATGTGTAGTAAAATAGCTAAGCGGCCTTTGACAAGGCTGCACTAGTCGGGGAGCCAGCGGTGCCCTGTAACCTGCAATCCGCTACAGCAGGGATGAAGTCCCATTTTAGGGGGTACGTTATGTCGTTTGCCCAAGGCGGGCAGCGTTGATGATCCGGTCTCGAGCAACGGATCCTTCCGAACCATGTCAGGCGGGGAACCGAGCAGCATTAAGGGAGACCTTCCGTGTGCCTTGAGGCAGCCGGGTCTGAGTCAGCCACTTTGGTTAGCGGGCATGATGTATTTTCGACGATGGGTGTGCAGTCTTGTCAAATGCCGTAAAAGGAAAGGAAGTCCGACGGACTTCCTTTCCTTTTAAAAACGCGAATTCTGTAAAACAGGGGTGAGGCAATGTATCAGGCACTCTACCGCAAATACCGTCCCCGGTCCTTTGACGACGTCGTGGGGCAGCAGCATATCACACAAACTCTGAAAAATCAAGTCTCCGGGGACAAGCTCAGCCATGCGTATCTATTCATCGGCACGCGCGGCACGGGCAAGACCACCTGCGCGAAAATTCTCGCCAAGGCCGTTAACTGCGAGCATCCCGTAAACGGAAACCCCTGCAACGAGTGCCCCACCTGCAAAGGCATCGACGACGGCACCATTATGGACGTAGTAGAGCTGGACGCAGCCTCCAATAACGGAGTGGACAACGTCCGTGCTCTGCGGGATGAGGCCATTTTCACCCCCGCAGGCGCAAAAAAGCGGGTGTACATCATTGATGAGGTACATATGCTCTCCGTACCGGCATTCAACGCCTTGCTGAAAATCATGGAGGAACCGCCGGAGCATTTGATGTTCATTCTGGCTACCACAGAACTGAAGAAGGTCCCGGCCACGATCCTGTCCCGCTGCCAGCGGTACAGCTTCCGACGGATTGATGCGCCAATCATCGCCGGGCGACTGTCTCAAGTGGCACAAACAGAGGGACTGTCCCTCGCGCCGGATGCCGCCGCCCTGCTGGGCCGTCTGGCGGACGGTTCCATGCGGGACGGACTGTCCCTGCTGGACCAGGTGCTGGGCGACGGGAATATCACCGTGGATTCCGTTTTGTCCGCCACAGGGCTGGCCGGGAATCTCCGCACCGCGCAGCTTCTGCAAGCCGTCATCGCGGGCAATACCTCCGCCGCCCTGGCCCAGTTCGGGCAGATATGGCAGGACGGAAAAGACCCCGCCATGCTTCTGGGAGAATTGGCCGGCTTGCTGCGGGATATCCTGCTCATGCGTGCCGCGCCCGACCGTTGCGAGCAGCTTTTAAGCGGGAATTTTGATGATGAGACCCTCCGGGAATTTACCGCAGACCTCTCCCCCGCCCAGCTTCTGCAAATGCTGGAGACCGTCCAGGCAGCCCAGGACAAGCTGCGGGACAGCCGTAACCAGCGGATGCAAGTGGAGTTGTGCCTGATCCAACTCTGTGATCCAACCCTGTCCGACAGCATCTCCGGGCTGCGTGCAAGAATCGACCGGCTGGAAACACAGCTGAAAAACGGCGTTCCCGCACCGATAACCCCAAAAGTATCCCAGTCGGTGCCGGATTTGGTCCTGGACCCTCCGCCCAAGGTGGAAGATGACCGTCCACCTTGGGAGCCGCTGGAACCGGAGCGTCCGCCATTGCCAGAAGAACCGCCGCTCCCCCCTGACCCGGTGCCTGTTCCGTCCGCACCTGCGCCGGCCCCCGCATCGGACGACCAGTGGAGCCAGTTCATCACCATAGCAAAGCAGCACCTTCCGGCCCATGCAACAGGGCTTTTGTACCAGTGTTCCGGTACATTCGGCGCAAATACGCTGACCATTTCCGCGCCGGACTTCCCATATAAGCAGCTCACAGCGACGCCGACGATGGAAAAGCTTCGTGCTGCCGCAGCCGCATTTTTCGGCGGCCACGCCCAAGTGGAAATCACCGGCAGCGCCGCAAGCGCGCCCAGGGCCACCAGGAGTTTGGACGAATTAAAGCAGTACGACATCGTAACATTTAAATAGGAGGAATCAATTATGGCAAAGAAACCCCCGTATCGGGGCGGCTTCGGCAGCCCGAATATGAACCAGCAGGCCAATCTGATGCGCCAGGCACAGAAAATGCAGGAGGATCTGCTCAAAGCGCAGCAGGAGTTGGAGAACAGCAGCTTCACAGCGAAAGCCGGCGGCGGCGTGGTCACCGCAACAGTCAGCGGCAAGCATGAACTGGTCTCTATTGAGATCGCCCCTGAAGCGGTAGACCCCGATGATGTGGAAATGCTCCAAGACTTAATCGTAGCGGCAGTGAACGCCGCAACCAAAATGGTGGATGACGCATCCGCGGAATCCATGAGCAAGATCAGCGGCGGACTGGGCCTCGGCTTGTAAGTGAATAAAAAAGCCCCGAACTTGATGTTCGGGGCTTTTTCTTTGGTATAACAAACGGGCGGCCAATTGGCCGCC
>JAAWQX010000001.1 GCA_022800755.1 Oscillospiraceae bacterium
TTAAGGGCTAATTAAACGACGGGAATCTTTTATTTCTACAAAAAATCCCCGTGCGGCACGAAACTGGTACAACCATTCGATGGATGGCTCAGGATATCCGTTCCATCGAATGCTGTACATATTTGGGCCACAAGATTTTGTGGTACTATTATGAAGGAGGAGTTTCCTATGAGAACTCTGAAAAAGGCACTTTGCCTCGTTCTGGTCCTCGCTATGGCTGTGTCCCTGGCTGTCCCCGGCTTCGCGGCGGTCACCGATTCCAAGGACTACACCGACTATAGCACGATCAAGAACACCGAGGCTGTTGCCGTGCTGACTAAGGTCGGCGTACTGCACGGCAACGACGACAATTCCTTTGGTCCTGAGGGCAGCTTCACCCGCGCTCAGGCCGCGACGATGATCGCACACATGATCCTGGGCGAGAACGCGACTGCTCTGCTGGGCAGCGCCACCAGCTTCAACGATGTGCCCGCCACCCACTGGGCCAGCGGCTACATTCAGTTTGCTGTGAGCCAGGGCATCATCAATGGCTACGGCGATGGCCGTTTCGGACCTGACGACACCCTGACCGCTACCCAGTGGGCTCTGATGCTGCTGGGCGCTCTGGGCTACAAGGCCACCAACGAGGGCATCGGCGGCTCCGGCTGGGCGATCGCCACCACCAAGCTGGCCATCCTGGCCAATGTTGCTGACGCTGAGGACCTGACCGGCACGTTCAACCGTGACGTTGCCGCGAAGATGGCTCTGAACACGCTGACTGCTGACCTGGTTCGCTACAGCGATTCTCTGAGCGTTGATCAGAACGGTCAGTTGACCAACAACTTCGGCAAGACTGCCAATAAGATCACCAACGCCAGCACCACCAACAACAGCAACGACTATCGCACCGAAGTCGGCGAGCGTGATGTCTACGCCCAGTTCTGCGAAGTTTACATCCCCTCTCTGAGCATGACCTCTGTGACCAACGCGGCAGGCCAGCCCAGCAGACAGTGGAACTACAAGAACGTGAAGTTCGGCACCTTTGCCAAGGCTCCGACTTTCACCTTCACCGCTTCTGCTACTGGCAGCACGAACAGCGCTGTTGAAAGCAACCTGGGCCTGAAGGGCTACACCTTCAAAAATAACTCTGTCACCCCCAAAGTGAACGGCGCTGACGGCACCGCTGTTACCGCGATTTCCAACCTGGTTGGCGGTTCCCAGCAGGCTGGCGCTCTGGCGCAGCTGATGGGCAACGGCACCATCGTGGAAGTGTACGTTTCCAACACCACGGCACAGCAGATCACCAACATCGTGGTCACCCAGCCCCAGCTGATGCAGGTCAGCACGAAGAACTCCACCGCGAAGACCGTTTCCCTGAAGCAGGTTGCTTCCATGGGTCAGGCCTCCATCAACAAGGTTGATGAGGACAACACCTACTACACCGAACTGTCCAACATGAACGTGGATGACTACGTCATGATCTACCCGCTGAAGAACGACAATGGCGGTTACGACGTGAACGGCATCTTCGTTCCCCAGACTGCTACCGGCCGTCTGAGCAGAGTTTCCGTTAAGAGCGGCTACAACTACGCTGTCACCGTTGGCGGCACCAACTACAATGTTGCCAAGGTGAGCGACAGTGAGATTCAGAAATTGACTTCTGCCAGCACCAAGAATCCTCATGACTGCACCGTGTACACCGACGCTTACGGCTACGCTGTGTACATGAAGGATGTTGAGGTTGCTACCAACTACATCCTGGTCACCAGCACCTACGAGACCATGGGCGACCGTGCGATCGTGAAGTGCGTGGAAGGCGTTGACATGAAGGGCGAAGTCATCAACCTGAACCTGGGCGCCAATCCCAAAGTTGCGGGCGCTATGGGTGGCGTCTTTGCCTACACCACCTACAACGAGAGCGACGCTGCTCAGGCTTCCAGAGAGGCCGAGTACGAGTTGACAGCTCAGTTGTCCACTGTCAAGCTGACCAGCGATCTGAAGACCTCCAGCATTGAGATCCCCGGCTCCGTGACCCTCGGCAAGGACCAGCTGAACCGCTTCGCTTCCGATGTGAACTTCCTGTTCATCGTTCGGAACACTAAGGGCGACATCACCAATGTCCTTTCCAAGACCGGCCGCCAGAACGTGAAGAAAGGCGAGACTGTTGTCCCCGTGTTCAACACCAAGGGCTACATTTCCACGGTCGTTGTCGATGCTGAGCCTGAAGATCTGACCGGTGTTGACGTTCTGTTCCTGGATGCCAAGCTGTGGAACAACAGCAGCGTCGGCACCAAGGACGCGCGTGAGTACACCGTGTACGAGAACGGCGAGAAGTGGGAAGATCGTATCCTCTCCACCAACCTCGACCTGGAAGGCAAGTTCGTCACCTACGCTAAGGGCGACAATGATGTGTACACCCTGAAGGAGTACACCGCGTTCGACAAGGCGACTTCCGTTGTCGCTGCGACTCTGGCTGCAGGCGACATGGATAAGGCCAACCTGTCTGCGACCTTCACCGGCGTGACCCAGATGGACGGTAAGACGGCGATCACCAGCACGAACCTGATCGACCCCAACTCCAAGCTGAAGGTGTACCTCACCGACGCGAAGGTTCTGGACCTGCGCAGCAACAGCACCATCGGTAGCCCTGCCGAGCTGGCTGGCGCTGTCAACGCTGACGACGCTGCCGACCTGCTGGTCTACGTTGTGTTCAACAACGCCGGCGACAACAACAGCAAGAACGGCACTGTCAACTGCGTGTACATTGTCGACGAGAAAGCCGCGGCTCCTGTTGACGCTGCTGCACCTACTGCCGACAAGAAGGCCGATGTCCCCACCGCTACCGCAGGCACTGCTGCAACCTTTGAGGTGACTGCTGAATCCACCGACAATGGTGTGCTGAGCTATGCTTGGACTACAACTGATGCCAGCGCTAAAATCACCGATGGTGATGCAGCTGCTTGCTCTATTGAGTTTAGCGCTGCTGGCACCTATAACGTGACCTGCACCGTGACCAACACGCTTGCTTCCGCTACTGGAAACAAGACCAATACCAAAACTGTGACATGGGAAAACGTTGCTGTCTCTGCCGCAGGCACTCCCTAAAAACTTAACACAATAAGTTCAGCCCCCGGCAAAAGCCGGGGGCTGTTTTTATTTGATGCCCCACACTGTGAACTTCGTCCCCGGGTCAAAATACGCGCCGGAATACGGCTGAAATTCCATCCCCGTCACTTGGGAAAATTTCGTGTCGTCCTTGCCGTAGATCAGCTGTGGTCCCAGCGTCAGCACCTGCATCGGGGCGCTTGGATCGCCCATGGTCAGAAAAATGATGCGGTAAAAACCCGCCGTATTGAGCCGCGTGAACCCCGACTGGCTCGACGAGTTTGTCATCACGTTGCACGTCGCGGACTTGGACCCCGTCGGGAACATATTGAAAGTCCCGTCCCCCACCAGGTGAATGTCCAATAGCACGTACTGCCACGCCGCCATATTGATCCCGCTGAGACTCAGCGTGTACGCCGATGTGACTTTCCCCGTCAGCGTCAGTTCCTTGAGTTTGATGAATTCCGTTTTCCCCGCGATCGCCGCGTCGATCTTGGCGTTGTCGGAGTTAAAATCCGACCGCCGCACCGGGTCCGTCGCCGCCCATTGGCTGAGTTTGTAATTGCTTGTTGTTGTCATGTGTATGACCTCCCAAAAATTTGCAGATAAGCGCCCTCCTCGCGCGCGCACGCGACATTATTAAAAGACGCTTCCATAAATACCCCGCATCGGCCCCAAATTTGCCGGTTTTGATGCAACAAAAAATCCCGCCGAAGCGGGATTTTTTATGTACGTTATTCCGTTGGTTCCGGCGTGGGTTCCGGCACCGGCGGCAGGTCGATGAACAGGTCCAGATCTACCTCCGTGGGGATGCCCGGCACCTCGCCGGTAAAGGTATACTGCCACATGCTGTGCCGGAAATGGAAATCCGGGTAGTTCCCCTCCCCGGCGAACCAGATCAGATAGTCCGTCAACAGGGAAAGATCGTACTGGTAATAGCCCATGTGCCGGTTGAAATACACGCAGGGCGTGTACCCCTCCCCGGCCACAGCCTGGCAAAAAGCCTGTGCGCACTCAGAAATTTGGCGGTTCTCAATGCCAGCGGTCCGGGCGTCTGCGGTCCCGGTCTCCTCCCAGTCGAACACCACGGGCATGGTGATGCGGTCCTTGTAATCCTCCAGCAGCGCCGTGACATACCCGGCCTCCGCCACCGCCTCGGCCCGGCTGGTAGCCTGGGAGAAGAAATACGCACCCACTTCCAGCCCCGCGTCCAGCGCGCCCTGGATATTGCGGTAAAAATACTCGTCGGTATACAGCCCGCCCTGAGTGCTCCCCCGGTAGCCCGCCCGGATCATGGCAAATCCGATGCCCGCGTCCTTCACCTGCTGCCAGTCGATCTCCAACTGGTGCTCGGACACATCCACCCCGGTCATAGAAGGATGTACGCCATTGTAACGCCGATACTGCCCGTCTGTGGAAAACTCCGATTCCGTAAACGCGCTCACGGGCACGCCCTCCTGGTCATTGACCCACACAGGCCCCTCGCTGCCGTACAACACTTGGATCATCCCCGCGTGTGGGTCTACCGGCTCCGGCGCGGTCCTGCGGCACCCCGGCAGCACGAGCAGCGCTGCCGCCAGCGCGCCGCTGAGCAGTCGTTTTATGTTCATAGGAATGGTTCCTTTCGTTTTTTCTGGAATATAGCATGGAATTGCATCATTCTGACATCACGCGACAAAAAAATATGGCAGAATGACAAAGTCATTCTACCATATCTCCGCCAAAATCGCAAATCCAATCTGTTCACACTTCCAGCGCGTCCAGCAGCGCCCGGCCGCCGTAGCGCAGGCACCGCCGCAGTCGGTCCCGCCCTCGTCCCAAAGTGCGGCTCACCGTGGACACATTCACTCCCAAAGTGTCAGCGATATCCCGCATGAGCATCTGATCCACGTAATACATATGTACCACCTGCTGTTGCCGGGGCGTAAGTTCCTCCGCCAGCGCCGATGCCATATTCTCACTCATGGACCCCTCACTGGACGCCTCCACCATTTTCACAAACCGCCGCAGAGCTTGATACTCCACATCTTTTGGCAAAAAGGGCTGTTGTTTCATCATTGTACCTCCTCATTGTAGTATTGCGCCAAATATCGACTCATGGCGATGGTATCCCGGGCCATGACCCGCAGCAAGCAAAGCCGCCGCTGCAGTTCGATCCGCTGGGTCTCCGTCATTCCTGGCACGGAAAGGCAAGTTTCCAGCGTCCGCACCCGCCGCCGCACCATTTCACCGCTCTGCCGGTATTCCTTTGATAATTCTTGTAGTGTCATTTCGGACCTCCGAATTAAAAATTGTGATTTTCTTTGGGATTTTCCGCATTTTTCTGTTGACAAACGGCCTTATTTTTGGTAAACTAATCGTCGCTGGTAATCTGCTGGTGTAGCTCAGTTGGTAGAGCAGCTGATTTGTAATCAGCAGGTCGGGGGTTCGAGTCCGTCCACCAGCTCCACCGCGCCGCTTGCGGCGCGGTACAAGCAAATATGGGGGTGTTCCCGAGTGGCCAAAGGGGACAGACTGTAAATCTGCTGGCAATGCCTACGGTGGTTCGAATCCACCCGCCCCCACCAAAAAATAAGTCGTGCCGTGTGGCACGGCTTATTTTTTGTTTGGGGGCTGGATTCGAACAGGACGGGGGCTCGCGAATCCACTGTGCGTCCCCGCTTCACCCCCGTGGGGCCACCCTTCCTCCGCATCACCCGTCCCCCACCATCCGCGGCACAATCCCCATCCGCTCTGCCGCTTCCGCGGCGCGCATCTCATACACCCGGCTCTCCATACAATTCTCGCAGACCTCCCCCACGCCGGGCCAGTCATACACCACGTCCCACGGCTCCAACTCGCAGCCGCAATCCACACATTGCAGTTTCCTCATAACCGTTTCTCCAGAAATTATGCATTTGAATCATTGCATTTCATATGATATACGCATATGCATAATTTGTCAACAGACATTTTCTGCAATTGCATCAAATGGTGCAACAAAGGAACTGCCCCGCCGTCCAAACGGACAGCAGGGCAGTCATCATCATTCAATTTTCACTCACACCGAGCATTTCAGCACCACGACCCCGCCGGGCGCGTTCTCCACATCCAGCACACTGGAATCCAATTCCGTCACCCTGTCATACAGTGCCGTAAACGCCGCCACCTCCCCGATTTCTCTATAGCCGAACCCCGGCCCCCGGAAATGCATCGGAACGATGGTGCGTGGCTTCAGCGTATCACAGATGGCCTTCGCCCCGGCGGCGTCCACGGTATAGTATCCGCCCACAGGGATCATCAGCACATCCGGCGTCCCGACGGCCCGCACCTGCTCCGCCGACAGCATATGTCCCACGTCTCCCATGTGTACGATCCGCTTCCCCTCCGCCGTGACGATGTGGATGGTATTCTCCCCCCGCAGCGCGCCCTGCCGGTCATCGTGGAAGCAGCTTACGGCCTCCACCGTAACGCCCGCCCGCATCTTACTCTGCCGCACCCCCGCGGCGTGGCAGTGGTCGTGATGCCCATGGCTGCACAGCACCAGATCCGCTGACACTTCCGGCAGTGTCAGCCCCGGCACACTCCCCGGCTCATAGGGGTCAAACACTACACGCCCGTCCTCGCTCTCCAGTAAAAAGCAGGCATGGCCCAACCAAGTCAACGTCATAACTACGACCTCCGTTTTTTATTTCATTGTACCACACGATTGCAATTTTTCCAACGCTTTGCTATAATCTCCTGGGTGATATTATGAAAAAGAAAATCATATATATTTTAATTGGTATCCTGACCGCCGTCGTCGCCGTCGGCGCGGTGTTCGCGATATACAATCTGTTTAAAATCGACGACGTCCCCATGACCGAAACGACCCCCACCGTCACACCAGCCCCCACGCCCACCCCGGCGCCGACTCCTGAGCCCACGCCGGAGCATGACTGGCCGGACGTGGATATCACCTCCTGGGAATTCCTGCTGGCCAATCCTACCAACGACATCGGGGACTACGCCCCGCCCCTGGCGACCCTGGAAAACCAGCAGTTCGACGAGCGCATCATTGAACCCATGACAAACTTCATCGAAGCCGCCCGGGCGGAGGGCCTGTCCGTGTACCTCTCCTCCGGCTACCGGGACTACGCCACGCAAAACTACCTCTACCAGCGCAAGATCGGGCAGTACGGCGAGGAAGTGGCGAAAACCATCGTAGCGCCTCCCGGCACCAGCGAGCATCAAACGGGCCTGGCCTGCGACATCACGGACCGCTACTACGAATTCAAGGATTCCAGCCTGGAAAACACGGAGCTGTACCAGTGGATGAGCCAGCACTGCCAGGAATACGGCTTCATCGTCCGCTTCCCCAACGGCAAAGGCGACATCACCGGCATCATCTACGAGCCGTGGCACTTCCGCTACGTGGGCGTGGAAGCGGCGACGTACATCATGGAAAACGACCTGTGCCTGGAAGAATTCCTGGCGCTGTACCACGAGGGGTAACATATGAGAAAATTCGCTGCTGTTTTATTGCTGTCCGTGGTCATGTCCCTGTTTTCCGGGTGTTCCGATTCTTCCAAAATCTCAGACCTGGAAAACCAACTGGAGGAAAATGATGCTCTGCGCATGATGGACAATCCCGCCATCACGTTTTACGATTTTTATACCGCGGGCATCACGAATATTCAGATTTTAAATGCCTCCAAAGAGGGCACAAATCTTGGCTACGTGTTGGGCTTTTCAGACGATGTGCCTTTCAACTGCTACGACATTCTCAGCGGAGAACCCCCGTCCATAGGTACCGACCCAGCAGTCTATCCGTCCCAACACGAAAACGGTATGCTGTACGAAGTACGCTCCGTTCTGCAGTTGGATGTCGGCGGTGCAGCGGACGTGTGGCTTTACACTTACCCCATGTACCATTCAGAATCCGACGACCACTCCTCCCTGATTCCCCTACGCTGTACGATTCCCTATACCGCAGACCGAATGGCGCAATTGATCTGTCCGGTCTATGTGACAGAGGGTGCAGTCAATATCGCAGGAAAAGCAGAACACGCCGGGCCATATGCCATTCAGGGAGTAGAAGAAGATGTTTACAGCATCTGGTCCCATGGAAATTACCAGGCCCAAGTCACCAAAGACATGCTGGAATGGCCTAGCCCCGACGAGCATCCACCGTTTGACCCGACCCCATATCAATAAAAAACAGTCCCGCCGTCAGCGGGACTGTTTTAATTCTTTCAACCCTTCCAAATACCCATACGGCGCTTTCGTGGTGCCGACCGTGATATTCGGCTTCGACGCGCCGTGAAAATCGCTGCCCCCGGTGGGGGCCAGTCCGTATTCCCCGCACAGCGCCAGCAGCGCCCCGGTCTGGGCCCCGTCGTACTTGGAGTACACGCACTCCATACCCACAATGCCATAGCCCCGCGCGGTCTCAATGAGCGTGCGCAGCCCCGCGTCCCCCAGCTCGTACTGGTACGGATGGGCCAGCACCGGCAGCCCGCCCGCGTCCAAGATCCGCCGGATGGCCCGCTCCATGGGCATATTCACCTTCGGCACATAGCACTTCGCGCCCCGGCCGAGATACTCCCGGAACGCCTGCTTCACATCACTGACATAGCCCTTTTCCGCCATTACCAGCCCGATATGAGGCCGCCCCAGCACCGCGCCGGGGAATTTTTCCCGCAGTTCCTCCATGGACACGTCCACCCCGGCCGCCTGAAGCACCTGACAGATGCGTGTGTTCCGCTCTTCCCGGTGCGAAAGCGCCGTTTCCAGCAGGTCGGACAGACTTTCCGCCCCCGGATCGATCAAATACCCCAGAATATGGACTTCCAGTCCCGCATACTCTGTGGAAAGTTCAATTCCCGGCACGACCTCCACCCCCAGCCGCGCGCCGGCCTCCGCCGCCTCGGGCAGCCCCCCGGTGTTGTCGTGGTCCGTGATGGCGATGGCCGTGTAACCGGCCTGCTTTGCCATGGCAACCACCTCCGCCGGGGCGAACGACCCGTCCGACGCCGTAGTGTGCAGGTGCAAATCGACATATTCCATAAAAGCCGTCTCCATTTTTCGTTTTCTTCATTGTATTACAATTCCCCGGAATTTGCAAACAGGTAGTGACAAATTTCACAAAATGTTGTATAATGTGAAATTAGAATTCTACAGAACAGACAACACGGAGCATTATGAACATTTATCTGATCGGCCATACTTATCAATACGCGGTAGAGCAGTCTCTGCTCACCCTGTTCCCCGGACAAAAACCGGTCTATCCCAGTGCGCCGGAACCGGGAGAATCCATTACGGTCAAGCAGACCCGGGGACGCAGATGGACCACCATGACCACCACGCTGCGCTTTACCGCGGGGACCTACCGGGGCAGCGCCCGGATCGAAAATTCCCGGCTCACCCAGGAGCCTTTCGTCACCGACCGGCTGCTGCAGCGGCTGGTGCGGCAATCGTTTTACAAAGCGGCGCTAAAAAGCGGCATCCCGGCCCCGGAATGGGGCGCGCTCACCGGCGTGCGGCCTACAAAGCTGATGACCCGGCTCATGGAGCGCGGCCTGACCGACGCCCAGGCCAAGCGGGAATTCCGGCGGGAATTCGGCGTTTCCCCCGCCCGGGCGGAACTGTGCGTGGATACCGCCCACGATTCCATGACGGCGGCAGCGTCCCTCACGGACAAAAGCGTGTGCCTGTACGTGGGCATCCCCTTTTGCCCCACCCGCTGCGCCTATTGCAGCTTCGTCAGCCAGGCCGTAGCCAAGAGCATGAAACTCATCGACCCGTTTTTCGACGCATTGCTGCAAGAAGTGGAAGCCACCGCCAAGCAGGTGCGCGCCCTGGGGCTGCAGCCGGTATCCCTCTACATGGGCGGCGGTACGCCCACGACCCTGTCCGCGCCCCAGCTTGACGCGCTGTTTTCCAAGCTGGAAGCGGAATTCGACCTGTCGAAACTCCGGGAAAACACTGTGGAGGCCGGGCGGCCGGATACCATCACGAAAGAAAAGCTGGAAGTGCTGAAAGCCCACGGCGTGACCCGTGTAAGCGTCAACCCCCAGACCATGGAGGACAGCGTTCTGGACGCCATCGGCCGCAAGCACACCGCCCGAGATATTCTGGATGCTCTGTCTCTCGTGCGGGAAACCGGCGGCATGGCGGTGAACATGGACCTCATCGCCGGACTGCCCACGGATACCCCCGACGGCTTTCGCCGCACCCTGGACACGGTGCTGTCCCTGTCCCCGGAAAACGTGACGGTGCACACCCTGTCCCTGAAAAAAGGCGCGACCCTGAAAGACGAGGGCGGAGACGTCCCCGGTGCCCAGGACGTAGCGCAAATGCTGGACTACGCTTTCCCCCGCCTGCGGGCGGCGGGCTACCGGCCTTACTACCTCTACCGTCAAAAAAACATGGCCGGCGGTTTTGAGAACACCGGCTGGACGAGGCCCGGGGCGGAGAACCTCTACAACATCTGCATCATGGAGGAGCTTTGCTCCATCCTGGCCATGGGCGCGGGCGGTTCCACCAAACTCATCGCCCCTACTGGCAAAATTCAGCGTATTTTCGCGCCGAAATATCCCAACGAATACATCGCGAACATTCAAAAAACCTGTTCCGATAAGGAAAGGATCGAAGCATTCTATGGCATATCATCTCAATGAGATCAACGACCGCGCCCGGCGGGACCCGAAGGATTTCCTCCGGGAGTGCGACGATATTTATGAGAAAAAGCTTCATACAGCGGCACAGCGCATCCTGGAACACGGCGAGGTCAGTCCGCTGATCTTCCTGTCCGGCCCTTCTGGGTCCGGCAAGACCACCACGGCCATGAAGATTGAAGAGATCCTCGACCGTTCCGGCCAGGAGACCCATACCGTGGCCCTGGACCACTATTTTCGCTCCGTCCGGTCGGGAGATTACCCCCTCACGCCCGACGGCCAGCCGGACCTGGAATCTCCTGACTGCCTGGACATGGAACTGCTTAACGAGCATTTCCACGCCCTGGAGCAAGGCAAAACCATCGAGGTCCCGAAATACGACTTCAAAACCCAAAAGCAGACCCGGAACACCGGTAATTTCCTGAACTACCGCCCCGGCGACCTGGTGATTTTCGAGGGTATCCACGCCCTGAACGACACCTTCTCCGCCCTGGCGCCGGACGCGTTCAAGCTGTATATCAGCGCCCGGAGCAATGTGGAGCAGGACGGGAAACTGCTGTTCAAAGGTACCTGGATGCGCCTTTGCCGCCGGGTCACCCGGGACTATCAGTTCCGGGGCACTTCCCCGGCGGAGACCTTGCAGATGTGGGCAAACGTCCGCCGGGGCGAGAAGAGATACATTTCGCCCTACAAGGAAAAGGCGGACCTCATGTTCGACTCCTCTCTCATGTGCGAGGTATCGGTGATGAAATCGTTTGTAGATACCCTGTTCCGGGACATCCCGGAAGGGACCGACCGTTACGCGGAGCTTGCCAGCATCGTCCCCGCCCTCAGTGAATTTGAAACCATCGACCCCGCTCTGGTTCCGGAAACCAGCATTCTCCGGGAATTCATCGGCGGCGGAAGCTATCATTATTAAGAGAAAAAGATAGATTGGAGTTGTTTCTATGTCATTTGCAGAGTATTTCGATTATTCCGTCCATAACCTGACCCTGCTGGGCATGGTCATGCGGTTCCTGGCGGCCACCCTGGCCGGCGCGGTGGTGGGCTACACCCGGGGCAAGACTCAGCACGCCGCGGGCCTGCGCACGCACATTCTGGTGTGCATCGGCGCGGCGGGAACGGTCATCATGAGCGAATTTTTCATCTGGTCCCGGGGCATTTCCGGCGACGCCGCGCGTATCCCGGCCCAGGTGGTCAGCGGCATCGGCTTTCTGGGCGCGGGCAGCATCATCGTCACCGGGCGCAACCACGTCTCCGGCCTGACCACTGCGGCGGGCCTGTGGGCGTCGGCCTGCATGGGCCTGGCCGCCGGCGCAGGGTATTTCAGCTGCGTGCTGGTCATGTGTACCCTGATTTTGCTGGTACTGGAGATTTTACATAAGGTGGATAAACACTACATCCGCAACTCCAAGCAAATGTTCCTTTACATAGAGACCAACAAGGGGGTGCGCGTGGGCGAGATTTTATCGCTGATGAATCAAAACGGAGTGCAGGTATATTCTTTCGACCACTTCGGCACAGATACGGAGGACTATACCGGCTATCGATTAAATGTGGAAATTGAGAACAAGGACCTCACCCGCCATGGTCTGGCGGCTATGGTCACAGACGTGGATGGCGTAGTATATGTATCGGAGATATAAACAAAGCCCCAGCAGGCCATAGCCTGCTGGGGTTTTATTACATGATATGCTCCTCCGCGCGCGTCCTCGCGCACTGCGCTGCCTCGCAGTCCCGCAAGCGGGACTGTTCATCCGCTTCGTGGCTCGTCCTTTTCCGTCAAAGCCCACTGCGTTGGGCCTTTGCCGGAGCCTTACATGATATGCTCCTCCGCGCAGTTGTCTACGACACGCACGCCCATGTCTTCCGGTTCGGCCACTCGGAACTTCGCGATGCTGGCGCTGTCAAACTTCGGGCAAAGCTGCTCTTCCGGGTCCAGCCGGAGGTTTTCCATGGATTTTTTCTGCTTGTTTTTTCCTTTGCTCATGATAAATCACCCGGAAACAGTATGCCCCGCATTCAGCCCAGCCATTCGGTCAATTCTCCCCAAAGCTCCAAAATTTTAAATTTCAGCACATAGCCGTCGCTTTCCGTGATGATCTGCGCGGTATCGGTATTCAGCGTCTCAATGGCCTGCTCACTGGCCTCGGCGGCGGTAACGCACAGGGGCGGATACACCACGCACCACCAATTATGCCCCCGGCCCTCGCCCAAGGTCACACGCAGGGACGTATACCGCCCAGCCGGCAGGGAAAAGCCGTCGTACGCCCGGGTGGGGTAATACTCCTCCCCCAAGGTCACAGTCACGTCCCGCCCCTCGGCGGCGGACCGCGCCGCGGTCTCCACCTCCGGCAGCGCCCCGGACAGCGTCTGCGCCGCGTCGGACTTCCCGCCGCAGTCCGCCAGCGCCGGCCGCAGATACTCCAGCACCGCGTCCCGGACCCGCAGTTTCACCGCCTGCTCCTCATCGGAATCCGACACCGCCAGCACATGCAGCCGGATCATCTGGTCGGAGATCTCCATATGGGTCCGGCTGGCCCACACCGCCGCCAGGCAGGCGGCACAAAGGGCGATGAGCATGGCCAGTTCCCAAGGTCTGAAAAAGCGTTCGGTTTTCATTTGACGTATCCTCCGTGATATGTATGCCCATAGGATAGCCAATTTTTTCCGTACTTAAACCTCTCCGAAAAATTCCCGGTACAGCATCAATCCGGTACGCAGCCCCGCCTCCAGGGCAATGCTTTCCAGGACACACCGGGCAGAGTTCACTTCCTGGAACAATTCCTCGGTCCGGTTTTCCTTATCGTTTTCCGTGGGGTACTGGGACCAATCCTCCGCCAGCACAGCGTCCCGGCTCTCCGCGATGGCGTCCAAAAATTTCAAACTCCACCGCTTGTGGCGCTCTTCCAAGCTGCCCTCTTCCGGCTGATAGGTTTCCGTCCCGAACTGAAAAAAGCTTGCCAATTGCTGAAGATTCACCCGGTCAAAATATTCTTTATCAAACATAATGTCACCTCCTTTATTCATTTTAGCATTCAAATAAATGCAAGTCAAGAGCATTTATATAAATGCATAGTAAAATGTGTCTGAGGTGAGATGATGAAATTTTATGATAGAATGAAATCCACACGCATTGACGCAGATGAAACACAACAGCAAATTGCAGATGAGCTTGGAATCACACGCCAGCAGTACCAGCTTTACGAATCCGGGAAGCGCAGTTTTCCCATTGATCTGCTGCCGGTATTTTGTTCGCACTATAACGTATCGGCCGATTACATTCTGGGCTTAAAGCAGGGCCTTTCCTGGCCCCGCCCATAACGCCGCCGCTGTTTCATATCTCGATCCGCCCGCAGGTCTCCGCCCAGAACACGTCCTGGTGCCGCCTGCGCAGGGCAAGGCACGCGTCCTTGGCGCTTTGCTCGTCGGGGAAGATTCCAAACACCGCGCTGCCCGTGCCGGTCATGCACGCGCCCAGCGCGCCCCGGTCCATCAGCGCCGTTTTGATCTCGCTGATCCCCCGGGACTTATCCCCCAGCACATCTTCAAACACATTGTACATCCGCCGGACCACACCCATGTCGTCTCCGGCGGACAGCGCCGCCAGGATGCCGTCCGTATCCGGGCGGCATTTGCTTTTCCGCGCGTCGATCTTCTTGAACAGCGCCGGGGTGGCGATGGAAAAATACGGCTTGCAGATGACCACCCAATGCCGCCCGAAGTCCGGCAGAGACGTCAAAAGTTCTCCCCGCCCGGTGGCAAGCTGGGTGCCGCCGGATACGCAAAAAGCCACGTCCGACCCCACCTGGGCCGCCAGTTCCTCTAATTGTTTCCCGTCAAAGGGCCTGCCCATCAGGGTATTCAGCCCCCGCAGCACCGCCGCCGCGTCGGACGACCCGCCGCCAAGCCCCGCCCGCACCGGCGTGCGCTTGCGGATATCCGCAAATACGCCTTTGCCGCCCAAATCATGGGCCGCGGCAAATACCTTCGCCGCCTTCACCGCCTCGTTGCGGTCGTCCCCGGGGATGAAATGCCGGTTGGTCCGAGCGGAAAACCGCCCGTCATCGGTCAGGCGGATGGTCACATCGTCATACAGCGTGACGCTTTGCATCACCATGCAGACCTCGTGATACCCGTCCGGACGCTTCCCGGTCACGTCCAGGGAGAGATTCAGCTTGGCGAACGCTTTTTCCCGAATCTCCATCACAGTTCAAACAGCATGGACATCAGGTTCACGCCCTCTTCCACAAACGGCCCTTTCAGCCCGTTTTCCTCGGTGTAGGTCAGGCCGGACCCCTCCTGCTTCCGGGAATCGTACAGGATGAACGGCACCGGGGCGGCACCGTGGGCGCCGGTCTTCATAATGGTGCGGTGGTCGGAGATAATGAGCATCCGGAAGTCCTCGCCTTTGGCCTCCAGGGCCTTGCAGATGGGCTCCACCACCCGGCTGGACAATGCCTCGATGCAGTCCAGCTTATGGGGCAGGTCGTGATTGTGGGTGGCCTCGTCCGGGCCTTCCAGGTGCATGGCCAGAAAATCGTGGTTTTCCAGCACCTTCAGACCCGCCGCCACTTTATTTTCATAATTGGTATCCCACTCGCCGGTGGCGCCCTCCACGTGGATAGGCTCCAGTCCCACCAGCTGGGCGATGCCGTGGCACAGGGGCACCGCGGATACCACGCCGCCGTCCGCGCCGTATTTCGCCGGGAAATTGGGCATGGACGCCGCCGTACCCTCCGCCCAGAACCAGATGCCGTTGGCGGGGAGTTTGCCCTCTTTGCGCCGCTGTTCGTTCATGGGATGGCGGTCCAAAATCTCGTGGGCCTTGACCATCAGCGCCCGCAGTACGTCCGCGTTGGCGCAGCCCGAGGGCAGGTACTGCCCCAGCTTTTCATTCAAATGGTCGTGGGGCGGGATGAGCTTGATACCCTTGATGTCAGCCCCATGCTGCACGGCGATGTGCCGGAAAGACGACCCCGGCGTGACGGTCATGCCCGCCTGTTCCGCCAGGGGCGCGAACTCCGGATGACTGAACAGAGCCGTCACCAACTCGTCGGATTCCTCGCCCTCGATAGATCCGGCAGAATGGGAAATGATGCGCTTTTCAGTCATAGGCATGTCACCGTCCTCAAAAGTGACCATATTGCAGCGGTAGGCCACATCCCCAGGCTGCATGGAAATGCCCTGGGCCGCCGCCTCGATGGGTGCGCGCCCGGTGTAATACAGCTTGGGCGAGCAGCCGAACAGGCTCATAATGGCCGTTTCCGACCCCACGGGATACCCCTCCGGGCAATTCTTCGCCGCGCCCAGCACGCCTTTCGCGGCCAGCGCGTCAATATACGGCTTGTTCGCCGTTTCCAGCGGTGTTTTGCCGCCCAGTTCGTCTACGGGATCGTCGGCCATGCCGTCGCCAATGACTAAAATATACTTCATATTTGTATCCTCCATTTCTTGCATTGAGGGTATTATATCCGCTTTTCCACGGTTTGGAAAGGCTTTTTTATTGATTTTCGGTTTTTAGGGTAGTACAATAGGGAACATGAAACATTTCAAACAAATTTTGTCGGCCGCGGTCGTTTTGGCCTGTGTGCTGTACGGCGCGGCCCAGTGGTATTTCAGTGCGCCGGAACCGCAAGTGGACCTGGACGTGCATTATATCGACGTGGGCCAGGGGGATGCCATCCTGGTGGTGTGCAACGGTGAAGCCATGCTTATTGACGGCGGCGACAACGGCGCGGAGGACATCCTCCCGGACTATCTGAGCCGGCAGGGCGTGACCAAACTGGATTACATCGTCGCCACCCATCCCCACGCCGACCACTGCGGCGGGCTGGATGCGGCGGCCCGGTCCGTGGACCTGGGCACGGTGTACACCTCCTGCCTGGATTACGACACCAAGAGCTTCCGGGACTTCATCGGCACCGTGGAACAAAAAGGCGGCACGCTGACTTTCCCGGAACCGGACAGCAGCTTTGACCTGGGCGGCGCCACCGTGACCGTCCTGGGGCCCCGCACCTACAACGTACCGGAGACCTGGAACAACGCCAGCATCGTACTGCGGCTGGTATACGGCGACACGTCGTTTTTGTTCACCGGGGACATGGAACAGGAAGAGGAGACCGAACTGCTGGAAGCCGGGTGCGACGTGTCCTGCGACGTGCTGAAGGTGGGCCACCACGGCAGCCGCACGTCCTCGGGCTACCGGCTTTTGTACGAGGCCGCCCCCACCGCCGCCGTCATCAGCTGCGGCACGGATAACGACTACGGTCACCCCCACAAGCAGGCTCTGGAGCGTCTGAACGACGCGGGCGTGTCTTACATTTTCCGCACCGACCTGCAAGGCTCTATCGTCTTTCACAGCGACGGAACAGATTTGACCTATACCACGGAATACAACAACGACTGGAATTGAACTATGAAAAAATTACTTGCATTGTTACTGACCCTCTCCCTGCTGACCCCCGCCGCCCTGGCCTATGCCCCGGCGGAAAAAGCCGCGGCGGACAAGCTGTTTGAGCAGGGCTTATTCTATGGCACCGGCGAGGGCTATGAGCTGGACCGCGCCCTAAATCGCCAGGAAGCCACCGCATTGCTGGTGCGTCTTGTGGGCCGGGAGGCCGTCGCCCTGAACGGCGATTACACCGCCACGTTCTCTGACGTTGCCCCCTGGGCCACCGGCTATGTGGGCTATGCCCAGCGCACCGGGCTGGCTGTGGGCTACGACGACACGACCTTCGGCGCTTATGACCCCGTCACCCCGGAGCAGTATCTCACCTTCGCCCTGCGGGCCTTGGGATACAGCGACGCGGCGGGGGATTTCCGCTGGGACGACCCCTGGATTCTGGCCATCCACCTGGGGCTGGCGGATTCCAAGGCGGAATTCTCCGCGCCCCTCACCCGGGGCGGCGCTGCGCTGATCTCCAGCCGCGCGCTGGATAGCGCCATGAAAGGCACGGACACGCCCCTGACCGAGCACCTGTCCCTGGCGGAGCAGGTCCGGCAGGACGCGGCATTGACCCCCCAGCAGATCTACCGCCGGGCGGCCAACGCGGTGTTCTATCTGGAATCCTTTGAAGCCGACGCCCCGGACACTCCCAGCGGCGAAGCCAGCGGCTTTTTCATCAGCCCCGACGGCATTGCCGTGACCAATTACCATGCCCTGATCGACACCGCCGCCGCGGAGATCACTACCCGGGACGGCGAGGTCTACCCCGTTTTGAGCATTCTCTACGGCAGCACCCGGGACGATATCATCATCATGCAGGTGGGCAAAACCGCCGACAGCGGCCGCACCGTGCAGGCTTTCCCCTATCTGGACCTGGCGGACCCCGCCTCCGCCCGGGTGGGCGACCCCGTGTACGCTCTGGGCGCGCCCCTGGGCCTGCGGGATACCTTCACCTCCGGCGTACTGTCCAGCCTGTCCCGGAGCACCGGCGGGCGGGAGTACCTGCAAACCACCGCGCCGATCTCTTCCGGTTCCTCCGGTGGACCCCTGCTGGACGCCTACGGGAAAGTCCTGGGCGTCACCAGCGCGTCTTACGCCAACGGGCAGAACCTGAATCTGGTCACGTCCGTCAACACCGTGCGCACCGCCCGGTACTCCGCCCCCGGCAAGCCCTATTTCGACTACTTCAAAGGCGCGGTCTACCACCTCACGGCCGACCGCCCGGAGCTGACCCTGACAGAGGGCGAGACCCAGACCGTCGTGGTGGCCTGCGACTACCCGTTCAGCCCCACCCTGCAATTTGAAAACAGCGATTTCTTCACCATCTCCGCCGAATGGGGCGACTGGGTGGACGACACCCACGTGGCCCTGCGCATCACCGGCGTGAACCCCGGTGATGCGGAACTGTCCGTGCGCTACTCCGACGTGAAAAGCGACGCGGAGCTGACCATTCGCATCACCGTCCTCCCCGCCCAGGAGGAGACCGACCCGCCGCCGGAGACCGGCGAGACTGCATAAGGAGCGCGCCATGGGATTTGATTTGATGTTCAGCATCGTACCGGTATTTATATTCATCATATTTGCCATCGTCATCGTCGGCATTATCACCACCGCCGTGCGGGGCGTCAGCCAGTGGAGCAAAAACAACGCCTCCCCCCGCCTGACCGTGGAAGCCGCCGTGGTGGGCAAGCGCATAGACGTGACCCACCATCAGCACGCCAACGCCGGCGACCAGACCGGGGCGCACGGTTATCACACTACCAGTTCTACCAGCTATTACGTCACGTTCCAGGTAGAAAGCGGCGACCGCATGGAATTTTCCGTCAGCGGTGCGGAATACGGGATGCTCATTGAGGGCGACCGGGGGCGGCTCAGCTTCCAGGGGACCCGCTACCTGGGCTTTGAAAGGACCTGACCATGGAATACCTGCACTACATCGCCGGACCGCTCATCGGCGCGGTCATCGGCTATTTCACCAACTATATCGCCGTGAAGATGCTCTTTCACCCCCACGAGGAAAAGCGCGTTTTCGGCAAGCGCCTGCCGTTCACCCCTGGGGTCATCCCGAAAAACAAACCCCGGCTGGCCCACGCCATCGGTGAAGCCGTCGCCAACGTCCTGCTCACCAAACAGGACATCGCGGGGCTCATCACCGATTCCGCCACGCAGAAAGCCGGAACCGCGCTGGTGGCTGGCTCCGGCCTGTTCGGGGAAGGCTCCCTGGAGGACTTCGCCCGGCGCATGGGCGCGGGAGAGCTGAACACAGAGCATTTGGAGCGGTTCCTCACGGACAAGGTCTGGGACAGCCTGAAGACCATGGACATCGGCGCGCTGGTGGAGCAAAAGGCCCAGGAGATCATCCAGAGCAAGCCCATGCTGGCGCTGCTGCCCGTGGACAGCATTTTGAGATCCATCACCGCCAAGGTGAATGAGTATGTGGAGAGCGAGGACTGCCGGGAAAAGATCGCCGGAGCCATCCACGAGAAAGTGGAGGAACTGAAAAAAGCCCCCACCGGTGAGACGCTGGCGTCTCTCGGCCTGACCGAGACCGCCGCCGAGGGCTACGTGGCGGACATTCTGCAAAAGGTGGCCAACACCTGCGTGGAGCCGCTGCTGGGTTATCTGAACATATCCAAAATGATCGAGGACAAAATCAACGACATGGACATTCAGATGTTTGAAGACCTGGTCATGTCGGTGATGAAAACAGAGTTGAACGCCATTGTGAATCTGGGCTTTTTCATTGGGCTTATCATTGGCGTGGTAAACATTTTTATTTGACGGCAAAAATCCCCCTGACAGGATCAGGGGGATTTTTTATAGCTTCACGGCCCGGAAGTCCTCGCCCACGGTCTCCGCTGTAACGCTTCCGGCGGTCACGTCGAACACCCGGGCGCAGAAGGCTTCCGCGGCTTCCTCGGGGAGCAGGGCGCGGATGGTCACGTCCGCGGCGTACTCCGTATCTGTGACGATGCCGGACACGGCTTCCACTTCCTTTTTCAGCCGCTCCAGCAGGGAATAACCGCAGGGGATGCGCACCTCCACCCATCGGCGGACCACGGCGACACCCGCGGTGTCCAGCGCGTCTTTGGCGCTTTTTGTGTAGGCCCGCAAAAGACCGCCCGCGCCCAGCAGGACCCCGCCGAAATAGCGGGTCACCACGCACACGAAGTTGGTCACGCCCTGGCGCTGGAACACCTCCAGCATGGGCACCCCGGCGGTGCCTTGGGGTTCGCCGTCGTCGGAGTAGCGCACGGGGCCGTCCTTGATGGCGTAGCACCAGCAGTTGTGGCGGGCATCGTAGAACTCTTTTTTCATGGCGTCGATAAAGGCGCGGGCGGCGTCCTCGGTCTCCACCATGCGGACGTGGCCCAGGAAGTCTGATCGTTTTTCGGTGAACTTTGCTTCGCCGGGACCGGCGGGGATGTAATATTCTGTCATGGGGGCGGGGCCTCCTTTGGTTGGATTTTTGCATAGTCGTAGTGCGGGAGATTCCACCCCATTTCTTTTGTGACCAAAAGAAATGGTTCTGAATACGTCGCACTAAAATCTAAATTACATGTCTTTCAAAGCCGCCCTCACAGCACCTCCGCCGCGAACTCCTTCACCCGGCCCCAAAGCTCCGGCTTCACCACCGCTTCAATGACCGTACAGTCCTCGGCGTACTCCAACTTCAGCACCGCCGCTTCCCGCTGTAACAGGTCTACCAAATCCCCCCGCTGATAGGGGATGCGCAGCACCGCGTGGTGCTTGCCCCGGTTCAGCAGCGCCGCGACCTTTTCCGTCAACGCGTCCATGCCCTCTCCCGTCCGGGCGGACACGCACACAACGTCCTCCCCGTGGGGCAGGATGCCGAAATACCGGTCGCACTTGTTGAACACCCGGAGCGTGGGCGTGTCCTCCGCTCCCAGTTCCCGGATCAGGCCGTCTACGATCTCCGCCTGGCTCTCCCAATCGGGGTTGGACAGGTCGATGACGTGCAGCAGCACGTCCGCGTAGGTCAGTTCCTCCAGCGTGGCTTTGAACGCCTCCACCAGCTGGGTGGGCAGTTTGCGGATGAACCCGACCGTGTCCGACAGCAGCACTTCCTGGGCGTTTTCCAGCCGCAGGTGCCGGGTAGTGGTGTCCAGAGTGTCGAACAGCCGGTCGTTGGCCGGGATGCCCGCGTCGGTGAGCCGGTTCAAAATCGACGACTTGCCGGCATTGGTATACCCCACCAGCGCCACCACAGGCACGGCGTTTTTCTCCCGCGCCCGGCGCTGGGTGGAGCGCACCTTGCGCACAGCTTCCAGCTCCTCTTCCAGTTTCTGGATTTTCCGCCGGATGTGCCGCCGGTCGGATTCCAACTGCGTCTCGCCGGGACCGCGGGTGCCCATTGCGCCCTCCTGACGCTCCAGGTGGGTCCACATACCCGTCAGCCGGGGCAGCAGATATTTGTACTGGGCCAGCTCCACTTGCAGTTGCCCCTCCCGGGTCTGGGCGCGCTGGGCGAAGATGTCCAAAATCAGTCCGGAGCGGTCCAGCACTTTCACCCCCAGGTCCTCCTGTAAAACCCGCATCTGGGACGGCGACAGCTCGTTGTCGAACACCGCCAGATCGCAGTCGTTGGCCTGAATGAATTCTTTCAATTCCTGCACCTTGCCGTCGCCGATGAACGACCGGGGTTCCGGCGTGGCGCGGTTTTGCACCATGGCGCCCACCGCCTCGCCTCCGGCGGTCTCCACCAGGGCGGCTAACTCCTCCATGGAAATGTCCGTGGAGCGCTCCGACGCATCCATGCTCGCCGCGGACAGCCCCGCCAGCGCGGCGCGTTCGATCTTCCGTTTGATTTCCTTGCTCTCGTTCATAAATCGATTTCCATTCCGTCACAGGCGGCATACACCAGCGTGTCGCCTTCGTATTTCAGCTTCAGGGAGAAAAACGGCGCGTTTTCGTTCAGCAGCCGGAAAAATATCTTGTCCCCCTCCCAGATGGGCAGGTCGCACACCCGGCTCTTCGGCACCCATTCCAGCACGCCCTCGTCGCAGTCCGTGAGACTGCCGGTGAACGCCGTGCAGGTGTACAGGAACATATACTCCGTGTCCCAGGTGTCGGACACAAAGGTCACGATGCCCCGGAGCGCCGGATCCAACAGCGTCAAGCCGGTCTCCTCCAGGGCCTCGCGCTTCACGCACTCCTCGGGGCTTTCCCCGTCCTCGAACTTGCCGCCCACGCCGATCCACTTGTCATGGTTCAGGTCGTTTTCCTTTTTCACCCGGTGGAGCATCAGGTAGTCGTCCTCCCGCTGGATATAGCACAGCGTCACGTTTTTGTACACAGGCGGCACCTCCGTTCTGTTTGGAATAGTATACCAAGTTTTGCGGAAAATGTAAACAATTTCCCCGCCTTCCCCCTGTGTGGAGCAGGCTTTTCCTCTGCTGTAGCTTGCGCGGCAGGCATCCGAAAAACCAACAAGCAAAAAATTTACAAAATAAAAAAGGAAATCGACCGCCGATACAGTATAATATAACTACAAGTTATTTTAGGAGGTGACCCCCATGCTTCCCAGAGCGCAAAGAGAGCAGTTGGAACGCACCATGATCGGGTCCGACGGCGTACTCAGCGTCCAAAGCAAAGGCCGCGCCCGGCCGGAACCGGAATGCGACGTGCGCACCTGCTTCCAGCGGGACGTGGACCGGGTCACGCACTCCAAGGCCTTCCGGCGGCTCAAACATAAGACCCAGGTGTTTCTGCTTCCCGAGGGCGACCACTACCGCACCCGCCTGACCCACACGCTGGAGGTCTCCCGCATCGCCCGCACGGCGGCCCGGGCGCTTTTGCTGAATGAGGACTTGGCGGAAGCCATTGCCCTGGGCCACGATCTGGGCCACACACCCTTCGGCCACGCCGGGGAACGGGCGCTGAACAAGCTGTACGCCGCGGGCTTCCACCACTATGAACAAAGCCTGCGGGTGGTAGACCGTCTGGAAAAGGACTGCCAGGGTTTGAATCTCTGCTACGAGACCCGCATGGGCATCCTCCACCACACCCACGGCGCAACGGACGACACCATGGAAGCCACCGCCGTGCGCCTGGCCGACCGCATCGCCTACGTCAACCACGATCTGGACGACGCCATGCGCGCCGGCATCGTCGCGGCGGAGGATGTGCCGCAGATCGTCCGGGACCGCATCGGCGTGCGCAACAGCCAGCGCATCAATTCCCTGCTCATGGACCTGATCCAAAACAGCGGGAACGGCGTCATGGCCCTGTCCCCGGACATGCAGGCGGCCTTCGACCAATTCCATGATTTCATGTACCAGGCTGTGTACCTCAACCCCAAGGCCAAAAGCGAGGAATCCAAGGTGGACGGCATCATCTCCGGTATCTGGGAATACTACGTCTCCCACCCTGAGCAATTGCCGGAGGACTACCGCGTCATCCACGAGGAAGAGGGTCTTGAGCGCGCGGTATGCGACTATATCTCCGGCATGACCGACGGCTACGCCATGGAGGTGTACTCGAAAATTTTCATCCCCGCCGCGTGGAGCGTTAAATAAGCGGCGGTTCAGCAAGCCATGAAAGGTGGTGATCGATTTGCCCTTTCCCGAAACATTTTTACAGGAGCTTTCCGACCGCAATGATATTGTCGATGTGGTCTCCTCCTATGTGCGCCTGACCAAAAAAAGCGGCGCGAACCTGTTCGGCCTGTGTCCGTTCCACAGCGAAAAGACCCCGTCGTTCTCCGTGGCGCCGGACAAGCAGATCTATCACTGCTTCGGCTGCGGCAAGGGCGGCAGCGTCATCAATTTCATCATGGAGATCGAGAACCTGTCCTTCCCGGAGGCGGTGGAGTTCCTCGCCCGTCGGGTGGGGATGCAAGTGCCGGAGGAGGAACGCAACGACCCCCAGGCCCGCCGCCGGGAACAGCTTTTGGCCATGAATAAGGACGCGGCCCGGTTTTTCTATGACCAGTTCCGCGCCCCCTCCGGCGCCCCCGCTCAGGACTACGCCCTGCGCCGGGAATTGTCCCCCGCCACGGTGAAAAAGTTCGGCCTGGGCTACGCGCCGGATTCCTGGGACAGTCTCGTGAACGCCATGAAAGCCAAGGGCTACTCCGAGGGGCTGCTGCTCCAGGCGGGCCTGGTGCGCAAGGGCAAAAAAGGAGGCGTGTACGACACGTTCCGCAGCCGTCTGATGTTCCCGGTGTTCGATGTGCGGGGCAACGTCATCGGCTTTTCCGGCCGCATCCTGGGCGACGGTGAGCCGAAATATATGAACAGCCCCGAGACTCCGGTGTTCAATAAAAGCCGGAACCTCTTCGGTATGAACCTGGCCAAGAAAACCAAGCTGGGCTACATCATTCTCTGCGAGGGCAATGTGGACGTGGTGAGTATGCACCAGGCGGGCTTTGACAACGCCGTGGCCTCCCTGGGTACGTCCCTGACCCCGGAACAGGCCCGGCTCATTTCCCGGTACGTCAATGAGGTGGTCATCGCCTACGACAGCGACGGTGCCGGACAAAAGGCCACCCAGCGGGCCATTACGATTTTAGAAAAGCTGGATCTGAAAGTCCGCGTGCTCACCATGGAGGGCGCCAAAGACCCGGACGAGTTCATCAAGACCAAGGGCGCCGACGCGTTCCGCAATCTGCTGGCGAAGTCGGAAGACCATGTGGACTACTCCCTGCGCAGCCTGCAAAGCCGGTTCGACCTGACCACCGGGGAAGGCAAGCTGGATTTTCTGAAAGAAGCGGAAGCGTTCATCGCCGGATTTTCCGGCAAGGCCGAGCGGGAGCTTTACGCCATGCGGGTGTCCGACACCGTGGGCGTGAGCGCCGACGCGGTGAAGCAGGACGTGGAGCGGCTCAGAAAACAGCGGGAGGGCCGGGACAAGCGTCAGGCGGAAAAGCAGGAAATGAACCTGGCCGGGCGCTCCCCGGTGAAGACCATCCGCTACGAAAACACCCGCTGCGCCATGGCAGAGGAAGGCGTCATCCGCCTGCTGTACAAGGACCCGCAGCTGTTTGACGACGTGCCGGAGCTATCGCCGGAGGAATTTTCCGTGCCGGAGCTGGGTAATATGTATCGTGTACTCAGCCAACAGACCCGCGCGGGTCCCGTGACCATGGCGTCATTATCCGGCGCGCTGTCGGCGGACGAAATTTCCCTGCTGACGATTTTACTGCAAAAGCCCGAGACCGCTGCAAACGGACGCAAAGCGCTGTCCGATTACATAGATATCATGCAAACCGAGCGTCAAAGCCGGGAACAGTCGGACGACCTGCTGTCCCTGGCGGAAAATCTAAGAAAGAAAAAAGGGTATACGGATCAAGATGGCAACTGAAAAGAAAACCAAATCCGCTCAGGCTGCTGAAGCGGAAGCAAAGGAAACCACTGTGAAGAAAAAGAGCACCAAAACCACGCCCCCGGAGGAAGCCGCGCCGGAGAAAAAGTCTCGCAAAAAGGCCGCCCCGGTCAAAGCGGAGCAGGAACCCCCCGCGGTGGAACCGGTCAAAAAGGCCCCGGCGAAAAAATCCACCAAAAAAGCGGAAGCCCCCGCCGAAGCCCCGGCAGAGGCCCCCAAGCCGAAAAAGAAAGCCGCCAAAAAAGCCACGGAGGACCTCCCCGTGGACCAGGTCGTGCTGCCTGACGCGGAAATGGCACAGGAATTGTCCGCCGAAAAACCCGCCGACCCAGCGGAACAGGAAAAATCCAATGAGCAGAAGCTCAATGAACTGCTGGAAAAAGGCAAGGCCGCCGGTAAACTCACGTCCAAAGAGATCATGGATGTGCTGGATAATCTGACCCTCTCCCCGGACGAGCTGGACAAGTTTTATGACAAGCTGGAAAACCTCGGCATCGACATGGCCGGGGACAATACCCTCATGCCCTTGGAGGACCTCGTCCCGGACATTGAGGACCTGGAGACCATCGAGGAGATCACTGAAGCGGAGATGGCGGATACTGACGCCATTGCAGACACGTTCTCTACGGATGACCCGGTGCGTATGTATCTGAAAGAGATCGGCAAGATCCCCCTGCTCACCCCGGAGGAAGAGATCGAGTTAGCCAAGCAGATGGTAGAGGGCAACGAGGAAGCCAAGCGCCGCATGGCGGAAGCCAATTTGCGTCTGGTGGTCTCTATCGCCAAACGCTATGTCGGACGCGGCCTGCTGTTTTTGGACCTCATTCAAGAAGGGAATCTGGGCCTTATCAAAGCGGTTGAGAAATTCGACTATGTCAAAGGCTTTAAATTTTCCACCTACGCCACCTGGTGGATCCGCCAGGCCATCACCCGGGCCATCGCGGACCAGGCCCGCACCATCCGTATCCCCGTGCATATGGTGGAGACCATCAATAAAGTCATCCGCGTCCAGCGCCAGCTTTTGCAGGAGCTGGGCCACGACCCCAGCCCGGAGGAGACCGCCAAGGAATTGCAGATGCCCGTGGAAAAGGTACGGGAGATTTTGAAGATCGCCCAGGAGCCTGTCTCTCTGGAGACCCCCATCGGCGAGGAGGAGGATTCCCACCTGGGCGACTTCATCCCCGACGAGGACGCTTCCGAGCCGTCGGAAGCGGCCAGCTTCTCGCTGCTGAAAGAACAGCTTCTGGAAGTGCTGGACACCCTCACCCCCCGGGAAAAGAAGGTGCTGGAGCTACGCTTCGGCCTGGCCGACGGGCGCACCCGCACGCTGGAAGAGGTGGGCAAGGAATTCAATGTCACCCGGGAGCGCATCCGGCAGATCGAGGCCAAGGCCCTGCGCAAACTCCGCCACCCCAGCCGCAGCAAAAAGCTGCGGGACTTCCTGAATTGAGAGGCCGCCTATGAGGACCCTGAAACTCGTCATTGTGTGGCTGATCTACTTAGCCGTCTGCACCGGCGCGGTGTTCGCGTTCACCTTGGCGCCTATCCCCACCGTAGCTTTGTATTTCATCGGCTATCTGCTGGTGCGATATGTCATCACGCCCCGCTGCTTCCCCGCCCCGCCGGCGGAACCCGGTGAGGACGATCCGGAGGAATAAATCATGGAACGAGCCAGATTCAAAGACTGTTTACTGCTCATCGCTTTCGCGGCGCTGCTTTTGTTGGTGGTGGTGCATTTCAACGGCGCGGTGGGCCTGCTGGGGAACTTGATGGGAGTGCTGCATCCGGTGATTTTGGCGGCCATCATCGCCTTTGTGCTGAATGTCCCCATGAACGCCATCGGAAACCGGCTGGAAAAACTTTTCGCCGGGAAATCGAAACGCCCGTCCCAGGATGTCATCGGCGCGGTGAGCCTGCTGCTCACCCTGCTGGCCCTGGTCCTGGTGATCGTGCTGGTGACCACCACCGCCGTGCCGGGACTGGTACAGTCCGTGCGGAGCATTTATGACCTGATCCAGCAAAAGCTGCCCCTGGTCCTGGCGTATCTGGAAAGCCTGCAATTGGACACCGATCTGCTGGAGAGCTTTTTCAGCCAGCTGAACGTGGAGGGCCTGCTGCAAAGCATCACCAGCAACGCCGGCAGCGTGCTCAGCGCCGTGGTAGGCACCGCGTCCAGCACCATCGGCGCGCTGACCAGCTTCGCCATCGCCCTAGTGATCGCCCTGTACATCATGCTGGGCAAACGCACCCTGGGGCACCAGGCCCGGGCGCTGGCTTACGCCAACTTGAAACGGGAGCGGGCCGACCGCCTGTGCTATATCGCCCGGCTCATCGGCACCACCTACTCCAAGTTCCTGTCCGGCCAATGCATCGAGGCGGTAATTTTGGGCATGATGCTGTTTGTCAGCCTGGGTCTGGCCAAGGTGCCTTACGCCGGCGTGCTGGCTACGCTCACGGCGGTGATGTCCTTCATCCCCATCGTGGGCGCGTTTCTGGCCTGCCTGATCGGGGTACTGCTGGTGCTCATGGTCAGCCCCATCAAGGCACTGGTGTGCTTGGCGGTGTTTTTGTGCGTACAGTTCGTGGAGGGGCATTTCATCTACCCCAAGGTAGTGGGCAACTCCGTGGGCCTGCCCCCACTGTGGACGCTGCTGGCGGTGCTCATCGGCGGCAACCTGCTGGGCATTTTGGGAATGCTGTTTTTCATTCCCCTCACCGCGGTGGTGTACACCCTGCTCACAGAAAATACCCAGCGGAAATTAAACGAGAAACACATCAAGGTGGATTGACCGCCGTTCATAACAGAAAACCCCTCCCCCGTACGGGGGAGGGGTTTTTTACGTTTGCTCCAGCACACTGATGCGGGCCTCATGGTCCTCGATGCGCCGGGCCTGGTCGTCGCCGCGCTCCCACAATCGCCGGTGGCTGTCGTCATTACGCACGCTGAGTTCCGAAAGCCTCGCTTCCAGCCGCTCTACGTTTTCGCTCAGCCGGGTAATGTTGCTGTTCAACCCTATGATGGGCTTCGCCACGGTGACGAACAGGCCCACCACGGCGATCATCACCGTCACAACGGTCCATTCGTTCACGCGTCCACCTCCTGGTAGCACTCCAGCCCCGACCAGGTCAGCCCCGCGGCCTCGATACGCTGCCAAGTCAGCCCGTAGCCCTCCAAAAGCTGCCAGGTGAGATATTGCAGCACATAGGATACCGCCAAATGGCAGGGCAGGATCTGTTCGATACGGCTTTGAATTTCCGCGAACCGCTCCGGCTCACCCATGACGCCCGGAAAGCGGATCTCCACCGTCTGGGGCGCGGACGCCTCCTTGACCTCGCAGGCGATGCCGCAGCCCCGGATGGTATCCCGGATGGCGGGCAGGGTAAAACTCCCGCCGTCGATGCGCAGCAGGGCCATAATAGCTTCCCTGCGCCGGGCCAGGTCCGGCGAGGCCGGGTGGTAAGGCAAAATTTCCTCATACCGGCGCAGTCCCTCGTCCTCCGCCGTGGGCAGCAGGCTTTCCCGCTCTACGCGGCAAAACTCCGCGTACACCCCGTCCATGACAGCGCCCAGCGCCTGCAATTCGCCACCGCCGGGGCCGGATTCCAGGTCATACAGCGCCAAAGGACGCAAAAGCGCCTTCAAATAGTCACAATAGCCCATGACTTACCCCGCTTTCGTCACCCGCAGGCTGCCCAGCACCGGAAGCGTATCCGCCGCCGCGGTCACATCCGCTGACGGCACCGTCAGGGCATAGTTTTCCACGCCCTTCACGCCGTAAATGATGCTCCCCAGCTTCGCCCGGAGCACCGGCTGGCCCAAAAGCGCGCCGGAAAAATACGCCGTCAGCGCCTGGCTCACCGCCTGCATCACCGCGTCAGCGTCAAAGCCCTCCGCCGCCGTGACGCTCACTGTCACATTCACGGCCTTCGTCTGGGGCGCGAGGACTTTCAGGTCCACGCAAATTTCCCGCTGCTGCTCCAGCTTTGCCTGCACCGCAGCGATCAGCGTTTGGGACGGCACACCGGTTTCCGACGCGATGACCACGTCCACCGTGCCCACGCCCCGGTGCTTCGGCATCACCGACGCTGCCGTGACCCCGTCCACATTCAGCGCCTGGGTCTCGTAGTAGGCGATGTTCGCCCCATTGGGCAGCCGCCGGTAGGTCTCCAATACCCGGCCCCGCAGGGATTCGTCGCTCTCCCCGTCGCTGCCGTCGGTAAAGGCCGCGGGATTGGTGCAGGAAAACACCCCTGCCGGGGCCAGCACCATATACGTCACCCGCTCCGCCGGCACATTCCCGCCGCTGCCCGGCTGCACCGCCCGGGCGGGCACGTCGCAAAACAGCGCACCCGCCGGGATGCTCCCCGCCTGGGTGGTCTCAAAGGCGGCGCCCACCGCGTCGGTGCAGGTCGTGCCCACGGGGATGGCCGTGTCCCGGCCCGCCGCCTGTTCCAGAGAAAACCGCAGCGTCCCCACCGCGTGGGCCGCCGCCCGGCGCGTCACGCCCCGCACCGCCCCGTGGTACTCCAGATATTGCCCCACCGCCGTTTGGGGAAGACTCTGCCGCAGCACAAATTCCGACTGCTCCCACAAAGAATACAGCTGCGCCGCCGCCGTATACAGCCGCAGTTCAATATCGCCCCCGTCCGCCGGGGCCACGCCGGTGACATCGGCATACAGCGCCTTCATCTCCTGATAAATCGTTTCCATCGTTTTCAATGCCCGTTCCTCCTCATACCATCACCGCCGTTTGAAACCCCTGTCCCCCAGCGGTAAAGCGCACGTCCACGCGCAGGGTCTCCCCGTCTGCGGGAAAGACCTCCACCGCCGTGACCATCACGTCCGGCTCGTCCGCCAGGGCCTCGGCGATCATCTGCATGGCCGCTGTCTGATACTCCGACGGCCGGGCGGTATACAGCAGCGTATACAGCCTGCTGCCGTACTCCGGCAGCGGCAGAAATCCGCCCCGCCGGGCCGTGAGCTTCATGGTCACCCGCTGGGCGGTCTCCTCAGGGCCAGACACCGTCACAGGTCGTCCGCCCGGGCCGGGGACATAGCGGCCCTGTTCCAATTTCAATTCCATCCTGCCCTCCTTACGCCAACACCATCACCGGGTCGCCGTTCACCGTCAGCGCCCCCTCTACGTTCACATTCCCCCGCAGTTCGATATGTCCGTCCCGGCGCAAAAAGACCTCCGCACCGCCGGACTTCAGGCACAATTCTCCCGGTGCCAGGGCCGGACGGGTCTCCGGCAGCGCGCCTAAGATCACTGTTTCCCCGCCCTGACACACCATGGTCACCACCAGATCGTCCGCCGCCGGAGCCCAGAACACGCCCCCCGGTCCGGCCCAGGACACGCCCCGCACCTCGCCGCCGGACTGCACCGCCGCCCCGCCGGACAAGGTCACAACCGCCACCGCGCCGTCCTTTTCCTCCCGGGGCGCTTTCACCGCCTGTTCTGACAGCCACATATTACCATTCCTCCCAAACCGATAAGGTCAATTCCGTGCCGTACTGCTCCCCGGCCGCCCAGCACCGGGACCCGGCCACCCGGAACCGTCCGGTCAGCCCTACGGGCGACTTGTCCAGCCGCACCGTATCCCCGGCGAAGGCCGCGAACAGCTCCGGCACCGTGAGCGTCAGCGTGACGCTGTCTTCCCGGGACTTACGGATCTGATACTCCCCGGTGTACCGCATGGCGTCGTAGCTGAGATACCGCGGCACGTTCAGCACCTGCCGGGCGCAGCCGCCCCGGGCGATGAAGCCCGGATTTTCCACCACCCCGGACCCGCCCCGGGTCTTTTTCACCAGCATTTGCGAGATGACCCCGCAGCGGTCGTCCGCGAACTCCGCGGCCACCACCGGCGTGCCCCCGCCGATGACTACCGTGCGTCCGCCCTGACTGCCGTCGCAAAGGAGCCTGCCCTCCGGCGTGAACCGGGGCGTGAAGCCGCCGGAGAACTCCAAATACTCTCGCAGCACGCTCCATTCGCTCTGCCCCGACCGCACGGTGAACCGCGCCAAAGGCTTCGCCGCCGCCGGGGCCACATCCGTCACGCCCCAGGGCGTCACATGACGGCGCAGGATGTATTCCAGGTCCACATTGTAATAGTCGCCGCTCTCCGCCTCATTGTCCATCAACAGCGCGGCGAGACTGCGCCCCTGCAATTTCACCAGCCGTCCCCGGCCGTCGCAGGTAACAACGTAGCGGTCCACCACGCCGTAAAACACCGTTTCCCCATCGTGATACCCCCGGAAGCGGCAAGCCTGCTTCAGCACCGGGAGCATCGCTTCCTCGTACAGAAAGCTCACCGAAAAGCTGCCGCTGTCCCGCCCCGTTGTGTGGGACACGTCCCAACTCAGCAGCGCCGGGAGCAGATGCGCCCGCCCCCGGCTGTCCATGATATAGCCTGTCATCCCGTCACCTCACCCAAGCCGAATCTTGTCTCCGGGGTAGATTAGATTGAGATTGCGGATCTGTGGATTCAGCGCCGCCAACCGCCCCAGGTCCACCCCGGTCTTCCTGGCAATGCGGTACAGCGTGTCCCCGGGCAGCACGGTATACTCCGCCGCCGCTTCGACTGCTTGTCCGCCACTCTTGTTCCCGGCTTCCGCCGGATCTCCGCCGACCTCCGCCAACCCTCGGCGGTAGCCGTCGTAGCACTCCCAGAACGTAAAGCCGTACCGCACATAATCCTCCGTCGGCTCCTGCCGTACGGACAGCTCCACAAACCACGCGTTGGCCGTCTGCCACACAGGATGCACCAAAATACCGGGGGATTCCTCGTAAAACACCGTAGCCAGCTTCTGGAACTCCCGGTAAGCCCCCTCCCCGACGAACTCCCCCTCGCCCCGGAGCACCCGGTGGTCCATGCCCAGCCCAGACAGCACGCTCCGCCCGAAGGGCACATGCTGGGACGCCATTTTCCGCGCGAACCCGATCTCATAGACCCGGGGATTGTGGGGCCAAATATAATTTTTAAACCGCATAGGCGATAAATTCATGGTCGTTTTCCCCCCTTAATACCGGGTAAATCCCGGATCATACCGCCGGCTGTCCTGCCGGAAAAAGTCGGAAATTTCCCGCATTTGCCGCATGGGGTCCGCCGCCATCGGCGAACTCGCCGCCCCCGGTAAAGCGTCTTCCACCGCCGCGGGCGCAGACAGCGGGACCTCCCGCCGCAAGGTCACGGAATTTCCGTCCGCCCCGTAGACCGTCCGCACGCTCCTATTGGACGCCCCTCCGCCGGGGGAAATCAGCCGTTCCATCAGCGGCACAGGCTCCCCCTCCAAGCGGCGCTTCACAGCCTCCGCCGTGGATTTCCCGGCACGTCCCGTCTTTCCGGGTACGTCTGTCTCTCCCGGCACTTCAGACTTCTCCGCCGTCCCGCCGGACGCCATCAACCCCGCCGCCGGACGGCTTTCCTCCGCCGAACCGTCCGAACCGCCCGACCTAAAAGTACCGCGACCCTCCAGCGCCAGCACCAACGCATGGGCCAGCGCCCGGCGCGTCTCGCCGGACAGCGCCGCGAGCGCGTCCGTCAAACCGCTCATACGCCCGCTCCTTTCCGCCTGATGAACACCGCCCCGTCAAAATTCGGGTTCCGATCCCCCACCTGTGCCGCCGTGCCCTGCCGGTCCAGCACCAGCTGCGCCGCCAGGGCGAGACATTCCTCATCCCCCAGCGACCGCCCCAGCTTCGACCAGGGTGCCACCCGGAACAGCCGGCACAAATGCCAGCGCAGCCGGGCGAGGTCATCCGACCCCGCCCGCTCCAGCAATTCTTCCGCCGTCATGCCGCGGTCTCCACACGCTTGGCCGCCACCAGCGTGATCTCCTCCGCCACCGTCTCGCTCAATTCCCCGGTCTCCGCGATGCGGCTCCAGTTGCAGCCCGTATAGACCACCCGGCGGTCCGGCTTCACGATAACCAGCGAGAAGTCCCGCAGCTCATAAAAGCTGATACCGTCAGAGATGGCCTCATCCGTGGCGTACAGCCGGGTCAGGGTCAGCTGGTAGGTATTGTGGCTGGCAATGGTCGCCACCGGCTCAGATTCGCCGAACGCCTCCACCGTACGCTCGGTGCGCCCCGCCACACTGCGGTAGCTTTGCACCACCGCCACTTTTTTCCCGTTGGCCTCCAGGTAAATGTCGTTGCTGGTGGGGATCTTCACTGTCGTATTTGCCATAGTTCTCCCTCCTTACACCGTGATATGGGCCATCAGTTCGATCCGGCTCAGCCCATGGGCCACCGTGAACGCAAAGCTCACCAGACACACCGCCGGGTCCGTCTCGTCCGCCGCCACGGTCACGCCGCTGTACCCGTCGATGATCTCCGCGGCCCGCTTGCTTTCCAGTTCAATGATGACCTGGGTCCGGATTGCCCCCCGGGTCTGGGCGGTATTTTTCGTCCGGGCGAAGCGGGTGCGCAGACTGTTGCGCACGGCGGGCAGCACGTCATCCACAATGAGGATGGTGTTCAGATCCCGCCAGGTAGCGTCCGGCACGTCGCCGGTCTTGGTGCGGGTGGTCACGCCCCGGACCACCGTAACATCACCGCCGATGACCTCCACCGGCGTCACGCCGCTTTGAATGAGGGTCGAGACCTCCCCATCCGTAAAATTCCCCGCCAGGGCGCCCAGCCCTTTCAGTGGCGCGCCGTTCAAAGGCAGAGCCGGATCGCCGCTACCGGCGATGACTCCCGCCACCGCCGCCGCCACGCCGCCGGGAACCCCGCCGGTCACGGCGTTGCCCACTATCACCATGCGCTCGCAGTTCAGCGCGGCCGCCGCGCTCCCCAGAGCCGAAGCAGTCCCGGGCTGCTCCACCACGCCGATGCGGTATTTCGTCATCTCGGTCCCGGACAAAATCGCGTCCCGCATGGACTTATGCACCAGCGCCGTCTGGGAATCGCAGACCATACAGCCCACATTCGCCTCCTGCATCAGCGCCGCGAAAGCCGCGGCATAGTCCGACTGGGCCGCCGTGCCGGACGTGACCACAGGCACCGCATAGATCATCGGCGCGCCGTTTTCCAGTAAGATCCGCGCCAGCTTCGCCAGGTTGCTGCCCGGCCCATAGGCCGCCGCGGCCTCGGAATACCCGGTAAAGGCGCGTACCTCGCCCTTGGTCCCCGCCGCCGCGCAGGCCGCCACGCCCACGGCCCGGCCCACGCCGGACCCGTACAACGCGCTGGTGACCTCGTAAGACGAGTACACCCCCGGCCGTTCGTTCACACTCATGTTTTCAAAACTCCTCTCAGCACAAAATCAAGCCATTCGCCGCCATCCGGCTCCAGTTCCCCCACGAAATACGCGGTGCATTCCATAGCGCAGGGACAGCGGAACATCCCCACGGCCTGATCCGGGACCGGCTCGCCCCGGGTGAGCTTTCGCAACTTCACCCCGGCGGGCAGCCCGGCCAGCGCCCCGCTGACCTTCGCGAACAGCGATTGGCACGCCCCCGCCTGTTCCGGCGGCAGATACAGGTCCAGCAACACGGTCAACTCCGCCTTCACGCCATAGCGCTCCGTCAGCACGCCGTCCGTCTCCTCTTTCCCCAGATACCCGCCGAAGCCCGGCGGGGTCACGGTCTCGGACCGCACCCCCACGCAAACCACCGGCGTGTCCCGCTCCAAAGCCAGCCCGGGATACTGGGCCACCGCCCGCACCCCGGCCCCGGTCAAAACCTCCAGCACCGCGTCCAACACCGCCTGGGTCATAGCCCACCGCCTTTCCGCCGCAATACACCCTCCCAGTGGGTGAGCGTCTCGCCGCAAAAGATGCCTTGGATGCCCAGCACTTCATATTCCGCGCCGCCGCACAGCACCATCACAGCCCGCCGCCCGGCCCGCACCGCCTCCGGCGGCGCCAGCAGCAGATACGTCACCTCCGGCTGTGTCCCCGGTGCCTTGAACAGTTCCACCCCGTCATAGTCCAGGGTATTCACCGGCTGGACAAAGCCCTTGCAAACAGTCTCGCCGCCGCAATCGTCCAAAATCGTCAAGCCGCGCCCATACGGGGCGATACGTTCGAACACATGTTCCGTCATCCCCGCACCCCCAAAAAGGCCCCGCCGCCCCGGGACCAGGGCCGCAGCAATTCCAGCGCCGCCTGCTTCAAGCGCGCCGCGCGTCCGCCGCTGCCCCCGGTGGTCACAGACAGCCGCCCGGCGGTAAAGGACGACACCTCCCCGCTGGAACTATCCCCGTCCAGATACAGCCCCGCCGCCATCAACGCGCAGGCCCGCAGGAACGCCGGCAGATGCTCCTCCTCCGGCGCTTTCCCCAGCCGGGACAGGCACACCGCCCGGGCCGCGGCGCAGCAGTCCTCCAGCGCCGCCGCCTGTTCCGGGGTCAATTCCGTCCCCAGCACCTGCGCGGCGGCGGCATAGATGTCCCCGGTGTCCATCACTGCACCTTCAGCACTTTAGACGCGTCCGTATACAGCTTGGCAAACCCGGACGTGCTTGTGATCGCCGCCCGCTCCAGCTGCCGGTCGATCAAGCGGTCATACTCCACCACCACATCGCTGGCCATGACCATTTCCAGCGCGTAATTTTTATCCAGCCCGATCATCGTCCCCGTACCCAACGCGGAAGTCTTGATGAGCTTCGCTCCCAGCGGATTGGACAGCTCGCCGGTCCCCTGGAAATTCAGCCCCGTCAACGGATTCTGGAACTCCTTGCACTGCAGCAACGCCAGCATGGCGTCGGGACTGACCAGCAGGGTATTCATGGTATAAGGGTCAAACTGGTTCCAGAACTTCAGCAGCGCGGCGTAATCCAGCGTCCCCGCGGTGCCGCCGATGACGCTGTCCCCGACGGTATAAGTCTTCGCGGGATTCCCGTTGCCGTCGCCCTTGGTGATGACATTGATGGCGTCGTCCAGATGCATCCGCATGATCTGGCTGCCGATCTGCCGCAGCATCACGGAAAACAGGTCCAGCCGCTGATACCGGATGGCCTCGTAAGATGCCACCAGCATCCGCCCGCGCTTGTGCAGACGCACAAGATTCTCCCGGGCGCGCACCTCCGTCTGAGGAATGGCCGCGCCCTCCTCCACCCGGTGGAGCTTTTTCTCTTCGTCCGAGGGAGACGAATAAATAGAGCGGTAATCCAGCCCATCGATCAGCGTGGTAGACGCCGTGATATGAGGCAGCAGATTGGTCTCCTCCATGCCCTGCTTCACGCTGCGTGCCACATATTCCGGGAACAGCACCGCGGACTCGGTACTGCGGAAAAACTTCTCCACCGCGTCGCTGCCCACGCCCCTGGCATGGATGTCAAAGCGCTTGAGCTGGCGCTGATACGCGTCCAGTCCCTCCAAAGAGGTACCCTTGTAATTCTCACTGGGATCCATCCCCTCCAGCACCTGGGTAAAGCTCTTGCCTGGGATGGAGTACATGCCCTTTTCCAGGCGAATATCGTTAAATTTGTATGCCATAGTTCCCTTCCTCCTTACAGTACAAATGTCACCGTTCCGGCGGCCGTGTCCACCGCCAAGATCAAATACTCCCTACCGGTGCTTTTCGCGGCCACCGTGCCGTCCGCTGCTGCCGCCAGCTTACCGTAGCCCACAGCGGGGGCGGTGCCGGTATAGCGGCACGTGACCACGCCCGCCGTCTGCACCGCTACATAGTCCTTGTCGCCCGCCGCGCACACGCCCATAAACACACTGTCCGTCGCCGCCGCGCGCACCTCGCCGCTGCCCAACATGGCCACCGGCACGCCCACAGCCGCCGGCGCGTCAGCGTTGTTCACAAAGGTCATAACCTGACTTCCGATCCCATCAAAACTTACATTCATTTGATCTCCTCCTGATCTTCTCAAATTTGAAATGCCGCTCCGTCAAAGCGGGTCACTTCCTGTTTTCCCGGAAGCTGGGTCGCCGGCGGATACAACTCCGTGCTTTTCTCCCCATAATGCTTCCGCAGTTCCATCAGCGCGTCTGGCGGCATGGAATCCACCGCCCCGGACAGCACTGGATACATCCCCTCGTCGCACACCAGGCACAGCCGCAGCACCTCCCGCTTCAGCTCCGCCAAATACTGCCGCCCCAAGGCCGCGTCCTTAGACAGAGCCTCAAACTCCCCGGCAAACCGGGCCCCCCGGGGACTTTCCACAAAGCCTTTCAAGCCGCCTTTCTGCCCAAACCGTTTGGTCACGCCCGCGTCCCGCTGGGCAGGCACCGCCACAAAGCTCCACTCATATGCGTCCACCGCGCCGTCCAGTTCCCCGCAGCATAGCGTACCACCGTAGGTCTCGCCTTTCACATGCCCGCAGCCATCTCCGCCCAGTTCCTGCCCGCACACGGAGCACAAGACCCGGGCCACCGCGCAGCCCACGCTGGTCTCTTTCTTAATCCCGCCCTCGATCTCCGCAATAAGCTCCGCGTTCGACGGCGTGCGCAGCATATACGCATAAGCCTTCAGCGCCTGATACACCGCCCCCATCGCCGTCCTGCGCTCCGGGTCGGACACCAACTCCGTGCGGTAGATCCGGGCCTTCTGATTGGCCGTACGCCAATCGTGGTCGCAAATCCCCGTCTTCCCCACGAACAGTTCCCGCAGTTCCGCCAACGTGCCCTCCGTAAACCGCTCGTTGTCCCGGTCCACCTCGTTGTCGCACAAGATCACGGAAAAGGTATAGACCTCCTCCGCGGTCAGCGCCGTTTTGGCAAAGGCATTGATGGCCTCCAACTCCGTTTCCGCCGGCATTCCGGACGCCGCCTTGCCCTCTTTCACGATCTTCAAATTCATGTCTGTTCCTCCCCCAAAAGCTGCCGAGCCTGCGCGTCATAAAGCCGCGCCCTGGCCTCCTCTACATCGTCCTGCAAATTGATCGGATCCCACCGGATCTCCGGCACGCAGGCGTAGCCATGCATCCGCAGCCACAGCCGGCAGATTTTCTCCAGCACCGGCGTCAGCCCCCGCCGGATAGCGGTCAACTCACTGGTCATCAAATCGGCCTGCTGACTGCTCATGCGCTCCGTAGACGACCAGTTCAGCCCCAGCAGAAACGGCGGCAGCCCGGTCTTCGCCACAAGCTGCTCCAAAATCTGCCGCACAGGCACCTCGCTGTCCAGCACCGGCCCGTCCGCGCCGATGACCTTGATCTCCACGTCCCCCACGGACACGAAATCCCGCACCTCGCCCCGTTTGGAAGCCTGCATGGCGCTGGCCCACTCCCCGGCGATCTCCCTGGCCCGCTCATAAGCGCCGCCTGCGTCCAGCCCGTCGCCCTGGGGCCGGTACACCACCGAGTACCGCACATTCCCCGCCCGCTCCCAATTCACGCCGACGCTGTGATAGATATTCATCAGAATATCCGCCAAAAACGGCATCCCCCGGAGCATCGACACGCCATAAGGCGCGTCCGGTTCCGGCTCATACGGTGTAAACAGCAGCAGGTCCTGCCTGGGAAACGGCCGCACGCTGCCGTCGTCTGCAAACCCGCACAGGCAAAAATCCAGCGGCGTGCGCCCCTCCCGGATCTGCACATCCGCCACATTGCCGCAGATCACGGCGGCGATGTCCCGGTCGCCCCGGACCACGATCTCGCCCACCGCCCGGCCGCAGGTGATCATGGAATCCAAATAGCTGTCCAAAAACGCGTCCAGCCCCCGCTGACCCCGCCCCACGGGCACGGTGCGGACAAACTCCCGCAGCCCCCTTTCCGCGGCCTCGTCGCCGCAGGACACCGTAAAGCCTCCGGTCAGCCGGATGAGTTTCAGCACCGCCGCGTCCACCACCGGCACAGCCTCCCGCACGGCCCGGTACACCGCCGCGTCGCCGCCGCCCAGGGAGATATCCCCCCGCAGCAGCCCGTAAGGATGCGCGCCCCCGGAGCGCATCTGCACCGCCGCGGCCCCGGACCGTTTCTCCTGTTTTTTCCCTTTCATACGCTTCTCCTCTCATTCAATACGCCGCCCGCGCCACAGACAAGGACGCGAACCCGCCCCCACCCCGGTGGAGGGACATGGCAAAATACCGAATATCGTCCATGGCGTGGTCATGCTCTTTCACCGGCACATCCCGGCCGCCGTCGGCCCACCGGTACAACGAAAACTCCCGAATCGCATCCCGGCACGGCTCACAAATGACCATCGACCCCTGCTTCAACCCATCCGCCGTGAGCCGAATCCCGGTGAGCACCTGATTATCCGCCTTTTCCACCGGATACCCCGCCCGGCGCAGCGCCAAAATAAAACTGGCAGCGGAGGGATCTACGATGACCCTGCCCACCGGCAGCCCACCCACCAGCGCGCCCAAAGCCTGCACATACTCCGCGTCGGTCTTCTGGACCCCGGCGCGGCGCGCGTCGTAGTAATACTCCCGGATGCGGTACCACACGTCCCCCTGCCGTCCCCACAGCCCAAAGGACGCGGGATTCACCGTCCCGTAATCGCAGCTCACCCGGTACTCGGAAAAGTCCCCCTTGGGTACGGGCCGCACATAGCTCTGGTCAAAAAATCCATACACCAGCCCCTCTCCCGCCACCCACCGGCCCAGCACGAACCGCTGATAAAACACCCCGCTGTACAGCTTCTCATACCGCGCCGCCACCGCCGGAGCCAGCCCCGGATTATCCGCCTGGGAAAAGTGGAGATACAGCGCGTTTTTTTCCTCCGCCCGGCTGATCCACTCCTGATAAAACCAGTGCTGTGGACTGCCGGGATTACAGTTGAACCACAGCCGGCTGCCCGCCACGGAGCACCGGGCGCAGGCCTGCTCCACAAAACTTCTGGGCATGAGCACCACCTCATCCAGCAGCACCCCCGCCAGGGTCACGCCCTGAATGAGCGCCGCGGACCCCTCGTCCCGTCCGCCGAAGAGGAAAAAAATATTTTCCCTGCCCCCGAACCGCACCACCACCCGGTTTTTCGACACCTGCTCCCGGCACTCGAACCCCAACTCCGTCAGCGCGGGCAGCACCTCGTGGAGCAGATTCCTCCGCAAAGACCCCAAAGTCTTCCCGCAGATACCGAACTGCCGCCCGTCAAAGCCGCACATAGCCCAAATCACAAAGGACATCCCGGTGCAAAGGGTCTTCCCGCTGCGCACCGCGCCGTCGCAAATGATAGCGTCCCGCCTCCGGTCCCGGGACCCAGGTGTCCACCAAGTCAGCACGCGCCGCTGCTTCCGGGAAAATTTCTCAAAGTTCATAACCCCTCCCGCTCCGCGTCCGCGCCCGCCGCGCCCAGGGCCAGAAAAAAAGACTCCGCGCACTGCACGTCATCCCGCCCCACCAGTTCTACCAACAGCCGGATCAGCTCTACCCGGTCCAGCAGCTTCACCTGATTGCCGCCTTTTTCCCCCACCTTCAATTCCGTGACCATGGACACATTCATCCCGGAAATATCACTGCCCTCGGGCAAAAAAGCCAGCGCCACCGCGTCAGTGGGGTCGGAAAATGCCAGCCTCGCCAATTCCTGAATGATCTTTTTTCTGTCGTACCGCCGTTTCATCAAATCGCCTCCTGCCCATACCCCGCATCGGGTACAAATTTGCCGTTTTTGATGCAACAATTCGTGACCCGGAATGCAAAAAACTTTTTCCTTGCACATTTCTGTACAAAAACCACCCCGCCGTTTGGGCATAAAAAAACCGCCCCGACCGAAGTCGGAGCGGTATTCCCGTCCAGGATTTATTTGGATTTGATATACGGCTTGCCATTCGCCGCCGGCACATGGGACTTCCCCACGAACAAGATCAGCACGATGACCGTGACCACATACGGGATCATAGACACCAGCTGAATGGTCGCCGCGTTACCGCCGACAATGACCTTCAACCCGGTGCACAAACCGAACAACAAGCACCCCAGCATCGCGCCCTGGGGCTTAAACTTGCCGAAAATGACTGCCGCGATGGCGATAAAGCCCTGACCCACGATAGAAATGGGGCGGAACTGGTTGGTAATGGCCATGGTCATGCAAGCGCCGCCCAGCCCGGCCATAAACCCGGAGATGCAAACGCACAAAAACCGCATCCGCAGCACATTGATGCCCAGGGTCTCACAAGCCTGGGGATGCTCGCCGCAGGCCCGCATCCGCAGCCCGAACCGGGTCTTGTAAAACACGAACCACACCACGATGACCGCGATAAACACGATATAAATGACTGCGTAATTGGACACCACATTTTTCAAAAAGGTCCCCATCACGGTATTGGTATCGAACTTCCCGGCGAACAGCACCGGAATTTTCATACTGGGGTCCAGGGGGATGGTATCCGACGACCCGGAAAACAGGGATTTACACATCATAATAGCGATGCCCGGGGCCAGCATATTGATGGCGGTGCCGGAAATGGTCTGGTCCGCGCCCAGCCGCACGGTCGCCACCGCGTGGAGCGCGCCGAACACCATCCCCGCCAGGCCGCCGCACAAGAAGCCGACCCAGGGATTGCCGGTAAAGTAAGCCACCACCGTCCCGGCGAAAGCGCCGGCGGTCATCATACCCTCGATGCCGATATTAATGACGCCGGAGACCTCGGAAAAGCAGGAGCCCAGCGCGGCGAACAGCAGCGGGGTAGTATATAATAAGGTCGCATAGATGATAACGCCCAATTCACTGATGAAAGCATCCATTTACGCGTCAGCCTCCTTTCCCGGTTCCTCTCCGCCCTCCGGCGGCGGAGCCACCGGAGGTTTCGTGCGCTTGAGGTACTTCAAATATTCAAAGATACAGGAGATGGCGATAAAGAACACCACAGTCCCCACGATGATATCCACCACCTGGGTCGGCGCGCCCACCAGCGTGAGTTTACCGCCGCCGTACGTCAGCGCGCCGTAGAACAGCCCCGCGATAAACACGCCCAGCGGGTTCGACACGCCGATGAGTGCCACCACGATGCCCGCGAAGCCGAAGCCCTCCTGGGAACTGAACACGCTGATGCGTCCGCCCATGCCCATGAGCTGCAGCGCGCCGCCCAGCCCCGCCAGCGCGCCGGAAATGGCCAGCGCGGTCAGGATGGAGCGGTTGACATTGATGCCGCCGTACTCCGCCGAGGAGCGGTTAAATCCCACCGCCTTGAGTTCATACCCCAGCGTAGTCTTTTCAATGATAAAGTACACCAGCACCGTCATCACGATGGCCAGGAAAATGCCCCAGTTGGCGGTATTGCAAAGCCCCAGACTGTTGATGAGTTCCGTAGGCAGCAGCGTCCGGGCATTGGCGGCGATATTTTTTGTTGCCTCCGCGGTGCCGTCGCTGTGGATTGCCGGGATGCCGGCGATATAGTTGGACAGATAAAACGCGATCCAGTTGAACATAATCATGGACAGCACCTCATTGATGCCCCACTTAGTCTTCAAAAATCCCACGATCATGCCCCACACCGCCCCGGCGGCGGCCGCCGCCAGCAGGCACAGGGGAATTAAAACCACGCTGGGCAGGTTCCCGCACAGGATACCCACCACGCACGCGGACATGGACCCCACCACGAACTGCCCCTCCGCGCCGATGTTGAACACGCCGGTCTTAAAGGAGAAGGCCACAGAAAGTCCCGTGGCGATATACGGCGTAGCATATACCACACAGTAGGACAGGCTCTTCACGTTGGAAAACACGCTCTGGAACAGCTTCCCGTAAGCCTCGCTCACGGAGATGCCCATGACCGCCAGGAACACAGCGCCTACCAGAAAGCCGATGACGATAGACAATATCGTATGGATAAACTTATTTTCCGCAAAAAATTCCAGGAGAGTTTTTTTCTTATCCATGCTGCTTCCCTCCCGCCATCATCAAACCAAGTTCATTTTCGTCCGCATCCCTGCCGGCCACCTCGCTGACAATCTGTCCAGCGTAGATTACGTCGATCCTGTCGGACAGACTCATGATCTCGTCCAGTTCAAAGGAGACCAGCAGCACGGCTTTCCCCTTGTTCCGCTGCTCCACGATGTATTTATGTACGTACTCGATCGCGCCCACGTCCAGCCCACGGGTGGGGTTCACGGCGATGAGCAGTTCCTTGTCGTTTTCCACTTCCCGGGCGATGATGACCTTTTGCTGGTTACCGCCGGACAGCGTCCCTGCGGGCCGTTCCTCACAGTCGCCGGGGCGGATATCATATTTCTTGATGGCGTCAGTGGCAAAACTGCGGATGGCGTCCCGCTGCAAAAGTCCGCCTTTGGAAAAGGGTGCGTCCTTATAATTTTGCAAAATGAGGTTTTCCTCCACGGAGAAATCCAGCACCAGCCCATGCTTTTGCCGGTCCGCGGGGATACTGGACACCCCGGCCTCAAACCCGGTGCGCGGGGACTTATTAAAAATATCCACCCCGCCCACGGTGATACTGCCCTTAGTGCCCTTACGCAGACCCGTGATGATCTCCACCAGTTCGGTCTGCCCGTTGCCGTCGATGCCCGCGATGCCCACGATCTCGCCTTTGCGCACCTGCAAATTCAGTCCCCGCAGAATTTCCACATTCCGGTAATCCACGCCGTGGAGGTCCCGCACGTCCAGCACCACATCGCCGGGTTCCTGTTCGGGCTTGTCCACCTGGAACGTGACCTGCCGGCCCACCATCATGCTGGCAAGCTGATCCTCGTTCACAGTTTCCACATCCACGGTGCCGATATACTTGCCCAGCCGGATGATGGTGCAGAAATCCGCGGATTCCTTAATTTCTTTCAGCTTATGGGTAATGAGGATAATGCTCTTCCCGTCCGCCGTGAGATTGTGCATAATGTCGATGAGTTCCACGATCTCTTGCGGCGTGAGCGACGCGGTGGGTTCGTCCAGAATCAGCACGTCCGCGCCCCGGTACAGGGCCTTCAGAATTTCCACGCGCTGCTGCATCCCCACGGAAATATCCTCAATTTTCGCGTCGGGATCGATGGAAAGTCCGTATTTCTCGGAAATTTCCACCACATTTTTCCGGGCCTCGGCCATATCCAGCCGGATTCCTTTCCGCGGTTCCGTGCCCAACACGATATTTTCCGTCACCGTAAAGGGCTGTACCAGCATAAAGTGCTGATGCACCATGCCGATGCCCGCGTCGATGGCGTCCCGGGGAGTATTCATATCCAACCGTTTTCCATTGACAAAAATCTCCCCGGAGGTGGGCTTATACAGCCCGTACAGCTGATTCATCAGCGTAGATTTCCCCGCGCCGTTTTCGCCCAAAATCGCGTGGATCTCCCCTTTGTGGACGGTCAGGTTGATGCCGTCGTTGGCGGTAAAATCGCCGAATTTCTTGACGATGTTCCGCATCTCGACCACGTTGGTGGAAAGATCCAGATGTTCTCTTGCCAAACCCATCACTCCTCGTTTCACTGACGGAGCTTCCGCCAAGTTTTTTCGGTCGGCCCACAAGCCGCCGGGAAACGCTGTCCGCGCCAAGTGCGCGGTCACTCTATCTCACCGCATCGCGGTAAAACGCCGCAAATCAAATGATGACCACATCGGTCAGCCCGTAGCCCCGGGCAATTTCCGCCAGCCGGGACAGTTCCGTCTGCTCCGGGCTTTTCAGCCCCCGGTACTCCGCCCGCACGCCCATGGGACGGTAGCAGATGATCTTATACCGGGTATCCAGCCGCCCGGTCTCACGCAAAACTTCGCATACCCGCCGCACCGTCTGTTCGCAGTCGAACAGCTCCGGCACGACCACCGTGCGCACCTCCGGCAGCTTTTCCTGCTCTGCCAGCCAGCGCAGGTTGCGCAGCACCGCGGCGTTGTCCCGTCCCGTGACCCTCCGGTGTTCCTCCGCCGTCCAGGCCTTGATATCCAGCATCACGCCGTCGGCCACGGCCATCAATTCAGGGTCCTCGGAAAACTCATAGCTTCCGTTGGAATCCAGCAGAGTCCCAAGCCCCTCGCGCTTCGCCAGGGCCAAAAACGCCGTCAGGAAGTCCCGCCAGCGGGTACACTCCCCGCCGGACACGGTCACGCCCCGAATAAACGGCATATTTTTCCTGACCTCGCCCATCACCTGCTCCGGGGTCATCTCCCTGGTCCGTGGGGACGACCCGTGAGGGCAGTGGTGAAAGCACTCGTCGCACAGCACGCACTTGGAAATATCGTACCGCACCCGTCCGTTTTCAAAGGTCAGCGCCCCGGGCTTACAGTAAGCCACGCACGCCCCGCAATGGACGCAGGGCTGAATGGTCTCCGGATTGTGGCAGTATTTGCAGTCGAAGTTACACCCCTGCAAAAACACCGCCGTCCGGTTCCCCGGCCCGTCCACACAGGAAAAGGGGATGATTTTATTGACAACAGCGGTATTCATCTGACCCGCCGGTCCAGAATCCTACAGTTTTTCGCCGCGCCCAAGCCCAGCCCGGTGGTATTCTGCCGCACATTCTGCCCCGCGTCGAGCTTTTCCATCTCGCTGCGCTTGACCAGATAGCCGGTGACCCGGATCACGTCAGAATCGCTGGCGTAGAATGACAGATAGCGGATGTCGATGCCCAGCCCGCCGCGGATGATATCCAGCACATACTCGGGATTTTTGTGGACGGTCAGGTCCACAGGGAAAATATCACCGGTGCCGGAGGGGAAATACTTATGGAACAGCTTGATGACGTTCAAGTGATCCACAAGCTCATCCGGCTCCTCGCCAATGGGGATGCGGGTACCGGGGGAGCAGTCGTGGTCGGACTCGATGCCCACCTGGGCATGAAGCAGGAAGTGGTTCCCCGTGGCCTCGCAGTATTGATTATAGTGGTTGTTGTTGAACTCGTTGATGATGTCCATGATCTCCACGCCCAGCTGGTCAGCCCGCTCGCTGTGGCCGAAGCGCTCATGGCAACCCTCTTTTTCCAGCAGCAGGTTCACGCACTCAGCAAGCCCCACCAAGCCGAACATGGCGGAGAACTTCTCCCGCTGCACAAAGCCCTCGGTGACCAGGAAGCTGCTTTCAAACCAGCCGCTCTCCTCCACCAAAAAGCGGATGCGCTCGTCCATATACCGGGCCATGATGTCCATAACGTAGGGCAGTTCCCGGGTCTTGAAATCCTCGATATTTTTCGCCCGCTTGGCAATGTTCGACAAAATGAGCCGGCTGAGGGTATAGGACCCGCCGCCCTTGTACAGTCCATTGTAGCAGCTGGCGATGCAGTAATCGTCCCCCAGCTCCGAACGGAACATGGCGTCATTGGCGAAGCTGGGCTTGGCGGACTTCAGCGCGCACTTGATCCCCGCCAGCACGAATTCGTCCGGGGTATCCTCCGCCACTCGCATGGTGAGGTTAGGCACGGCGTTTTCCAGCTCGCCCTCCACCTCCATGAGCAGATAGCCCAGCCGGGTCGCCTTCGGCCCGATATTGGCATGGAAGAAGGAATCCAGCACCGTGCGGTCCACGGTAGTGAGCCACAGCCGCAGGGCTTTTTTCACTTCCTCGTCGGAAAGCCCCTCAATATAGGGATCCAGCAGCACATCCAGGTCCCCGGCGTACACGGGATAATTGGTGATGCTGGGGATGTTGTGATACATGATCATCAAGTGGGTCAGCGCCTCGGAAAAATCCTTCGCCGGGCCAAGCTGCAAAAACGCGCTGCCCTCCCGCAGGAATTTTTCAAAATCGATGCAGATATACCGGGGACGGTAGGGTGCATCGCCCTCGAACAGGTTGCAGATGCACCGGGTGTCGATATCACAGCGCAGCAGCTCATCCAGCCCCTCCGGCTCATCCAGCACAGTCAGGAAGTTCTCCGCCGCCCGGGCGAGATAGGTCACCCGCTGTTCATAGCTGGAGGTGGGGTCCACCAAAATGTCATAGACCTCCCGCCGTTTTTCCTCGATCATTTCCGGAGTTAATACACGTTTCATCAGCCATTCCTCCCGAGAATGTCATATTCTTATTTATTATAACATAGTTTCTGTGCTGATTCTACAATTTTTGATAGGTGGGTATCACAAATCTCAGCGGAAAGGTTCTTGAAAAATGCACAAAAAAAAGCGTACCGCGAATGCGGTACGCTTTTTGGAAATTACTCGCTTACTCAGCCAGCGTGAAGTCGGGGCACTCTTCCACAGTGGTGGGAACAGTGACCTCGCCCGCGGCGATCTTGGTCATGGCGTCATTGACAGCGTCGATGACTTCCTGGGTCAGCAGATCCTGCGTAGGAGCGATGCCCACGCCGCCGTTTTCCAGGCTGTACTGGTGCACGCCGCCGGTGAACTCGTTGTTCAGCACGGCCAGGGAGATATCCTGGCAGGCCACGTCAACGCGCTTCATGGCGGAGGTGATGATGGTCTCCGGCGCGATGTGGGACTGGTCGGAGTCCACGCCGATGGCGTAGATGCCGTTCTCCTGGCAGGCGTTGATGACGCCGCCGCCGGTGCCGCCGGCCGCATGGTAGATGATGTCGGCGCCGTTGGTGATCATGTTGACCGCGGCGGTAGAGCCGACAGCGGGATCACCGAAGTTGTTGGCGTTGTACTGCTGCACAGTGGCCTCGGGGTTCACGGACTTGACGCCGGAGATGAAGCCGATGCCGAACAGGTTCATGTTGGGGTTGACCATGCCCTGCACGTAACCGACGTTATTGGTCTCGGTCATCATGCCGGCCACGATGCCCACCAGGTAGGAAGCCTGCTCCTGAGAGAACATCAGGCAAGCCACGTTGGGCAGGTCGATGGAAGCGTCATCCACGATAGCGAAGTTCTGTTCGGGGTTGGCCTCGGCCGCCTCACGGGTGGCGTCCGCCAGCATGAAGCCCACGCAGATGATCAGGTCGTACTCCTCGTCCAGGAAGTTCTGGATGTTGGAAGCGTAATCCGCGTCAGTAGCGCTTTCCAGGTAGTGCACCTCGAAATTGCTGTTCTTGGAAGCCAGGTCCTGCAGACCCTCCCAAGCGCCCTGGTTAAAGGACTGGTCGTTCACGCCGCCCACGTCAGTGACCATGCCGATCTTGACGGGCTGGACCTCGGGAACGTCGGTCTTGCTGGCGTCGTCGCCGGTCTTGTTGTCGTTGTTCTTGGGGCCGCAGGCCGCCAGGGACAGCACCATGACCAGAGTGAGCAGCAAAGCGAGCATCTTTTTCATGTTCATGTCGTTCATCCTCCTAAATTTTTGTTCACCGCCTGACAGCGGCAACATTCTTTGGTAACAGCGGAAACCATTTCCGCATATTCCAAGAAAAGTATACAATACCATCCGCCGGAATGCAACTAAATTCCGGGAGAATTCCAAAAAAGTTTACGATTACCCCAGTTTTGCCGCGGTGTCCAAAGCAATTTCGATCATCTGGGTCATGGCCGTCTGCCGCTGGTCGGAAGTGAGAATTTCCTCCGGCAGGGTGATGTGGTCGGAGATGGTGCAGATGCAAAGGGCGTTCTTCCCCGCCCGGGCGGCGTTCATATAAAGGCCCGCGCCCTCCATCTCCACACACAGCACGCCCATTTTCGCCCACTCGGAACTGGGGTCCTTGCCGTCCATGTCGTAGAAGTTATCGGAAGACAAAATATTGCCCACCTTCATGTCCACGCCCCGGGCCTTAGCCGCTTCCACAGCCGTGGTGAGCAGCCCGTAGCTGGCGATGGGCGCGAAAGTGCCGTTCAGCCCGAACTGGTGGACGAAATTGGAATCCGTACACGCGCCCATGCCCGCTACCACGTCCATGACGTGCAGGTCGGTGCTCAGCGCCCCGGCGGAACCGATGCGGATGATATTTTCCACGTCGTAGAAGTTGTACAGCTCATAGCTGTAAATCCCGATGGATGGGATGCCCATGCCGCTGGCCTGCACCGTGACAGGTACGCCCTTCCAGGTACCGGTATAGCCCTGCACGCCCCGGACATTGTTCACCAGCACAGCGTCGGTGAGAAAGGTCTCGGCGATGAATTTGGACCGCAGGGGGTCGCCGGGCATGAGCACGGTCTTCGCGATCTCGCCTTTTTTCGCGGAGATATGCGGTGTGGGAATATTAGACATAAAACAGCCTCCTGAAACTCAAATTGGTAGAAATATTATAATGTGAATTGTGGATAAAGTCAAATTGCAACTTGTCCCGAGCTGTGGTATGATAAAAAGAAACGAAATGTGGGGCAAGCAGCATGGATATTCTCACCATCGGCATCGCCGGGGGGACCGGTTCCGGCAAAACCACCATCACCAAGCGCATCATGGAGCGCTTCGGCAGCAACGTGTCCGTCATCTATCATGACAATTATTATAAGGCCCACAACGGCATGAGTTACGACGAGCGGGCCAAGCTGAATTACGACCACCCGGACGCGTTTGAAACAGACCTGCTCATCCGGGACCTGCAAGCCCTGAAGCGCGGGGAGAACGTGCTTTGCCCGGTGTACGACTACACCGTCCACAACCGCTCCGCGGAAACGGTTCTGGTGCGTCCCGCCAAGGTCATCATCGTGGAGGGCATCCTCATTCTCGCGGACCGGCGGCTGTGCGACGAAATGGATATCCGGGTCTTCGTGGACACGGACGCGGACGTGCGCATCCTGCGGCGCATCATCCGGGACGTGAACAAGCGGGAACGGACCCTGGAATCCGTTGTGGACCAATATCTGACCACAGTCAAGCCCATGCACGAGGCGTTTGTGGAACCCAGCAAGAAAAACGCCCACATCATCATCCCCGAGGGCGGCCGGAATCTCGTGGCGCTGGACATGCTGCTGGGAAGAATCCAGGCGCATTTATATACGTAATCAGGAATTTCATTTCAAGGTGATCTCATGAAAAAACGGATTCAATCCGCCGCCGTGACCTTACTCAGCGTCCTGCTGCTGTGCTATGTTTTTTTCACGCCCGTAGGCGCGCTGCGGCTCAGCGTGTTCTGCCACGGTTATCCCATCGAAGCGGTGACGCTGCGGACCCGGGAAGCCACGGTTCAGGACACCGGGGCCGTGATGAACAATCCCGCACACTCCACCGTCTATACCATCACCGAGCATATCCCATACGAAGTGCCCACCGGCGGGGAATTAAGGAACTGGATCGTGTACCGTTTTTTTGTTTTCCATATCGCGGGCTATTACGGCTACGGCTGACAGTCCGCTGTGCGGCACGGGGAAAGAATGGAGTGAATTCTGACGTGGCAAAATTATATTTCAAATACGGTGCCATGGGCTCGTCCAAATCCGCCCAGGCGCTCATCACTAAATTCAATTATGAGGAACTGGGCATGTCCGTGTGGCTCATCAAGCCCAGCACCGACGACCGGGACGGCGCGGACATCGTGCGCTCCCGCATTGGGCTGGAGGCGGTAGCCCAGGTCATCACGCCGGAGGAGCGCATCCGGGCAGCGTACAAGCAAGCCGGGCGGCATGACGTCATCATCGCGGATGAATCCCAGTTTTTCACCCCGGCGCAGATCGACGAACTCCGGGACATGGTAGACGACGAGAACATCCCCGTGCTGTGCTTCGGACTGCGCACGGATTTTCTCACCCACTGCTTTCCCGGCTCCCAGCGCCTGCTGGAACTGGCGGATTCCATCACGGAAATCAAGACCGTGTGCGCCTGCGGGAAAAAAGCCACGGTGAATGCCCGCATTGATGCCCACGGCCATGTCGTCACCCATGGCAGCCAGGTATTTTTGGGCGGAAACGATTCCTACATCGCCATGTGCCACCGCTGTTGGCGGGACAAGATCGCGGCCCAGCAGGGGTATGACGACACCTTGCTGTAAGGTCAAAAATCCAATCCAGAAAAAACACCCCCGAACACGCACCGTGTCCGGGGGCATCATTATTTTTACAGATTCTTCACAGCGTCCCACGCCTCTTCAATGGCAAAAATGATCTTCCGCGGCTTTGCGCCGTCGCCGATCACCGTCACCGGAGCGATGGACTTGTACGCCTCCGCCGCGTCCGCCGTGGGCGTGAAGCCCAGCGCCAGCAGCACCGTGTCGCAGTCGATGGTCTTAACTTCCTCCCCCGCTTCCACAGTGACCTTGCAGCCGAACGCGTCGCCTTCCACCTTTTGCAGCTTGGTGTTGGGCAAAAATTCCACGCCGGATTCCCGCATGTGCTTTTTCATCAGCTCGTCGTTCATCTTGAAGCCCGGCTCCGACGGGATGGTCTTCGCCATGTCGATGCAGGTGACTTTCTTGCCCCACATATCCATGTGCAGCGCCGTCTCCACGCCGACCAAGCCTCCGCCAACCACCACTACGGTGTCGCCCACATAGCAGCAATCCCGCAGAGCGTCCGTAGCCAGATACACATTGGGGCTGTCCAGCCCCGGAATGCTGCCAGGTACGATGGGCTTGCCGCCCGCCGCCCAGATGATGTGGTCCGGCGCAAAGGCTTTCACGCTCTCCGGCGTGGCCTCGGTGTAGAACTTCACCCCGATGCCCTGGCGCTGGAGTTCTTCCTCAAAATACACGATCATGCGGTGCATATCCACCTTGAAATAAGGCTTACAGGCGTTCAGGGCGTTGCCGCCCACGCAGTTACCCTTTTCCCAGATTTCCACGTTATGTCCCGCCTGCTTGGCGTAGATCGCCGCCATGCAGCCGCCGGGTCCGGCACCCACGATGAGCACCTTTTTCGGTGTCGTGGCCTTGGGAATGTCCTTGCGGCCGTCCTCAAAGCCGCAGCGGGGGTTCATGGCGCAGGTGGCCGGCGTACCGGCGAAGGCGCGGCCGATGCAGCCCTCGTTACAGGAAATGCAGGGACGGATCAGGTCCGGGCGGCCGTCACGCACTTTGTTGGGCAGATCCGGGTCCGCCAGCAGGCCGCGGCCGATGACCGCGATGTCGCACACGCCGTTAGAAAGCGCGGCTTCCGCCTTCTTCACGTCGCCGAAACGCCCGTGGGTCAGCACGGGGATATCCACGATGCTCTTGATGATCTTCGCGCTGCGGGACTGGGGCGTCATGGCCTGCATCCCGGCGGGGGGCATGGCGTTGTACCAGTTCTCGTGGCAGCCCGCGTCGATGTGCAGGGCGTCCACGCCGTAGGACACCAGCAGCTTGGTCAGCTCAATGCCTTCCTCGATCTTCCGGTAGCCCTCTTCGTCCATATAGTGGTCGGGGGTGTACTTCACGATGACCGGAAAGTCCTTGCCGCCCTCTTCCTTGCAGATGTCGATGAGGTTCTTCAGGAACCGCGCCCGCTTTTCCACGCTGCCGCCGTATTCGTCGGTACGGTCATTCCAGCGGGCGGTGAGGAACTGGTCGGTGAGATACCCGCCGTAGGCGTGGATCTCGATGCAGTCTGCGCCGCAGCGCACCGCGGCTTTCACGCTCTCCCGGTAATCCGCCTCGATCTGGTGGATCTCCTCCACCGTCAGGGGGTGGCACAGGAGCTTTGGCACATGCAGCCAGGGGCTGGCGGAAGCGCTGACAGGCGTTTTGTACTTGGTGGACGGGCCGCCGATGCGCCCGTCGCCGGGCATGATCTGCGCGCCCACCTTGCAGCCGTACGCGTGGCAGCGCTCCACCACTTCACGAAAGAGGGGCTCCGTCTCCTCGCAGAAAAATATGGAGTGATCCGCGGATTCAAACGTGGCGGAGCCTTTGATATTGCAAAACAGCATGGCCGCGCCGCCCTTGGCGCGCTCCACGAAGTATTCTACCGTGGATGCGGTCATATTGCCGATGGTCACGCCCATGGGGGCCAGCACAATGCGGTTTTTCAATTCCATCTTACCAATAGAGATGGGGTTCATCAAAACAGATGGCATAAAGTTACTCCTTACTTGTTAATATAGTCTGCTACCGGCTGTCTCAACGCTTTTGCACGTACCAGCCGCCGTCCACCGGCAGGGTCACGCCGTTGATATACTTGGCCTCGTCAGAGCACAGGTACACAATGGCCCAGGCCGCGTCCTCGGGATGTCCGATATAGGGCATGGGAGTAGACTCGATGAAGTGCTCCTCGTACATGTCGAACACTTCTTTCTGCTTGGGGACCCAGACGTAATTGGGCGCCAGGCAGTTGAAGCGGATGGCGTACTTTTTGCTCACCTGGTTGACCATGTTCTCGGTGGCCAGCTTCACGCAGACCTTGGAGAACGGATAGCCCTGCACGGCGCTGCCGTTGTAGGCCAGGCCCGTGGAGGATGAGAAGTTCAGGAAGCTGCCGCGTATCTTGTTTTTCATCATGTACCGCAGCACAGTCTGATAGGAATACAGCATGGAATCGATGTTCACACGCATGACCTCGTGGATCATTTCGGAGGTGATGTACGCCCAGTCGTGGGTGGGGGGCGAGAACGCCGCAGCGCCGTTGACCACAGTGGTGATGGTGCCGAAAGCCTCCACAGTCTTTTCCTGGAGCATCACCCAGGTATCCCGCTGGGACACGTCCGCCACAAAGGAGATGGCCTGGCCGCCGTTTTTCACGATCTCCCCGCAGAATTCCTCCACCACGGGGTCGATATCCACCATGACGACCTTTGCGCCTTCCTGACAGAACAGTTTCGCCGCTTCATGACAGATTCCGCCGCCGGCGCCGGTGATGATCGCTACTTTATCCTGTAATCTGTTCATAGTCGTTCCTCCTGTTTTATTGCTGGCGCAGTTTGCCGTCCAGCACCCGGTAGGTCAGGCGCAGGGTCTTGATGCGCCAACGACCGTCGGCGCACTTCACCAGGTCGTCTACGTACAAACCATAGCCGGAGTAAGTATCGCCGTTGTCCTTGTAGGTGTGGTAGTCGTGCATCTTGGTCAACAGCTGGACGCTGTCCGGGCCGGTAAAGCGCACGATCTGGTTGTAGCCAAAGTGCATAGGCACCATGTCAAATCCGCAGGTACGGCGGTTCTGCTCCACCTGTTTATTCCGATCCTTGTTTCCGGGGCGGCCGCTCCAGAAAGTCTGAAAGCCTTCTTCCACGAAGCAGTCCAGCATGATATCGAATTCCTGATTATCAATGCACCAGAAGTAGCGGCTTTTCGCCGCCAGGATAGACGGGATCTCTGCTAACTGCTCCGGGGTATAGGGCATTCCGGCCCCCGCTATGATCTCTCTTGCCAATTCCTTGATCTGAACATCTGCTTCCAACGTCATAATACAATACCTCCTTGTTTTATTTACCTTAGCTGCTTTCAGTTTACATGGTTTTTTCAGACTTGTACACTGTATGTTTTTGAGTACACTTGCCCCAACTTGCATCAACTTGCCTAAATGCCGCATGTTCTGTTTCAGTCTGATAATCCACGTATTTCCGCAGGTTTTACGCTTAGTCTTGTAATTCAACGGAAAACAGCGTATAGTAGAAGCAGAGAAATTGCCTTGATTTCCCGAATTTTGTATCACGCTATGCAAACTTGCCTCAGCGGCATTTCAGGAGGACGTCCTATGACTTTCGGAAGCACCCTGCGGGAACTGACCAATCTTTGCGGCGTAAAGCGGTGCAATCTCGCCGCCGCGCTGGGCTACGACCCCTCGTACGTCAGCCGTTGGATCAACGACGTAAAGCTCCCTGCCAACACGGAGCATAATCCCCTGCTGCGGAATATCGCCGCATATCTCACAGCCAATGCCACCCTGGAAGCCAGGGAAAAAATCGCCTGCCGGTTCTCCCTGGACTTGCCCAGCCCGGACGACGGACAGTTTTCCCAATCCCTGGAAGACCTGTTGGCGGAGGCTTACCGCAACACTCAGGCCGCCAGTCCGCAAACGCCCCAAAAGACCGGACGGGAAAACGCCGTCCTCTTCCGAGCCAAGGACGCAGGCGCCATCCCGGAATCCATTTTCGACGTTCTGCGCTCCGGCGCGGCTCTGGAACCTCGGGTGGATATGCTGTGCACCATGCCCATCCATACCCAATTCAAAAACAATGAGCCATTTTTCCGCCGCATCCGAGCCATGCTCCCGGCAGATACGGATATCCATATCACCCAGTTTGTGGATATGAACGACCTCGCCGGGTCAGTGGACGCGTCCTGCCGGTCCTTCTGCTACCTCATGGGCGCGCCCCACGGTATTCAGTACGATTTTTACGAGCTCACCCCCCACCGCAAAAATTACGGCATGACCTATCTCATCCGGGACGGTGTGCTGCTCCAGTACCTGCGCTCGCCTTTTTCCAAGGATCTGCTGCTGTTGGAGACCACTGACGCGGAACTCATTGCCCGGTATTGCTCCGAGGCGAACAACTACATCATGAACCGCCCCGCCATCAACGCCCGGCCGGAACTGGAAAAGCTGCTGAAAAACCAGTATTTTCTGGAATACTTCATGCAGCCCCGGTGCCGCTGCCTGCTCAAGCGGATGCAGCCATTGTTTTTCCCGGAGGAACTGCAGCGCCGGTTCCTCGCCCGGGAGCAGACCCGCGGCCGGCAGATGGGCCTGTTTCTGGACGGCTCCCGGTTTTTTGAAAGCATGATTTTGTTCAAGTCCGCCTTCGTGGACTATATCTACACCGGCCGCCTGATGGCTTTCGGCCATACCTTCGTCATCCCCCGGAAAGACCGGCTGGCGCATCTGCGGTATATGCTGGACACCCTCTCCCAGGCCCCGGAACAGCCGCTGTACATCCTGTCCACGGAAAACCAGCTTTGCAGCTTCGAGGATCAGCCCACTTCCCTGTTCCTCAGCCGCAGCGCCGCTTTCGCCCTGAAGCACGACGATGGACGGGACCAGGTAACGTATACCCTCACCTCCACGCCCATGATCGACCATCTGAACACCTGGCTGGACCATATCGAGGCGCTCCCTCCCGACCAATGTCTCAGCGGCGCGGAAGCCATCGAGTACATCTCCCGCTGCATCCAGCTATTGTAAAGCTTCGCAGAATTCGCGCCTACCGGCGCGAAAAATTGAAATCCATTTTTGCCCAGCTTCGCCGGGCAAAAAATACTTCTCAGGCAAAGAGTGTTCCCGGAAGGGCGCGCGAACGAAGTGCAAATTTAAAATAAAAACTCCCGGCAAAGCCGGGAGCTTTTATTTTACTTATTCTTGCGGCTTGATGATGTGCCGGGGGCACACGCTCTCGCAGTGGCCGCAGCGGATGCACTTGTCCGGGTCGATGTGAGCCAGGAAATCTTTGATCTGGATCGCGTCGGCCGGGCACTCCTTGGCGCACTTCATGCAGCCAATGCAGCCTACCTTGCAGGCCTTCATCACAGCGGGGCCCTTCTCATTGGAACGGCAGGCCACCAGTTCATTCATGCTGTAAGGCACTTTGACCGGGATGGCCTTGGGGCAAGCCTCGGCGCAGGCCATGCAGCCTACGCATTTTTCACGGTCCACCTTGGCAACGCCGTCCACGATGTGCATAGCGTCAAACTTGCACGCCTGCACGCAGTCGCCGTAGCCGATACAGGCATAGGAGCACACCTTGGTACCCTTTCCGCCATAGCCCATAGCGGCTTGGCAAGTTTTGGGGCCGGTGTAATCGAACTTCAGTTCCGCCGCCTCCGCACTGCCGGAGCAGGGGATGAACGCGATCATCTTTTCGCTGCCGCCACTGGAAACGCCCATGATCTCCGCGACCTTGGCCGCGCACTCCGCGCCGCCGGCCACGCACTTATCCGTAGGCGCCTCGCCCCTGACCACCGCCGCGGCGTAGCCGGAGCAGCCGGGGTAGCCGCAGCCGCCGCAGTTGGCGCCGGCCAGGCACTCCATAATGGCTTCCTCACGGGGATCGGTCTCCACATGAAAGACCTTGGAAGCAAAGCCCAGCAGGGCCGCGAACGCCGCGCCCATGATGCCCAGAACCAGAACCGCGTATAAAATATTCATCATAATTCCAGTTCCTCCTTACCAGATCTTCATACCGCTGAAGCCCATGAATGCCAGAGCCAGCAGGCCCGCGGACACCAGCGCAATGGGGAAGCCCTCAAAACTCTTGGGGTACTCGGCAAACTGCAACCGCTCACGCACGGAAGCAAACAGCACGATGGCCAGCATAAAGCCCAAGCCGCCGGTGATGCCGTAGACCACGGACTCGATGAAGTTGTAGTTATTCTGCACGTTCAGCAGCACCACGCCCAGCACCGCGCAGTTGGTGGTGATCAGGGGCAGGTAGATGCCCAGGGCGGAGTACAAAGACGGGATGGACTTTTTCAGGAACATCTCCACCAGCTGCACCAGAGAGGCGATGATGAGGATGAACGCCAAGGTCTGCATATACTCCAGACCGAACTTGATGAGGATCAGGTTGACCACATAGCCCAGCGCGGAGCTCAGGCCCATGACGAACGTGACCGCCAGGCCCATGCCGATGGCGGAATCCACCTTCTGGGACACGCCCAGGAACGGGCAGCAGCCCAAAAACTGGGAGAAGATGAAGTTGTTGATGAGGATCGCGCCGAGAGAAATGGATAACAGAGAAGTCAACATTATTCAGCAGCCTCCTTTTCTTTCAGCTCTTTCTTTTCCGCGCTGCGGCGCAGCACGTACTGCATCAGGGCGATCAGGCAGCCCAAAGTCAGGAAGCCGCCCAGGGGCAAAATCATGAACAGGCAGCCGTAGGTCTCGCCGTTGAAGATCTGGAAGCCCGCGCCGGAGCCATCCATGGTCAAAAAGCTGTTCGCGCCGTTGAGCAGGCCGCCGCCAAATGAGCCGCTGCCCAGGAACTCACGGACGATGCACATGGCGCTGAGCACCAGGGTATAGCCCAGGCCCTGGGCGATGCCGTCCACCGCGGAGGCGGCAACGGAGCTTTTCGCCGCGAAGGCTTCTGCCCGGCCGATGATGATGCAGTTGACCACGATCAGCGGGATAAACACGCCCAGCGCGTCCGACAAGGCGGGCACGAAGGCTTTCAGCAGCAGATCCACGATGGTCACGAAGCCGGCGATCAAAACCACGAAGATGGCCAGACGAATCTCGCCCGGGATGAATTTCCGGCACGCGGACACCGCGATGTTGCAGCAGGTCAGGATGATGATAACGGACAGGCCCATGCCCACGCCGTTGAACAGGGACGTGGTGATGGCCATGGTGGAGCACATGCCCAGAAGCTGAACCAACACGGGGTTGTTGGTGATCAGGCCTTCTTTGAATTGCTGTTTGATATTCATATAGCCTTACCTCCTTAACCCAAGCTGGCCACAGCGTCCAGCGCGATGTTCACCGCGTCGGTCACGGCCTGAGATGTAATGGTCGCGCCGGTGAGCGCATTGATGGTGCCGCCGGCCTTGGTCAAAGCCGCGGCGCCGGAAATGCCGATGTACTGGTCACGGAACGAATCCTCGGTGGCTTTCGCGCCCAGGCCCGGGGTCTCGCCGTGCTTGATGATGGACACGCCGGAAACGACGCCGCCGTTATCGACGCCCACCGCCAGCGTGATGTTGCTCTGGGCACCGCCGATGGTCAGCTGCACCACGTGGCCGGCGTCGGCCTCGTACACGCCCTCAATGGCGGCGTTGCCGGAGTATTCCACCTCGGTATACCCGCCGTCCGTGGGGAGCACGGCGTTGAACGCCGCGTTGGTTTTTTCCGTCTGGATATCCTCGATGCGCTGGAACGTGACCATGTTCACGCCGCCCAGCACCGCGGACACGATGATACAGATCACAGCCAGAACGGCCACCAGCTTCACGATGCTGGGAGAAGCTTTTTCGTTCATGCCTGGGCCTCCTTTGCTGCTTTCTTTTCCGCCTTAGCAGCCTGCTTGGCGGCCTTCAGTTCCTCGGCGGACACGCCGAACTGACGCTGCGGAGTGGCCTTATCGATGGCCCACACCAGCAGGTTCATGATCAGGATGGCGTAGGAAACGCCCTCGGGATAGCCGCCGAAATAGCGAATCAGCACCGTCAAAGCGCCGCAGCCCACACCGTAGATGAGCTGGCCCTTGGGGGTCACGGGGCTGGTGCAGTAGTCGGTGGCCATGAAGATAGCGCCCAGCATCAAGCCGCCGGAGCACAGGTTGAACAGCATCCACTCCACATTGCCGTAGCCTTCCCGGCCGAAAATCAGTGTCAGCACAGCGACGGTGCCCACGAAGGTCACGGGGATCTGCCAGCCGATGACCTTGCGGATCAGCAGGTACGCAAAGCCGATGAGCAGCGCGGCGGTGGAGATCTCACCGATGCAGCCGGGGATCTTACCGATGAACATGTCGACCAGGTTGAAGTAAGCGGGCATCTCCGCGGCAGTGCCGCCGTACAGGGCGCCCAGGGGGGTTGCCATGGTCGTGCCGTCCACCGCGGTCTTCAGCGCAGAAGGCACGGGCCAGGTGGTCATGAACAGCGCGTAGCCCGCCAGCATGAACGCGCGGCCGGCCAGGGCGGGGTTCAGGAAGTTCTTGCCGATGCCGCCGTACAGCTGCTTGACCAGCACGATGGACAGGAAAGACGCAATCACGATCATCCAGATCGGCACGCCCGCGGGCATGCAGAACACCAGCAGCACACCGGTGACGCAGGCGGACAGGTCGTGGATGGTGCTGCTTTTCTTCATGAGTTTGCGGTAGGCAAACTCAAAGAACACGCAAGACACCACGGATACGATCACCCGTACGATGGCAGCCGCGCCGAACTGCCACGCCGCCACACAGAACGCGGGCAGCAGAGCGATCAGCACATCCAGCATGATACGCTGGGTATCGGTCTTGGCACGGACGAAGGGAGCGCCGGAGACTTTATAGAGCATTTTTTCTTCCATTACTTCCCGCCCTCCTTTTTCGCCTGTTCCGCTTCCGCTTTCGCGCGCAGTTCCGCTTCCCGGGCCTTGATCATGCCCTTGCCCATCTTGAACGTAGGCGTCAGGGGCAGGCGGCCGGGGCAGTTATAAGTGCACGAACCGCACTCGAAGCAGTCCGTCACATGGAACTTGGCCATGTTGTCGAAGTCCTTTTTCAAGGTATACATATACATGTGGATAGGCTGAAGCTTCATGGGGCAGACCTGGATGCACTTGCCGCAGCGGATGCAGGTGGGTTCCTCTACATCCCGGTTCTCGTCCTCGGTAAAGCACAGCAGGCCGGAAATGCCTTTGATGAGGCCGCAGCTTTGATCGAAGGACGCGAATCCCATCATGGGTCCGCCCAAGACCACCCGGTCGATGGGACGGGTAAAGCCGCCCAGCTGGTCGATAATGAACTGCAGGGGCGTACCGAACCGGACCATGACGTTGGCCGGCTTGATGGCCGTGCCGCCCACGGACAACACGCGCTCGATGAGGGGCCGGCCCTCGTAGCAGGCGCGGTAGACACTCCAGCAGGTGAACGTGGACACCACGTTGCAGCCCACGCCGGAGGGCAATCCGCCGGGCTTGACCTCCCGGTTGGTATTGGCCTTGACCTGCATCTTCTCAGCGCCCTGGGGGTACTTGACCTTCTCGGGTACGATGACCACGCCGTACTGGGCGGGGTTCAGGGAATTGAGCAGGTCGATGGCGTCCTGCTTATTTTCCTCGATGCCGTAGTACGCGGTTTCCACACCCTGGGCGATGCGCACCAGTTCAATGCCCTTGAGCAATTCTTCCGGATGCTCCAGCATGGTGCGGTGGTCGCCGTTGAGGTACGGCTCGCACTCCGCGCCGTTGATGATGAGGGTATCCACTTTTCCGCGACCGCCCTGGATCTTGAACGCCGTGGGGAACATGGCGCCGCCCATACCCACAACGCCGCCTTCCCGGATGCGCTCCAGGATCGCGTCGGGGTCTTTGAGCTGTTCGGGGGTCAAGGGGGCCAGGTCCGTGCAGGGAGTATCCAGACCGTCATTCTCAATGACGATGGAAGGCACCAGGTCGCCCACCACGCAGTGCCGTCTGGGTTCGATCGCCACCACCGTGCCGGACACGGTCGCGTGGATTGGCGCGCACAAAGGCGCGTCATTGTCGCCGATCTTCTGGCCCATCGTCACATGATCGCCTACCTGCACCAGAGGCTGGCAGGGCGCGCCGATGTGCATCTGAAGAGGAATGACGACCTGAGGCGGCTGGTCAATAAAAGAAGTAGCCAGGTCTGGCTGCTTCATTTCGTCCGGATGAACGCCGCCGTAATACTTAAAGGGCATTAGCATCACCTCTCTATGATTTAACTCATACATATTAACATATTGTAAATAATATGTCCATAAGAAAACGACGAAAAAACCTCGTTTTCCCGAACAAGTTTTTAACAATACTGCGAATTTTTTGACGAGAAAACGCCGGTACGGACAGCAAAAACGGCCCGCCCCCGGCGGACCGTTTTTGATTATCCCAGGTTCCGGGACACCCGCACGCCGTCCTTGTGCAGCACCACGTCCAGCTTCACCCGGTCGCCCCGGATCAGGCTCTGGGTGAACTCGTAGGGCGTCCCGTCCTCCGTGCGGGTCACGCGCTGGACGGAAAACGCCGCGCTGCCCGGCCGGCAGTCCAGCAGCTCCGCTTCCCGGCGGCTCATAACCACCGCTTCGTAGGAATCCACTGCCTCGTAGGGTACGATCCCCCGCTCCGTGAGCAGGCTGTAAAAGCTGCTGCGCTCCAGCATGGGGCGGGTCAGTTCCGGGTAGAGGTACTGAGGATAAAAGGAACTTTCCAAAATCAGGGATTCCCCGTCCACATAGCGGATGCGGGAGAATTTATATACCGGGGTAGCCGGGTCGTCCAGTTCCAGCATCTTCACGATATCCGGCGTTGGCTCGATGACCTCGTACTCCACCAACTTGGACGAGGGCTTGAATCCCATGGAAATGACCTCCGTGGTGAAGGAATAGAGTTTTTCCGTCCTGCGGCTCATTTTCGGCTCCGCCACGTAGGTGCCCCGCCCCTGCTTGCGCACTACCAGACCCTCATCCTCCAGCATATTCACCGCCTGGCGCACGGTGCTGCGGCTGATGTCAAAGGTCTTGCACAGCTCCGATTCCGACGGGATCAGGTCCCCCGGCGCGAGGGTGCCGGCGGTGATGTTCCGCTTGATGATGTTCACCAGCTGGCTGTACAACGGGATGTCGGATTCCAGGGACAATTTACTGAACAACACGGGATTTTTTTCCATGCCGCACCGCTCCTTTTACACTTGTTAGGAACATTATAAACGATACAGTCGTTTCATGCAAGTTCCTGTCAGAGAAAAGCGCCGAAAATTTTTTTGTCTTTCCGCGATTTTTCAAAATTTTTATACACATGTTCAAAAAAAGGACATTTTTCCGGGAACGATTTGTGAATTCCCTGCATTGCCAGCGGCACTTTCACGTGCTACAATAATTGCAATAACCAAATACTGCGAATCGAAGTGTCCGGGAAAACGCGCTGTGCCGCGTACCGACGGGTTCATGACCACAGGTCCCAAGACCGGACGCGGATCGCTCTCTGGAGAAGCCCGCGCCACGCGGGTGCCGAAGGTGCAAAGCGGAAGACCTCCGCCAATCTCTCAGGCAAAAGGACAGAGCCGGACAAACGCGCGGGGGACGCGTGGGTTTCCTATGTTTTTTGCGGACAGAGAGTTTCTGTCCGTTTTTTGTTTTTCAGCGCGGATTTTGCCGAAAAACAAAAATATAAGAAAAAGGAGAAAACGTTATGGAAAAGATCGTAGAAATTATCGAAGCGATCAACAAGCCCCTGAACAGCTTCGCCTGGGGGCCTATTATGCTGGTACTGTTGGTAGGCACAGGCATTTTCCTGTCGGCCCGTACGGGCTTTGTGCAGGTGCGGCGCTTCGGCTACATCATGAAAAACACCGTCGGTTCCCTGTTTAAAAAATCCGACAAGGACCACGGAAACAACCTCTCCCCGTTCCAGGCGGTGACGACCGCCCTGGCGGGTACCGTAGGCACCGGCAACATCGCCGGCGTCACGGGCGCGATTTTCGTCGGCGGCCCCGGCGCCGTGTTCTGGATGTGGGTATCCGCGTTCTTCGGCATGTGCACCAAGTACGCCGAGATCGCCCTGGCGGTGAAGTTCCGTGAGACCGGCGACGACGGCAAGTTCCACGGCGGCCCCATGTACTACATCACCAACGGCCTGGGCAAAAACTGGAAGTTCCTGGCCATCATTTTCGCCCTGCTGGGCGGCCTGGCCAGCTTCGGCATCGGCAACATCGCCCAGACCAATGAGATTGCCGGCGCTATGTCCAGCCTGTTCGGGATGTCTCCCCTGGTCACCGGTATCGTGCTGGCAGTCATCGTGGCCATCGTGGTCATCGGCGGCGTAAAGCGCATCGGCCAGGTCACGTCTCTGTTGGTGCCGTTCATGTCCCTGATCTATGTGGTCGCCGGCATCGCGGTCATCGTCCTGCGCATCACCGATATTCCCGCAGCCCTGGCCACCATCATCACCAGCGCGTTCAGTTTTGAGGCCGTGGGCGGCGGTATCTTCGGCTACGCCATCATGCTGGCCATCCGCCAGGGCTTCGCCCGGGGCGTGTTCTCCAACGAAGCCGGTCTCGGCTCCGCCCCCATCGCCCACGCCGCTTCCTCCACGGAGGAACCCGCGGAGCAGGCCATCTGGGGCGTGTTTGAGGTCTTCTTCGACACCATCGTCATCTGCACCATCACGTCGTTGGCGGTCGTGCTGTCCGGCGTTCTGGATACCGCCGGCGGCCTGGACGCATTCGCTTCCAAGGGCGCAGCCGCCGTGGCAGCGTTCAATATGATTCTCCCCGGCAACATCGCCGGACTGGTCATCCAGGTGAGCCTGATTTTCTTCGCCCTGTCCACCGTTCTGGGCTGGAGCTACTACGGCGAGCGCTGCTGGGGCTACCTGTCCAACGACAACAAGATCGTTGATATGATCTACAAGGTGCTGTTCGTTCTCATGTGCATCGTGGGCGCTACCGGTTCCGGCACGCTCATGTGGGACATCGCGGACACGCTGAACGGCCTGATGGCCATTCCCAACCTGGTGGCGCTGCTGGGTCTTTCCGGCGTAGTGGCGGTCATCACCAAGGACTACTTCGCCAAGGTCGATCTGCAAAAAGAGCGGAAATGAGCCGAAATTCGGCCCAGAAAGCGAAAGTTTTCCAAAATACAAGGCGCATTCATCGAATCTTTTCGGTGGGTGCGTTTCGTATACCCAAAATCAGAAATACAAAGGAGAAATGAGAAAGATATGAGCGGATTAGAAGCAACATTGTTTCCCATCGTGGCAAAGGTCAACGAATACCTGTCCAATTACATTCTGGTCTTCCTGCTGATCGGCGTAGGCCTGTGGTACAGCATCCGCACCCGCTTTGTGCAGGTGCGCTGCTTCGGCGAGGGCATGAAAAAGACCTTCGGCAACCTGTCCCTCCGGGGCGGGAAGCAGGAGCAGGGCATGAGTTCGTTCCAGGCACTGGCGACGGCCATCGCCGCCCAGGTGGGCACCGGCAACATCGTGGGCGCGTCCGGCGCCATCCTCACCGGCGGCCCCGGTGCCATTTTCTGGATGTGGATCATCGCGTTCTTCGGCATGGCAACCATCTACGCCGAGGCGACCCTGGCCATCCAGACCCGGCAGGCGGATGAGGACGGGTCCTACCGCGGCGGTCCGGTGTACTACATCACCACCGCGTTCAAAGGCGGCTTCGGCAAATTCCTGGCAGGCTTCTTCGCTGTCGCCATCATCCTGGCTCTGGGCTTCATGGGCTGCATGGTGCAGTCCAACTCCATCGGTTCTACGTTCCAGACTGCCTTCGGCATCCCCTCTTGGATCGTGGGCATCGTGCTGGTGGTCATCTGCGGCATCATTTTCCTGGGCGGCGTACAGCGTCTGGCAGCGGTGACGGAAAAGGTCGTACCCATCATGGCGGCGATCTTCCTGGTGGGCGGCCTGGTGGTACTCATCGCCCGCATTCAGTACCTCCCTGCCACCTTCGGCATGATCTTCAAATACGCGTTCCAGCCCCAGGCCATCATCGGCGGCGGCTTTGGCTACGCCCTGAAAACCGCCATCAGCCAAGGCGCGAAGCGGGGCTTGTTCTCCAACGAGGCCGGCATGGGTTCCACCCCCCACGCCCACGCCCAGGCCAATGTTTCTGACCCCCACGACCAGGGCGTTGTGGCCATGATCGGCGTGTTTATGGACACCTTCGTGGTGCTGACCCTGAACGCCCTGGTGGTCATCTCCACCCTGTACACCGCTGACGGCCCTCTGGCCGAGTGCGGCGCAGCGGCGGTGAGCGAGACGCTGGGCAAAGCGAACCTGGCCCAGACGGCTTTCGGCGTGGTCTTCGGCCAGAGCGCCGGCGCCATGTTCGTGGCGGTGTGTCTGTTCTTCTTCGCCTTCTCCACCATTTTGAGCTGGAACCTGTTCGGCAAGATCAACATGGTATACCTGTTCGGCAAGAAGTCCGTCGTGGTCTATTCCGTGATTGCGCTGGTGTTCATTTTCCTGGGCACTGTCACCGGCAGCGATTTCGTTTGGGAACTGACAGATATGTTCAACAACCTTATGGTCATCCCCAACGCCATCGCCCTGTTTGCCCTGACGGGCATGGTGCTGTCCACCACCCACGGGCTGAAAAAATAAGCGGCGCAAAAAATGCCCCCGTATCTTCGGATACGGGGGTTGTTTTGTTCACAAATTTCCTCTATAATAAGAAAAACCTTTTCTTCGGAGGACGCTATGAAACGACCGCTGAATCTTCTCTGCCTGCTTTTGGCCCTGACCCTGCTGGGGGGCTGTTCCGTCAAAATCGGCGGTTTTGACCCCGCCAAGGAGGCCGACAAGGCCCTCCAGCAAGTGCTGGAACAGCTGGAGACCCTCACCGACCAGACCAAAGATATGACCGATGCGGAATTGGCAGAGACCATCCAAGGCATCGCCGGGGAGTACCATCTCACGCTGAACGACGAGCAGATGAAATTCCTCATTTCCGCCTGCCGGAGCCTGGAGACCGCCGGAGAGGTGGGAAAAGCCGCCCAAAGCGTCGGCGAGACCGTAGGCAATGTAAAAGACGGTGTGGACAAGGTCGTGGATACTGTCACGGGACTGTTGGACTGAGGTGCCTTATAAACAATCCCCCGCAGCGCCGATGCGCAGCGGGGGATTTCTTTTTCAATCGATCTGTTCGTCCAAGGGCTTCACCGGCTTGCCGGGCTTTTGGGGAATGCCCAGCATTTTCATGAGCCACCGGGCGGTCTTCCTGTCCAGACTGGGGATGTACAAATACTTGCGGAACAGGTACAGCAAGCCCACGGACAGCACTGCCAGAAGGTTTTCCAACGGGCTGGTATGGCTGACGATCATCTGCCGGGCAATGGCCAGCAGCATAATTTCGATCACCACGCCCATGGAATGGTTGCACAGCATGTTTACGAACTCCACACCGATGACCAGCGTGGACGCTAAGCTCAAAAATTCCGAGAACAATTCCGGGTCCTTCACCAGCTGCGCCGGGGACAAACTCTGCACCAGCCCCAGCAGCGCCGCAAACAGCGCCACCAGCAGCAGTACCGCCACCAGCAGTTCAAACACAATGGACACCACGGACATCAATTCCCGTACACGTTCTTTCATCAGGTCCCGCCTTTCTTACCGGATCGGTTCTTTTTGCATTTTCGCCCAGCGCCGGGGGTATTTTCCCGGGGTAGGCGCGATTTTTTCAATCAACACCACGGAATGGACCACATCCGTCCCCGGAATGGTGTACCGCCGCACATCCTTTACCCGGCCGCCCAAGGTCTGGACTGCCGTTTGTGCTTCATTGATCTCTTCCTCCGGGTCCGGCCCCTTCATAGCCGCAAATACGCCGCCCACCCGCACAAAGGGCAGGCACAGCTCACTCAAAAGCGCCAGACGTGTCACAGCCCGGGCAGTGGCCACGTCAAACTGCTCCCGCAGCGCCGCCGGCGCTTCCTCCGCCCGGGACAATACCGTCTCCACGCCCCGCAGGCCCAGCGACTGTACCGTCTCCTCCAAAAACTGCACCCGCTTGCCGAGACTGTCCAGCAGGGTCAGCCGGATACTCGGCTCCGCCAGCTTCAGCGGCAATCCCGGAAAGCCCGCGCCGGTGCCTACGTCGATCACCCGCTTATTTTTAAAATCCAACGCCGTCAGCAGCGCCGCGCAGTCCAGAAAATGCAGCCGCGCCGCGTCCTCCTCCCCGGTGATGGCCGTAAGGTTCATCACCCGGTTGCGCTCCGCCAGGGCGTTATAATACTGCCGGCAGTTCGTCAGAGTCTCTCCGGCAAATGGGATGCCCAGGGCGGAAAAGCCGGATGTCAAGATTTCTTCCATATGTACTCCTAAAAAATGGATGCATCGTTTGATGCATCCATTTTAACATATTTTTCCCGGTTCGTCCACCGTTCAGGCGTAGAAATCGTGATCGCCCACGCTGGCCACAAAGGTCCGGCTCTCCGCGAACCAATCGGACACGCCAACCTCGGGGTTGACAAAGTACAGGCTGTCGCCCACCAGGTCACAACCCTCCAGGCAGATCTTCGCTGCTGCGATGGATTCCTCGTTTGGCTCGTCATAAATGGTCCCCAGGCTCACGGGGCTGAACTGCACGCCGTGGGCGCTGTCAAACACCACATCGTACACCGTGTTCGGGAAGCTCCCGCTGCGCACACGGTTGAGCACCACATTGCCCACGCCGATCTTGCCTTCCATACTCTGGTTCTTCGCTTCCGCGCTGATGATGCGGGACAGCCAGTAGAGGTCCTCCTCATCATAATAACCGCTGCCGCCCGGGCAAAGCTGCATATCCGCCATGGTCAAGCCGATAGCCCCGGTCTCCGCGTCCCAGTCCACGTCAATGCCGAACGCACTACAGGCCACACGCAAGGATACCAGCAGCTTGTCCTGATAATTCACCACGCCTTTTTCCATATAAAAGCAGCGGTCATTCACCGTGATATACGCGTCCCCCTGTCCCGCGGTGAGCACAACGCCTTCCGCAGTCCCGGTCATCATAGATGTTTCCGGGTCCCAGGACACCACCATGCCCAAATCTAAGACCCCACAGAAGGACCGGATCGGAATATAGGCCACGCCCTCGATCATATAGCCGGAGTATTGCAGGGTACCGTCCACAAAAACAGGCACCTTTTCATAGAAGACTTCCTCCGACTGTCCCCGGGGGGCATCCATATCCATGGCGGCATAGCCGCTCAAAGCGGCGCACAGCAGACACAGCATACAAACCAAAGCAATGTTCTTTTGTAATCGTTTTGACATGATTCGCTCCTTTGGTATTCGCACATTGCATTCGCAATCCGTCAGAAAGTACAAAACTACTTGCTTACGCTATTATTATAAGGAATGTAAAAAGCCGTTTCAATTTACTTTTTGCACAACCGAATTATGTCGAATTTGTATCATTTCAACAATTCCGCAGGATGTAGGGTTCTAAAACGAGGGAGAGACCAACGACCAGCACAAGATATAGTATTGTACAGTTTTCACAAAACGGAGAATTCGACATCAAATTTTAACTTTCGCCATTTTTTGCAAGCCATTTTGTAAACCTTATTGGTTGTTATGTAAACTTATTTACTTATTTGTGCATTTATGTTGCCGTTATTTTTCCCGAAAATATCCGCGCAGGCTTTGTCTCCCATGGGCGGAGCAAATCCGCTCCGTTTTCCGCCGGCGCAGTTCCCCTGCCCGCCCGGAGTCCCGGCGGCGGCGTGTCCCGGTTTTCATGCTCCGGGACAGGTGCCCGGGAAAAGCGGCATTTTCCCGGAGCCGGACGCATAAGATTTCGTAAGAAACCACAAACCGCGGGGAGGTGCACAATATGTCCATGCGCAAGCTGCTGGCGGCCTTCGGCGCCGGAATGATCGTACTACATCTTGTGCTGTCCGGGACCGATGCCGGGTCTGCCGCGGAATTTCTGCGCGCCGCATTATCGGACCAGCGGCTCATCACCGCGTCCGTGTCCGTAGAACTGGGCAGCCCCCGGATGGTGGCGGACGCCGTCCCCTCGCCGGAAGTCACCGTCAAGCCCCTGCCCATCCCCGCCACGCCCAGGCCGGTACCCACCCCGGAGATCAAAGAGACCAGCATCACCGGCGGCACCTTTCTCATCAACGCCACAGATTATGACCCGGACATCGCCCAGCTGCTGGCCGACGGACCGCAGCTCCGGCTGGAACCGGACGAGCCGCAGATCCTCATCATCCACACCCATTCCAGCGAGGCCTATACCATGGACAGTTTCGACCCCTACGACCCCTCCGACGACTACCGCACCCAGGACGACACCCACAACGTCATCCGCCTGGGCGACCTGCTGGCGGAGCAATTCACCGCCAGCGGCCTGAACGTCATCCACGACCGGGGCGTGTACGACTATCCCAGCTACACCGGGTCTTACAGCCGGGCTGGGGACGCCATCCAAAGCTATCTGGCCCAATATCCTACCATCTCCATCGTCATCGACCTCCACCGGGACGCCATCGGCGACGACGAGGTCGTGTATAAGACTCTGGCGGAAGGTGAGTCCAATCCATCGGCGCAAGTCATGTTCGTAGTGGGCAGCGACGACAGCGGCCTGGAGCATCCCAACTGGCAGGAAAATCTGAAATTGGCGCTGTATCTGCAAACCGCCGTGAATCCTGTACATCCCACGCTGATGCGGCCCATCAAGCTGGCCCAGGAACGCTACAATCAGCAGTTGACCTCCGGCTCGCTGATTTTGGAAGTAGGCAGCAACGGCAACACCCTCCAGGAAGCCGTCACAGCCGTGCGGCTGTTCGCGGAAGCCGCCGGACCCGCCTTGGCGAAACTGGTGCAGTAAAAACGTATAAAACCGCCTCCCTGCGGAAATGATGTAGGTATCTTTTCCGCAAGGAGGTATTATTTATATGTATATCAAAGACATGATGACCCGCCGTGCCGTGAGCGTAGCGCCGGACGAACCCATCACCGCCGCCGCGCGGCTGCTGAAGCGGGACAATATCGGCAGCGTCCCCGTGTGCGACAGCAAAGGGCAGCTTCAGGGCATCATCACTGACCGGGACATCGTTTTGCGCTGCGTAGCCGCCGGGGTGGACCCGGATAAAACGCTCATTCGTGACGTAATGACCACCGGCGTGTTCACCGTTTCCCCCACAGACACCGTGGAATCCGCCGCCGCGCTGATGGGTAAAGCCCAGGTACGTCGTCTGCCGGTGTGCGAAAACGGCACACTGGTGGGAATGTTGTCTCTGGGCGACTTGGCCTGCAGCGGCGCCTGCAACATGGAAGCCAGTGCCGCGCTGACGGAAATTTCTTCCGGCGTACAGCACAGGACCGGAAAATAAGCACAGGAAGCGTCTAACGGCGCTTCCTTTTTTACATATATAAAAATTCAAATTTTTTCCAAAACCCTCTTTACAAGGGGAAAAAGATGTGCTATACTTGCATCAATAAAAAGAATCATTATTATTAAGGGGCGTGAGAGCATGGAGACCACACAGCGGTTCAGCCGGAAGCGGCAGGCCATTTATGACGCGCTGATGCGGTCCCACGCCCATCCCAGCGCGGAAGAGCTTTACCACGAGCTCAAACCCGATTATCCCGACCTGAGCCTGGGCACCGTGTACCGGAACCTGAAAAGCATGGTCGCCGGCGGCGACGCGGTGTGCGTGGCCAATGTAGAAGGCCGGGACCGGTTCGACGGGCATGTGGAGCCCCACGCCCATCTGGTGTGCCGGGCCTGCGGCGCGGTGATGGACCTGCCCATGACAGACGCCCTTCGGGACGAATGCGCCCGCATCGCCGATGACGGCGGGGTGGTCATCGACCCGCGCAGCCTGCGGTTATTCGGGCTGTGCTTTGATTGTAAAGACCGGGGAGGACCCGATCAGATACGGCAATAAAAATTCAAAATAATGGAGGAACACACTATGAAATGGAAATGCACCGTTTGCGGTTACATCGCTGAGGGCGACCAGGCTCCCGCCGAATGCCCCATCTGCCATGTGGGCGCGGATAAGTTCGAGAAGGTCGTGGGCGAGCTGAAGCTGGCCGCCGAGCACGAGTACGGCATCTACGCCAAGACCGTGAAGAACAACCCCGAGATCCCCGAGGAAGACAAGAAGTTCATCTTTGAGCAGCTGATGGCCAACTTCAACGGTGAGTGCAGTGAGGTCGGCATGTACCTGTGCATGGCCCGCATCGCCCATCGGGAGGGCTACCCCGAGGCCGGGCTGTACTGGGAGAAGGCCGCCTACGAGGAAGCCGAGCACGCCGCCAAGTTCGCCGAGCTGCTGGGCGAGGACCTGGAGCCCATGATGACCACTTCCACCAAGAAGAACCTGGCCTGGCGTGTAGAGTGCGAGTACGGCGCCACCGAGGGCAAGTTCAAGCTGGCTTCCATCGCCAAGAAGTACAACCTGGACGCCATTCACGATACCGTCCACGAGATGGCCCGCGACGAGGCCCGTCACGGCAAGGGTCTGGAAGGCCTGCTGAACCGTCTGTTCAAGTAATCCTAAAAATACATAGGGCACCCTTTTCCGGGTGCCCTTTCCCACAATACAAAGGAGGAATCCACCATGGATAAGAAAGTCGCTTCCCTGCTCAACCAGCAGGTGAACAAGGAATTTTACAGCGCGTACCTGTATCTGGACATGGCCAATTACTACATTGACATGGACCTGGACGGCTTCGGCAACTGGTACACCATCCAGGCCCAGGAGGAGCGGGACCACGCTATGCTGTTCATGCAGTATTTGCAGAATAACGGCGTGAAAGTCACCCTGGACGCCATCGACAAGCCGGACAAGGTCTTCAAAAAGCCCATCGACCCCCTGGTGGCCGCCGCGGAGCATGAGCGCTACGTCACCGACCTGATCCACACCATCTACGAGGCCGCTTTGAAGGTCAAGGACTTCCGCACCATGCAGTTCCTCGACTGGTTCGTCAAGGAGCAGGGCGAGGAAGAGAAGAACGCCGACGGTATGGTCAAGAAGTTCGAGCTGTTCGGCGACGACCCCAAGAGCCTGTACCTGCTCAACCAGGAGCTGGCCGGCCGGGTCTACTCCGCGCCGTCCCTGGTACTGGACTGATCCCACGGAAATAAAAAAGAGACGCTTTCATAAGCGTCTCTTTTTTGTTGCACGCCGCCGGATTTTTGTTGCCCCCGTTCGTGCAAAAAAACGCCGCCGGGGGGGCCTTAGGGTGAGAGCGTCCCGTGCTTGCTGTCATTCGGCACATACCGGGGCGTAAACTCCATCAGCTGGCTGTCGCTGGTGTAGAGCATGTACTCCGTCTCCCCCCGGATAAAGTGCGCCTTGGGGTGCATATCCACCTCGTGCATTTGCGCGTGGAGCAGGGACACGTCCCTGCTTTCCGGCAGCAGCAAATGGACTGCCGTGGCGTTATCCGCTTCGGAGTAGATATCCAGCGGATTGATGTAATCCAGCGGCCGGAACAGCTTGTCCGTCCAGGCCCAGGCCCCGGCGGTGAGCTGCCCGTCGCTCCAGGCGGCGACCTTGGTCACGGCGTTCCATTCGCCGTAAATGATGGTGTACCCATGGTCCACCGCCCACTGGGCGACCTCCGCTTCCGGCGGGACGGCTTCGTCCAGTGCGTCCGCCGCGCACTCGCCGTAACTGACGTTCAGGTTCACCGCCATCAAAACCACCAGCGCAGTCAAAAATACGGGCCGGCCCCGCCGCTTCATCAGCCGGAACACCGCCACCCCGGCGATGGCCGCCAGGGGGTACCACACGAAAAAGTAAATGGACCGCAGCGCTACATCCGTCACCACACTGATGAGGAACACGGACAACAGGCTCAGCAGGCACAGATCCAGATACACAAACGTCCCTTCGCTCCGGCTCCGCTCCCGGTGCCGCAGGACCACAGCTACCACCACGATACCCAGCAAAATCAGGCAAAACGCGCCTACAAATCCGTTCCAGCCCTCTGTATTCAGGTATTTCAGCCCCGTGACGCTTTGCAGCCCCCGGACGGCGGTTTGCAGATTCTCCTGCCGCTCCAGGGCGGTCTGTCCCCGCACCTCGCCGTAAATGGTCACGCTGCGGGGGTCGATGAGTTTCACCAGCCCGTAGCCCAGCAGGTTCGACACGAACACCGTCAGCGCCAGCAGGGTCCCCTTTTCCCGCTCCAGCTTACGAAACATCACCGCTTTCAGCGGCCGGGTGTTCTGATACACATACAGCGTCCGCAGGGTCTTCGCCACCTCCGGCAGCCGGGGCAGCCACCGGGCCAGCTCGTAGATCCCCATGGGCAGCACCATGATCGCCGTCTGCCGCAAACTCTGCATCCCCGTGCAGAGACTCAGCGCCGCGGAAATGAGCGCCATGGGTACAAACGCCCGGTAGGAACAACCCTTCAGCCCCCGGACATACGCGCCGAACACCACAAACAGCGTAATGAGGTACGCCGCGTAATAACTGCACATGAGATAAAAGATCTGCCCCTCGATAGCGTCCACGATATACGGCCCGGACACCACCGCCAGCATCAGCGCACAGCCCAGCAGGCACTCATGCCACCAGGCAAAGGGGCGCAGCATCCAATAAAAACTCACCAAAATCAGCAGGGTCATCACCGTTGTCGCCGCAGCCATGGCCGTGTTCAAAGACAGCCCCATGCCGTAAAACAGCGCCGCCACCACCGGGGTGGTGATGACGTAATACTGGTTTCCGAACACCCAGTTTTCCGGGAACACCGTCTTCTGCTCCCAAAACAGCTTGGCAATATAGGTATCCTCGTACATGTCCCCGGTGCAAAACCGGGCGAACCCGTGGAAATTGATGATGCAAAACACCGTAAAATAGGCAATCACCACCGCCAGCAGCGCCGCGCCCATGGCCCAACGCTGCCACGGGGTCTGCTCCAGCGCGTCCATCCACGCCGGCTGTTCCGGCAGGCCCCGCCGCCTGCGCCATTGGATGAATGTGTTATAAAATTCCAGAGCCTGCACCTCCCTGTTTCTGGTATGGTTTACGCGAAATGCGCCCGGACGCCCTCCGCCACGGTCTGCACCGTCTCCTGGTCCAGGTAGGGGTGCATGGGCAAAGACAGCACCGTGCCGCACAAATGCTCCGCGTTCGGGCAGGGCACGTACTGCCGGGCGCCCCGAAACGCCGTTTGGCTGTGCATGGGCTTGGGATAATACACCATCGTGGGGATGCCCCGGGCTTTCAAAGCCGCCTGCAGCGCGTCCCGGGTCTGCCGGTCCGCCGCCCGGACGGTGTACTGCGCCCAGCTGGAGTAAAAGCCCTCCGGCGCAACGGGCAGCGCCAATGGCAGACCCGCCAGCGCCTCGCCGTACCATCCCGCCGCGCGGTTCACCGCCATCAGCTCGTCCCGCTCAAAGGCGGTGAGCTTCACGTCCAGCACCGCCGCCTGTAAAGCGTCCAGCCGGGAGTTCATGCCGATGCGCACGTTGTCATATTTGTCGCCGCCCTTACCGTGGACGCACAAAGAGCGCACCAGGGCCGCAGTCTCGTCGTCATCGGTGAACACCGCGCCGCCGTCGCCGTAGCAGCCCAAAGGCTTGGCCGGGAAAAAGGACGTGCACGCCCCGTCGCCGAAGCTGCCCGCGCGATTCAGCCCCACGCAGCCGCCGAAGCCCTGGGCCGCGTCCTCCAGCACCTTTAATCCGTATTTCTCCGCCACCGCGCCGATGGCCGGATAGTCCGCCGGCAGGCCGTACAGGTCCACGGCGATGACCGCCTTCGGCTTCAATTTCCCCTCCGCCAGCACCGCCTGAATCGCCTGCTCCAGACTTTCAGCGGAAGCGTTAAACGTCTCCCGGCACACATCGTAAAACACCGGCACGGCCCCCACATAAGGCACCACCTCGCCAGACGCAAAAAAGGTAAAGTCCGGCACAAACACCGCGTCCCCGGGGCCAACCCCCCAGGCCATGAGCATCAATTGCAGCGCGTCGGTCCCGTTGCCGCAGGTGACGCAGTGCTTCACGCCCACATACCGGGCCAGCCGCTCTTCCAGCGCCTGCACCCGCGTCCCGCCAATAAAGCCCGCGGACGCCATAGTGTCCAGCACCGCGGCGTCGATTTGGGGTTTGAGCACCTGATATTGCCGCTTTAAGTCACGAAATTCCATGCTTTACGCCTCTTTCAAAATCACTTGCATCACAAAAAACAGCACCATTTCCAAAATCGGCAGCCAGGCCGCCCGATGCTGAAAGCGGCGGTTTTTCCGGAGCAGTTCCGCCACGTCCGGGGGCAAAGGCGGCCTTCCCGCTTCCGGGAACTCCCCCTCCCGGACGATGCGCTCATACGCGCCGGGGCTTTGCTCCCCGATGACCCGGTAGGTCTCCATTTTATACTGGGCTGCCAGCACAGCGCCCAAAAGCCCCATCACCAAAAAGGCCAGCACCGCCGCGAGCCCGCTTTTCTTCACACCCGCCACCGCAATTACCGCGATGCCCAGCAGCAGCGTCCCCGCCAGTCCGAGATGGCACTTCGCGAATTTATCCATGCTCCCGCAGCCCCTTTTCCGTTTCTTCGTACCGCCGGCCGCAGTCGGGGCAGGTCAGCGTCTCCGGTAAAAGTCTGCCGCACTCGCATACCCAGCCACGCCGCCGTGCGGGAACGCCCACCATCAGCGCGTAGTCCGGCACGTCCGACGTGACCACCGCTCCGGCGGCGATCATGGCCCAGCGCCCGACGGTATGCCCGCACACCACTGTGGCGTTGGCCCCGATGGACGCGCCCCGCTTCACCAGCGTTTTTCGGTAGCCCGCCGGCCCTTTCGGATACAGCGCCCGGGGGGTCAGGTCGTTGGTGAATACGCAGCTCGGCCCGCAGAACACGCCGTCTTCCAACTCCACGCCCTCATAAACGGACACGTTATTTTGAATCTTCACACCGTCCCCGATGACCACGTGATTGGAGATATTCACGTTCTGCCCCAGGCTGCAAGCCTTCCCGATGCGCGCCCCGGATTGGACATGGCAGAAATGCCAGATTCTGGTCCCCTCCCCGATGACCACATCATCGTCGATATAGCTGCTATCGTGCACAAAATAGCTCATTGGTCAAACCGCCCCACGTAGTCAATGGTCGCGCCGCCGGACAAAGGCAGGTCCACAGGCTTGCCCGTAGCGGCGGAATCGTAAATCGCCAAGATCAACTCAATGGCGCTGCGCCCATCCTCGGCGGAAATGGCGGGCACGCGGTCGTTTTCGATGGCGTCGATCACATCCCGGTACACCCGGGTATGTCCCAGCCCCATCACAGGGGCCGGATTTTCCGCGAATTGCCCTTTCACCGCGCCGCTGTCGTCTGCGTCGGAGAACTTCCATTCCTCGATGACATTCAGCGACTTGCCGCCCGCCCGGACAGTACCGGTCTCGCCCAGAAGCGTCAAGGTCTCCTCCAAATTCCGGGGATAGACGTTGACCGTCCCCTCAATCACGCCGTAAGCGCCGTTTTTGAACTTCACCAGCGCCAGCCCGATGTCCTCAGCCTCGATATAGCCGTGGGTCTGGCGGTCGGTGTAGGCAAATACCTGCGCCACCTCGCCGCCCATGAGCCAGCGGAGGATATCGATGTTGTGAATGCACTGGTTCATCAGCGTGCCGCCGTCAGACCTCCAGGTGCCCCGCCATTTCGCCGCGTCATAGTAGGCCTTGTCCCGGTTCCAGTATACCCGGGCGCTGCCGTGGAGCATCCGCCCGAACCGCCCCGCGTCCACCGCGGCTTTGATGGCCTGCACCGCCGGATTCAGCCGGTTCTGGTGGCACACGCACACCTTGACGTTCCGTTCCTTCGCCGCGGCAATGATGGCGTCAGCATCCGCCAGAGACAAGGCAATGGGCTTTTCAATGATGAGATTCGCCCCCACCCCGATGCAATCCAAGGCAATGCGGGTCTTCACGCCGCTGCCCGTGGCGATGGCAACCAAATCAGGCCGCTGTTCCGGGAGCATATCCTTGTAGTCCCGGTACACCTTCACCCGCTCCCGCTGGGCCTCCGGGATCATTTCCAACAAGGCCGGAATCCCAGTATCCACAATATCGCACAGCGCAACAATCTCCAATCCCGTATTCAGCGCCGCTGCGATATGCTGTTTCGAGATCGCCCCGCACCCAATCACTGCAAATTTCATCATAATCACCTTTCCGCTGATTCCCCAGCGTATCACCGTTCCTCAAAAAACTCAGTAATCAGCTCGCAAATCTTCTCCGCCGCGTGACCGTCGCCAAAGGGCTGATACGCCGGGTCAACAGTCTGCTCTCTGGATAGTTTCTCCAAAATATCGGTTTTCAACGGCTTGGCCAACTGATTGCGGTTCGCTATCATCGTCTCCGGCCAAACAACATAGTCCATCACCAGCACGCACTGCACTCCGGCGTAAAACGCCTCGCACTGCAAGCCGCCGGAATCCGTGACCACTTTCTTCGCCCGGCTCACCAATTGAACGGAATCAGAGTATTTCACCGGCTGGGTCAAAATGATGTTGGAAAACCCATTTTCCCGCACCACCCGCTGGGCCCGCTCCCGGTTCCGGGGATGTACCGCGTAAACCGTCGGCGCGTCCAGGCTGTTCATAGCGGATAAGATCTCCGTCAGCGGCGCATCGGAAAACGTGTTTTCCTGCCGGTGGCAGGTCATGTAATAAAACTGCTCCGGCACAGTCACCGGGCAGCCGTCGAAATCCCTGATCTCCGGGTCAGTCCATGGCCGGTTCGCGAAGTGCAGGAAGGAATCGTACATGATGTTCCCCACCACGTGCGCCCGGCTCCCTAAATTCTCCCGGTCCAGCTTGTCTTTCGCGTCCTGGGTGGCACACAGCAGCAGGCTGGAGCAGTGGTCGGTCAAAATGCGGTTGACCTCCTCGGGGCTGTCCATGGTCCCCAGGCGGTTGCCCGCCTCCACATGAATGACCGGGATGTGCAGCTTCACCGCCGCCAGCGCCCCGGCCAAGGTAGAATTGGTGTCCCCGTACAGCAGCACGCCGTCGGGCCGCTCCTTGAGCAGCACTTTTTCAATTTCAATGAGCATCTTCCCGGTCATTTCCCCGTGGGAACCGCCGGCGATGCCCAGATTATAGTCCGGCGCGGGAATTTCCATCTCCCGGAAAAACACCTCGGACATATTTTCGTCATGATGCTGCCCGGTATGCACTAAAATCTCCTGATGCGCCTTCCGCAAGGCCCGGGAGCCGGACGCAGCCTTGATAAACTGCGGCCGGGCACCGACGATAGTCACAAGTTTCATGGGGCTTCCCCTCTCATTTCCGTGCAAAATAGGTCTCTAACAGTTCCGCAAAGCGCTTATTCTGGTGCCGGCGGGAAAATTGGTCCACGTCCACGGTCTCGTCCAAGGCCGTCAGTTTCCGGTCATGGACGGTGCGCAGGGCATTGTAAATGTCCTCTTCCGTCTCTGCCCGAAAGCAGTTTTCAAACCGGGACACAAAGCCCGCGAAGTGGATGTCCCCGGGGGCGACCACCAGGGTGGGCTTATTCAAATGGATGTAGTCGAAAATCTTCGTCCCCAGGCCCGTGGGATGCACATAGTCCATGGCAAACATGTCGCAGCCGGACATAATCTCTACGCCCTCCTGGTAATCCCGGATGCCCAGTCCCTCGTAGCAGGCCGGGTCAATACCCAGCCGGGCTACGGTCTCCCGCACGTCCTCCATGCCCACGCCCACATGGACGATCCGGGCGTTGATCCCCTGCCGGCGCAGGCGGTCCACCGCTTTCAGGATCAGCGGGCCTTTTTCCGGGTTGTAGATCATAAATTTGCCGAACACGCCGATCTTAAACGCGTCCGGTTCCGGCGTTTGCGGCCGCAGCGCTGTGAGCCGCTCCTCGTCAAAGCCGTTATAGATGCAGCAAATTTTATCGTCGGGGATTTTATACGCTTTCTGCATCCGCTCCACGTCCCCGGGACAGACCACGGTGATATACGCCGCGTTTTTCACCGCAAGCCGTTCCTGGCGGTGGGTGTAAAACTCCGTGAGGCTGGTGCGCAGATAGCTGCCTAAAGTATCCCGCTTGATGCGCTCTACCGTGCCAAGGTCCCGGAAGTCCAGGATATAGGGCAGACTGTATTCCCGGGCGAATTTTTGCAGGGTATGCAGCGGGAAAAACGGCCCCAGGGTCATGAGCACGCCGTCAAAGGTCTCCCGCTTCAGCAGGTCTTCCAGCACCTTCATGAACGCCATCACCCGCTGCGATTCATTGGCAAATACATTCGCTTTTTCCACCGGCAGGTCAAACGGGTGCATAATCACCCCCGCCGGGGGCTTGGAATGGCAGGACGCGTCCGTGGTACGCTCCATGGTCTCAGCCGTGAGACTGACCACATGCACTTCATGCCCCTGGCCCACCAGATACCGAGCCAGGCTGGTCATACGCTGGGCGCCCACCAGGGACGAGGGCGCGAAATAGGGGGATACGATGAGTAGTTTCATAAATATGTTCCTTTTTTACCGCAGGGCGTCTTCCAACATCATGCGGGCCGCTTTTTCCTCGGTCAAGCCGTTGGCGGTCTCCACGGCCTTGCGCTGCATGGCGCGCACCGCTTCCGGCTGGGTGAAATACAGTTCCAGCGCGGCGGTCAGTTCTTCCACGCTGCCAGGGGCGACCAGCTTGCCGTTCTCGCCGTCCACCATCACGCCGTCGATGCCCTCGCCCCGGCTGCCGATGGTATAGCAGCCGCAGGCCATGGCTTCTAAGTAGGTCAGGCCGAAAGTCTCCGGGCTGGAAGCCATAGCGAAGCAATCCGCTTTGCCCATGGCGGCAATGACTTCATCCCGGGGGACTTTCCCGTGAAAGTTCACCCGGTCTGCGATGCCCAGAATTTGGGCCAGGTGTTTCAGATTTTGTTCTTCCTCACCCTCGCCGTAGATGTCAAACCGGAAGTCGTAGGTATCTTTCAGCGCCGAGAGCGCCTGGAGGGTGATATCCACATTTTTCAGCGGAATGAGCATCCCCGCATAGACGACGGAAAACACGTCGTTGTGCTTCTCGCCAGTGTAATACGCGCTCACATCATTGGGTGCGCCGCCGTAGCACATAAAGGTGCGGGCGTCGGGCCGGATGCCGTGCAGCTTATTCAAAATCCTCCGGGAAACGCCGCCGGAGACCGGGGACGCGTCCAGGATTTTCCCCACCTGCTTGTCGCTGAACTTCACATCGCAGTTATGGAAAATGGGGACGATGGGGCAGCCAAAATACGGCCGCAGACGCTCAATGACTTTCCACTGGTCGTAGCAGAAGAACGCGAACACCACGTCAGGCCGGAAGCCCCGGGTCTCTTTCAGGATAAAATCCGCCGCTTTCGCCGCTTCCTTCCCCGGAAGCCACCGGTATTTCGGCAAGGGCCGGTTCAGCTTGATGAACGACACCGGCACGTCTTCCAGCACGAAGCGCCGGGTATCCGGCAGCTCCCGCTCAAACGCGGACCAGCGCTTGCAGTAGCGCATATCCTCGTGGATGACCCGCACGTCGTGCCCGGCTTTTTTCAATTCCCGGCACAGGTAATGGCCCATGCCGGTCTGCCCGTTATCATAGCAGTCGCTTGGATATAACCGGGTGATGAATAGGATATTCAATCACAGCACCTCGATATTTGTGCGGTCTTTGATGTGCTTCATCACATTCTTGGTATCGAAAATGGCCTGGGCATTTTTCTGGACCATCGGATAGTCCACATCGGTATGCCCCGTGGTGATGATGACCAGATCGTACCCCGCTACCACTTCAGGCGTCAGCACCGGGATGGATTCGTAATTACGGCCTTTATAAGTGCATTTGGGCACCCAGGGGTCGTAATACTCCACCTTTGCGCCGGAATAGCGCAGGTGGTCCCACACTCGGAACGCCGGGCTTTCCCGGTAGTCGTCGATGTCCTGTTTATAACTCACGCCAAGCAGCAGCACTTTCGCGCCGTTCATGGCCTTTTTGTGACGGTTCAGGATCTTTCCCGCCCGCTCCACGCAGTATTCGGGCATCCGGTCGTTGATCATCATGGAGGATTCGATCATGGAGGTATGGAACTCGTATTCCCGGGCTTTCCAGCTCAGGTAATAGGGGTCCAGCGGGATGCAGTGTCCGCCCAGACCGGGGCCGGGATAGAACGCCTGGAAGCCGAAGGGCTTCGTCTTCGCCGCTTCGATGACTTCCCAGATGTCGATGCCCATTTTGTCGCACAAAATGGCCAGTTCGTTCACCAAGCCGATGTTGATGTTGCGGTAGGTGTTTTCCAAAATCTTTTCCATCTCCGCCACCGCCGGGGAGGACACTTGGAACACCTCGCCCTCCAGCACCGCCTCGTACAGCGCGGCGATGACCTCCGTGGCATCCTTGCCGATGGCGCCTACCACTTTGGGGGTGTTTTTCGTCTTATAGATCAGGTTGCCCGGGTCCACCCGCTCAGGGGAGAAGCCCAGGTAAAAATCCTCGCCGCATTTCAGGCCCGAGCCCTGCTCCAAAATGGGCTTGACTAATTCTTCCGTCGTACCGGGGTAGGTGGTGGATTCCAGCACCACGGCAGTACCGGAGTGCAGGTGCTTGGCCACCTCGATGGCGGAATCCCGCATATAGCTCACGTCCGGCTGCTGGTGGTCGTCCAGGGGCGTGGGTACGCAAATCGCGACAAAATCCACGTCCTTGACAAAGCTGTAATCCGACGTAGCCGACAGCTTGCCCGAGGCGACTAAGGCTTCCAGTTCGGAATCCACTACATCGCCGATATAATTATGACCGGAATTGACCATATCCACCTTTTGCTGCTGCACGTCAAAGCCGATGGTGGGAAATCCCGCTTTCGCCTTTTCCACCGCCAGCGGCAAGCCTACGTAACCCAGGCCCACCACGCCGATGCGCAGGGTGCGGTCTTTGATCTTTTCCAGCATGGATTGCTTCATATTCTCCATTTGTATCCCCTCGTTCTCTCCATAACTTGACTTGTGGTCATACATTATTAGATATTACTATATTTGCCCCAAAATAGCAAGGACAAGTGTGGAAGAATCTGCATGTTTTTCTCCCGTTTCGGTCCCAAAAACAGTGCAAACCGCCCCGCGGTTTGCACGGGACGGTTTCATAGCGCCGCGTTCAGCAGCTTTTTTGTATAAGGGTGCCTGGGGGACCGGAACACTTCGTCCCGGGAACCGTATTCCACAATGCGGCCGTTTTCCATGACCATGACATTGTCGCTGATCTGCCAGATCACGTCCATGTCGTGGGAGATGAACAGGTAGCTTAAATCCAGTTCCCGGCGCAGGCGCATGAGCAGGTCTAATATCTGCGCCTGAATGGTCACGTCCAGGGCGGAGACCGGCTCGTCGGCGATGACCAGCTTCGGGTTGCCGATGATCGCCGCGGCGATGCCCACCCGCTGGCGCTGGCCGCCGGACAGGCTGCCGGGCTTACGGCCATAACAGTCCCCGTCCAGGCCCACCAGCTTCAGCATTTCCCGAGCCTCGGCCCGGCGGGCGGAGGCTTCCACCCCGGCGTTGCGCAAAGGCTCTTCCAACAGCTTCCCCACCGTCCAGGTGGGGTTCAGGGAGGACGCCGGGTCCTGAAACACCATGCGGGGCTGTCCGCCGTGGCGGATAATTTCGCCGTCAATGTCCCGGTTGATGCCCAAAATCGCCCGGGATAAGGTAGTTTTGCCGCAGCCGGATTCCCCCACCAGGCCCAGCACCTCGCCTTGCCGGATGGAAAAGCTCACGTCATGGAGCACCTGCCGGCGGCGGTTGCGGCTTTTGTAGTAGGCGTTCAGGTTGTTGACTTCCAACAGCAGTTCGGACACCGTCAGCACCCCCTTTTGGGAATCGACGCCAGGAGCGTTTTTGTGTACGCGTCCTGGGGGTCGCGGAAAATTTGTTCCACCGGGCCTTGCTCCATGATGTGCCCGTGGTGCATCACCAGCGCCCGGCCGCATAAGCGGCGGATGACCCGCAGGTCGTGGGAAATGAACAGGATGGACATGCCCTTTTCCCGGTTCAGTTTGGACAGCAGCTTCAATATCTCCGCCTGGATGGTCACGTCCAGGGCGGTGGTCGGCTCGTCGGCGATGAGCAGCTTGGGGCTGCCGATGATGGCCGACGCGATCATCACCCGCTGGCGCTGGCCGCCGGAGAGTTCGTGGGGGTATTTGCGGTAGACGGTCTCCACCTCCCGCAGTTCCACGTCCCGCAGGGCTTGCAGCGCCAATTCCCGGCGCTCCGTCTTGGTCAGCTTCGTATGGATGGCCAGCACCTCTTCCACCTGCCGGCCGATGCGCATGGTGGGGTTCAGGGAAGACATCGGCTCCTGGAACACCATGGCGACGTCCTTGCCCTGCACCTTGCGGATCTCGTCCCGGGTGAGGGGCATCAGGTCCCGGCCGTCCAGCAGAATTTCGCCGGTGACTTTCGCTTTGCGGGGGGATAGGCCCGCAAGGGCCAGGGCAGTCTGCGTCTTGCCGGAGCCGGATTCGCCCACGATGCCCACGATCTCGCCGTCCGCCACAGTGAAGCTGATGCCGTTCACGGCCTGTTCCAGTTCTCCAGCCTTGTTGGGGAAGGCCACATGGAGGTCTCGTACCTCGATCACAGGGCGTCCCCCCTTTCCTGAAGACCTTGTCCCAGCAGGGAAAAGCCCAGAATCAAGAGCACCATAAAGCAGCCGGTACACAACGCGTACCAGGGCATGGTGAACAGGCTGCCCTGGGCTTCCGCCAGCATCCGGCCCAGGCTTGCGTCTGGTGGCTGCACGCCCATGCTGAGAAAGCTCATGCCCGCTTCCGCCAGCACCGCGTTATTAAATCCGATGGCGATGGACGACAGCAGCACGGTCCTCACGTTGGGCAGGATATGGGCGAACATCACCCGAAAAGGTCCCGCCCCCATGATACGGGCGTTTTCCACGTAGTCCCGGGTGCGCTCCTTGGCGAACTCACCCCGGACGATGCGGGCAAAGCTGGGGATGAATAGGATGCCCAAAACCAATATGATCTTGTATTTGCCGGTGCCGAAAATGCTCACGCACACCAGCGCCAGCAGGATGCTGGGGAAAGCGGCGACGGAATCGTTGAAGCGCATGAGTACCTCGTCCACAACGCCGCCGAAATAGCCCGTCAGACTGCCCACCACGGCCCCGCAGGCCGCGCCGATGCATACCGTGCAAAAGGCGATGAGCAGGCTGGTGCGCCCGCCCTCCAGCACCCGGCTGAACAGGTCACGGCCGAAATTGTCCGTGCCGAACGGGTGTGTCAGGCAGGGGGACAGGGATTTTTCCGCACCCGCCAGGGCGTTGGGGTCGTAGGGCGTCCAGACGGCGCCCAGGAGGATCAGCGCCACCATCACCGCCGTGATGCATACGCCGATGCGGAGGGTCCAGTTGCGGTGCTTCATCTCCCTCACCTCACCTTGATCCGGGGATCGATGCGCTGATAGAGCACGTCCGCCAGGAAATTCATGAATACCACCAGAAACGCCAGCATCACTACGATGGCCAGCACCACGGGATAGTCGCTGCTCAAAATCGACGACAGTAGCAGCCGGCCCACGCCGGGGATGGAAAATACCTGCTCTACGATGATGCTGCCGGTCACGATCTCCGGGATCATCATAGCCAGAAAGGTCACTACCGGGATCATGGCGTTGCGCAGCACGTGGCGCACCAGCACCGACGAAAACCGGCGGCCCCGGGACCGGGCGGTGCGGACGTAATCCTGCTGCAATTCCCGGACCACCGAGGCCCGCAGCAGCTTTGCCGTCTGCGCCGCTTTCGGCAGGGCAATGGCCAGCGCCGGGAAAAACAGGTAGCCGAAAAAGCCCGACGGCGACTGGTCAAAGTTGATGAACTGCCCCTGGGTGAACAGCTTCAGGCCGATGCCGAAGACCAGCGTGAACACGATCCCCAGGAAAAACGACGGCACAGACATGAATATCTGCCCGATCACGCCCGCCGCCACGTCCGGGGCTTCCCCGGCGTGCTTGCCCTGCCAGATGCCCAGGGGGATGGAGATCAAGACGATCATCAGGAATGACATGAGCGTCAGGGTGAAAGTGATGTGTACCTTCGGTCCCAGCAGGGCTTTGACCGACATACTGTAGCTGTACGAATCGCCCATGCCACCGAACAGGAAGCTGTGCAGCCAGTCGCCGTACTGCACCAGCATGGGGCGGTCCAGTCCCATTTGGTGGCGCAGGGCGGCTAAGGTCTCCGGCGTGGCTTCCGTGCCCAAAATGCGGGACGCCGCGTCGCCGGGGACGATCTGAAACGCGAGGAACGCCAGCAGAGATACCGCGAACAATGTAATAATGAGAGTGATAAGCTTTCTCAAGTAGTATCTCATGGGTGTTCCTCCTTTCTTTTCGGTTTTACGCTTTCCAGCCGATGCTCGCAACGTCCAAGACGTACATGGGGTAGAACGTCAGGCCCTCCAGACCGGGATTGACCGCGACCATGTTGTAAATGTCCTGGATGTACACGTTCGCCGCTTCCTCGGTAAGGATGCGCTCCATCTGTTTGTACAGCGCTGTTTGCTCTGCGTCGTCGGTGCAGGCGATGGCCTGAGCAAACAGGGCGTCATACTCGGCGTTGTTGAAGTTGATCATGTTCTTGCCGTGGTCGCTGGTCCAGCGCTCCAGCATGCCCCGGGCCGTGAGGGTGGAGGTATCAAAGCCCACCACCGTGGATTGGAAATTGCGGTTGGCATACACTTCCGTGAGCCAGGTCTGGTTCCAGTCCACCTGCTCAATGGACGCGGTGATGCCCACTGCCTTGAGCTGCTCGGCGATGACCTCGCCAGTCTGCACATGCTGGGGGTAGTTGGACGGCACCGTGATGGTCATGGAAAAGCCGTCGGGATAGCCCGCTTCTGTCAGCAGTTCCTTTGCTTTTTCCAGGTCCTGGGTGTAGTACGTGGACAGGCTCTCGTCAAAATACTTGGCGAAGGCCGGGAACATACTGCTGCCTACCCGCACGCCGTTGCCGTCCACCACCAGATCGATGATCTGGTCCACGTCCACCGCGTAGCACAAGGCCTGCCGCACCCGCACGTCGTTGAACGGTTCCACGGCGTTGTTCAGGTACAGCGCCTGCACCAGCTTGGCAGTGTCTTTTTCGATGGTGAACTGGTCCTCCACGCTCTTGGCCATGTCGGCGGTGAGGTGGGCGAACACGTCGATCACGCCGCTTTTCATGCTCATGACCGCCGTGTCCATGGCGGTGACCAGATAGGTGACCTTGTTCAGCTTCGCGGGCGTGCCCCAGTAATCGTCAAAGCGCTCAATGACGAAATTTTCCTGGGGAGACCGGGACGCGAACTTGAACGGGCCGGTACCCACGGGATTCGCCGCCTGGTCGGTGTAATCCGCCGGGATGATGGCCGCATAGGTGGTCACCAGGCTGGCGAGAAATTCCGTATTGCCCTCGGACAGGGTGATGACCACGGTGCGGTCATCGGGGGCTTCCACGCTGACGATGCCCTTCAGAGTGGAAGCCGCGGTATAAACGCCGTCATCCAGCATTCCCGCGCAGCGGGAAATAGAATAGACAACATCGTCCACCGTGACCGTCTGACCGTTATGGAACGCCACACCTTCACGCAGGGTAAAGGTATAGACCTTCGCATCGTCAGAAACGTCGCATTTCTCTGCGACCGCGGGGATAATGTTGCCTTCCGGATCGGCTTTCATCAAGCCTTCAAACATATTGAAAAGGACTTCCCTGGTTCCTGCCGCCGTTGTCACATGGGGGTCAAGACTGTCTTCCAAGTCCTGAGGGATACCGACGTTGATCTCATTGGTGTCGGCCCTCGTTTGTTGGGGAGTTTCCACTTCTTTGGCCTTGTTGCCGCAAGCCGCCAGGCTCAGTGCCATGGCCAGCAGCAGTAAGGCAAGGATGAGATTCCGCATTTTTCTGTGCATGATATTTCTCCTTGTATCAGAAATTGAATGCTCCCATTATTAAATTGTTCGCGGTCATTGTACCACGCCCCCGACAAAATTACAAGGGATTTTTTCCGCCCCGGCCCCCGGCGGAAAGACCACACAGGTTCCATGAAACCAGCACAGTTTGCCCCGCAAATCTTGTGCAGGTTTGCGGTTGACATCCCTGCTCAAGATTGTTAAAATATAATCAAAGAAAAACGGCGCGGCGCGCCGGTTCATGGAGGGTTTATTATGCAGTGTCCTAAATGCGGTGCGGATATGGTCGTGGACAGCCACCGGAGATATCCCATTGAGATGTGCTACCAGTGCGGTTACATGGAAGGCCAGAATATCGAGATCGACAATTCCATGAAGATCACCGTCATCCAATCCATTCACAAAATGAACGAGGATTCCTTAGCCCTGTTTTTGACCCAGTGCGATTTTAAGGGGGCCACGGAAGCGGAAATCCGCAAGTGGCTGGATCTCCCGCTCAAGCCGTTTACAAAGGATTGACTGAACAAAAAATCCCCCGCCATAAGGCGGGGGATTTCTGATTTTACAGCTTATCGTCCGGGGCATCGGCGATCCCGTCGGACGCTGACGGAGCCGCGGGCGCTTCCGGCGCGTCGGCCTCGGCTTCCGCATCGTTTACCACGCTTTCAAAGTCCGCGTCACCGAAAAATTCGTCGAACTCCACTTCGATATCCTCAAAGTCGCTGCCCATGGCTTCTTTCAGCTCGGCGATCTCCTCGTCGATATTTTCCAGGGTCTCCAGCGCGTCGGCAATATCGCCGCACAGGTCTTCATACACAGAACCCGCGCTGGCCTTATTCAGCTCATAATACCGTTTGCCCAGAGCCTGATAGCTTTCTGTCAGCGCCGCTTCCGCCTTCTTCTTCTCCATCAGCAGCTTCGCGATCTCGTGGCCGGTCTTGGCGGTATCCGCCGCGGCGTCGGCCAGGTCCAGGACCTTTTCCGTCACGAAATTGATGGTGCTGAGCAGCGTGTTTCTGAAATCGTCAAAATTTGCTTTTGCCATGTTGCATTCCTCCAATAATTCATTCTATGTTCGTTGCCGGGTCCGTACCCGGATTTTTTTGCATTCTCGCCCGATGGGTCAGCACACCCAGCAGCACCGCCGCGGCAATGGCTGACAGGATGGCCAGCACTTGAGATACCCGCAGCCCGGTCCCCCAGAGGTACAGGCTGTCCGTGCGCAGTCCCTCGATCCAGGCGCGGCCCAAGCCGTACCACAGCACGTACAGCAAAAATACCTGCCCGTCGAAATCGCGCTTGCCTTTTTTCGTCCAGACGTGCAGCGCGAGAAATCCCACAAGGTTCCACACACTTTCATACAAAAACGTCGGGTGGACGTAAACCGTTCCGGCGGACGTGGTCAGGCCCATGCGCAGGAACGACCCGGTCTCGCTGCCGAAGGCTTCCCGGTTGAAGAAATTCCCCCAGCGTCCGCAAAGCTGGCCGATGAACAGTCCGAAGCAGCCCAGGTCCAAAAACGCCGGGATGCGGATGCGCTTGACCTTGCACACCGTCACCGCCGTGAGGACCCCGGCGATGATGCCGCCGTAAATGGCAAGGCCGCCGTTCCAGATTTGGATGAACCGCTCCGGGTGTCCGGCGAATTCGGAATAGTTGAAAATGATGTAATACGCCCGGGCACCGATGACGCCGATGGGCAAGGCCCAGATGATGACGTCATACACATTGTCCTCGGCAAGACCGAATTCCTTGGCCCGGCGGGCGCAGTAGAGCACCGCCAGGGCAAAGCCCACGGCGATGATGAGACCGTAAAACCGGAGATCCAGCCCGAACAGGGAAAAGCCCGTGGGCGGGTCTATCTCAATACCCAGAGATGGGAAGCTGATGATCGCGCGTTCCATGTGCCCTCACTTTCCGCCGGGCGACACCACGGACATCGCCAGCCGTTCGGGAGTGAAATGCTCCGTAATGAACGCCTCGCACTCCTCCATGGTCACGTCGGCTTCCGGCCGGTGGGCGTCCAGGGTGTTGTAGTCGTAAAAGCTGCTTTGGGCCAGGGAGACTGCTAAATCGTCCATATCCTCTAGGGAGAAAATGAGATTGCCCAAAGCGGCGTTTTTCACCCGCTGGAATTTTTCCTTGTCCAGCCCGTTTCTCCGCACTTCGTCCGCCGCGGAAATGACCTGCTCCAGCACTGCCTGGGGGTTCGCGCTCTCCCCCGCCAGGCACAGGGTAGCGGCGTTGGCAGCGTAGTCGAAATCGTATTCAAAGCCGGACAGCAGGTTTTTGGAATATAGCGTCGTATAAAACCGGGAAGCCCGGCCGAACAGCGCCGCCATGGACAGATTCCCCACGTGCTTTTGCCGCAGGTGCGCCTGCCCGGAACGCTCCGGCCGCACCTTCGCGCCGATCATGAACTGGGGCGCGGAGACCTCCATATGAAGCTCGGTATAACGCTCCTTGGGCAGTTCCGGTTCGTCTTCGCCGTAGTCAACCACGGGCTTGGGGGCTTTTTCCGCCGGCAGCAGCCGCCGAGCCGTATCCAGGACCGCTTCCGGGTCCACATTCCCCACCACCGCCAGCGCCATGTTGGACGGCGTGTAAAAGGCCTTGTGGCAGTTGTACAGGTCCTGCACCGTGATCTTCGCGATACTCTCCACCGTCCCCGCCACGGAGGAATTCACCGGGGAATGGCGGTACAGCGCCCGCATCAGCCGGATATACACCTGAAACCCGGGGCTGTCCTCCACCATGCCGATCTCCTGCCCGATGATGCCCCGCTCCTTTTCCACGCTTTCTTCCGTGAAATACGGGACGGACACAAAGCTGAGCAGCTGTTCCAGATTCGTCTGGAACCGTTCCGTGCATTCAAAGTAATACGCGGTGATGTCCGACGACGTAAACGCGTTGGGCTGAGCGCCAGACGCGGCCAGGATATTCAGCGCGTTGCCGTCGGCGGTATCGAACATTTTGTGCTCCAAATAATGGGCGATGCCCGCGGGGGTGTCGATCCACGTATCCCCCAGGGAAAACCGCTGGTCCGCCCCGCCGTAGTCCGTGGCGAACACGGCGAAACTGCGGCGGAACTGGGGTCTCGGCACCACGCGGACGGTCAGGCCGTTAGGGAGGACCTCTTCATAGAGGGTCTCTTTCACAGCTTTGTATCGGGTCACATTCATGCCTCGTCCTCCTCCGCTTCGCCGTTGCCTTTCAGGAAATAAATGCCGTCGCACACCAGGGTGGACGCGGCACGGATCACGTCTTCCCGGGTGACCCGCTCCACCAGTTCGCTGAATTCCACGGGGTCATATTCCTCCCCCCGCAGATTCCGGGTAAGCCAGTAGTGCTCCAGATCGGTCTGGCTGTCCATGGTCGCCCGCAGCGCGTCGGCGATCGACCGCTTGGCAAACAGCAGTTCGTCATCGGTGAAATCCCCGTTCTTCACCGCGATGAGCTGGGCAAAAATCTCCTTTTGCGCCGCGTCGTACTTATCAAAATCGATGCCGGAATACACCAGCAGCAGTCCCTTGCTCACGTCCACCATGGACGACGCGTAGTAGCACAGCGACAGCTTTTCCCGCACATTCATAAACAGTTTCGAGGTCACGCACCCGCCGTACAGGGCATTCATCACGTAAAGCGCCGCGTAATCCGGGTCCTCCATGACCTCCCCCAGCCGGAAGCCGATGGACAGCTTCCCCTGGGTCACCGCCAGTTCTTCTTCAAAATACCGGGGCGGTTCCTCCACGGCGTTCATGCGGATATCCGTGCCGATGTCAAAATCGATCTCCCCCCGGGGCAGGTCCTTCAGCTGCTCCAGCAGCAGGGCTTCCACGTGCTCATAGGGGTAACTGCCGCAGTAGAAAATTTCAACGGGGCTGGTCTCCAGCAGTTTGCGATACTGCTCCGTGAGCGCTTCCGAGGTGACGGCTTCCGTCGTCTCCTCATCTCCCCTGCGGGACACGGCAAAGTCCTCGTAACAGCACATCAGTTCAATGATGCGCTGGAGAGAATACGAGCGCTTATCGTTGATACGGCTGCGCAGCTGGTCCAGCTGCTGCCGCTTTTCGCTCTCCACATGCTGCCGGGACAGCAGGCCGTTTTCCAGACAGGGGTCCAACAGCACCTCGCAGGTCAGGCGCACCGTATCGTGGAATAGGCCCTCAAAATCCGGGACATAGGGGCCGTCCACAAAATCAGCCACCAGGCCCACCGCCTGGATTTCACCGATCTTCCGCACCGCGGGGGCGATGCCCACGCCGTACAGCCGGTCCAGCTCCCCGGAAAGCTGTTCCATCTCCGGGAACCGCCGGGTCCCCCGGCGCAGAACGTGGGGGATCAGGGCGTTCATCGCCGCCGTTTCCCGGCACAGCTGGCTGAGCAGACTGATGCTCAAACAGCCCGTTTTAAACTTCTCCGTCGTCACGCAGTTCAGGAACACGCCGGGCATGATCTCATTTCGGGTCAAGGTCATAGTACGTTGTCCTTTTTCTCTTTCGTTTTGGAAATCCATTCCAATTACGGATAGTATACCACACTTTTCCTCAATTGTTAATGAATTCTTTTTGAACAATCGATAAAGATGTGCCGGGCGTATAGGGTGTGCCGTTCACGGTGACGGTACCGCCGCGCACTTCAATGGCCAGTTCGGACCCATCGCCCTGCCGGAACACGGCAGAGTACCCATCCCAGCCACTTGGCAGGTTCGGTGCGATGGTCAGACCGCCGTTTTCCATGCGCAGGCCCAAAAGTTCCTCGCTGAACACCCGGAAATACCAGCCCGCCGACCCGGTGTACCAGGTCCAGCCCGCCATACCCATGGCATTGGGGTTGGAATACACGTCCGCCGGAACCACGAACGGTTCCCCTTGGAACGCCGACAGGTCTCGGCCCTCGGGCCACAGCGCCCGCAAAACCGCCCATCCGTCGTCCGGGCGCTGTTCCCGGAAACAGGCCATAGCCAGCCACAAAGCGCCGTGGGTATACTGCCCGCCGTTTTCCCGGAAACCCGGGCCGTAGCCGGACAAATACCCCGCCCGGGTATCCTCCGGGGGCAGCGGCGGGTCGAACAGCTTCACGATCTGATGCTCCCGGTCAAACAGCCGCGCCAGCGCGTTGTCCAGCGCCGTTTTCCGGTGGGACGGGGCGGCCCCGGGGCTCATCACCGCCCAACTTTGGGCGATGGAATCGATTTGACAAACCGCGCTTTCTCCGCTCCCCAGCGGCGTGCCGTCGTCATAATAGCCCCGCCGGTACCAGCCGCCGTCCCAGCTTTCCTCCGCCGCTTTGCCGTAGCGCAGGGCGTATTGGCGGTATTTTTCTCCATCGCCGTTGGCGAATCGGTCCAAAAGCGATGCGAACCGCTGGGCTGTGTGGGCAAAAAACCAGGTCAGCCACACGCTTTCGCCCCGGCCGTCCTTGCCCACGGCTCCCATGCCGTCGTTCCAGTCGCCGCCCAGCATGAGGAGCAGTCCGTGCTCCCCCTCGCCCCGGGACAGCACACAGTCCAGCGCCCGCCGGGCGTGGGACAATACGCTGTCCGTTTCCGTGCCGGGCAGGGCCAGTTCGTAGCGGTCATGCTCCGTTTCTGACAGGGGTGGAGAATCCAGATAGGCCACCTCCCGGCGGCAAAGTTCCTCGTCCCCAGTCTTTTCTACATACTCGCACAACGCCCAGGGCAGCCACAGCAGATCATCGCTGCACCGGGAGCGGATGCCCCGGCCCTCCGGCAAGTGCCACCAGTGCTGCACGTCGCCTTCCCGGTACTGCCGGGCGCAGCAGGCGGGGATTTGCTCCGCGGCGATGGACGGGTCGATGAGCAGGACATTCACCGCGTCTTGCAGCTGGTCCCGGAAGCCAAAGGCGCCACCGCCCTGATACAGGCTGCTTCGGGCCAGAATGCGCCCCGCGATGGCCTGATACGCCGCCCAGCCGCCCATGGCGTGGTCCACCGCCGGGTCAGGCGTTCGCACCGTGAGCCGGGCGGCGGTGGATTTCCAGCGGTTTTGGGTCTGCTCCAAGGCGATGAACGCCGCCTCCGGCTGGGTCAGGGGCAGCAGCACGTCGGTCTCGGCACAGCCACACACCAGTGTCACCGTTCCCGCCATGGGAAGCCGCGCGCAAAAGCACGGGGACGCGCCCGCCCCGGTAAAGCTGTCCCATTTCCCCTGGTCCGCGCTGACCCGATCACAGGTAAAGTCCTCCGGCGGCGGGTCGGACACCATGCGGAACACGGTGTCCGGGAACACTGACGCGGGATTTCGCGCGCACAACGCCGCGCCGTCCCGCCAGGTCTCCACCCCGGCAGCGTCCCGGGCGTACTCGCCCAACTGCAAGTCCGCCCGCCAGCGGAGCTTGCCCTGGGCAACGCCGCTTTGCACGATGAACACCCGGGCCGCGCTCCCGGCCGGGATAAACGCCGTGGTGGTGATGGTCCCGGCAGGAAGGGTCTTTTCCCATTTCGCCCAGCCGAAGCCGTAAGTCACGGCGCAGGGCAATCCGTCATTCGCCGCGAACAAACTCACCGGCGTACCCTCCGGCGGAAGATACTCCAGCGTCTCCGGGCCGCGCACGGCGTAGGGATCGTTTTCCCAGGGCGTGATGCGGTACAGCGCCGCGTTCCGGTACCATAAATGCCCCACCCCGGCGTCCGCCGCGCACCAGCTCAGCGCGCCGTCGGTCAGGATATCCGACCACGCCCGGGGCGGCAGGCTGTCGTGGACCGAAAATTGAAAAGCGCAGTCGTCCGTATAACTGGTTGTGGGGACAGAAATGCTTTCTTTTCTTGATTTTGACGCAAATATGGGGGTCAATTCATCAAATGCGCGTGGTTTATCCGCAAAAGTGGAGGACAAGTCCATCACCACCGTGGCAAAGGGCGCGGCGATGGATACGGTCTCGTCGCTGTCCGGCAGAAGATGCACGCCGCCCTGGGCATTCAAAGTGCCGTCCAGGCCCAATTCCGCCAAGGTCGTCTCCAAAAAGCGCATGGTGGGGTTGAGATAATCTCCGCCCCCGCAGGACAGGACCAAATCGGATTTCACGCCGCACAGACTCAGCAGGCCGTGGCAGCGGATCAAGTCGGCGGCGGCAGGCTGCTGGTCCTTATCCGTAATGCGCGCGAACAAGATGGGCAGGTCGCCGGATACGCCGTATTTCCAAAGCAGCGCCCGCTTTCCAGGCAGCGGCCCGTGGACTGTGGGCCGGCGCAAAGCCCGAAGCAGTTCCATCGCCAGGGCGGATTCCTGGGTACCCATGTGCAGCAGCACACCGGCGGATTCCGGCAGCGCCGCCTGCTCTTCCCGGCTTTCAATGAGCATCCGCCGGGAACCCGCAATGGCCGCGCCCTCGCTGACCGCGGTGCATAGGGTAAAGCGCACTTGAAACACCGCGTCTTTTTGGAGTTTAACGGGTACCCGGATGGTCAGCGCCGGGTCCGCCAGGTCCCCCAGCGGTTCGTCTACAGACATAGGCGCGGAACAGCTCAATGCCAGATGCAAAGCAGGCAGCTGATTCCGGGGTGCTCTGGAAATGACCAGCGTATTATCCTCCAGCCGCGCCCGCAGACCCAGTCGGCAGTAGGCCGGATGGGACCGCAGGTCGGCGGAAAACGCCAGCACCGGCTGGAAGCGGTACATGAGCGTCCCCTCCGGGATGGCCTGCTTCGCCCGGACCTCCACCACCCGCACTTCCCCCCGCTCCACAGCGGAAACGGACAAAGTCGTCTCCGCCGTGAACCGGTGGGCATCGCAGACATACTGCGCCGCCCGGGAACTGAACTCCCAGCGGTAGGCGCAGGGCATATGGGGCCGGGGCAGCAGCGGCGTGCGCTCTTCTCCGACGGTCAGGGTAAAGGGTGTGTCCTCCACGCGGTAGATAGCCACGTCCTGGCTGGCCGCGTCCAAAGCGCCCATCTCGTCGGCCAGCAGCGTATAGCTGCCGTTGGACAGCACACAGCAGGCCGGGTCCGTCCAGCAGATGCGGCGGTCCTCCATGCGCCAGGTAGCAGGCAGCAGCCGGGGCGGTTTTTGGGGTGTCTGAATACTCCGCCGGCGCAGCACCGTACCGCCGATGGGCACTTTTTCTTCCAGCAGGCAGCTGTGGGCCGCCATAGCGGGGTCGGACAAAAAGCGGCGGACATTGGCGTTGCCGTGAAGCAGATTGCCGATGGCGGTCATACTCATGCCCAGGTGGTGGGCCATATAGCACCGCACCGTCTCGCCGCTGTTGGAGCGGCACCGGGCGGGGGTAAAGTCGAGGGCTTCGTAAAATCCGTAGGGCCCCAGGGGGCTCAAGGCCTGGATGCGGCGCAGGTTCTTCACCGCCGCGCCGGGGGCCACCGGGAGGGTCAGGAACGTGCTGTACGGGGAGATGACCAAATCGTCATCCATGCCCCGCTTCAGGGCCAAAGCCGCGCAGCCGTGGGCCTTGTAGCGGTAATTCAGCGCCGTGTCCAACGAGAAAAACGCCGATTCGGAAATGCCCCAGGGCACTCCCTTGGGCGGGCGCTTGCGCTGGACATAGACGCAGAATTTCGCCGTCTCGTACAGCAAAGAATCCCGGCACAGGGGCAAAAACAGCTCCGGCATCAGGTACTCGAACATAGACCCAGACCAGGATGCCATGCCCCGGTACCCGTCCTTCGCCACCAGCGCCCGGGACAGGTGCCGCCAGTGCTTGCGCGGCACGTCTCCCTTGGCGATGGCCACATACCCGGTCAGCCGCGCCTCGCTGGACAGCAGGTCGTACCAGCCCTGGGACAGCTTCCCGGCGGACAGGTCCATGCCGATGGTGAACAGATGGCGGCTGGGGTCGTACAGGGGCGAAAAGTCCATATCCTCGAACAGCCGTCGGGCGCGCGCCGCCAGGTCGGGACGTCCGTACTCCTCCATCCCCGCCGCCACCGTGATGAGCGACGCCGCCAAGTTGCCGCTGTCCACGGTGGACACGTAAACGGGATGCAGGGACGTGAGGGTGCGGGTGTCGTACCAGTTATATAAATGTCCGCTCCACTTGGGCATCTGCTCCAAAGTGGTCAGGATACGCTCGATGAACAGCTCGCAGGAAACTTCCGTATCCAGCCCCAGGTCCGCCGCAGCCAGGGCAGAAGTCATGGCAAGCCCGATATTCGTGGGCGAGGTGCGGTGCGCCGCGCCCCGGGGCGGCTGTTCCTGGACGTTATCCGGTGGCAGATAGTGGTCCTCGGCAGTGCAATTGTCCACAAAATACTGCCAAATCTCCCCCGCCCGCTGGCGCAGATAGGCCCGGTCCGCCCCGGACAGCGGGGCACTTTCCCGCCGGGGCTGGGCAATGAGAAATGCAAACAGCGGTGACACCAGCCACAAAATACCCACCGCTTTTCCGATCACCGCGCAGGGCAGCAAAACAAGCGCCAGCCCGGTCACAATGGACGGCAGCATCCGTTCCAGATAAGACCCGAAACCGCCCTTTTTGCCCCCGGATTGGGCAAAGGTCTGCCAACTCAGTAAATTCCGCTTGGATACGTTCATCCTCCACAGGGCCTTGCAGATGGCGGAAAAGGTCACCCAGGCTTCCCAAGGCAGCAAAATCAGCCGAGACGCCGTGACCAGCAGCGCGCCCTTACCACCGTGGAGAATGGTGCTGTGGTAGCGCACTTTACGCTCCTGCTCCTTGCGCACAGAGGTCTCCGCCAGGGTGAGCAAAAACCGGGACAACAGCGCGATCAACGCCGCCCAGGCCGCCACCACCGGGCCGGTCTCCGGCAGCAAAAAGCCACACAGCAGGCACAAAAGCGTCGCCGGGGCTACCAGAGACCGGCGCAGGGAATCCAGCAGCTTGAACCGGTCGATATCGCACAGCGCGCCGCCTTTTTTGCGGAATGCCCAGGGCGCATTCTGCCAGTCGCCCCGGGTCCAGCGCTCCAGACGCTTCATGTAGCTCACCGGGTTTCCCGGGAAGCCGTCGGTCAGTTCCACATCCCACAGGTAGCCGCCGTGGAGGTACGCGCCCTCCAGCGCGTCGTGGGACAGGATGCGGCCTTCCAGCAGATGCTTGGAGCACTCCACCAGCATCTCCGCGTCGATGATGCCCTTCCCCGCGAAGCCGCCACGGTCGAACAGGTCCATATACAGTTCCCCGCAGCCGCCGGTATAGGGGTCGGTGCCGCCCTGTCCGGCGAAAATGCGGGCAAAGTCCGTCTCCGTGGCGGAGGTCAGGTCTACGGAAATGCGGGGGTGAATCAGACCGTAGCCGGATGTGACCACACCAGTTTTCTCGTCCAACACCGGCCGGTTCAGGGGATGGAGCATCGCGCCTACCAGTTCCCGGGCCGTGCCGGGGCACAGGCGGGTGTCCGCGTCCAGCGTGAGGATGTAGGCGGCGCCCCGCAGACGGGACACGTCGCCGGACAGGGTGATAAGCCCGCTCTCTTCACCCCCCAGGAGCTTCGCCAGGGACAGCAGGGCGCCGCGCTTGCGCTCAAAGCCACACCAGCGCTTGTCCCGCTCGTTGTAGGCGCGCTCCCGGTAGAACAGGTAAAAGCCGCCGCCGTATTTCCGGTTAAGCCGTTCGACCGCTTCCTTGGCGGCCAGCAGGCAGTTTTGGTCCTCCGGCAGCTCCGCTTTGCCCGCTTCTTTCAGGTCCGCCAGGATGCCGAACAGCAGGTTTTCCCCACAGTCCCGGTTGCTCAGATAAAACTCTTCCAAGTTCTTCGCCGCGTCACGTCCGGCGTTCTCCCCCGTGAGCAGGGCCGAGACCACACAGATGGTCGTCCCCTCCTCCGGGATGCCGTCTTTCAGTTCCATGCGGCAGATCTGCCGGGGTGTAATGGCTTTGGTCAGGATGAAGTCAATGAGGTTTTTTACCACCTCCGACACCGGAATAATCAGCAGCAGCGTCCCCAGGATGCTTTGCACCTGGAACCCCAGCAGCAGGGAAATAAACAGCGTGGACAGCAAAAATACCGCCACGTAAGCCGTGCCCCGGGGAGCCGCCTCCAAGCGTCCCAGGGGCTTTCGGAACAGATAGTAGCCCACGTGCCGGGCCGACGGATTCTGCGCGCCCTCGCACAGCTTCACCACCCGGCGGGCAATGCGGTATTCCTCGGTATTGTGCTGCTTGGCAAGCTGCGAGACCTTCCGGCGGTAAGCGTCCCGGGTGATCTCCGCCATGTGGGGGTACACCCCCGCCGGGTCGCCGCATAAGATCTGCTCCACGGCGCTTTGCCGTTCCAGCAGAGCGGACAGGTCCAGCGTCCCCAGCAGCCGCAGAGTGGTGAACAGCTTTCCGGCGTATTCCCCGTCCGCTGCCGCGTCCTGATACAGTTCCGCCAAAGCGTGGACCGCCGCACCGATGAGGGCCGGTACAAACAGACCCAGTTCCTCACGGCTCAGGGGACTGACCTGCTGAAAACCGTCTAAAAACAGCTCGCAGCGCTCCATGGTCACTTCCCCCACCCCCGCGCGCAGTAAGGTTGTCGCCAGGGTGAAGATGCGGGTATCTTTGCCCGCGGTATGCAGACGTTTGCTGTGGCGGAAAGCGTCGCAGGCGTCCTGCCCCTCCCGGACCGCCAGATACCAGTTGTCCAGCAGCCATTCCTGGGCCTGATTCACGGGATTGTCCCGGGCCTTTTGCGCCAGGGCGCTGTGGGCCGACCGCAGCCGGCGCAGGTCCTCGTGGACTGTCTTGGCGGTGCCCTTGCCGGAGATCAGCCCATCCACCCGGACCGAGCGGGCGGCGTTTTCCGCGTAGGCCGTCAGCCGCGCGTCCTCGATGTAAATGCCGTGCTGTGAATATTCCATGTCGTGCTTCGACCATCCTTATACAATGAGATGCTTGGTATTTTTCCCAATTTTGCCACTTATATTCCATAGAAAGTCTATGAAGCAAAAACACTTGACACCGCCGGGCAATGGTGCTATAATCACAACGCTGTAAAGGAAAACTGATTTACACGCCCGGAGGTGATCCCGTGACAGACGAGACCGTATACCGCACCATGCTGTTCGATTTTTACGGCGAGCTGCTCACGGAAAAACAGCGCACGTACTTTGACCTCCATTATAATGAGGACTATTCCCTCAGCGAGATCGCAGAAATGACGGGCATTTCCCGCCAGGGCGTTTGGGATATCATCAAGCGCGCGGAAGAGACCCTTCGGAGCACCGAGGAAAAAACCGGCCTGATCGTCCGGTTTCAGGAGACACAAAGCGCTATCGGAGAGATCGAAACAGCGCTGGAAGCCCTGTGCGGGCGGCTTGAGGGCGAGACGAAGGCATTGGCATTAGAATTGACGGAGAAGCTGGAACAACTCAAGGGGTAACAATACATGGCATTTGAAAGTTTATCGGAAAAGCTGTCCTCCGCGTTTAAAAAACTCACCGGCAAGGGGCGGCTGAAAGAAGCGGACGTCAAGGAAGCCATGCGCGAGGTAAAGCTGGCGCTGCTGGAAGCGGACGTCAACTTCAAGGTCGTCAAGGACTTCATCAAAACAGTCACCGACCGGGCCATCGGCACAGACATTCTGGAAAGCCTGAATCCGGCCCAGATGGTCATTAAGATCGTCAACGAAGAGCTGATCGCCCTCATGGGCAGCGACACGCAGAAGCTGAACATCGGCAGCAAGACGCCCAGCATCGTAATGCTGGTGGGTTTGCAGGGCGCGGGCAAGACCACCAACGGCGCGAAGCTGGCGGGCTATATGAAGCGCCAGGGCAAAAATCCCCTGCTGGTGGCCTGCGACGTGTACCGTCCCGCCGCCATCAAGCAGCTGGAGACCGTCGGCGGACAGCTGGGCATCCCCGTGTTCCAGGAGGGACAGGGCGACCCGGTGCAGATCGCGAAAAACGGCATTGAATACGCCAAACGCCACGGGCAGGACCTGGTGTTCCTGGATACCGCGGGCCGGCTGCACATCGATGAAGCCCTGATGGACGAGCTTGTGCGCATCCGGGATACGGTAGAACCGGCGGAGATTTTGCTGGTGGTAGACGCCATGACCGGCCAGGACGCAGTGAACGCCGCTTCCGCCTTTGACGAGGCGCTGGGCGTGACCGGCGTGCTGCTGAGCAAGCTGGACGGCGACGCGAGAGGCGGCGCGGCATTGTCCATCCGGGCGGTGACGGGCAAGCCCATCAAGTTCGCAGGCATGGGCGAAAAGCTGGACCAGATCGAACCGTTCTACCCTGACCGCATGGCCGGGCGCATCCTGGGCATGGGCGACGTGCTCTCCCTGATCGAAAAGGCCGAGCAGGTCATGGACGAGAAAAAAGCGGAGCAGCTTGCCCAGCGGATGCTGGAAAATAAATTCACCCTGACCGATTATCTGGACCAGCTGGAAGCCATCCAGGGCATGGGTTCTCTGGCGGACATCGCCGCCATGATGCCCGGCATCGACGCAAAAGCCCTGGAAGAAGCGGACCCGAACGATTCCGTCATGCGCCGCACCAAGGCCATTATCCAGTCCATGACCCACCAGGAGCGGGAAAATCCCAATCTCCTGAACGCCAGCCGCAAACGGCGCATCGCCGCTGGCGCGGGGGTCGCCGTGGTGGACGTGAACCGGGTCATCAAGCAGTATGACACCATGCAGCAAATGATGAAACAGATGAACGGCGCAGGCAAGCGGCAAATGAAAAAGCAAATGAAAAAAGCCAAGAAAAACGGCGGTGTGCCGGGGCAGATGCCTCCCGTGATGCCCAAGGGCGGCATGTTCGGGAAATTATTTAAATAAAAAGGGAATGGAACTTCCTTTTTATAGATGATTCCAAACACTAAGAGAGGTGAAATTGAAATGGTTAAAATTAGACTGCGCAGAATGGGTGCGAAGAAAGCACCGTTCTACCGTGTGGTCGTGGCGGATTCCCGCGATCCCCGTGACGGCCGGTTCATCGAAGAGATCGGTACTTACGATCCCCTGACGAACCCCGCCACCATCAAGATCGACATGGAGCGTGCCAAGTACTGGATCAGCAACGGCGCCCAGCCCACCGACACCGTCAGAGGACTGCTGAAGAAAGCCGAGGCCGCTGAATAAGGAGTTATACCGGCATGAAAGAACTGTTGACCTATATCGTGGAGAACCTCGTGGATCATCCCGACGAGGTCTCCGTGACCGAGCGCGAAGCCGGCGGCGAGACCGTATTTGAAGTGCGGGTCGCAGACGGCGACATGGGCAAGGTCATCGGCCGGCAGGGACGGATCGTAAAACAAATCCGCATCCTCATGAAGGCCGTCGCCCAGAGAAAGGGCAAGAAAGTCTCAGTAGAGATTTTGGATTAAAAAATGCGCCTCAATGCGAGGCGCATTTTTTAGAAAGAGGCACTTATGGAAAAAAGACAATACCTGGAAGCAGGAGAGATCGTGAATACTCACGGTATCCGGGGCGAGGTACAGATCGTCCCCTGGGCCGACGACGCGGCGTTCCTGCGAAAATTCAAGACCTTTTACATTGACAACAAACCCGTCCGGGTGGAGCGGTCCATCGTGCATAAAAAGCGCCTGGTCGCGAAATTCGAGGGGGTAGAAGATATCAACGCCGCCATGCCCTTAAAAGGCAAGGTCGTTTTCATCGACCGGGCAGACGCGAAGCTGCCGAAAGGCCGATTTTTTATTCAAGATATCTTGGGCGCGAAAGTCGTCAACGAAGCCGGCGACATCATCGGCGAATTGACCGACGTAATGGACCTTCCCGGTGGACAGGTGTATCAGATACAGGGAGAAACGGAGCATCTCATCCCGGCGGTGCCGGAGTTCATTTTGAATGTAGACGTGGACGGCGGCGTCATCACCGTGCGCCTGATTGAGGGGATGTGACCCATGCGCATCGACATTCTGACCCTGTTTCCTGACAGTATGCGCGCCGTTTTGGGCGAAAGTATTCTGGGACGCGCGGCAAAAAAGGGCGTTATCGACATCCAATGCACCCAAATCCGGGATTATACGGACAATAAACAGCAGCAGGTAGACGACTATCCTTACGGCGGCGGCTGGGGCTGCGTGATGATGGCGCAGCCGCTGAAGGCTTGTTTGGACGACGTGATGACCAAAGCGGGGCCGCGGAAAAGCCGGGTGATCTATATGTCCCCCCAGGGCAGGCCGTTCAATCAGGCGGAAGCCCGGCGGCTGGTGGCGGAGTATGACCATTTGGTGCTGGTCTGCGGGCATTATGAGGGCATCGACGAACGGTTCATCGAGGAATGCGTGGACGAGGAACTGAGCATCGGGGACTACGTGCTCACCGGCGGAGAACTGGCGGCGATGGTGGTCACGGACTGCGTGTGCCGCATGGTGCCGGGGGTGCTCAGCGACACGGAGTGCTACACCGGCGAGAGCCATTGGGACGGCCTGCTGGAATACCCGCAATACACCCGCCCGGAGGTTTGGGAGGGCCGGGAGGTCCCGGAGGTGCTGCGAGGCGGCGACCACGCTAAAATCGAGCATTGGCGGCGCAAACAGCAGTTGGAGCGCACCCGGATCAAGCGCCCGGATATGTTCGCGGCATTCCGGCCGGACGAGGCCGACGAAAAGCTGCTGCTGGAGCTTCAGCGGGAGCGCTCCCGCATGAAGCTGACGGAGACGGTCACCTGCCGGAAAGCGGCGATGGAGGACATGCCCGCGATTTTGGAGCTGCTCTCCGGCGCGCGGAAACGGCTGAAAAAAGCCCGGGTGGACGTGTGGCAGGGGCCATACCCCAGCGAAGAGACCTTCGCCGCCGACATCGCCCGGGGCGAGTGCTTCCTTTTGCTGTACGGCGATGAACCCTCCGGGATGTTCACGGTGGAAGCGCCGGGAGCGCCCTACTACGAAGCGGAGCTTACCGACGGCAAATGGCACTCGGAAGCGCCTTATTCGGTGCTGCACCGAAATGTGGTAGCTGGGAAATTCGCCGGCACCGGTATGGCGGACCATGAAATGCGCTTCATCGAAGAAACCGCGCTGAATCAGGGCGCACGGGCCCTCCGGCTATTGACCCACAAAAAAAACCAGCCCATGAAGCATTTGCTGCTGCGGCACGGATACCGGTTCGCCGGGAATGTGGAACTCATCCCGGAACCGGGGCTGTCCGGCACCCGGCAGGCGTTTGAAAAGGTACTGAAATGACTGTACAACAACTGTGTGCCCCGGCGATCATCCGGGAAATTTTAGGAAAAAACGGGTTCCGTTTTTCCAAATCCATGGGGCAGAACTTCCTCATTGACCCCTCCGTCCCCCTGCGCATCGCGGAGGAAGCGGGCATCGGCGCGGATACCGGCGTGCTGGAAATCGGCCCGGGCATCGGGTGCCTGACTTCCTGTCTGGCGCCCGGTGCGGGCAAGGTGGTCTGTCTGGAACTGGACACGGCGCTCCAGCCAATCTTGGCCCGGACCCTGGAGGAATACGGCAATGTGGAGGTCGTTTACGGCGACGCGCTGAAAACGGACCTGCCCAGTCTGGCAGCGGAGAAATTCGCCGGGCTGCGGCCGGTGGTGTGCGCGAATCTGCCTTATAACATCACCTCCCCGCTGATCACGGCGTTTTTGGAAGCCGGGTGTTTCGAGACCATCACGGTCATGGTGCAAAAGGAAGTGGCCCGGCGCATGGCCGCCAAGCCGGGGACCGCGGATTATTCCGCGTTTTCCGTGCTGGTCCAGTGGTACGCCCAGCCGGAACTGCTCTTCGACGTGCCGCCCCACTGCTTTATGCCCGCGCCGAAGGTGACCAGCAGCGTCATACGGCTGCAAAAACGCGCCGACCCGCCGGCGGAAGTGCCGGATACCGCACTGTTTTTCCGCACTGTTCGGGCCGCGTTCAGCCAGCGGCGCAAGACTCTGGTCAATGCCCTGGGGGCCGGGTTCGGGACCTTGTCCAAGCAGCAATTGGCGGATATCATCGCTTCCTGCGGTTTTGACGAGCGCGTCCGCGGCGAGGCACTGTCCATCCCGGAGTTCGCAAAGCTGGCGCAAGCCCTTGCAAACGCGGGGAATCTGTGATACAGTATAAAAAACTTTCCCCGGAGGGCGAGCGAATGGCAGTCACAGAATCCGTAGCAGATTACCTGGAAGCGATCATGGTGCTCCAGGCCCAAAAGTCCCGCGTGCGGGCCGTGGATATCGCCAATTATTTCGGCTACTCCAGACCCACCGTGAGCCAGACTTTGAAAGCGTTCCGCTCCAAGGGCTATGTGGAGGTAGGCGACGACGGTTTCATCCGCCTGACGGAACAGGGCCGTCAGATCGCGCAGGATACCTACGACCGGCACCTGCTGCTCACCGACGTGCTCATGGCCATCGGAGTGAGCGAGGAAACCGCGAAAATCGACGCGTGCAAGCTGGAACATGATATCAGCGATGAGACTTATCAGTGCCTCCGGGCGTTTTTCCAAAAGCGGACTTAAAAAAGAAAGGCATTGTGCGTTTGCACAATGCCTTTTTCAGCGCATTTTCACAATGTCCGGCAGGGATTCCCTGTCCGTTGACCACAAAACCAGCAGCGCGCCGTCTTCCACGGAAATGGTCCCCGGGCCGTCTGTGAACTCATTGCTCACACCGATGGGAAACGCGCTGGTGACCGTGGCGTTGTCCAGGCCGTACAGCAGCCCCCGCTCGTACACCCCCGTGGCCGGCGGGCCGAAGCAGAATACGGACACTACCCCGGAACCGGTTAGGGTCACGCTGCCGTTGCGCACCGCGGTGGCGGCAGTGCCGTCGCCGTAGAGCAGGCCCACAGCATCGTGCTCCGCCAGGAACAACAGCGTTTGCAGGTTGGCGATGGTGTGGTCCAGCCGGCCGCCGATAGCGCCCACCAGCACAAAATTTCGGTATCCCCGTTCCAAGCCCAGACGTACCGCTAGCATGGCGTCCGTATCGTCCTTCATCACCGGGTGGCACTCAATGTCCTCTCCCTCCGGCACATAACCCAGAGAATCAAAGTCCCCCACTACCAGATCGGGCCGGATGCCCAGGGCGGACAGCGCCGCGTATCCGCCGTCGGCAGCGATCACAAAGTCGCCGGGGGCAGGACGGATCACCGCGTCCTCTCCGTGCCAGGCGCAAACCACATAGCAGACCCGTTCCATTATGCCAGCTTCCCGTGTTCCTTGAGATAGGCTTCCAGTGTCTCAGCGGCGATTTCCACCGTGCGGATGCAGCGGGTCTCCGGAGATGCAAATTTGGGCTTGATTTCGGCGCAATCCGTGCTGCCAAGCTGCTGTTTGCACTGCTTCACCAAATCACCGCACAGCGGGCCGAAGCCCTCTGTCCCATGAGCTCCGTTCGGTCCCACGGACAACACGCTCAGCACGCTCAGCGCGCCGGCGATGGCGCCGCACAGGTCTCCGCAGCCGCAGCCTCCGCCAAATCCGGACACCAGCTTCAGCGCCTGTTCATCCAGACCCAAGCCGTAGGCTTCGTTTGCCGCCTTGACTACCGCTTCCGAGCAATTCGCGCCCTTTTCCAGATAATACTTTTTTGCGATCTCCGCTAACATAGTTTCCTCTCCTTATGTAATGGATTTGTGTCTTTCCTGCATTTACTGTTTCAGTATACCCGACCGGCAGTTTTTTTTCAAGTCCAAGCCGATCGGCTGTCAAAAGAAAAAACCACCCCTGGCGGGGTGGTTTTTTTGATGGTTCCTTATTCCACAGGCTGGCCGGTAGCCATGCCCGCAGCAACACGGCCCCACAGAACAGCGGTGCCGATAGAGGTGCCGCAGCCCGGATAGATGGTGCCGTAAATGCCGGTGGGCGCGCTCTCGCCCGTGGCGTACAGACCGGGAATGATCTTGCCGTTCACGTCCAGAACACGGGCAGCAATGTCCGTCTCCAGACCGCCAAAAGTAACGGTGATGCAGGGAGTGTAGTAGAATGCCGCGTACTTGGGGCCGTCCACGGGGAACATGAACTCGGCGGGCTTGCCGAAGTCCTCATCCTTGCCGTTGGCGGACATCTGGTTGTAGCGGTCCACGGTGGCCTTCAGCGTGGCGTACTCCACGCCCATCTTCTGAGCCAGTTCTTCCAGAGAATCCGCATACACATCCTTGGGATCAGAAGTCTTGCCCGCGTTAAAGGCAGCCTGAACCGTTGCATAGTTGTCCTTGCCGCTGGTCACGTACCAGGCGTGGTCCTTCTTGGTCCGCATCAGCGCGTCGCCCACCACGTACTGGTAGCTCCACTCGTTGACTACACGGTTGCCGTCCGCGTCCACGATCAGGCCGGCTTCCTCCTTGATGCCGATGAAAGCGGAGGAAATGCTCATGTAGTTGACCTGCACGCCGGGGGAAACATACTCTTTGGCGCCGACCTTCACAGCCTCGGCAACGCCCTTGCCTACGTTCGTCTTAGGCACGTCGGTGAAGTAACCCTTCATCTGGGGATACAGGCCCTCCAGCTTCTCACGGTTGGCCGCGAAGCCACCGGTAGCCAACAGGACGTTATTAGCGTGGACCGTCAGCGTACCGCCGCCGGCGTACTCGCACACAGCGCCTTTCACCGCACCGTTTTCCACGATCAAGTTCTTCAGGCTGCACTCGAACACGATTTCGCCGCCCAGCTTCTCATAGGTGCTGTGCATGGCGTAGGTGATATGGCCGCCCTGTCCGGCGGACATGTAGGAGCCGCCTTCGCTGTTGTACACACGCCAGGGGACGATGCTCTCGTGGATCGGCTCCACATCCTGGCACTTCCAGCCGCAGTTTTCCAGCCACAGCAGGTTTTCATACGCGCGGTCTACAAAGAAGCGGATCTTCTTGGGGTCCATCATCCCCTTGCCCTGCTTCATCATGTAATCGTACAGCAGATCGGGGTCGTCGTAAATACCCACAGCATGCTGCCATTTGGTACCGGGAGCCATGACCTTACCGCCGGAACGGGCCGCAGAGCCGCCAGTGACGCCGGCCGCTTCCACGATCAGCACATCCGCGCCGCCCTGACGGGCCTGCACGCCTGCTGCCAGGCCGCCAGCGCCGCCGCCGATGACCAGGAAGTCTACCGTACGCTCTTCATCGCCATGCTTCTCACGGGGAACAGGAACAGTCAGAGCCGCTGTATCCGCGCCGGAAGCGGCAATCGCCTTGGTGGCCGCCTTGATGATGGCATTGGAGGTTTTCTCCGCGCCGATCACCGGGGGAACCCCCAGAGACTGATGCTTCACGATGGCCGCGGGGATGGTCTCCACAGGAGAGGTTTTCAGACCCCAGCCCACGCCTTTGATCTCACCGTGGGATACGATCTTCACGTCCTCAATGCGGTCCTCGGACAGGGTGACGGATACGACCACACTGCTGGGCTTGCTGTCGTAGCCGTTGCCGTAGGCCTTACCTTCGTAAGTGCCGGGTGTAAATTTTGCCATAGTTATACCTCCTGATAAATTCCTTTTTGTATCTTCATTTAGATTACAAACCAAATGTCTTCCACTGATCTTCCCGCCAGAAGAACCCCCACTCCTTCATGCGCCAGCGAATGGCCGTTTCCTTGGCGTCCATACCGTCAAATTCGCCGACCTCGTACATGATGTCAATAGTCTCCTCGGGAATGCCCAGTGCTTTGAGCACCTCTATATTGTGCTCGCCAAAGGTCGGTGCGGAGGACACGATCCGCGCGGGGTTCCGCTTAAATTTGTTCATCACCCCGATGCCTGTCACTTCGCCCAGGACGCTGTCCGTCCAGGTGACGATATCTTCACGGGCCCGGTAGTGAGCATCCTTTAGGATATCCCCGGGGCCGTAAGCCCTCTGGTTGGGGATGCCCCGTTCATTCAAAAGTCTCTCCACCTCCGACACAGTTTTATCCGCGCAGAAATCGGAAATTGCTTTCTCAATACGCTGACCCAGCGGCAACGTCACCATGCAGCTGCTGAAATTTTCGTAAATCTCCGGGTCCGTTGTCCCTGGTAAGGGCAGGCCGAACAGCGGGTAGCCCCGTTTTACGTTCCCCGCACCCACACAGCCGATAAAGATCGTGCCGTCCTTGCAGTCGTAGAACGAAAAGCCCGCGGCCTGATTGCTGGCGTTGCCGGTGCGCCAAGGCACCGGTTCCCCGTCCGCCGGATAGCCCACATTGAACCACTCAATGGGATAACTGCTCAAAAGCCGAAACATGGTCTCGTACTGGGAGATATCCACACTGTCTCCCTCGCCGGTTTCCCTGGCATGGACCAGCAACGCCAGACCGCAGATGCACGCGTTCATCGCCGTGGCATAGTCCGACAGATAGGGATTCACCTTCAGCGGCGGAGACGTAGGACTCGCGCCGTTGAGATACATATAGCCGCTCATAGCCTGACCGGACACATCATACGCCGCTTTATCCTTATCCGGGCCGTACTGCCCATATCCAGATACATGAACGATGGCCAGCTTAGGATTCAGATTGTCCCACACGTATTCATCGGAAAGCCCCAGCCTGTCATATGTACCGGGTCGGCCGGATTCAATCCAGATATCCGCCCAGATAAGCAGTTTTTTCAGCACTTCCATGCCGCGTTCGCTATGGGTATCCAGCGCCATGGAAAAACCGTTTCGGTGGTCCTGGGAATAGCCATAACACCCCCGCTGGTTGCAGGGGATCTTCGGGTGCTCCACCTGCAAGACTTTCGCGCCCATTTCCGACATGATGCTCCCGGCATAAGGCCCGGCGATATTCACGCCCGTGGTCAGCACGTTCACACCCGACAGCACACCGAACGACGGATATTCGTCAAATTTCATATGAGTGCCGTAATAATCGGTCGCGATTTTGGACATTTCGTCGTTCCTTTCGGTCAATAGGGGTAATAAGGGCCTCGGCGGGAAATCCCACCAAGGCCCGCTGGTTTTAATGATTCAATTTCTTTTTTGACTTACAGGCCCAGTTTTTCTGCCTGGTCAGGTCTCCAGAAGAACTGCCACTCTTTCAGTCTCCAGCGCTCGGCTGTCTCCTTGGGATCCATGCCGCTGAACTCGCCGGCTTCGTACATATCGTCGATGAACTTGTCGTCAAAGCCCAAGGCCTTGAATACTTCGATGTTGTGCTCACCGATGGTAGGCGCGGAAGCCACAATTTTGGCCGGATTTTTCTTGAACTTATTCATCACGCCGTAGCCCTTCATCTCGCCGTAGACGCTGTCGGTCCAAGTGATGATGTCTTCACGGGCAGCGTACTGCTCGTTCTTCAGGATATCCTCAGGACCGAAAGCCTTCTGGTTGGGGATGCCGGCAGCGTTCAGTTCCGCCTCGACCTCGTCCACAGTGCGCTCCATGCAGAATTTCTTGATGGCAGCCTCAATGCGCTGGCCCACAGGCAGAGTGATTAGGCAGCCTCCGAAGTTATCGTAGATATCAGGGTCGGTGGTGCCGGGCAGGGGCAGGCCGAACAGCGGGAAGCCGCGCTTGACGTTGCCGGGGCCGACACAGCCGATAAAGATGGTGCCGCCGTCCTTGCAGTCGTAGAAAGAGAACGCCGCCGCCTGGTCACTGACGTTGCCGGTACGCCACCGGACAGGCTCGCCGGGAGCGGGATAGCTGCGGTTGAACCAGTCTGCCGGGTAGCTGCCCAGCAGTTTGAACATGGTCTCATACTGGGAGATATCCACGCTGTCGCCCTCGCCGGTGACAGTGGCGTGATGCAGCAGGGACAGCGCGCAAATGGTCGCATTCAGTGCCGTCGCGTAGTCGGACAGATAGGGATTGACCTTCAAAGGCGCGGACGTGGGGCTGGTGCCGTTGAGGTACATGTAGCCGCCCATAGCCTGGCCGGACACGTCATACGCCGCTTTGTCCTTATCCGGGCCGTACTGGCCGTAGCCGGACACGTGGACGATGGACAGCTTCTTATTGACGTTTTCCCAGATGAACTCATCGCTCAGGCCCATTTTGGCGTACATGCCAGGACGTCCGGATTCGATCCAGATATCCGCCCAGCCCAGGATCTTTTTGAACACTTCCTGTCCGCGGGCGCTCTTGGTGTCAATGGCCACGGAGAAGCCATTACGGTGCTCTTGCGAATAGCCGTAGTTGCCGCGGGTGGAGCAGGGCTGCAGCGGATGCTCGATTTGCAGCGCCTGTGCGCCCATTTCGCTCATCAGGCTGCCCACATAAGGACCGGCAATATTGATGCCTGTCATTACAACCTTGACACCAGACAGAACACCAAACTTAGGGTATTCTGTGAACTTCATATGAGTGCCGTAGTAATCGGTATGTACTTTAGACATAGTATAGTTCCTTTCTATTCAGAAATTTTTCGGAAACCTCACTGTTTCTATTACATATTCAGGAAACCAGCATCAATTTTCACTTCAGCGCCGGAGAGGTAACGAGCAGCCACATCATCTGCCAAGAAGCAAATCAACTCAGCGCAATCCTCGGGAGTGCCCAAAATGGGTTTCTTTTCACCGGGCTTCGTGATGGTGTGCAGAGGAGCCGCATTACCGGCGCGCATCTGCCAATCCAGAATACCGATGCCCAAGTCACGAGGAACCTTATTGATTTCGGAACGGATATTTGCCGGCTCAATGCAGTTGCAGCGGATGCCCTTTTCAAAGAAAGAAGCGGAAATGTTACGGGTGATACCCAACACAGCGTGTTTGGTCATAACGTACATGGTGCCACCTTTCAGGCCGCGCAGAGACGCAGCAGACGCCACATTCACGATATTTGCCGGGGTACCCTGCTCAAGGAAAATCTTGATGGCCCGCTGGCAGCCCAGGTAAACAGCACGCTGGTTGGTCTCATACAGCATATCGTAGATTTCCTGGCTGGTCTCATGGATAGGCAGCTGACCGTCCAGCATACCAGCGTTATTCACAACGATATCCACATGGCCGAATTCCTTCAGAGCAACATCAAACATATTGTCAATCTGCTTAGGGTCACGCACATCGGTCTGCACCGGCAAAATGCAGCCAGCATAGCCCGCCTCAGCAACTTCAGCTTTCAGCGCTTCCAGGCGGTCCAAACGGCGCGCGGCGGCAACGACCTTCGCCCCATCACGGGCCATCATCTTCGCGGTCGCGCGACCAATACCGGAGCTGGCACCTGTTACAATCGCAACTTTTCCTTCGAATCTCATAATAATACCTCCTTAAAATTTTAAACGGTAAAGCCGTTTTGGTTACATTGCCAGTCTTTTCCCGACATTTTCGTGCATAATTCACCTTTTATGTCGGACCTGTCTGGAAAAAATTATATATTCTTTCTATATGTCAACAGAATAACATTGTTTTTAAAATTTGTCCAATACAATTTTCATGCCTTGCCATAAGAAAAAATTATTGTTATAATATATTTAACTTTGCATCTGGAGGGCATTTCTTATGAGCATTCAAAGGCTTCCGGTATTTTTATCCGCCGCCAAGTATCTGAACTTCACAAAAGCCGCGGAGGAACATTGCATCTCTCAAACTGCGGTAAGCCTGCAGATCAAACAGTTGGAGCAGGAACTGGGCTTTCCCCTATTCATCCGGGCCAACCGGGGCGTGACACTCACCCCTGCCGGAGAGGTCTTCTACCGCCAGTGCGGTCAGCTCATGCGGGAATATCAAAGCGCCGTGGCGGAAGGCCTGCGCATGGCACAGGGTTCCCCGAATACCCTGCGGCTCGGCTATGCCAGCGAATACGAACTGCTGGCCGCCTTCGACCTTCTGCGCCAGTACCGGCAGCGCTATCCCGACCGCATGATCGAACTGGAAGACGGCACCAATCAGACCATCGTAGACATGATGGGCGAAGGGAAATTGGATGTAGCGGTGATCTCCTGGGTAGGCAACGAGGTGCCGGACTGGATGTCTTACCGCATTTTGCGGGAGGAGCCCTGCGCACTGATGATCAGTTCCCGGCATCCTTTGGCCGCCCAGCCGGAGATTGACCGGAAAGACCTGGTGGGCATCCCCCTGGTCATGAACAATCAGCCCAATCACCGCTCTTCCGTGGACAACATCAATAGCATGTACCAGCATTTGGGTCTGGGGAACAACAAGCGGCTGTACTCCGACGGATTTTACAGCATGGCCATGATCGTGCTGCTGGAAATGGCGGTATCCGTCATGCCTGAGGGTCTGCGGAACCTGGGAATGGACGGACTGTCTTTCGTCCCCATCAAAAACTTCAACATCCCCGCCCGCACCAGCATCATCTATCCCAAAAAACTCACGGTCCCCGCCGTGCAGGACCTGCTGTCGCTGTTATGAGCATTGCAATCTCCCCGGCGGTCTGCTATACTGCCTGTTATGTCTATATGTGAGGTCTCAGTATGCGAAAGCTCATCGGAACGAAAGAATTTTATAAAATGGCGCTGATGATCGCCCTGCCTTTGATGGTCCAAAACGGCATCACCAGCTTTGTCAATCTTCTGGACAATCTCATGGTGGGGCGGCTGCAAACCGAGAGCATGACCGGTGTATCCATCACCAATCAACTCCTGTTTGTGTTCCAGCTGTCGGTGTTCGGCGGGGTGTCCGGCGCGGGCATCTTCACCGCGCAGTTTTTCGGCAAGGGCGACCATGACGGTGTGCGGTATACCTTCCGGTATAAGCTCATTGTCACAGCGGCGCTATCCGTGATCGCTTTCTGCCTGTTCCATTTCGCCGGAGACCGGCTGGTCGAACTGTTTTTGTACGAGGACAACGCCGGAGACATCGCCCTGTGCCGGCGGGAAGCCCTGTCCTATTTGCGGATCATGATGTTCACCGTGTTCCCCTTTGTCCTGACCCAGTGCTACGGCGATACCCTCCGGGAATGCGGACAAACGGTAGTCCCCATGATGGCCAGCGTCGTCGCCATCGGCGTGAACCTGTGCTTCAACTACGTGCTGATTTTCGGCAAACTGGGCTTCCCCATGCTGGGTGTCCGGGGCGCCGCCATCGCCACGCTGATTTCCCGTGTGGTGGAATGCTGCGTCCTGATCGTCTTCACGGGCAAAAACGCCCGCCGCTTCCCCTTTATCAAGGGCGCATGGCGCAGTCTCTACATCCCCGGCCCCCTGACGGGCCACATCACCCGCAAGGGCCTGCCCCTACTGTTCAACGAGCTGGCCTGGTCCGCGGGCATGGCCATGATGGCCCAGTGCTACTCCACCCGGGGATTGTCCGTGGTGGCAGCCTATCAAATTTGCCAGACCATCTGGCAGCTGTTCACCATCGTGGCCTTCGCCTTGGGGACCTCGGTGGGCATCATCGTGGGGCAGAAGCTGGGCGCGGGAGAACTGGAAAAAGCCCGGGACTACGCTTGGAAGCTCATCGCCTTCGCCACCGCGGTGGCGGCGGTATTCGGCGGTGTCCTGGCCTTGTGTTCCTCCCTGTTCCCCCAGCTTTATAACACCACCGCGGAAGTCCGGGCGCTGGCAGCGCGAATGCTCATCATCATGGGCCTGTTCCTGCCCTTGGTGACCTTCACCCACGGCAGTTATTTCACCCTCCGCTGCGGCGGCAAGACCCTCATCACCCTGCTGTTTGACAGTGTATTCGTCTGGCTGGTAAATATCCCTCTGGCCTGGTGCCTGTCCCGATACACCGGCCTGCCCATTGTGCCGCTGTTCGCTCTGTGCCAATCCCCGGAGGTACTGAAATGCTGTTTGGGCTTCGGCATGGTCAAAAGCGGAAAATGGATCCAAAACCTGACGGAACTGGAACTTCCATAACAAAAGCGCCCCGGCCCAAGCCGAGGCGCTTTTTACAGGTCTTTTTGCATGTAAACAGCATTCTCCATAGGATTGTCATTATACCCGTCGATGCGGTAAAACCCCAGCTTTTCATACAGCCGGACAGCGCCGTCCAAAAACGGCAGGGTATCCAGCACCATCGCCCGGTACCCGATCTCCCGGGCATCTTCCAAGATGCGCTCCGTCAGCGCCCGCGCGATATGGCGGCCCCGGAATTCCGGGCGCACATACAGCCGTTTCATCTCGCACCGGGCGTCATCCAGTCGGCGCAGGGCGACGCACCCCGCCAGAGCACCGTCCCAATCCGCCAGATACAGCCGCCCGGCGGGGCGGCTGTATTTTTCTTCCAAATGCACCAGTTCCCCGGCATAATTCTGGAGCTCCAGATACGCCTGGAACGCCGGGTCTCCCGCGATCAGCAGCTCCGTATACTCCGAGAACAGCGCCCCAACCTCGTCCGGGGCCTCACATCCATTGCGCAGCGCCAGACTCATCATCAATCCTCCAGCACCCGCAGCCCCGCCACAGCGGAGATGGGCAGGGAAAAGCAAATGGCCCCCGCCGGGGTACCCGGGCCGGTACGCTCGGCAATTGCCTTCATAATGGCCGCTTTCTCCCCCGTTTTGGACACAATGAAGATCATTTCCTTCTCATCCGCCAACGACACGCCGAAAAATTTATTGGCCCGCTTCGCGCCGGTACCTTTCGCGTGCAAAACGGTGCCGCCGCCGGCGCCTGCCGCCCGGGCCGCGTCCATGACCGGGTCCGTGTGCCCCTCGTTGAGGATGGTCACGATCAATTCATAGTCAAATTTCAGTTCCGGCACGCCGGGACCGGGCACCGCGTTGTCCGTCAAATATGCCAAAGTACGTCCTCCTCCTACGCTTTTCACCGGAATGGCCATCATAATGCCGTTTCCGGGAATATCAATGAACAGCTTCCGTTTCGCGTTTTTGATGATCTGCTGGGTCTGTTCCCCGCCGGCCACGGCGCAGATCACCGCTTTTTCTGTGGCCTCCAGGCCGTACAACAGCAAGTGCTCCTTTTGCGCCGTCCCCTTGCCCAGCAAGGTCAGCGCCAGCTGCACCTTGTTGGCGTGGAGCAGGGACAGCATCGCTTCGCTCCGGGCGCGGTCCACGATGGAGATGGTAAAGTACAGTTCCATATCACGCCACCTCCCAAAGCTCGATGATCTCTTCGTCGCCGAAGTATTCCGCCGCGTCCTCCGCCGCGTGCTTCCGGCTGCGCAGCATGTACACCGCGCCCACCACCTGCACGGTGATGAGCGGCATCATCGCCACCAGGGCCACCAGCCCGAACGCGTCGGTCAGCACGCCGCCCCCCAGCGCTTGACAGGCTCCCATGGCCAGCGGGAGCATGAATGTCGCCGTCATAGGCCCGCTGGCCACGCCGCCGGAGTCAAAGGCGATGGCCGTAAACATGGGCGGCACGAAAAAGGACAGCCCCAGGGCCAGCACATAGCCCGGAATGAGAAAATACAAAATATTCAGTCCCGTGAGTACCCGCACCATGGCAAGTCCGTTGGCCAGCGCCACGGCGATAGACAATGCAAACCCCATCACATCTCCCGACACCGCGCCGGCGCTGACTTCCTCCACCTGATGCTGCATGGTATGTACCGCCGGTTCCGCCCGAATAATGAACCAGCCCATCACCATGGCCAGCGGCACCAGCAGCGCCTGTTTGCCGCCCAAGATGATTTCCCGGCCCAGCACAGCGCCTAAAGGGGAGAATCCTACGTTGACCCCGGTCATGAACAGCACCAGTCCCAGATACGTGCATACCAATCCGATGATAATGCGCCAGAACGGAAACTTGTTCAGTTTCAGGGACACCACCTGGAATACCAGGAAAAACGCCGCGATGGGCAGCAGAGACAGGGCCATTTCTCCAAAATAGGTGGGCAGCGCCCGGAGATAGCCTCCGGCGAGTTCCACCGTATCAAGATAGCTTGCGATATGCGTTTCCGCATACGTGCCGCTGCCGCTGTCGTTGTACAAAAAGCCCAGGGCCATGACCGCCATCACCGGGCCGATGGAGCACAGCGCCACCAGACCGAAGCTGTCCGCCTCGGCGTTTTTGTCGCTGCGGATGGCCGCCACACCCACACCCATGGACAAAATGAACGGCACCGTCATCGGCCCGGTGGTCACGCCGCCGGAATCAAAGGCCACGCTGAGGAAGTCCCTATCCGTGAGGAACGCCAGCACAAACACCACGCCGTAAAAAAACAGCAGCAGCCATCGCAGTTCCACCCCCAGCAGAATACGCAGCATACACGCCATTAAAAACAGGCCCACGCCTACGCCCACGGTCATGACCAGCACATTAGAATCGATATGCGGCACATTCCCCGCCAGCACTTGCAGGTCCGGCTCCGCCACGGTGATGGCGATGCCCAGCACAAAGCTTACGCCCAAAATCAGCCACAGTTTGCGGCTTTTGGTCATGCGGGAGCCGATATACGTGCCGATCAGGGACAGGGATTTTTCCGCCCCCGCAGAAAACAACGCCATGCCGAAGATCAGCAACGCCGTCCCGATCAGAAACGACAGCATCAGATCCGTCGTCACCGGCACAAGAAAAAAGCACACCACCGCGACGATTCCGGCAATGGGCAGCACAGAGCCAACGGCCTCCCATAATTTTTCGATCAACAGATTTTTCCCGGACAATGCCGCACCCCCGCTTCCGAAATGTCTTACCCGGATTATAGCACAAATGCCAAGTCCTGCATAGCCTGGGACAAATTGTTTCGAGATTCGTCACGATTTGTCCATATTTTTTTGATAAACTGTGACAAAAAACAACCACATAAGGAGAGCGATCCATGTACATGACGACCATCGACAACCGGCCTCAACTGGTCAGCCGGCTGCGCGGCCACATCGTGGAGGTGCCGGAAGAGGCCCGGGCCGCCAGCGGCATTGTGATCAACGGCCGGCGCATCAAAACGCTGATGTTCACCACCGATATCGCCATCATCCGCAACTGCGACGCGGACGCGGTACTGGCTGTCTATCCGTTCACCCCCCAGCAGACCATTTCCGACGCCATTATCCAGTCCGCGTCTATCCCAGTCTTCTGCGGCGTGGGCGGAGGCACCACCCAGGGCACCCGCACCGCCATGCTGGCCTGGAATGTGGAGGCCCAGGGCGCTATGGCGGTGGTAGTGAACGCACCCATGAGCAACGAGGACATTTCCCGCATCTATCAGGTGGTGGACATCCCCATCGTTGTCACGGTGCTCAATGAGCACACGGACATCGGCGCGCGGCTGGCCGCCGGGGCGACCATCCTGAACGTCTCCGCCGCCGAGCGGACCCCGGAGGTCATCCGCAAGATCCGTCAGGACTACCCCCACGTCCCCATCATCGGCACCGGCGGCCCCACCAGCAAGACCATCCGGGCCACCGTAGAGGCCGGAGCCAACGCCATCAGCTACACCCCGCCGTCCACAAAGGAACTGTTTTCCACCATGATGGACGACTACCGCACCCGGGATTAACGCCCGCGAAACAAAAAACCGCCCGGCTGAGCCGGGCGGTTTTACGCTTTTTACTTCGTCTCTTTCCCCAGGACGCCGCGGTCAAAGCGGCTGTCGGTGCGGGTCTTCAGGTAGCCCAGGGCTTCTTCGATGCAGGCCAGAGCCTTGGCGTTCTCCTCGCAGGGGAACGGCCCTTTCTGGAAGCCTTTCAGACGGTCGCGGACGATCTCCAGCAGATCATCGTCCCGCAGGCCTACGGGCAGATTACCCTCCCGCACACCCTGCTGGAAGCGGATATAGCCCATGATAAGCTTATCCTCGGAATCCATCACGGTGTAGAAATGGCAGGCGCCGGATTTATCGGGGGTGTCGGTGGCGTAAGCATGGTTGAGCAAATGCTCTTTCTGGATCGTATCAAGTTTCCGCATAGAAGTCATAATAATTCGTCCTTTCTGATCGATTTATTGTTATTATATACTCTTCACTGTTTCCCGGCAAGCCGTTTACGGGCGCAGGCCCATGCCGCCTTCCAGGGTCAGGGTCTCGCCGTTCATGTACTTGAAGTCCTGATGGGCCAGCTGCACGCAGACGCGGCCGATCTCCAGCTCCGTATCGGCGTAGTGGCCGGCGGGCGGCATCTTCACGTTGGCGGCAAAGGCTTCCGGGAAGTCCCGCTGGAAGTTTTCCAGCTGAGCGGTCCAGGCCAGCGGGCAGATGACGTTTACGTTGATGCCGTCCTTGCCCCACTCGGTAGCCGCCACACGGCTCAAGCCGCGGATGCCTTCCTTGGCAGCCGCGTAAGCGCACTGGCCGTAGTTGCCGAACAGTCCCGCGCCGGAAGCGAAATTGATGACGGTACCGCGGCTCATGGCCAGGTACGGATAGCAAGCTTTCATGTAATAGAAAGCAGCGTACAAGCCGGAATAAATCGCCAGATCAAACTGCTCCGTGGTATGGTCGGCCAAAGGCACGCCGGAAGCGGACGCCTGGGCGTTATTGATGAGCACCTGGATGCTGCCGAACTTCTCCACAGCTTTCATAACTGTGGCGGTAATGAGTTCCTCATTGTTCTGGCCCGCGGCTACGTCCGCCTGCAAGGGCAGAACTTCCACACCGTACAGGCGCTCCAGTTCCTCTTTGGCCGCGTCCAGCTTATCCATGTTGCGGCCTGTGAGCACCAGATTGGCGCCCTCCTTCGCGTAAGCCGTCGCGATGCCATAGCCGATGGAGCCGCAGCGGCCGTCACTCAAAACAGCCCGGCCGCCGCCGGTGATGATGACTGTTTTACCCGTTAAAAATCCCATGCTTGATTACCTGCCTTTCTTCATTTTTGACGCTGATATGTTTCCTCGTAGTTCTATGATACCACACTTTTCCAATTATGCAATTTAATTTGAATTTTAACGTATATCGTTAATTATTTGTGCAACATGTTAGAAATTTGGCTGGTTCGTGACGGTTCTGACGAACAAATTTCGTCGCGGAAAAACGACAAACCGGACACCCCGTGGGATGCCCGGTTCGCGTTATATGGAGAGGTACTATGGAATGGTATCATATTTTATTTGCATCTGCCGCAGGCGGCGCAGGAGCCACCGCAGCCCGACGCTGGTGCGCCCATCTGCGCGGCCCACAACCGGGACTGGGTCCCGTCCACCTCCGGCGCTTTGCGCAGCAGCAGGTACAGCAGTCCGCCCAGCAAAGCCAGCGCCGCGACCGTCCAGATTCCAAAGGACGCTTCGCCGGTGATAAGGCCGCCAAGCTGGAATACAATCATAGCGATCACGTAGGCGAACAGGCACATATACCTGATGGCGGCAGCCGTCCACTTGGGGTTGTTCATCTCCCGCTTAATCGCGCCCATAGCCGCAAAGCACGGCGCGCACAGGAGATTGAAGATCATAAAGCTGTACGCGGAAACCGCGCCGAAGTCCGCGGCCACCAGCGCCCAGATCGGGCTGGAATCTTCCATCAGGTCGATCTCCCCAGCGTATTGGTACAGCACGCCGAAGGTGTTGACCACCTCTTCTTTTGCAATGAGGCCGGTAAAGGTCGCCACAGTGGCTTTCCATGCCATGTCGCCCACCCAGCCCAGGGGGTAGAATATCCACGCCACTGCGTTGCCGATGGCGGCCAACAGCGAAGCGTCGTTATCCTCCACCGCTTGGAACACGCCGTCCACAAAGCCGTAGCCCTGGAGGAACCACAGGATGACAGAAGACAGCAGAATCACCGTCCCCGCCCGCTTGATGAAGCTCCAGCCCCGCTCCCAGGTTGCCCGGAACACATTGCCCCAGGCCGGGACGTGATACGCCGGCAGTTCCATGACAAACGGTGCCGGTTCCCCCGCGAAAGCCTTGAACTTCTTGAGCATCACGCCGGAGATAATAACCGCCGCAATGCCGATAAAGAACGCCGACACCGCCACCAGGGACGACCCGCCGAAAATCGCGCCCGCAAACAGGCCGATAATGGGCATTTTTGCACCGCATGGGATGAAACCGGTGGTCATAATGGTCATTTTCCGGTCACGGTCCTGCTCAATGGTGCGGCTCGCCATGATGCCCGGCACGCCGCAGCCGGTGGCCATGAGCATGGGGATGAAACTCTTGCCCGACAGCCCGAAGCGGCGGAAAATCCGGTCCATGATGAACGCCACACGGGCCATGTAGCCGACGTCCTCCAGCAATGCCAGCAGGAAGCTCAGCACCAAAAGCTGGGGCACAAAGCCCAGCACCGCGCCGACGCCGGCTACAATGCCGTCCTGGATCAGGCCGTACAGCCAGCTGTCCCCGGCTACGCCCAGCGCCCCCAGAATGCCGTCAAACAAGCCCGGTACCCATTCGCCGAACAGCACGTCATTGGCCCAGTCCGTGCCCATGGTGCCGATGGAAAACGGGAAGCCTCCCATGGCGATGGAGTAGATCAGGAACATCACCGCCGCGAAAATGGGCAGGCCCAGAACACGGTTCGTCACGATGCGGTCGATCTTATCCGAGGTGGTCTCGGAGGTGTTTTTCTTCTTGTAGCACGCGCCGCACAGCCGCGCAATATAGTCATACCGGGCGCCAGTAATGATGGATTCACAATCGTCGTCCAACTCCCGCTCGCAGGCGGAGACGTCCTCCTCGATATGCGCCATGACGGCGGCGGAAATGTTCAGGTCCTCCAGGATTTTCGGGTCACGCTCGAAAATCTTGACCGCGTACCACCGCTGCTGTTCTGGGGGCAGGTCGTGAAGGGCGGCTTCCTCAATGTGGGCCAGGGTATGTTCAATGGAACCGGAAAATACGTGGGCCGGCTCAAATTTTCCGCCCGACCGGGCGATGGATGCCGCCAAGTCCGCGGCGGCCTTGATGCCATCCCCCTTCAAGGCGGAAATCTCCACCGCCTCGCAGCCCAGCGCCTGTTTCAATTTGTCCAGCTTGATGACGTCCCCGTTTTTCCGTACCAGATCCATCATGTTCACCGCCAGCACTACCGGGATGCCTACTTCCAAAAGCTGGGTGGTGAGATACAGGTTCCGTTCCAGGTTCGTCCCGTCGATAATGTTTAAGATCACGTCCGGCCGCTCATGGGTCAGGTAATTCCGGGTGACGACTTCTTCCAGCGTGTACGGGGACAGGGAATAGACCCCCGGCAGGTCGGCAATGAACACATCTTTATCCCATTTCAGTCTGCCTTCCTTTTTCTCCACCGTCACGCCGGGCCAGTTGCCCACGTATTGATTCGCCCCGGTGAGGGCGTTGAACAGCGTCGTTTTGCCGCAGTTGGGATTGCCCGCCAGGGCGATGCGTACTTCGCTCATGCTACGACCTCCTCTACCTGGATCAGTTCCGCGTCCGCTTTCCGCAGCGTCAGTTCGTAGCCCCGGACGGTCACTTCCAACGGGTCGCCCAGGGGCGCGACCTTGCGGATGTAAACGCACACGCCCTTGGTGATGCCCATGTCCATGATGCGCCGCTTGACTACGCTGTCGCCCACAAGCTTCATCACCCGCACGGTCTCGCCGGGCTTTGCCTGTCTGAGTGTTTTCATCGCTCTTCTCCTCTCAAATGATAATGCGCTTGGCCAGTTCACTGCTGACCGCGATCCGCGCGTCTTTGACGCTTACGATCAGGTTTTCTCCGGTCTTGGAAACGACTTTCACCATCGTCCCCGGCACAAAGCCGAGATTTTCCAAAAACCGCCGGGTCTCTTCCCGTCCGCCCACGCGTTTGATGTATACTTCGTCGCCTGCCGCGGCCATCGCCAATGGCATTTGAATCACCTCCAACGCCCTTGGTAGTTTTTCCTAACGTCATGATATTAGCCTAAACTAACTTTTGTGTCAAGGGGTTCAGAATAGATTTGTTAGGATAAACAAACCGCATATGTATTAGTTGTCACCGATTTAGGAATATCTAACAACATGATAAAAGAAAACGCCGTGGTGGTCCCACGGCGTTGCTGTCTTGCGCAAATTTATTCTTCCGGCTCCAGGATGTGTTCCATGCCGGTGCTTAAAATCGTTTCGATATGTCCGTCGATCAAGCGGTAAAAAATGCTCTTCCCCGCCCGTCGGCCGGCAACCACGTCCATCTGCTTTAAAAACCGCAGTTGGTGGGACGCGGCGGACTGGCTGATGCCTACCCCCTGGGCGATGTCCCCCACGCACTTCTCTCCGTCCATGAGCTGGTAGAGCACCTTGACCCGGGTGCAGTCGGAAAAGACGGTGTAAAAATCCGCCAGTTTTTGCAGTAATTCTTCTCTGGGCTGTTCCATCGAGCACCGCCTTCTTTTGTAGAACTATGTTTGTATTGTAGCAGTTCCCGCCGGGCTTTGCAAGGCATTTTACCGTTTGCGGCCGAAATAGCGGTTCACCCGCCGGGAATACGCTTCGTACGCCGGGCCGAAACGCTCTCCCAGGAACGGTTCCTCCACCAGTAGGACCTGCCCGTGGAGCAGTCCCGCAGCGGCCGCGGACAGCAGCGCCGAGGGCGGGGTGAAAAACAGCAGGGCCATGCCGAGGTACAGCAGGTCGAAGCCCAGAAAGGCGGGGTTGCGGCTGATCCGGTAAATTCCGTCTGTGACCAGCGCCGTTTCTTCCGATACCGGGACGCCCGCGCGCCAGCTGTCCCCCATGTCGGCCACCGCCAAGGCGAACATGAGCACGCCCGCCGCGCTGAGGACAGCTCCCGTCAGCCTTGCCCAAACCGGCAGTCCCGGGCCGTCGGAAACGACCGCCCAGACCATTCCCGCCGCCGCGGCCCAATTGCCGGCGCTGACGGCCAGTTCCAGCCATTTGCCGGGGCCGGACTTCCCACGGCCCAGTTGATTGGTCTTGATTCCCTGCTTTCGCTGGAGGTGCATTTTCCGAAAATAACAGGCATAAAACACCGCCAAAAGCGCAAATCCGGTCACTTGGAACGCCATCAAGCGTCCTCCTTTTGTTTATTTCCGCACGCCTTCAATGTGCAAAAAGCGCACCCGCTCAAACTCATAGCTGGACAGAGGACGCCACAGCGCGTCGTAGGTGTGGGCGGCAACGTAGATTTCCCCGCCGCGGACGCCTAACACCACCGGGCTGTGGTAAAAATGCCCGTTTTCGTGCCCTAATTGCACAATATCCCCGGGCTGCACGTCCTCCGGCCCGACCAGGCGCGCGTAAGGGCCCGCGCCGCCGTTGGTCACGAGGAAGCGGTACAGGTATTCCACGCCCGTCCAGGACGGCGTGCGGCGGGACGCGTCGATGTAATACCAGCCTGTCACCGGGGTCCAGTTCATGACCCCCGCGCCGGCGTAGATGCACTGAGACGCGAAGTTCGTGCAGTCCCCGCCGATGTCCTCAAAATCGTAATACCGGGGATTGCGGCTCAGCGCCCAGCGCTCGGCGTAGGCTACCGCTTTGGCCCGGTCATAGGTCAATTCTTCCATAAAAGCACCACTCCTTTGCAGTATTCTATGCAAAGGAGCGGCTCGCGTGTTACTGACCGTGGTTCTGATACAAAATGCGGATGGAATTCAGGATGCAGATGATGGATACGCCCGTATCCGCGAACACCGCGGTCCACATATTGGCGTGGTCCAGCAGGCCCAGGGCCATGATGGCAAACTTGATGACCAGAGCAATCGCCACATTCTGCCGGGCAATGCGGTTGGTGGACCGGGCAATGCCGATGGCTCGGGGGACCGCGGAGACTTCCCCGGTCATGAACACAACGTCGGCGGCTTCGATGGCCGCGTCGGCGCCGGTACCCATGGCCGCGCCTACGTCCGCGCCCGCCAGGACCGGCGCGTCGTTGATGCCGTCGCCTACGAACATGACGCTGCCGTGGCGGCTGCGAATTTCTTGCAGCGCATCGAATTTCTGCTGGGGCAGCAGCTTGGCGTGGACTTCGTCAATGCCCACCTGCCGGGCCACGTTCCGGGCGCTGGATTCCGCGTCGCCCGTGAGCATGGCGGCGGTCACGCCCATGGACCGCAGGGTCTCCACGGCGGCTTTCGCGTCGGGCTTTACCTGGTCGTCGATGGTGATGACGCCGATGTACGCGCCGTTTTTCGCCAGCAACACCTCTGTGCCGGTCTGGGGCGGCGCGGCAGACAGGTCTACCCCGTAGCGTTCCATCAAGCGCCGGTTGCCGCACAGCAGTTCCCCGCCGTTGACCCCGGCGCGGATGCCCGCTCCGGCGATCTCCTCCGCCTGGGCTGCGTCCGGGACCGTCAGGCCCTTCCGGGCCGCCGCCGCGACGATGCTCTGGGCGATGGGGTGGGTCGACCGGGCTTCACAGGACGCCGCCAGGGTCAGCAATTCATCTTCCGTCATGCCCGCCGCCGGGACACAGCGCTGCACTTCAAAGCTGCCCTGGGTGATGGTGCCGGTTTTGTCCATGGCCACGGCTTTGATTTTGCACAGGCCCTCCAGCGCTGCGCCGCCTTTGAACAGGATGCCGGTTTTAGACCCGTTGCCGATGCCGCAGAAAAAGGCCAGCGGCACGCTGAGCACCAGCGCGCAGGGACAGGAGATGACCAGGAAGGTCAATGCCGTATACAGCCAGTGGCTCCAATCCCCCCGGAATGCCAGCGGCGGTACCACTGCCGTGAGCAGAGCCAGAGCGCAGACCGCCGGGGTGTAATATTTGCAGAACCGGGTGATGAAGCGGTCCAGCTTCGGTTTGGACGCCGCGGCGTTTTCCACCGCGTCTAAAATGCGGCTGACCATGGATTCTTCCAGGGGCTTTTCCACCCGGAGCTTCAGTACGCCGCTTTGATTCACACAGCCGGACACCGCCGCACTGCCCGGGACAACATGCACGGGTACCGGCTCGCCGGTGATGGCGGAGGTATCCAAAAAGCTTTCGCCCTCTATGATCGTGCCGTCCAGGGGGATGCGGTCACCGGGGCGCACCAGCAGAATGTCGCCCACTTGGGCGTCCTCCGCCGGGAGCGTCACAGTCTCCGCCCCGCGCACCACATGCACTACCTCCGGGCGCAGGTCTACCGCGTCCATGATCTGGCTGCGGCTGCGCTCCGTAGCGATTTGTTCAAACAGCTCGCCGATGCGGTAAAACAGCATCACGCCAACGGCTTCCGGGTATTCCCCCACGAAAAACGCACCGATGGTGGCAACAGACATTAAAAAGTTCTCGTCAAAAATCTGGCCCCGCAGGATGTTCTGTACCGCTTCCCAGACTACTTCCCCGCCGCAGGCTACATAGGCGCACAGCATGATGGCCAGGTACAGGCCGTCGGACATGGCTGTGAAATGGTGCAAAAGCGTCCCGGTGATGAGTACCGCCGCGGTCACGGCGATCAGGACGATGGACTGGACCCGGTTTTTCTTCTCCTCCGGGTCGGTCTTGCAGCCCGCGCCGGGGCGCTGATAGGGGACTACCTGAACGTCCGGTTCCAGCGACTGGACCGCCGCGATGAGTTTGGGCAGCAGCGCGTCCTGCCCCTCCGCCGCCACCCGGAGCTGCTTGGTGGCGTAGGTCACGGCGGCGTACTCTACCTCCGGCATGGCCGCGATCTTCGCTTCGATCTTCATGGCGCAATTGGGACAGTCGAGGTTCTCCAGAATATAGACCCGCTGCTCTGTTTTCGTTTTCGGCGCCGGTTTGGGCGCTTCCTCTATATGTTCATGGTGATGGTGCCCGTGGTCATGATGATGTTCATGCTCGCAGGATTCACCGTGTTCGTGATGATGCGCGTGCTCGTGCTCCATGTTGTTCCCTCCATTCATCAACATATGCGCATTCGTTCATATGTTGTGATAATATATAAGCACATTCTCTCCCGTTTGTCAATACGGAATATGAAAAATCCCGGACGGAGTTCGTCCGGGATACTTTATTTCGCTTTCGTTTCGCAGTATAGACAGCGGTAGATCCGGTGCTCCGGGTCGGTGAGTAGAAATACGTGGGGCAATTCCTGCTCGGTTGTGGTGATGCACCGGGGGTTTTTGCAGAACAGCACATTGGTCAGCCGGGTGGGCAGGCCTACCCGCCGCTTTTCCGCCAGATGGCCGTTGCGGATGATGTCTACCGTCACGTTCGGGTCCACGTAGCCCAAAACATTGGTGTCGATATCGATGTCCGCATCCACTTTGATGATGTCCTTTTTTCCCATTTTTCTGCTGGGGGCGTTCTTGATGATGGCTACGGAACTGTCCAGGCGGTCTAAGTGAAGGAGTTTGTAGATCTCCATGCCCCGGCCGGCGGTGATGTGGTCGATGACGATGCCGTTATGGATGGAATCAATATGCATTATAGTACCTCCAAGAGCCGCAAAATAAGCGACATGCGCATATATTTGCCGTTGAGTACCTGCTTGAAATAGCATGCCCGGGGGTCATCGTCGATGGCGACGCTGATCTCGTTCACCCGGGGCAGGGGGTGCATGATGGACAGGTCCGGTTTGGCGCCCCGCAGCTTTTCCGGCGTGAGGATATAGCTGTCTTTCAAGCGCAGGTAGTCTTCCTCGTTGAAAAACCGCTCCCGCTGGACCCGGGTCATGTACAGGATGTCCAGTGCGGGCATGGCGGCTTCCAGGTCGGTGGTCTGTTCGTAGGGGATGCCTTGATCTTTCAGTACGCCCTGCTTGACGTAGCTGGGCAGCTTCAGTTCGTCCGGGGAGATCAGCACAAACTTTACGCCCGGGTAGCGGGCCATGGCCTCGATGAGAGAATGCACCGTGCGGCCAAATTTCAGGTCACCGCATAAGCCGATGGTCAGGTCCGACAGCCGGTTCTTTTCACGGTGGATGGTCAGCAGGTCCGCCAAGGTCTGCGTCGGGTGGTTGTGGCCGCCGTCGCCGGCGTTGATGACCGGGATGGTGGCATTCATGGACGCTACCAGGGGCGCGCCCTCCTTCGGGTGGCGCATGGCGATAATGTCCGCGTAGCACGACACTGTCTTCGCCGTGTCCGCGATGCTCTCGCCCTTGGCGGCGGAAGAAGAATCCGCACCCGCGACTGTGAGGACGTTGCCGCCCAGTTCGTACATGGCAGCTTCAAAGCTGAGCCGGGTACGGGTGCTTGGCTCAAAAAAGAGGGTCGCCAGCTTTTTGCCTTTGCAAATTTCGCTGTATTTGCCGGGGTTCGCGATGATGTCGTTGGCGATGGCAATGAGCTCGTCCAACTCCGCCGGGGACAGGTCCAGAATGTTGATGAGGGACCTCATGCTTTCGCCTCCATCCAGCTTTCGTTGTCCGGGTCGTCCCGGAATTTCAGCAGCCGCACCACATCGGACGGGGCGATGTATCCCGTCTCCGCCGCCACGTTCGCGATGACGTCAAAGTTCGTCAGGCTGATGTTTTTCACCTTGGCTTCCGCCAGGCGGGTAAGGCCCTTTTTCATGCCGTAAGTGAAGATAGACACCACTCCAAGCACATTTGCACCGAATTCCCGGAGGACATTCACCACTTCTATGACACTTCCGCCGGTAGAAATGAGATCTTCCACCACCACGACTTTCTGTCCCGGTTCCAGCTTTCCCTCGATCTGGTTTTTCCGGCCGTGGTCCTTGGCTCCGCCCCGGACGTAGCCCATGGGCAGGCCCAGCAGATGCCCGGTAATCGCCGCGTGGGCGATGCCCGCGGTGGAAGTGCCCATCAGGACTTCCACGTCCGGGTAATTGGCGCGGATCAGCTCCGCCAATCCGTTTTCCACATCCGTGCGTACCGCCACGTCCGTCAGCGTCAGACGGTTATCGCAGTACACCGGGCTTTTGATGCCGCTGGCCCAGGTAAAAGGCTCGTCCGGGCGGAAAAATACCGCTTTGATTTTCAACAAATCCCCTGCGATCAGTCGTTCCAGTTCCATAATCGTTTCCTCCCTATTCAGTCAACAAATTCCGCGACGCACCGCTGATACGCGATCACCGGGTCCAGGGCTTCAGTGATGGGCCGGCCCACCACGATATAGTCCGACCCGGCAATTTTCGCGTCGGCGGGTGTCATAACCCGAACTTGGTCGCCCTTATCCCCGTCCGCAAAGCGAATGCCGGGGGTGACGGTCAGGAAATCCGCCCCGCAGGCCATGTGGACCTTTCCCGCTTCCCGCGGCGCGCAGACGACACCGTCCAGTCCGGCGGCCTTGGCATTTTGTGCGTAGGACAGGACGACCTTGTCCATCGGCCGGTCAATCAGCAGCTCTTCCCGCATCCGCTCCTCGCTGGTGCTGGTGAGCTGGGTCACGGCGATGAGCAGGGGGCGGGTACCGTCGGGCCGGGTCAGACCTTCCAGCGCCGCTTCCATCATGGCCCGGGTCCCCGCCGCGTGGAGGTTGATGATATCCGCCCCCAGCCCGGACAGTACTGCCATGGATTTTTTCACGGTGTTGGGAATGTCGTGAAGTTTCAGGTCCAAAAAGACCTGATGTCCCCGGGCTTTCAATTCCCGCACAATGGAGGGTCCCTCCGCGTAATAAAGTTCCATGCCGATCTTGACAAACGGCTTTTCCTCCGTGAACTGCGACAGGAACTCCAGACAGGTCTTCCCGTCCGCGAAATCGCAGGCAATGATAACGTCTTTACCCATGGTGCGCTCCTCCTATGATCTCTTTTAAGTCGTTGATGCCGTACCGCGTCATGGCGGCAGGCAGGTTATCAATGATTTTTTTGCAGGCCAGCGGGTCGGCTACATTCGCCGCGCCCACTTCTACCGCGGCGGCCCCCGCCAGCATAAATTCCAGCACGTCCCCGGCTGTTGCCACGCCGCCCATGCCGATGATGGGAATGGACACTGCCTCGTACACCTGATAAACCATCCGCAGGGCCACCGGCTTTACCGCCGGGCCGGACAGACCGCCGGTAGTATTCGCCAGCACCGGGCGGCGGGTGCGCAGGTCGATGGACATGCCCATAAGCGTGTTGATGAGTGAAATCCCGTCCGCTCCCGCGTCCTCGCAGGCTTTCGCGATGGACACGATATCCGTGACATTGGGCGTCAGCTTCATGAACACGGGCTTGGTGGTAACGGTTTTCACCGCTTTTGTCACTGTAGCCGCGGCGGAGGGGTCGGTGCCGAAGCTCATGCCGCCGGAATGGACATTGGGGCAGGAAATGTTGATCTCCAGCCAGCCCACCTGGGGGACTTTGTCCAGCTTCGCCGCGCTGCGCGCGTAGTCGTCGACGGAAAACCCGCAGACATTGGCCAGCACCGGCTTGTGGAATACCCGCGCCAGCTTGGGCAGTTCTTCGCTGATAACCGCGTCCACACCCGGATTTTGCAGCCCCACGGAATTGAGCATCCCGCCAGCGCACTCCGCGATGCGGGGCGTAGGGTTGCCGAACCGGGGTTCCCGGGTCGCGCCTTTCGTGGACAGGCTGCCCAGAATGTTGATGTCGTAATAGTCGGCAAACTCGTGGCCGTACCCAAAGGTCCCGCTGGCGGGAATAACGGGATTCGTCAGTTCAATGCCGCATAAGGTCACACTTGTATTTACCATAGTAAGTCCTCCCGCGTGAACACCGGGCCGTCTTTGCACACCCGTTTCGGGCCGTTTTTCGTCTCGATGGTGCAGCCCATACAGGCCCCGTAGCCGCAGCCCATACGGGCCTCCAGACTGAACTGCCCGGAAGTCTTCGCCGCGGCGTTCACCGCCCGGAACATGGCTTCCGGCCCGCAGGTGTAGAAATAGGTATAGTCCAAATCCGTCATCGCGTCCGTGACCATGCCCCGTACCCCGGCGCTGCCGTCCTCGGTGGTCAGGCGTACGTCCACGCCCAGATAGCGGAGGTCGTCCGCCAGGAAAATGTCCGACGCCGTGCGGTAGCCCAGCACCGCCGTGACGGTCTTGCCCTCTGACAGCAGTTTTTTCGCCAGGCACAGCATCATCGGCACGCCGGAACCGCCGGCGATCAGCAGCGGCCGGTCCCCGGATACTGACGTATCAAATCCGTTGCCCAAACCCGTAAGTGCGTTCACGCCCTCGCCGGGCATCATAGCAGCCAGACGCTTTGTACCGCCGCCGATGGTGCGGTACACGACAGTCACGCTGTCCCGGTCCCAGTCGCACACGGAAAACGGCCGCCGCAGGAAATGCCCCGGCACCGCCAGTTCCACGAACTGCCCCGGGCGCTCAATAGCGGACACATCCCCGGTCAGCAGCAGCTTGTACACCCCGCCGATGATGGGGTTGTTTTTATACACCATGAGGGTCGTCTGCTTCATGTCAGCGCCTCCTCGTCCAGATACACGATCTTCCCGTCATGCACCGTCATCACACATCGGCCAAACAACTCGGTCTCGGCAAACGGCGTCGCCTTGCCCATGGAAAGGAACTCCGCAGGGTCCACAGTGTACGCCGCGTCCAGGTCCCAGACTGTAAAGTCTTCCCCAACCGGCAGTCCGAACCGGCTTCTGGCATTGTTGGAGAAAATGTCTACCGCCCGCTCCAGTGTAATCACGCCGGGCTTCACCAAATGGGTATACACCGCGGCAAAAGCCGTTTCCAGTCCCACCACGCCCATGGCGCTTTTTTCCAGCCCCCGGGCCTTCTCTTCGACGCTGTGGGGGGCGTGGTCTGTGGAGATCATGTCGATGGTGCCGTCCACGATGCCCTGGATCAAGGCCGCCCGGTCCTCCGGGGTACGCAGGGGCGGGTTCATTTTAAACCGTCCGTCCTCCTGCAAGTCCTCGTCGCAGAACACCAGGTAATGGGGTCCGGTTTCGCAGGTAATATTCACGCCCTCCGCCTTGGCCCGGCGAATGAGGTCCACACTCTCTTTCGTGGAGATGTGGCACACATGATAGGCACAACCCGTCTCCCGGGACAGCGCAATGTCCCGCTGAATCTGCTTCCATTCGCTTTCGGAACAGATTCCTTTGTGTCCATGCGCCCGGGCATACTCGCCGTCATGGATATATCCGCCCCGGAGCAGTTCGTTCACCTCACAGTGAGCGGCGATGAGCTTACCCAGTTTCTTGGCCTGGATCATGGCGGCGCGCATCATCTGTTCAGACTGCACACCCCGGCCGTCATCGGAAAATCCGCAGACCGCCGGTGCCAGCGCAGGCATATCTACCAGCGTTTCTCCCTTTTCCTCCAGGGTAATGGCGGCATAGGGATGCACGCCAATTGTTGCGTCCCGGGCAATGATGGACAATTCCTCCGCCAAGTGCGCCGCCGTATCCGGCACGGGGTCCAGGTTCGGCATGGGGCATACGTCCGTATACCCGCCCCGGGCGGCGCTGCGGCAGCCGGTGGCGATGGTCTCCTTATAAGAAAAACCCGGCTCCCTGAAATGTACATGCACATCACAGAAACCGGGAAACACCACATATTCACGAGAAAAAACACGCCGGCCATCCGCCGTTGCATCGGAAAAATGGAAACACTTGTCCTTGAATTTCCCACCGGCATAGACCTTCGCATTTTGGAATGTATACTGCATAGAGACATCCTCCGTTAATATCCGGGTTATTGTACCACGCCCGGCCCCCGGTGTCAACAGTTCTGTCCGGCTGGAAGCCGCGAGATGAGTTTCCTGAAAAAACAGTTGACAAACCCTAAAAGCGGAAGTATACTTAGGAAAAATTGAATTAAGATCTTCAGGGCGGGGTGCGATTCCCCACCGGTGGTAAAGCCCACGAGCCGCAAGGTATGATTCGGTGTGATTCCGAAGCCGACAGTATAGTCTGGATGAAAGAAGATCGTGTGAACGCATAGGTCATTTACCTGCGTCCATGGTTTTGCTCTGGAATGTATTTCGTTCCAGAGTTTTTGCTGTCTGGACGAATCCCGCCTGTGCCGCCGACGCCTTGAACAATCTGTTCAAGGCGTTTTCTGTTTGGAGGACAACAGTATGAATGATACCGATTATATGGCCTTAGCACTGCAGCTGGCAGAACACGGTCAGGGCTGGACCAATCCCAACCCCATGGTAGGTGCGGTCATTGTCAAAAATGGCCGGGTCATCGGTCAGGGCTGGCACACCCGGTGCGGCGCACTCCACGCCGAACGGGAAGCCCTAAACCGCTGCACAGAATCACCGCAAGGCGCCACATTGTATGTGACCTTGGAACCCTGCTGCCACCATGGCAGGCAGCCGCCTTGCACCGATGCCATTTTAGATGCGGGCATCCGGCGGGTCGTGGTAGGTTCCCAAGACCCCAACCCTCTGGTAGCCGGCAAAGGACTGGATATTCTCCGCAGTCGCGGCGTGGAAGTCACAACAGGCGTTTTACAGGCGAAGTGTGATGCGCTGAACCGGGTATTCTTTCATTACATTCGGACAAAACGGCCCTATGTGGTAATGAAATTCGCCATGACCCTGGACGGCAAGATCGCCACCCGCACCGGCGCTTCTCAATGGATCACTGGGCAAGAAGCTCGGGACCGCGTTCATCGGGCCCGGGGCTGTTACTCCGCCATTATGGTGGGTGTAGGTACCGTACTGGCGGACGATCCCCTACTTACTTGCCGGGTGGAGGGCTTCCGAAACCCTGTGCGGGTCATTTGCGATACTCATTTGCAGACCCCCTTGAACAGTCAGATCGTCCGTACCGCCGGAAACGTCCCTACAATTCTGGCAGTAGGCAGCGTAGAACCGAGGTTGACCGCGCCTTACGAGGAAGCCGGTTGTCAGGTATGGACACTGCCGGAGCGGGATGGCCATATAGATCTTTCCGTTCTGATGAAAAGATTGGGCGCCGCGGAAATTGACAGCGTACTGCTGGAGGGCGGCGGAACGCTGAACTGGGCAGCGCTGGAATGTCAAATCGTCCAAAAAGTTCAAGCATACATCGCACCCAAGCTTTTCGGCGGCCGGGACGCAAAATCTCCGGTGGCTGGCCTGGGTATAGAATTCCCAGCACAAGCGGTCACATTGAAAAATACGACCGTAACTCAGATAGGCATGGATTTTTTGTTGGAAGGAGAGGTGGAAGCAGATGTTCACGGGGATCGTTGAGGAGATTGGCACCATCCGTGCTGTCCGGCGGGGCAGCCATTCGGCAGAAATGACCATCGGTGCGGAATTGATTTTGTCAAATCTGAAAATCGGCGACAGCATAGCGGTAAACGGTGTCTGTCTCACCGCCACGGGAAAGGATCCCGGAGGTTTCACCGCAGATGTGATGCATGAAACGCTGAACCGTTCCTCTCTGGGCACTCTCGTACCGGGAAGCCGGGTAAATCTGGAGCGGGCTATGGCGGCCGATGGACGCTTCGGCGGGCATATCGTTTCCGGTCACATTGACGGCACCGGAACCATCGCAGCCCTACAGAAAGATGATAACGCGGTGTGGTACACGGTTCGGACAGAACCGAAGCTGCTGCGATACATTGTGGAAAAAGGTTCCATCACCATCGACGGCATCAGCCTGACGGTGGCAGCTGTGGAAGCGGACCGCTTTTCCGTTTCCATTATTCCTCATACCGCCGCGGTCACCATCCTGGGGCAAAAACATTGTGGGGATCTTGTAAATCTGGAAACGGACATCATCGGAAAATATGTGGAGAAACTGTTACGTCCCAAGGCAGAACCGCCTAAGGTCAGCGGCATCTCCCTGGACTTTTTGAAAGAAAACGGATTTTAAGGAGGAAGCATCATGGAACAACATCCGTACTGCACTGTGGAAGACGCATTAGAAGAATTGCGCGCAGGACGTATCATCGTCGTCATTGACAATCCGGATCGGGAAAATGAGGGGGACATGGTCTGCGCCGCGCAATTTGCTACCACTGAAAATGTCAACTTCATGGCCACCCATGCCAAGGGCCTTATCTGCACCCCAATGAGCGAGGAGATCGCCGGCCGGCTGGGCTTGGAGCAGATGGTCAAAGTCAACACCGACAATCACTGCACCGCTTTCACAGTGTCTATCGACCATGTGGACACCACCACCGGAATTTCCGCCGAGGAGCGGGGGTATACTTGCCGCAAATGCGTGGATTCCGCCACCCGGCCGGAAGACCTGCGACGCCCCGGTCATGTGTTTCCACTGGTTGCCAAGCGGGGCGGGGTATTGGTCCGTAACGGCCACACGGAAGCTACGGTAGACCTATGCCGTCTGGCAGGACTCTCCCAGTGTGGACTGTGCTGCGAGATCATGCGGGAAGACGGCACTATGATGCGTACCACAGAGCTGCTGGAAAAGGCAAAGGCGTGGGGGCTAAAGGTCACCACCATTAAGGACCTTCAAGACTATTGCCGCCGCCACGACAAGCACGTGGTGCGGGAGGCTTCCGCCCATATGCCGACCCGCTTCGGGGATTTTCAAATTTACGGCTATGTCAATGACCTCACCGGGGAACATCATGTAGCTCTGGTGAAAGGTAACATCGGAGATGGGAAAAATGTGCTGTGCCGGGTCCACTCTGAGTGTCTCACCGGCGATGTGTTCGGTTCCCGCCGCTGCGACTGCGGTCAGCAGTTTGCCGATGCCATGCAGCAGATCGAACGTGTGGGTCGTGGTGTTCTGCTTTATATGCGGCAAGAGGGACGCGGCATCGGCCTTATCAATAAGCTGAAAGCCTACGCGCTCCAGGAGCAGGGCTTGGATACCGTAGATGCCAATGTAAAGCTGGGCTTTGCCCCCGACCTGCGGGAGTACTGGACCGGAGCGCAAATTCTCCGGGACCTGGGGGTACGCACAATACGCCTTTTGACCAACAACCCGGATAAGGTCTATCAGCTTTCCGACTTCGGTCTGGAGATCGTGGAGCGGGTCCCCATCCAGATGGCCGCGACAGCGGAGGACCTATTTTATCTGCGAACCAAGCGCGACCGCATGGGCCATTTGCTGAACTATTAAACGAAATAAAATACAGGAGGAATACACCATGAAAACATTTGAGGGGAAACTGGTTTCCCAAAACATGAAGGTGGGCATTGTCTGCGCCCGGTTCAACGAATTCATTGTCTCCAAGCTGCTCAGCGGCTGCCTGGATACCCTGCTGCGTCACGGCATACAGGAGCACGACATCGGCATAGCCTGGGTCCCCGGTGCCTTTGAAATTCCCTTGATCGCCGCTAAAATGGCAAAAAGCGGCAAATATGATGCAGTGATCGCTCTGGGGGCCGTCATACGCGGCTCCACCAGCCACTATGACTATGTGTGCAGCGAGGTATCCAAGGGCATTGCTCAAGTGGCTTTGAACAGCGAGATCCCCGTCATGTTTGGCGTACTGACCACAGACACCATCGAGCAGGCGATTGAGCGGGCCGGTACTAAGGCGGGCAACAAAGGTGCAGACTGCGCCCTGAGTGCCATCGAGATGGTGGACCTCATCCGCAGCTTAGAGGATTAATCGGCACTTATCATAATAAAAACCGCGAGTCTTAAATAAGACTCGCGGTTTCTCTTGTTTCTCCCAAAATGATAAGCATTCTTCACATAATTTCCGTCAATGCACTAAAAGAAAGGGACAGCCCTATATGGCTGTCCCTTCTTATTCTGTATCAAATCGGTCGATTATTCAAATAAGAGTCAATTAAAAATGACATTTGCAGCGGAAACAGCAAATCCATACGGGAAAGGATCGATCCCGCACAAATCTTCAATCTGTTGGATCCGGTAAATGACCGTATTTCGATGCAAAAACATCAGTTCCGCGGTCTTGATCTTGTTGAACCCGGTACGGGTATAGATCCGCAGCGTCTTATACGGGCTTGCGTTTTTTTCACGGTCATAGTGCAGCAGAATGTCCAAAGCCGGATGCCCGGCATAAGAAAATAAATTGCTGTCACTCACTTGATCCAACAACGCATAGTACACATAATCCCGAAAGAAAAATATATTCTCTTTCGTCGTCAGCTGCTTTCCAAAATGCAGGGTTCGTATCGCCTGGTCGTAATGATCATAGATTTCACTGCTCTTACTGAAACTATTACTGATTCCTACTATAAACTTGCGTCCCGACACGCATGTTCTAAATGCTTCCATCTGCGCTTCCGGGATTTCTCCATCCTCGGCAGTCTCGATCAAAACAATGAGGTTGTCTTCGTTTACAGTTGCCTGATATTGCCCGAAAATCTTCGTAATTTCCGGCAAAAGCTTGGTTTTGAAAAACGCGTCGTCCTTGTAATATAGTTGGTGAATCGCCATCAGCCGCATCGTCTTTGGAAACGATATTTGGGCAAAGCTTAACCGGCGTTCAAGATTTTCATCATGAGAATTGGTCAGAGCATCCGCCAGCACATTATTCAGCAGCATCGCCCTGTAATCCCCCCAGCGGCCGTTGTTGTGCTTGATGACGATGTCCCGCACAGCATTCGCCAGCAACGGCATGATCTGTTGTTCTCCGGCACTGAAGACCCCCGATTTGCTGACGACAAAAATATATCCCATCAAAAAGTTTCCGTGAACGATCCGGTTGCAGAAAATATGCCACTGCAAGTGATTTTGAATCTGTTGTGGTATGGTAGAGCAAAGGAGAACGGCGAGGGCCGTCTCTATCATGGTTAGAACATCTACGTTTGAATCTTACGAGGACCTTTTGAATGGCTGTTCCAGCAGCCGGGTCAAAAGTCTTGTTTCCTCGATTCTCTTTGAAAATAGATATTTGGAGTGGGAGTTTGTATCCTGCTCTGTAGCCGGTGATACCTGCCAGGCGGAATTCATCTCGCCTGATGAGACCGCTGGCGTTGTATATCACCTGTACTATGAGTTGACCGAAAGCGGTCAGTTTGGATACATGGTCTTGGAGACCATCGCACCCGCATGGGCGCAAAGCGAAAAAGAAATAGATTAAAGGAGGTGATTAAGTCCTCGCCGCCCTCTTTTGCTCTACCATTTCCTCTTTCTTTTTTGCTGGGCCTGTGCTATGCTGTTTCTGGTTTATTTATAAATCACATCATTACTATAACTCGCATTTTCGTATATGTCAATAGTTTTGCGAGTAAATAATCGCAAATTCGAGGTGCCCTATGTTTAATACTTTATTAAAAGAGTTACGTGCTCAAAAAGGCTTAACGCAAGGACAACTTGCAAAAGCTGCTGGTGTTTCGCCTGGAAATGTTGGAGACTGGGAGTCAGGAAAAAGTAAGCCTGGATATAATGCGCTTGCATCGTTAACTCGCATTTTCGATGTATCTGCTGACTATCTTCTCGAATTAACACCCGAAAAAACGAGTGCCGAGATAGATGAGACCCATCGTCTTGAGACCATAAAAGAACAACAGGGTCTCATTTGTGATGGTTCACCTCTCAATGACGATGAGACGGATTTGATTGCCATGTATCGGCTCCTGCCGGACTATGTGCAAGAGGATATTTTTGACCTGATTTATATGCAATACAAAAAGCACGTTGAGAAAAAGAGGGTGTCTATTTACTCCACATATACAAAAGGGAAAAGCGGCTCCGGCATGGACGATGAAGCCCACGGAGGAACCGCCTGATTTTTTGGCCGTAAATGGTTTATTTATAAATCTTTTTTCTGTCCAATTCATTACGCTAAAGTTTTGCCATATTCAAAACCCGCCAGCCCTTGAAAATAGGGCAATTCTGCAATTCTTCTCGTTTTGTCTGTTTTGCAGAATTGGTTTGCCCGGTTTTCCTGCATTTTCTTGGCACCGCCGCGCACGCCTTCACAGCCCGGTTAACGCCTTGTAACGGCGGTTTCAGCGCAAAATCCCCGGTTTCACGGCTTTTACCGTTACTTTCTGCACGGTTTAACGCCCTGTTCGCACGCCTCGCCCTATTGCCTTTTGCGCGTCGTGGTGGTATAGTATCATCAAGGCCGCTGGTGCCGCTCTCACGGCGCTGCTGCTGTTCCTTCCGGAGCGTTTCCCGGCGGCCTGTCCATGTGCAATTGATCCACACGATCCCTCGGAAATGCCGTAATCATGCGGTTTTCCGGGGGATTGTGCGTCTTTAGTACCCGCTCACCGGCCAAGGGCCGCCCGCGCCGATCCGCGAGACCAGGGCATAAAAATTGACGCTGGAAAAAACCAGCGTCTTTTTTCTCAATATATTTGATAATTGCCCGTATTTTCCCGCGGTCGTCCCGCTCAAAACCCGCATAATTACTGGCTTTTCCCGCTCACGATCATGCTTTCCCGCCCTTTCCCGCTTTTATCATTTATCCTGTCCCCGTACAATGTCTCGAAAGATAAGCACGATTGCTTCATCCTTAACTCAGAGGGAGAGATTCTTGCGGATGTATTCACCATTTCCAACAATCTGGAAGGATTTAGCATCCTGCTGGAGACGATCCGGTCTTGCACTACCCTAAAAGACGATATAAAAGTAGGGCTTGAGGCGACCGGGCATTACAGCTACAACATCCTTGGGTTTCTTCTCGACAACGGTCTGACCACCTATGTCATGAATCCCTTGCGTACCAACCTTTACCGGAAAAGTCTCAGTCTCAGAAAGACGAAGACAGACCGGGTGGACGCAAGAACGATTGCGGCTATGCTTTTGTCCGATATGGGCCTCAAGCCCTACACGGATACAGCATACCACAATGAGGAACTAAAGTCACTCACAAGATATCGCTTTGACAAGGTGAAAGAACGCGCCAAACTGAAAAGCTCCGTTTCCCGATTGGTGTGCATCCTGTTCCCGGAGTTGGAGGGTCTGGTGCTACATTTGGCGTCTGTCTACGCCCTGCTGGAAGAATTTTCCGGCGCCAGACAGATTGCCGATGCGCACCTCACAAGGCTGAAAACACTGTTGTCTGAGACATCCAGAGGACGCTATGGGCGAGATATAGCCGTGGAGATTCGACAAGCCGCTAAAGGCTCTATTGGTTCCACAATGCCCGCCAAATCCATGGAATTGCAGCACACCATCCGGCTCATTCGGGAACTGGATGCCGAGATTGAAGAAATTGAAGCTGCGATCCAGATCATGATGGATGAACTGAACTCTCCCATTACTACCATTCCCGGTATTAGCTACCGTATGGGTGCCATGATCCTTGCTGAAGTCGGTGATTTCTCACGTTTCGATTCTCCGGACAAGCTCCTGGCCTACGCCGGGATGTCTCCCTCTACTTACCAATCCGGGCAGCTTAAAAACTGCTATCCTCATATGGAGAAACGCGGTTCCCGATATCTGCGCTACGCGCTCTATAATGCTGCCAAGTACGTTTGCCATTGGGATCCAACTTTTGCTGCCTATCTTGCCAAGAAGCAAGCTGAGGGCAAACATTACAATGTTGCCTTATCCCATGCCGCGAAAAAGCTGGTGCGGCTTATTTTCGCTCTGGAAAAATCCCGACAGCCATACTGTCCGGCAATTTGATTCCCCTCAATCGCTATCCGAGGTCCTGTCGGACCTCTGCTTTGCTATACCCTTTTTGAGCCATCTGACTTTTTACACCCATCCCTCATTTTAGGGGTTGACTTCTAATAGTTAATCTTTCCGAAATATTGAACCGCAACAAGGCCCCGGTATTCTACCGGGGCCTTGTTATTGCTGTAATCTCTCACGCCTGTGCGTTTTCCGGGGTTTTGTAAAACGGCACCACGCCGGTTTTGTCCAGGGCCACCATCAGCGCCGGGATCAGCACCAGCTGCAAAATGATGCCGGGGACAGCGTTCAGGAACGCGCCCGCCATGAACATCTGCCAGGTGAAGCCCTTACCGGCCAGGCCCAGCAGTACGATCTGGGCCACGCCCCACACCAGACGGCCGCCGATCATCGCGGCAATCAGGCAGCGGTACAGGGCCTTCAGGCACTGCCACCTGGAGTGGCTGTACAAAAATCCCGCGATAGCGCCGTAAGCGGCCATTTCAAATGCCATGGCAAGACCCGTGGGGAAGATCGGCGGCATTCCGAACAGCACATAGCGCAAAAGCGGCAAAATGAAGCCCACGGCGGCGCCGTAGCCCCAGCCGCAGATCAGCCCGCACAGCAGCACCGGCAAGTGCAAGGGCAACAGCATACTGCCGATCTGGGGAATCTGCCCCGTCAAAAACGGGAGCACCAGTCCCAGCGCCATCATCATGGCGGAAGTTGTCAATTTCTTGGCGGATGTCATTGTTTTTTCGTTCATTTTGGAAGTCTCCTTTTCAAAAGTCTGTGTCGCCTGGCCTTCTGGCAGGCTTTTACCTTCCTGGCTTTCTTACGGAGTCGTTCGGATATGTTTGCCACTTTCATAGTGGTCGTTTTCAAAATAAGTTGCCGGTATCCACGGTGAAATCGCAGCTGGATTCCGGGTGTACCGCCTGGTGATAGCGTTCCTCCATGGGGATCCAGCGGGTTTGGAACGCCGGGTAGTAATCCCCCTCCCGGTCCGACAGGCGCCGCGCCTGTGTCGCGGGGTCACAGGTCAGAAATACCGTAAGGTCGTAGTAGTCCCGCAGGTCGGGGTGCTGGGAGTAGCTGCCCTCCACAACCGTCAGCTGCCGGGCCGGCAGCTGTTCTTCCCGGCTGATGTTCCCGGTCTGGCAATTGTAAGGGCGGTACAGGATGGGCTTCCCCTGCCGCGCCGGTTCCAGCAGTTCCCTCCGGACACGGAGCAGGTTGATGTTGCCCGCGACAATGGATTCCCAGTTGGGTACCCGTTCATCTTGGGGCAGATAATAATCGTCCATGTGGACAATATTGCAGGGAAAGATTTGTCCAATCAGTTCCGCGAATCCGGTCTTTCCACTCCCGCAGCGTCCATCGATAGACACAATGACCGGCTTGTCTTGGCGAAGTCTCTGCCAAATGGCCAGCAACACCGGGAAGAATGCGCCGTAGAGGTGGCCTATCACCTGATAATGGGGCACGTATACAGTCCGAAAAACATCGCTGTGATGGAGTGTCGGACACCCGTTGGCGCGGTACTGCTCCACATACGCTTTCGCGTCCGGGGAACGGGCGGCGATACAGTCCAGCTTTTCTTCCAGACCTGCCCGGGTCCCGTGCCGCTCCGCCGCGGTCATACGGACAAGCTGTTCCAGCAGGGGCAACGCCGTTTTGATCTCACAGCCGCTGTCCAGATGGAACCGGCACAGGCCGCCCCCGATGGCTTCCGCCTGTACGGGCGCTTGCCCCGCCTGCTCCCATTCCCCTTTCAGCCGTGTGCGCCACGCGCTCATGTCCGTGAGCAAATGCTCCGGGCCGAACTCGCTTTGATAGGCCAGCTTGCAGGCGTCCTGGGGCGTCATTTCCGGGTAGGCTTGCAGATGCCGGGCCAGGATGTCCGGGAACTCGCGCTTCATAGGCCCAGTTCCTCCCGGACCGCCTGCACTGCCCATTGGATCTGGTCTTCCAGGCGCTGTTCCTCCACCCCGGCAATGCGCACGCCGCAGCTGCTGGAGGGGATCAGGATTTTCCGCGCGTCAGCCCCCGAAACAGCCGTCGCCACGGCGGGAGAGACTTCGCCCATGATGCCGTTGGCCATGATCATGCCGATGGGTCCGAGGATCAGATCCGCCCGGGACGCGTTGTAGATCACCGCGTTTTCCCCGGTGGCGCCCTGGGCCGCCCCCGCTTTCAGCATGGCACTGGTGGCCAGGGAGTTAGTCCCCACGCACAGCAATGTACAGTCCTCCGGCAAGCTGGGCTTCAGCAGCTTAATGAGCCGCGCGCCTACCCCGCCGCCTTGTCCGTCTAAAACAAGGATGCGATACATTATTCCATTTCGTTTCATATTTTTCTTTCATATTGAGTCACTATTTTCAATGTTCCAAGAACTTTTTTAATGGCAACTCCGTAGTTCGTTTATTTTGACATAAGCGTTTAATTATGCTAAAATATTTATATTAGGGGGACGGTGTCATGGAAAACTCCAAGATTGCAATCATACTGGCATTCAAAGAAATCGCCGCGCAAAAAAGCATCGACAAAATCACCGTGGAGAAGATCATTTCCCTGGCAAATATCTCACGGCAGACCTTTTATAAGTACTTTGCCGATAAGTATGATCTGGCTTTCCAGATGTTCTCCTATGACCATAGCAATTCCATCAATCCGGAAGACAATTTTTATGCCCGACAGGTGTCTCATCTGAAAATGCTCAGCGACAACCGGGCCTGCTATAAAAACATCATGAAGGATGCTCATTTGCAGGAATCTTTTATGCAAAGGCGCTTCGAATATTGCTGTGGAACTGTCTATGACACCGTAGGGAAAAAGTCTATGACGCCCACGCTGAAGTTGGTGATTGAGACCTGGATCACCGGTACGGAGCGGCTATTTGAGCGCTGGGTACTCAACGGCTGCTAGGAAGACCCTGCGCTTATCGCCGAGGTTTTCGTTTTAACTACCCCGGAATGCCTGCGGGAATATCTGTTTTAACCCGCCGGCCTTATCACAAGTTGTCTAAAATCGTCATTCTGGTCACCTCGTGGGAAAACCACTTAGGCAGTACATCCCCCATTTCAATGTTATCAAACTGATGGTTGTATACCCAGCCGTTCAACGGCAGGATCATGTCCTGAGGAAAGCCCAGTTCAAGCGAGGAAAGGCTGTCCAGCTTCTTAATCTGTTCCTCGCTTAACACAACCTCAAGGCACTTCATGTTCTCTTCCACATGCTGCCTGATCCGTCCGCCGATGATGGGGATGATGTTATCCCCTTTTTGCTTCACCCATGCAATGGCCACCTGCGGGATCGACGCACCCACTTCTTTGGCGATCGCGGAGGCCTGCTCTACAAGCGCCAGCTCCCTGGGCATCGGCTTGGCGTAATTCCTGCCGTTGAAGCGCATTTTGATCTCTTCTTCATTTCCGCAGAAAAGCCCTGCCGCCAACGCTTCATACACCGTCAAGGACATCCCGAAGTGATCGCACATGGGGAGCACTTCCCGCTCGATCGTGCGGTTCATCAGGTTCATTTGCCCCTCGCACGCCACAAATTCCGCCCAGCCATGCTGCCGGGCAATCATGTTTGCCTCCGTGACCAGATACGCGGGGGCATTTGTTACGCCCAGATACAGCACCTTGCCTTCCCGCACAAAGTCGTTGAGCGTGCTCATCAGTTCCGTCGCAGGCACCGAAAAGTCCCAGCAGTGCAGGTACAAAACATCCAGGTAGTCCGTGTCCAGCCGGCGCAGGTCATCTTCCAGTTCCCTGCGCAGGTTCTTTCTGCTGTTACCGGCGCCGTTGGGGTCGTGGGGGTACATGGCATGATGCGGGTGGGGCGTAAATGTGATCTTTGACGCGATCACATACCGGTCACGCTCGCGCTTGACGAACTGGCCCAGCAGCTTTTCGGAATATCCCTGGTGATACATATTCGCAGTGTCGAAAAAGTTTCCGCCCGCGTCCACAAAAGCATCAAAGCACTCCCGCGCTTCCCGGTCAGTGGAGCCGAAATCATTGTTCTTCTGGCCGAAATTCATCGTTCCGAAGCAAATCTCAGAAACCTTTAATCCGCTGTTGCCCAGCCGTTTATATTTCATCATCTTCTCTCCTTTACGAAAGCAGCACAGCGCCGCAGGGCGCTGTGCTGCTTTCTGCTTCTCCGCTTACTGCTCGTCTTTGATATTCATTTCTCTCACCATGCCCGTGGGCTTTGCGGACAGTTCCTCCATAGAGATCCGGGGTTCATCTACTGCGGGAATGCCGTCCAGATTCCAATCCGCCTTGCGGATCAAATCACGGTACACGCGGCCCACCGGGTTGCCGGGGCCGTAGTTGAACTGCCACCCTGTCACTTCCCCGCGGTCAGCGGCTCAGATTCCACCAAGACGTATTCACTGCTCCCCAGGCCATTGTACACAGCCGCATTGATCTGTTGCCATTGGCTCAGCTGCGCCGCGCTGGAGCAATTGGTGAACCGCTCCGTATTCGGCGCGCTCAGCCCCATTTCATCCGCTTTTGACCCGGGCACCGCCACAAGGCTTTCACAGGCCTCCAGACATGCCATATCCACTGCCACAGGGTCTTTGGACACAAAGGTTCCGATATTTTGCAGCATGGGCCTGTCATGATAAGGTGAGCAATCGCAAGCGGGGGTGATGTCAAACCCGTAGTTGACAAACAGGAACTTCTCCTTTCCCAGCTTTTGAATGATGCCTGCGGCGGAATCCGCAATAGTCGTGGGAATTGCTTCAATCACCATGTTGTCCTTGTAAGTCTGGATGCCGCTGAACAATGTGGCATTGAAACAGGCGGAGCACTGGGTACAGCGTTCCGCATGTTTGACCAGTTCCCCGTTTTCCATCTCAAACACATCAAAAGGACAGCCGGTCAGCAGACCGTCGATCATGTTGGGATGGGGCATATCCATCATTTTATGGACGACCTCGTAATTGAGCTGGGCCGCCTTCACACCGTACTTGGGATGGTTGACCAGGTGCGTGCAGGACTTGCCCTTGGACGACGCCATGCCGATGCCGACATTTTTGATCGCGCCGCCGAACACCCCCTGGGGATGGCCTTTGAAATGGCTCACAACGATCACCGCGTCCAGCCGCATCATCTGGCTGGAAACAAAAGTCTTGTTCAAATACACACCGTGTGGCACCGGACACTCTACGCCCTCAATGTCCATCACGCCGTCGGGCAGCCACACGGGGCAGCCCATCGTCTCTTCGTTGAAGCCGTGGCGGGACGCCGTCCGCTTGTGGGTCAGGGTGTCCACGCGGGCATTGCCGAAGCCATTGATATTCGTGTTAGTCTCCACGATTACCGGGTAACCTCCCAGTCGCTGGACTTCCTCCACGATTGCTTTTACCCAGTGGGGCCGCAGATTCAGGGAATTGCCGTAGTCGCCGGTATGGATTTTGATGCCCACGGTATCGCCAGGCTTGAACAAGTCCTTGATCCCCGCATCCCGCAGGAGTTTGACCGCCTTAAACGGAGTGCTTTCTCCTGCGTTATTCGCACGATCATCCATGAAATAAACTTTTGACGCCATTGTGCGCTCCTTTCTGTTCTCGTAATGCTATTTCTACATTCGTATCGCGGCTTTTGCCGCTTTATTTGCGGCACGCTTCCAGTCCCGCTTGTAGTTCCGCCCGATCCGGAAGCTGCGTTCCGATCAGAACGACGATGCTCTGCTTTTCTTCTTCGCTTTCCCACAGGTCGCTCGTTTTGGAATGAAAAGTCTTTCTCACAGACTGAAACTCAAATCTGTAATCGCTGTCCGCAATATTGAAAAAGCCCTTTCCCCGCAAAATCGTATTGCCGTACCGGTCAAACAGGTCGACTAACCAGCGGTTCGCTTTCTCCAAATCCAGGGGTTCTTTGACTTTCAGGGACACTGATTTGAATTCTTCCACCGCATTGTCTCCTCCGTTCTTAAATTCCGCAGCCTCGATCCCGCATAGCTGCTCATAGGGCAGCACCTCCATCACTTCCCCAGGATCGAGTTTTCCGTAGGAGGTAAGAAGCAGCTTCGCATAGGGATTGATGTATCGGATCTCCCGCTTTAGCTGCTCCGCTTCCTCTGCGTCGGTACAGTCCATTTTATTGATCACGACTACATCCGCAAACGCAAGTTGCTCCCGGGCAACCCGGAATTCCTTCAGGTTCAGCCGGCCGTATTCGCCGTCAACGATTGTAATAAACGCGCCCAGGCGGTAATGCTCCCGCAGCCCCGGCAGGAAAAACATCTTGACAATGTTTTCCGCGCTTTCCGCGCCGCTCGTCTCAATCAGAAGGTGGTCAAACGGATGCTTGTCAGACCGGTCGTACAGGCCTTCCAGATAGTTGTACAGCATGGTTTGCTGGTCTACATGGGTGGATACGCCGAAAAAAGTGTGGATCCGCTCCTTTTCCAGGCCGACTAACTGATCGTCCACCGAGATCTCGCCGAACTCTCGCACCACGATGTCAATTTTCCTGTCGCAGGGGCAGGACAGCAAGGCGTTGACGGTCGTTGTTTTTCCCGCGCCCAGAAAACCACTGATGATATTGACGGTTTTTTCGTCTTTCATCTGGATCTTATATATGCCGTTAAACGGCTTGTGGGCGCAAAAGCGTTTGTGCTCCATGCAGTATTCCATACGCCACCTCATTTCTTTCCCGACGTTGCCGGAAATTATCGTTTAGATGGAGCGCGCCACTTCGTAGGCATCCCAGATGGCCCCCATCAGGTTGGAGACCTGACGGCCGTCGCCCACTTCGTAGAATTCGATCCCCGCGCCGACCAGTTCGGGCGCCATGGACGGGTTGGGACGGAAGCCCATGGCCAGGACTACATTGTCCGCATCGATCGTCAGGCGTTCGCCCGTGTGTACATTTTCGATTACCGCGCCGGTGTCATTGATCTCACAGATTTTATGGCCCGTCATCAGCTTTACCTGATACTTGTCCAGCAGCAGCCGCAGCATCTGATCTTGCGGAATGGGGATCATGGGGCCGGTGCTGAGGATATTATCCAGCATCTCCACCACATAGACTTCTTTGCCCCGCTCTGCCTGGTCAAGCGCCAATTCACAGCCGGTCAAGCCGCCGCCGACCACCACTACCTTCTGTCCCAGAGGCACCGTCTCCCGGATGGCGTCTACGCAGCACACCGCTTTTTTGTGATCCACGCCGGGAATGAAAGACGGCATCAGCGGGTTCGAGCCTGTGGCCAGAATGATCGCGTCGGGTTTGAGCGCTTTGACCTGCTCTGCATCCAGCGCCGTATTCATTTTTACGGGGATGCCCAACTCCTTCATCTGCTGCTGATACCACAGATTGAGGTTTTTGATCTCAAACTTGAAATGATGGGCGCCGGCCGCGTTCGCGTTGCCACCCAGTTCCCCGCGCTTTTCATACAGCGTCACATTGTGGCCCCGAAGTTTTGCTACGCGGGCCGCTTCCATGCCGGCAATTCCGCCACCGACTACGATCACATTTCTGACCGTCTGCGCCTTTTCAACGCCGTAAATCTGCTCTCTGCCTACGGCGGGATTCACCGCGCAGCAGGCGCCCACGCCCTTCTGGTTCGCCCTAGCCCAGCAGTTGGTACAGGAAATGCAGGGGCGAATCAGTTCGGGACGCCCCATCATCAGCTTCTTGCCAAAGTCCGGCTCCGCAAACGCTGCCCGGGAGAAAATGACCGCATCCGCTTTCCCGTCCCGGATCGCCGCCTCGCACAAATCCGCGTCCTGCAAACGGCCGTTTGCCATGATCGGAATATGTACCGCTTTCTTCGCTTCCTTTGACAGTTCCAAAATCTCGCCCTTCGGCGCATAGCACTGGGGTACCGCCTTGAAGAACGAATCATACACGCCCGCGTTCACGCTGATGGCGTCATAGCCAAAGACCTCCAGCAGCTTGCAGATCTCAATACCCTCTTCCATGGTACGGCCTACCTCGTGCGCGCCGTCCAGATCCGGTTCGTTGAAGCCCTTCATAAAGCTCTTCAGGCCCAGTTTGATGGTCACGGGATAATCCGCGCCGCACGCTGCCTTGATTCCCTCTACGATCTCCTTCGCGATCCGCAGCCGGTTTTCCAGGCTCCCGTCGTACTCGTCTGTGCGGTGGTTCATATAGCTCATGGCAAATTCATCCATCAGATAGCCCCAATGGATCGCGTGTACCTCCACGCCGTCATAGCCGCACTGTTTCATAAGCACTGCTGTTTTGACCATACCGTCGATCTTCTTTTTGATCTCTTCCTTCGTGATCTCACGGTTCGTCTCCGCCGGGTTCCAGAAGTTGGGCAAATCAGACGGCGCCACCGAACCGGGAGCGTTCCGGCCTATACCGAACATCACCTGAGTGAAAATCTTTGCGCCGTAAATATGTACCCGCTCAATCAGCGGTGTCACGGAACGCCTGAAAATCGGGAAGTTGATGTGCGGGTTGAGCATATTACCTACGCCGTCCACTTCCGTGTCCGCCACCACTGCGGTCTGCATCAGCAAGCCGAAGCCGCCCCGAGCACGCTCCACATAGTAGTCCACGCCCCGCTCCTTCATTTCACCCCGGGAGCCGACCTCCGCCATGGTGGCAGGGCCCATGACCAGCCGGTTTTTAATCGTCAGATTTCCGATTTTAAAGGGTGAGAGTACATGCTCGTAATTTGCCATTTTTTGTTCTCCTTTCTAACTCGCAGATATGTATCCGCATTCCTTAATTCCATTATACCGATTCCGTATTATGACCAGAAGATAACAAAACACTTCCCGTGTCCATACAATTTCCCGGTTTTGTATACCTACAGCAGGCCCGTTACCCGCCAGAACGGATAGATCACAATCACGAAGAAAATGAGATACAAGACCGTTTTGAAGCTCTGCTGCTTGACGAACTCCCGAATGGGCCAATACCCCATGCCGTACAGCAGCAGATAGCCGGAGATCTCGTGGGGCAAAAAGATCATATTCGCCGAGAAATACAGCAGCATCACCGCAGCGATGGGCTTCATCCCTACCGCCATGGCGATCTGCGCAAACGCTCCGCCGAATCCGGACATCAGTGCGCTGGGGGTGAGTACAAAGTTTCCGACTATCGTGATCAGCAATAGCAAAATGCAGGTAAACAGTGCGCCTTGACCGCTTACCAGTAGCACCGTTATGTTCGTCAGCCAAGTATTAAAGCCTACAAAATTTCCTACCACGCCGATGGCCACACAGCTTGTGGCAAAAAACAGGCCGTTGTAATTCACATTTTTCAGCGCCGTTTCCGCTTTCTTTCCAACGCCCACGCCCGGCAGAAATGCCGCGTACGGGATCACCATAAACGCGTAAGAGGAATTCCACCTCGTGAAGGTGCTGGCAATCATATAGAACAAAATCAGCAAAAACAGCACCATGGACTTGATCTCGTCTACGCTGAGTTTTCCCATCTCATGGTAACGGTCGCTGAAATACTCCTTTGCCATGCAGCCGGATACGGCTTTCACATTGTGTTTCTGATTGTACCGTTTGTTTTCCCTCAGCAGCAGCCAGATGGCAAGCAACGAAACCGCCAGAATCAAACCGTTGTAAATGAAGCAGGTAAAAAATGTTGCGTGGAATCCGGGAATCACCGACTGAACATGGTTGTCGATCATCACGATACTGGACGGGATATACATAAATACGCCACTGTCCACCGTGCCCGCCATACCTGCAAAGCATACGATCGCCGATTCCCTGCCGGGTTTCAGCCGCAGTGCCTTGATGATTCCCATGATCACCGGCAGCGCAATCACCCAGGCGGAGCCGAAGGTAATCAGGTTGATGAAGGCCGCCACGAGGTACACACTGAATACTGCGCCGGAAAACGAGCCGCCCATGAGCATAATCATGCGGTAGGCAAGCCGTTTCAAGAGTCCCGTCTCGTCCATCACATTGCCTAAAACAAACGCGCCCAGCACCATCCAAATAAATACGCCCGCGTAGGAACCGAAGGCTGTAGCCATCGGTGCCACACCGCTTACCGTATAAAATGTGGGCAAAATGATGCTCACAAGCATCGGGGACACCAGCTCAAACGCAATCAGGAACACACAGAACACCGTTCCGGAAAGATATATCCTGATTTGCTCTGTAAATAACTCGTCGGTGGGGATTAGCAAGACCAGTACAGTGAGCAGGACGGTGATAATCCACCGTACGCTCATCTTGTTTTTTTTGCTCTCCATAATCTCTCCTATCTATTTTTATATCAGGATATTAACTTATCGTTTTGAAAAAAACAGGACCTGGCCTCCGCCAAGGCCTGTTTCATTCGCAATCAGACCAATCCCATAATTTTCCACAAGGGGAACATGATGCAGATAAAGCCCACCAGATACACAACAGACTTGATCGCCTGTCCCTTTACAAAATCCTTCATCGGCCAATAGCCCATGCCGAACAGGATCAGGTAACCTGTGATTTCGTGAGGCAGGAAAATCGCGTTGCCCGCATAGTTAAGCAGGAACAGTGACGCAACCGGTGCCATACCCATCAAGTCGGCAATGCTGACGAACGGACTGCCGAAGCTGGCCAGCAGCGCACCGGGCGTCAGGGCAAAATTGCCGATCATGATGATGGCAAACATCACCAGGCACGCAAACAGGAGCCCCTTCCCCGACAGCATCGGCGTCACCAGGCCCACAAACCAGGTATTGAAGCCTACCAGGTTACCCACATTGCCGATCGCCAGGCAGGAAACCGCAAAGAAAATCCCGTCAAAATTCAGGTTCCGCAAGCTCTCTTTCGCAACCTTGTTGAATCCGATCACAGGCAGGAAGGACAGGTACGGTACGATCATGAACAGGTATGTTGAGTTCAGCCCCGTCCAGGTGGATGCGATACAACCAGCCAGAATGATTACAAACAGTACAAGCGCCTTGATCTCATCCGTGGACATCTTACCCATTTGGTCGAGCAGAGTCTGGAAATGCTCCTTCGTGCCGCCGGCAACCACTGTCTGGGAACCGTTTTTCTTCCCATCCCGCTTATACAGCCACAGCAGGACAACAATGCACAGGACACACGCAACATAAGTAAACCAGTTATACGCGATCGGCGTAAAGAATTGCACACCGCCGTACTCTGGTTCCACCAGTTGTACAAAGGAATCGTACATTACTTTGTTTTGCGGGATAAACCACGCCACGCCGCTGTCAATCGCGCCGGCACAGCCCGCGAAGCAAATCAGTGCAGACTCTTTTCCTGGTTTCAGATCCATGGCTTTAATCAAGCCCAGCACTACCGGTAGCGCTACCACCCAGCCAGCGCCAAACGTGACCCAGTTGATTACCAGAGTCGCTACAAACGCGCCGAACACTGCGCCGGAAAACGCCCCTCCCATTACGATAATCAGACGATAGCAGATGCGGTTCAAAACACCTGTATCCTCCATAATCTTACCCAGGAACAGCGCACCCAACACCATCCATAAATTGGCAGCAGCATACGCCGCAAAGGATGTGGCCATCGGTGCCAGATTCGTCACCGTATACAGCGTCGGCAGCATAATCGCGATGAACATCTTCGGCAAAACATCGAGAATAATCAGCAAAACCGTGCCGATGGTGATTGCAAGATACATCCGAATCTCCGGTGTAAACGTCTCAGACACCGGAAACAACATGATTACCAGGCCCACCAGTATGCTGACTACCCAGCTAATCACTTGCTTTTTGACTGTAATCTCTCTTGTCATATTCAAAATCCTTTCTCAATTTTCTTCCAATACTTTTCGAACACATGGTGAAGTATTTGACAATTTTATTATCTGACAAATCTCGTAACCACACAAGTTAACAAAATGCTTTGCTTGTGTTTACACTTTTGTGATTTTGTCAACATTTATACAAAACCATAAAGGATAAGGCGTATCAACCGAAGAATTTGGTTCCCGTATCTTTGTAATACCAAAGCCGTAGATGGGGCATCGCCATCGTGAAAGACAATAAGCACTACATAGTGAATATGTTCCAATATGCTATATCGAGAGCGTACAAAGATTATTTGCTGTAGAAATAAAAATCGCCGTACAAAGACAAAAGCGCTTTGCACGGCGGTTTTTGGTGCAGCCCGGAAGACAGAGTTTAGGAAGTATTGTTGGAGAGAGTATTGTTCAGCTTACGGGTTAAGGAAGTATCAGAAGGTTTTTCGCGAGTTCTATGTCCCAGACTGTCATCTGTACCAAGCATACTCCTGTTTCGACATCTCTTCAATGTACAGTTCAGCTTATGCGTGTAGACAAATTCGGAAATTTATATGCTTAATCTCTTTAAGCACAACAAATCATAGAAACTTTCCGCCATCCAGTATCGATTCAATCTGTTATCCTATAACCCAATCATAGAATACTTGGTGCAAACTTTCCACCTATCCAAGACGCGAACTACATGCTATTCTGAATTTGCGGATAAGATATGAAAGCAAGTCTTCAGCAAAGGAGGGATTTCATGGCATACCAAAACTACGATGACCTTCCGCTGTGCCTGTCTGTCAAGCAGGTCGCGGAGGTCCTCGGCATCGGCAGGAACACCGCATACGATTTGGTTCGTTCCGGGCAAATACAAAGCGTCCGCACCGGCCGTCAGATCCGCATTTCCAAAGATGCCATGATTTCGTTTTTCAAGCAGCATTGACCAATCTATCCCATCAGGCGTATAATAGAGATAGAAGATACGCTCTGTGCGGCGAAAGGAGCGTAAATGTCACGCACAGAAACGAAAACAAGCCGAAGCGCAAACGGCTCCGGCTCGATCCGAAAAATCACGACAATCGGAAAAAACGGCAAAGAATATACCTATTGGCAAGGCCGCTGTACCGTGGGCTATGACCCCGGCATCGGCAGGCAGAAGCAACGGTCCATCACAGGCAAGACGCAAAAAGAAGTCGCCCAAAAACTGCGGCAACTTACTGCGGAACTGGACGCTGGTACATATCAGGAAGCAACCAAAATAACGCTTAGTCAGTGGTTGGAAACATGGCAGAAAGAATATCTGTTTGATGTAAAGCCCTCCACAGCTTATTTGTACAAGCAGGAAATCGCACTGCACATCGTCCCCAGAATCGGCGCAGTAAAGCTAAAAGATTTGGACACAGCTACCATTCAAGCTATGTATAATGACCTTTATCGGCCTAAAGATGATACACGTCCATTGTCTGCAAAAAGCATCAAGAACACCCACGGGGTGCTACACAAGGCATTGCAGCAAGCGGTATCGTGTAATCTGATTCGCACAAATCCGTCAGATGGTTGTATGCTGCCTCGCGTGGAGAAAACGGAAGTCAAACCGCTGGATGATGAGCAGATTTCCTTATTCTTAAAGGCGGTTCAAGGAAATCCTTATGAGCATCTGTTTAAGATCACCCTATTCACAGGCTTACGGCAAGGGGAAATTCTGGGTTTGACTTGGGACTGCATTGACTTTTCCAGTGGTACCTTAACGGTCAAGCAGCAGCTTCGTAAGGAACGGCAAAAGGGTGGTTCGTACTATTTTTCGTCCCCGAAAAATGGACGTACCCGTGTAGTGACTTTGGCTCCATCAGTTGTGGATTTGTTCTTGCAGCAGCAGTCTGCGGAACAGGAAAAAGAACTTAAAGCCGGAAGTCTTTGGGAAAACAGAAATCTTGTTTTCTCCAATGAGGTCGGTGGCTTTCTATCCTACCGGGTCGTATACAAGGCATTCAAAAAGGTTGTAGCATCCATTGGCCGTCCGGATGCCCGGTTCCATGACTTACGCCATTCTTACGCAGTTGCGGCCATCCGTGCTGGGGATGACATCAAAACCGTGCAAAGTAATTTAGGTCATGCCACCGCAAGTTTTACATTGGATACCTATAGCCATGTTACCGATCAGATGAAACGGGCCAGCGCAAGCCGTATAGAGCAGTTTATTCAGTCCGTTTCCCAATAAGGCTAAATAAAGGCAAAAACGATGCGTCAACATAGAAAAATCCCTTGAAACGCAAGCATTTCAAGGGATGGTATTGGTTGCGGGGACAGGATTTGAACCTGCGACCTCCGGGTTATGAGTTGCCATCAGACATTCCAGCCCTTGATTTTCAGCGCTTTCCGGTCGTTTTTACTAAGAAAAATCGCCGGAACCCGAAGGTCTGATGCTCTTGTCTCCGTCCGCTGATTTCCTGTTATGGGTCAAAACATGGGTCAACGAAAAAATGTTGAATATATCCTCAAAAAATATCGCAACTCACGAAAAGGATCTGAAAATAAAACGAGCTAAACTTCAGAAATTGTAATGAGAAACAAAAAGTGACCGCAAATATCTTGACAAATATGTATATGCATTAGAAAATTTAAAATTATTAACATGAATCAAAGAGGGCCAATGCAGAAGCAATGGTCCTCTTTGATTTAGCTTACAAAACAGCTTGGGAGTATTTAAAGTAAGGTATTGTATTGGAGAGTTTGAGGAAGTATTGAAAGGAGAGTTTTTTCTCCCAAACTGTTGAGAATTAAAATACCGAAATCAACCAAAGAATGAGAAAATCACAGGGCCAACGGGAACACCGACCAAGGCGATGACTAATGCAAGAATCCCTTCAAGAATGATGCCGTACTTATATACGTTCTTGGGAGATATCCATTCGGAATTGCCGTGCAGCATCGCGCCGGCCATGGAGCTGGAGGGCATGATGAGACCCTGAAGCAGAACCGGGCAGAACAGCGCGATCATGACTGCCGGACTGTAGGTGATGTTCTGGAGCAGCGTAATACCGATGGGAACCATGATCGTGATACATACGATGTTGTTGATGACATTCGTCAAAATCAGGCCGATAATCAGCAGGATCGCCATGCTCACCAGCGGAGAATTGATGGAGGTGATGGGCATGAGCATATTCGACAGGAACGCCGGAATGCCGGTAGTTGGATCTGTGAGCTTACCAGATACCAGCAAAGCCGTGGCCACCAGCATCACCATGCCGTAGGGGATCCCCACCTTCAGGCACTCGGCAAAATCAAACATCTTTCCGTTTTCTCCGTTGTCCGTCAAGGACAGGCAAACCAGGATCACGGCGAACGCGCCGGAGAATCCGGTGTTGGTCAGAATTTTGGTCAGCGCAAGGTCTGCCGGCAGGAAGTTCGGCAAAATCTGCACCAGGCAGAACAAGAGGGTGTAAACAGAGATGATCTTGTGCTTTTTCGTAACGACCAAATCCTCGCTGGCGACCAGATCATCGGGGATCTCGTAGCTGACTTTGATCCGCAGCAGATATTTGCTGGCAAAATACATGGCGGCAAGGCAGATCACACTCAGTAAAAGGTTCAACAGTACATAGGGGATAAATCCGATGACCAATTCCGGGTCTGTCGCTCTCAATACGCCAAAGCAAATTTGCGTAAACGCGTTGTACGGCAAAACGGTGCCACCCAGATAGGCCGCTACGAGAATGCCGATGATGACAACCGCGGTGTAGGGCGTTTTCTTTTCCATGTTCGCCCGTCTGACCACTTCGTAGAACATTTCCCAGCACAAAATGATGATCGCGGTGGTAGCCGTGGTGACTGCGGAGCTCACAAAGGTCGCGATCCAAAACGCCAGGGCAAGGGCCCACGGCCCTTTACGGGCAAATTTACGGGAGAGGATGTACTTTGCGATCAATGTGATCAGGCCGCTCTTCTCAACCGCATAGCAAAAGGCCAGGGCCAGAAATACCATGTGCAGCGTGGCATTGCCGAATGCCGCGGTGAAGATGCCGCCGACGGTGTTTTCGCCAATAAAGCCTGTCAAAAACAACGCCAGAACGCTGGGCCAGAATACCTCGCCCACAGTCCATGCGTAGATGCATCCGAAGAAAATCCCCAGCACCGCCATGCCGTCTTTGGTGATCGAACCAATGGGGGGCAGGAAACGGAACAAAAACATCAATGCTAATACAATGATGGTATGAATCAGCTTTTTACGGTCCATAGTCGGTTTTGTCGTTGCGCTCATAGTACTCTCTATCTCCTTTTTGTAGATTTATATGCATGTCCAGCCGCCGTCGCAAGGAATGATGGCACCTGTTACATACGATGATTCTTCCGCGGCCAAATAGCACACTGTCGAATCCAGTTCACCCTCATTTCCTGGACGTCTCATGGGCGTGTGGGCATTAATCCACGGCCCCATTGCTTCCATTCGCTCGGGCGCGTTGGATTCAGATTCAAAAAAGCCGGGGAGAATACAGTTGACGGTAATGCCCGTCAGCGCCCATTCAGCCGCTGCCGCCCGGGTGAAATTGATCACGCCGCCCTTGCAGGCGTGATAAGCCGCAACGTGGATTTCCTGCAGCCCGCCAACACCCATGACAGACGAAATGTTGATGATCCTGCCGTAGTGGTTTTTCAGCATCTCGCGGCCGAATTCCCGGGTACACATCATCACGCCGGTGAGGTCTACCGCTACAACCGTCTCCCATCCTTCCGTGGGGTAGTCCTCAAGTGGACTGGGGAAACCTCTGCCTGCGTTGTTTACAAGAATGTCGATCTTTCCATAGGTTGCCATGGTTTCTGCCACAGCAGCTTTGATTTCATCTTCTTTGGTCACATCGCAGCGAATCGGAAGCACACGAACTCCCGTTTTTTCCACGATTTCTTTGGCTACGTCGTCCAACTTTTCTTTTCTCCGGGCAAGGAGCACCAGATCCGCGCCCTGCCGTGCCAACGCCAGTGCAAACTGCCGCCCAAGTCCCGCGGATGCCCCTGTTACCACGGCAACCCGGTTGTTTAGCTCAAACATTTGACTGTCACCTTCCTTTTTGATTCGCTGAAGATCAATCCTTCGCATCCATACCGCCGTCCAAACGGAGGCCGGAGCCGTTTACATGCGCGGACAATTCCGACGCAAGGTAAAGCGCCATATACGCCACTTCCTCCGGACGGCAATACCGTTTGTCCGGGGAGCCGGCGGTCATCGCCTGCATACGCTCCTCGTGGTTCGCCAGGTGCGGCAGCTGCATTTGCTCAATGCGGCGGATCATGGGCGTGTCGATCCCGCCGGGACAGATGCAGTTGACATGCACCCCGTAAGGCGCAAGCTCCAAGGTGGCGGATTTGGCCAGACCGTAAGTCGCGTGCTTGGACGCGGAGTACTGGCTCAAGCCCGGGGAACCTAAATACGCGCCGTGAGAGCAGTTGATGACGACGGCGCCGCTCATTTGACGCTTCATGATCGGCGCGGTGTACTTCAGGGCGTAAAGGACACCGAAGGTGTTTACGCGGAATACCTCCATCCAATTTTCGATGGACGCATCCTCCAGCAAGGCGCGTTTTCCTTCATATCCCTGATTGACAACCAGCACGTCTATCCGGCCAAAGCGCGTATAAGCGGCTTTGATGAACGCTTCTACCTGCTGCTCGACCGTCATGTCAACAACGTCGGTCATGATGCGTTCGGCGGGAATTCCCATCGGCGCGATCACCGCATCCAGCTTCTCCTGCGCGGTTGAGCTCACCGCCAGACGGCAGCCCTCCTCCGCAAACGCCTGAACAAGCGCCTGTCCGCAGCCGCCGGTTCCCGCCGTGATCACAACGACCTTGTCTTTTAATTTTAAATCCATGATAGTTCCTTTCTCCCGCACTTACGCATCGTCGGGTAAGGAGGTCAGCGCGTACACGTCATACTGCACTTTCAGCGGGGTTTTCGTTCTGTCCACCTGACCGATCCCGAAGCACTGCTTCCGGTTGAGCCAGAGGTATTCTTCATCCTCGGTTTCAAAATTCACCGCCGTGCAGATGTAATTTACATCCGGGAAGCGGCCGTTACAGTAATCCTCGTATCCGTTCTCGCCGGTATCCATCCGGCCGGTGTACTGCATGTAGATTTTCGCGCCGCTTTCCGTTTCGATCATAGCCCGGACATCAGGGCAGGACACGCCGTCCTTGCGGATCACGCACCAGTCGCCGCCGCCGGGCAGGATCTTTCCGCGGATCTTATCGCCCCATACCTCGCCGTCGGTAATATAGCCGATGTTCCGAAGCCCCATGGGCGATTTGACCATGCGGTACATGTCGCCAATGTTGCAGGAGTAGGAAAACAGATATTCATAACTGAACTTGTTGAGCATCGTCTCCCCGCCTCCTTTAGAAATCCTGCAGCGCCATGGCCGCGTAAAAGCCCTCGCGAATCGCGTTGCCCGCCTTGGCCGGCTCATGGCAGTCCCCGATCACGGTGGTTTTTGTGGGATACTTGTGCAAAATCTCTTTTGCGACTTCCATATTGACCTTACGTCCGAACGCGCCTACAATCACGTCAGCCGGCAGAAGCTGCTGGCCGTCTTGGGTCTCCACCACAACGCCCTCGTCGGTAATACCCACTACCTTGGTGTCTGTCAGACGCTTCACGCCGTATTCATCCATCATGCGATTGATGCTGATGGCGTTGATGTACATTACATCCGCACCGATTTTAGAGCGCATCTCTATAATGGTGATCTCCCGGCCGAGGGGAGCGTATTCCAGCGCCGTGTCGCAGGCAGAAAGACCTCCGCCGCAAATTACAACATTCTTGCCCTCCGGCAAGCCGTCCTTATGCACATCAAATACATCGATCACCTTTTTGTTGTCTATGCCGGGGATCGGCGGAATGAGCGCATTGGAGCCGGTGGCTACAAAAATTGCGTCCGCAGTGTCCAGGCAGGGACTGTTCACGTCGATCTCCGTATTCAATTTCACGTCAACATGCAGTTTTTCCAGCTGATGCTCGTACCACCGGATGAGTTCCCGGATACGCGCTTTGAAGTCACCCGTGGCGATGGTCTTGAACGTGCCGCCCAAGGCGTCGTTTTTATCATAAAGCGTCACATGACATCCACGCTCCGCGGCGCAGCGGGCCGCTTCCATCCCGCCGGGGCCGCCGCCGATCACAACAACATTCTGCGGACGCTCCAAGGGCTTGACTTCCATGCTTTCCTCAAATCCCGCGGAGGGATTCACCGTGCAGGAAAGTTGTGTTCTCCGTCCGAATATCCGGCCGATACACTCCTCGTTGCAAATGATGCAGGGGCGAATGTCCTCACGCTTCCCGCAGCGGAGTTTATTGGCAAACGCCGGATCCGCGATGGACTGGCGGCCGAATTGGATCATGTCCGCATGACCGCTCTTAAGCAGCGCCACAGCGGATTCCATGGAATGGTTTCCGGCATTGATAATCGGTTTGGTCAAATGCTTGCGCGCTTCCTCGCACACATACGCCATGCACGCATCGCCGTTGTAGCGGCTGGGGAAAATATAATCTTCCGTCTCATAGCAGCCGGCGTCCACGTCAAACGCGTCGATTCCCGATTTATCCAGCACGTCCAAAATCTTCATGCTTTCTTCAATATCTCTGCCGCCGGGGAAGCGGTGATCCAGAGAAATTCGGAATGTGATGGGGAATTTCGGGCCTACAACTCTGCGGATACTGTCAACCGCTTCCAACGCAAAACGGCAACGGTTTTCAAAGCTTCCGCCGTATTCGTCGGTGCGCTTGTTCCACACTTCGGACAAAAACTGGTCGATGAGATACCCGGCATGGGCATGGATCTGGATTCCGTCAAATCCGCTGCGTCTGGCAAACTCCGCCGCAACTTTGAAATCCTCCATCGCGCTTTTGATCTCGTCCCGGGTCATGGCGCGGCAAAGAACGTCATGGTTGAAGTGAGCGGGAACCGCGGACGCGCTTACGGGCGGCTCCGGATTGCCGAGGTCAAGCTTACTGTTTCTCCCAGTACCCGGGCTGAGCTGCAGGAAAAACTTGGCGCCCCAGCGGTGCGCCCGCTCCACAAGAACGGTCGCTTTCGGGATGCAATGAATATCATCAACGTGGATGCTGGGGCTGCCCTGGGCAAGCCGGGTATTGATGTACGCCGAGCCGGTGTGCAGCAGTCCGATGCCGCCTTTCGCCCGCTCCTCGAAATAACGAAGCCCCTGCTCACTGTCAGTGCCCTCCTGGTCGTAAGCAAAGGTTCCCATGGGAGACATGCTGATACGGTTTTTAATCAGAACACCATTGATTTCAATTGGCTCCCAGAGGATTTTGTAGTCATCTTGATTCATAATTGCCTCCTTACGGTTTGATTGCTATCATAGTAGCATGGCGGTACCACAAAATCATTAGACAATTGTCGTCTTTTTGACAAAGTTTTTCCACCATTTGAACAAAAACTGCGATGCGTTCGTTGACAGGCATTTTTCCAAATGGTACAATGCTGGTACAGGTATGGTCACAATATGGAAGAAACAGGAAGGGGCAAACGTGCGGTATCTTGATTTCGAAAAAATTCAAACGATCCTGCTGGACTGCATTTTTGACAATTCGCCGATCTCTCAAATGCTGTGTTCGGTGTACGCGGAAACACATCTGCCGACCATCGCGTTTGACGTATCATTCAAGCTCATTGCCTATTGTTTTGAACGTCCGTTTTTTATTCCGGGGTGGGAATATCTCGCGACATTCGGCACATTCACAGAAACGGATGTGCTGTCCAAGAACTTTCTTCACCTGAGCGAACAGGTTATGGAGGGCCGGACAAGCCAAATCGTGTATACGGCCGGCCGGGCCGATCTGAAAACCGCGTTCGGCCCCATTTTTCAGGAAAATACCCTCATCGGCTATGTGGCTACGCTTACGCAGGATGTGGATATGGATGAAGCCGTTGCGCTGAATGAGCTGGTGTGTAAAAGCGTGTCAAATATTTGGGAGCTTAGCCAGTTTACGGAAATTGAAATTGCATGCAGGGACATTCTTCTGGGCGGCGTCCTTTCCGATTCCGTATCCCGGCAGTTTTATCGCCGATACCGACCGCCGTATGCCATGGCCGTGATCCGCACGGATTTCCTGGGCTTCGCAAAAACAAATTATATCAAAAGCCTGCTGGGGCAGCGGGATGACTGCTATGCCGTGATCGGCCCCTTGGGCAATTTGCGGGTCCTCTTCGGTGATGTCCGCACACAGACCCAACTGGAGGATGTCAAGCAGTTGCTGTACGACATCGCGGAGAAATATGACTGCGCGGCATTCCTCTCCGACCAATTCGTGTCGGCAGATGACGCCGGCGCTGCCATCATTCAGCTCCAGCTGCTGTTTGAATCTCACGCCGCGCTGCACAGGAAAGACCGGGTCATGGATTTCGTTACCCACTACATCGATGCAATGTGCTTCGCCTTGACCCAAAATAACAGTTTTGACCGCAAGTATTATTTGCGTAGCATCGGGAAGCTCCAGACGATGTATCCTCGCAAATGCGCCGAGCTTATAGGCACGTTGGACGCCTATTTTGCCAATATGTTCAATGTGTCCACAGCAGCCGCGGCGTTGGGGATTCACAAAAACAGTGTTAACTACCGGTTAAAGAATGTGTGCAAGGCATTAGACTTGGATATAAACGATCACACGCAGATCGACGCGCTCTTTCTGGAATTGCAGTTGTATCATACATTGCAGGCATTGGAGGATAATGAGCATGGAAGCGAAATCAATTGACGGGATCCTTTTGACCGGGCTGCACAACAAGCTGCCGATTGACGAAATCCTGAGACAGGCAGCACAGGCCGCTGGGATTGAGCTATGCCTATACTCCGCAGAGCTTGAGATTATTTTTACAAATACCGATCAAGCCGCATTGCGGAGCTTCAATGCTGTAATCAGTCACTTTTATCAAAATAATTTTGACCCCCGCAGCCTGCATTCAATCGTATCATTTGACGAAAAAGCCTATGTAGTGCGGTCAATTTTCAAGGGGCACAACTGGGCGGGTATTTTGCTGGTTTATTTCCCGCAAGGGCAACAAACGGATGCGGCGCTGCTGTCTGTCGCGGATCGGCTGGCAAAGGTCTGCGGCGTACTGACCATACCCGATACCACGACCTCTTTCTATTACGGATTCAGAAAACTGCTCGCGGCAAACCTTATTTTGAACTTGAACTCCGATGTACGGTTGGCGGCAAAAAATCCACTCATTCAAAAAATGAGTGGAAATTACATTGTATGCGCCCTTCGGGAGAAAAATGATAATCTTTCTGCGCTCAAACTTGCGGAACACAGTATTGAGAATCATTTTCAAAATGAACTGCATGTATTAAAAGATAAGCAGATTCTGCTGTTTTTTCATCACCTTGGTACGCAAACAGAAAAATTGCCCACATGGATTTCCGAGCAAATTAAAGGATTTTGCCTGCAATACGGTCTGCTGTGCGGTGTATCCTCCTGCTTTGATACGCTGTTGGACAAAAATTACTTTATTCAGCAAGCGCTTAGCTGTCTGAATATCGCCGATCAACGCAATATCCTGACTTATGCCGATAATATTCACTGCACGTTATTTTTTGAGGAAATTACCGAAGCATGGGGAACTGATACCTTTTCTTTGTACAAACTCCGCCAAATCTATGCTTACGACCAAGATAACGGCACAGAGTATTTTGCCACTTTGCGTGCTTGCCTTTTTGCGCATAACCGGGTAATCCAGGCCGCAAGCAGTTTATACATTAATCACAGTACGCTTTTATACCGGAGAAAAAGGATGAAAGAACTATTTGATATCGACTTTTTGAATCCAATACAGGCAAATATACTGCGTATTGGAATCATGAACTTTGAACATAACATTACATACCTCAAATCATGATATATTCGTAGTGATAATTCCAATCGTTTTAATAGAGGGACTCCATTGGAGTCACCTCTATTATTTTTATCCTTTTCTTTTTGATAGGATTCGACACCCAGTATCTGTTACACTGGAATCGACAGGAAGCAACGAAAAGGGGTATCGAATGTCCACGAACTTTTTCCAAATGAGCAATGAAATCTTTCACTACGGGCTAACGCCAAATGCGTTCACTGTGTACTGCTATCTCGTCTCTTGTGCAGGACAACAAACCTACCCGTTTGGGTAGGGCAAGCAGAGCACAAGTCCGACAATGTCGGACTTGTGCTCGCCGGAATCCGGCGATTCCGGGCGGAAGCCCGGACCCACTTTTGGAACGGAGGAAACCATGAGCCAGAACAAAGATAAGCGCATCACGTTTCGGGTTTCTCCAGAGGAACACCAGATCATTACAACCAAAGCAAGTACAGCGCAGATGACCGTCGGAACGTATGTTCGGGCCGCAGTTCTGAAACACAAGATCATCCGAGTGGAGGGGCTGAAAGAAATCGTCCATGAGATGAAGGCCATCGGCAGGAATCTCAATCAGCTAACCACGCTGGCGAATATGGGACAGGTAGACGTTGTGGACCTTTCCCGCCTGACAGAGCAAATGAACGGTATCTACGAACAGATTAACGCATTGATATCAATGGAGAAACACTGATGGCAACCGTAACATTTATTCCAAACAAGGCGCAGTCCACCAGCGCCATGAAAGGCGTTTTACAATACATAGCCCAAGAGAAGAAAACAGAAAATGGCAGCTTCGTGAGCGGGCTGAACTGCTCCCCGCAATTCTGCTTTCAAGAATTCACGGCCACACGAAAGCTGCACCATAAGACAAGCTCTATGTATTTTTATCATTATGTGCAGTCGTTCCATCCGAGGGATCCTGTCACGCCTGAACAAGCCCATGAGATCGCAGTTGCATTGGACTGCATTCGCAGACAAACAAAGTGGAAGAGCCAATCGCCACACCGGAACCGATACAAGCAGAGGTCACGACAGCACCGCTACCCACACCAGAAGCAGGAATCGAAATCATCGAGCCAGAAGTCGATGAACCTGTTATCGAAGCCCCCACGCCAGAACCGACAACAGAGCCAAAAATCCAACAGCCAACAACCAACCAATTTGTACAAGCTGGCAATATGGTCTACGTTCCCGGTTTCGGCTGGTTTGAAAGCCAAGGCGAGGGTACGGTAATCCACGACGAGATCATGCGCGAGAACGGCAACAAGGTCGGCATCATGGGCTAAGGAGGGACAAGTATGGCAAAACGCAGAGCAAATGGCGAAGGCAGTATACGCAAACGAGCAGATGGACGCTGGGAAGGCCGGTACACTGTCGGCTATGACCCCGAAACCGGAAAGCAGAAATTCAAGAATGTCCTCGGCAAGTCACAGTCTGAGGTGAAAGAAAAACTCAAAGCCGCCATCGAGGAAAGCAAGGATATCGACCTCATCAAAGCCGAAGAATATACCGTCGGTCAGTGGATGGATGTGTGGTTTGAGAACTGCGCCAAATTGAAAGTACGTCCCTCTTCTCATCAAACCTACAAGGGATATATCGAAAACCATATCAAGCCATACATCGGCAGTATTCCGTTGAATCAACTAACCTCGTTAGATTTGCAAAAGCTATACAAGAAACTTTTGAATAACGGACGCGTGGAACGAAAAGAAAGCAAGGAACAGCCGAAAGGTCTCAGTGCAAAAACCGTGCGAAATATCAATCAGGTCATCTCCTCCGCCATGGAGTTCGCTAAATCTCAAAAACTGATTCGGAACAATCCCACTGACGGATGCTCCCTGCCAAAGGCGGAACACAAAGAGATGCAAACGCTCTCTGCCGAGCAACTCTCCGCCTTTTTCACAGAAGCGAAAGAAAGCGGCGTATACGAATTCTATTATATCGCACTGGCTACGGGTCTCAGGCGAGGTGAGCTCCTTGGCCTCAAATGGCAGGACATTGACTTTGAGAATGGCATTCTCCATATCCACAGGCAGGTCTCACGAATCGATGGTGAAGTGGTAGAAGCGCCTCTGAAAACAAAAAATTCCTACCGCAACGTGGCCATCGGCGCTGATGCGGTAGAAATCTTAAAAGCGCAAAAAGAAAAAATGCAAAGCGACTACGTATTCCCGTCTCCGACAGGCGGGCCTATTTCCCCGGACAGTGTTTTACATATGCTCCACCGGGTGCTAAACAGGGCCGGACTGCCAAAGGTTCGCTTCCATGACCTCCGACACACTTTTGCCACCCTTGCCCTGCAAAACGGCGTGGACGTCAAAACCGTCAGCGGAATGCTTGGGCATTACAGCGCAGGATTTACTCTCGACATCTATGCCCATGTAACCACCACAGCACAAAAGCAAGCCGCCAATACCATGGACTCTGTCCTTTCCCTTGCTGTTCCGTCCTGACCGCTCTGAACGCCCGTATGGGTCACGGTATGGGTCAAAGCCAAAAATCACCACACACAGAGAAACAGAAAAAAGCCTTGGGACCGAATGGTTCCAAGGCTTTTATTGGTTGCGGGGACAGGATTTGAACCTGCGACCTCCGGGTTATGAGCCCGACGAGCTACCCCTGCTCTACCCCGCGATATCTATAGCTTTATCACTATATCACATTTAGCATCCTGCGTCAAGTGCTTTTTTCTACGCCTTGGGGCTTCACAAATCTGAAAGATTGTGGTATAATGCTTTGAGACAGCAATGTCGCTGGATTAAATGAATATGTTAGGAGATGTCTCAATGAACAAATCTACGAAACGCATCATTGCGCTTGTCTTGATGTTGGTGCTTGCGTTTTCCCTCACAGCCTGCGGTGGCGGCGTAACGGCGAATGACGCAAAAATGCTGGTGCAGGGCAACTTGGACGAACTGTATCTGGGCAAATTTGACGCGGATTACCTAAAGCTGGTCGACAGCACCGAGGAGGAATCCCAGCAGTCTTATCTTGACGGTCTGGAAGTTGAAGCGGAAGTGTTCGCCTACTACTTCGATATCGAGAACCTCACCGACGAGCTCAAGGCTGAGATCGTTGACCTGTACAAGGAAATTTACGCGCAGTCCAAGTACACCGTGGGCGATGCCAGCAAGTTGGATGAATCTACATATGCGGTCAAGGTCACCGTGTCTCCCCTGGACATTTTTGTGCTGGTGGATGATGTGTTTGACGATGCCATGCAACCTTTCTACGACAAATACGCCGCGGTGGACACCAGCGCCATGAGCGACGCCGAGTACGATGCCTATGACAAAGAGTGGGCCGAAACCGTCATTGCCCTGTGTCAGTCAAAGCTGCCAGAAATGGGCTATCTGGAAGACCGCTCCCTGGTCATTCAGGTCACCTTGGACGAGGACGATTACTGGACCATGTCCGGCGACGATTTCTACAATCTGGACGAGATCATCATCGAATATCCCTGAACATAAAACCAGCAGCCCCAACAAACGGGGCTGCTGATTTTTTGCCTATATATTCTGTCGTTACTTCCGCGCAAGTTCCGCCCGTTCTTTTTGCAGTTCTTCATACAGTTCCGATCCTGTCCACCGGGCATTGGTGTCGGTAAAGACGGCTTTCAACGCGTCCTGTCCTACTCGGGCCGTGCGCAGGGACGACAGCAGCACCTCCAACTGACACTCGCTCACATCACACAATACCAACATTTCCCCCACTTCCGCCGGCGCCGTCTCCCCGTCCCCCGGCCGACCGCGGCCGACAAAGCTGCCTACGGAACGGCCCGCCTCTTCCGGCAGTACCCGCCGCAGCCGAAGCCCCAGCTTATCACACACGCCCCGCAATTTTTTTACCGATGGCCCGGCAAAGCCGTAGGCCAATACCGTAGGAGTTCCCATAATCTGCCCTCCAAGTGTTTTTTTGCATCATAGCACACATTTTTGCACCATTCAATGGTTGAAATCCCTCGGAAAAAATGATATGATAGAAAAAATATTGATTCCAATGAGGAAGTGCAGTCCATGAAGAACGTCAAAATTTCAAATAACGTCATCCGCCGGATGCCCCGGTATCTCAGGAAGCTGGACGAGTTGAGCGCGCAAGGCGTGGAACGCATCTCCTCCAATGAACTGGGCCGTCAATTGGGGCTGACGCCTTCTCAGATCCGGCAGGATTTCAGTTGCTTCGGTGAATTTGGCCAACAGGGCTACGGGTATAATCTGTCCAGCCTAAGGGATGAGATCGCCGCCATTTTAGGCATGGACCGGGGATATCAAGTCGTCGTCATCGGCGTAGGCAACATCGGTCACGCACTGCTGGACCATTTCAATTTTGAAAGCTGTGGGTTCCATTTGCTGGCTGCGTTCGATGTGGATACCGATTTGATCGGCACTACGACGAAAAGCGGCGTACCGATTTATGACGCAAATACCATGGGTGTTTTTTGTCAAAAAAACCGGGTGGACGTGGCCGTGCTGTGCGTACCGCCGGAGCGCGCGAAAGCCGCCGCCCAGGGCGCGATCCGCAGCGGCGTGAAAGCAATCTGGAACTTCACCAATGTGGTCACCGGTCTGCCGGAAGATGACAACGTGGTCCGGGAAGACATCTTCTTTTCCGACAGTCTTCTGGCCTTGGAATACTATATGGCCGACAACATCGATCAAGAAGCCCGCCGGGTTGCCCGGCAGCGGCAGGTCTGATACAAAAAACCTCCCACGGCATTACCGTGGGAGGTTTTTTATTCTTACCGCTCCAACTGACCGATAAACCGGATATTTTTCGCCGTCTGGCTGGGCTTGATGCCCGGCACGTCGCTGACCACGATCTCGCCGATCTCGTAGCAGTCGTACCATTGGCCCACATGGTCCATCACCGCCTGCTTCTGGGCCTGCGGCACCACGATGTTCAGGCCCACGCCGCAGTTGAAGGTCTTCATCATTTCCCCGTCGGCCACGTTGCCCTTTTCCCGAATGAACTTGAACAGCGGGAGCATCCGGATCTTGCTCAGATCGATCTCCGCCTTCATGCCCTCGGGGATGATGCGGCACAAATTGCCCTCGATGCCGCCGCCGGTGATATGGGCCATGCCGTGAATGGCATCCGTCCCAAGCAGGGCTTTCACCGCCTTATAGTACGGCGTATGGGGCCGCATGATCTGCTGCAAAAAGGTCTCGCCGTCTGACACGATGGTATCCTTGATTTCAGGATAGGTGTCCATGAGCATCCGCACCAGGGTATAGCCGTTGGTGTGCAGGCCGTTGGAGGCCACCGCCAGCACTGCGTCACCCACCTGGATCTTAGACCCGTCGATGATGCGGCTTTTCTCCACGATGCCCGCCATGGAGGACGTGAGTACATACGTGTTTGCATCCAGCACCTGGGGCTGGATCGAGGTCTCGCCGCCTACCAGGGCACACTCATTTTCCTTGCACGCGTCAGTCATGCCTTTGACCAACAGCTTCAAGGTTTCGCCGTCCACGCTGCCGGTGACGATCACGTCCAGCACCGCCAACGGCGTGGCGCCCATGACGATGGTGTCGTTCACCAGATGGTTAATCATATCGTGGCACACGGATTCCGTATAGCCGTATTCCGCGGCCAGCTTCTGCTTGGACCCGGGTTCCTCGGCTTTCAGCACCAAAACAGGCTCTTTGATTTCCGGGAAGCTGATGTCATACAAAGACGCGAAAGGTCCCAGACCGTTAAGTACGCGGGAATCATCAGTCTTGATCAATTCCCCCATGCTTTCTTTGATGGCGTCGGTATCGTTGATATTGATCCCGGCGTTTTTGTAAGTAAATTCTTTCTCCTGGCTCATGGCGGCGCCTCCTAAATTTTCGGTCGAATGATGGTTTGATTATACGGGAATTTGGACGGCCCGTCAAGGGAAATCGACGTACCAGATACAACGCGAACAAAAAAGAAAGTCCCCCGGCTAAACCGGGGGACTTTGGTTCATGCTTACTTCGTCTCTTTGCCCAGAACGCCTCTTTCAAAGCGGCTGTTGGTACGCCGTTTCAGCGCCTCCAGGGCAGCTTCCAGATGCTTGATGACCTCGTCATTCTCCTCGCAGGGGAACGGACCAGCCTGGAAGCCCTTCATACGGTCACGGACGATCTCCAGCAGATCATCGTCACGCAGGCCGTTGGGCAGGTCCACGCCGCCGCGGGCGCCCTGCTGGAAACGGATGTAGCCCATGATAACTTTGTCTTTGGAATCCATGACAGTATAGAAGTGGTTCGCGCCGCTCTTATCGGGATTGTCAGTTGCAAAAGCATGGTTCAGCAGATGTTCTTTCTGAATGGTATCGAGTTTACGCATAATAATAATCTCCCTTCAAATGTTCAGCCCCCGCAGGGACAGTCGTTGTTGAAACGGTCGCCGCTCTGCCTGACGTCACGGCAGGGCCAACGGCTATCTTTGTTAAAATAATATCACTTCGTTTTATATTTGTCAATAGGTTTTTGTCAAAAAATTGACGTATTTTCTAAAAAAAGAATGCCGCTGCATAAAATAGCGGCACCCTAATTATTCACTCTTATTAATTTGCACCATAACGCGGCTCACCCGCAGGCCGTCCATTTCCAAAACCTTTAAGGTCGCGCCTTGGAATTCAAAGCCATCGCCTTCTTTCGGGAACGCGCCGTACATTTCCGTTGTCCAGCCGCCGACGGTGGCACTCTCCGCTTCCAAATCATCTTCATGCCAGCCCATAAGTTCAATGAAATCGGACATCTGCATATCGCCGTCCAGTTCATAGACGCCGGCAGCGCGCTCTACGACCTCATCCGCCTCCACGATATCAGTCTCATCCCAAATTTCGCCCACTAACTGCTCCATGATGTCTTCAATGGTCACAACGCCCAAGGTGCCGCCGTATTCGTCGGTCACAATGGCCAAATGCTGCTTGGCGGTGCGAAGCTGGTTTAACGCGTCGGGCAGTTTGGTGGTTTTATACAAATAGACAGGCGCACTGAGCATAGAACGAATATCCAGACGTTCTTCATCCACCAGTTTCCGGTAAAACTTGTTCAGATACAGCACACCAATTACAGTATCGATGCTGTCCTCATACACCGGCAGCCGGGAATACGGCACATTCTCAATCAACTCCAGCGTCTCTTCCCAGTCATCGTCGATGTCGATGGCTTCAATATCCACCCGGGCGGTCATGATCTCGCTGACCTTAATATCAGAGAACTCCAGCGCCGCCTGGACCAGTTCTGACTGGTCCTCATCCAGCACCTTTTCATCCTCTGCCATTTCAATGATGGATTGAAGCTCTTGATGGGCTTCCTCCTCGTCCATAGCGACCGGTTCTTTGGGAAACAGCTTCATAATGAGGTTGATAAGGCCCACCACGATCCAGATGACCGGCTTCAAAATCACCATCAACGCACGAATCGGAGCGCAGAAGATCAATACTAGGCGGCTGGCGTTCTTTTTCGCCACGATCTTCGGCATCGTCTCGCCGAAAATGATGACCAGCACCGTTGTGATGGCCGTAGCCAACCAGGTCCATTCCTCGCCGGCAATGAGCAGGGCCATGACCGTGCTCAAAGAAGACATGGCGATATTCACCAGATTGTTGCCGATCAGGATGGCGGACAAAGCATCGTCGAATTTATCCACGATATAAAGCGCGGTTTTGGCGCCCTTTACGCCGTCTTCCGTCATGTTTTCCAAACGCAGGCGGTTCGCCGACGAGAACGACATTTCCGACGCGGAGAAAAATGCGGACAGTGCCACCAGCACCACAATCGCCACATAATACGCAGGAGAGATCATACGTCCGCACCCCCTTTCGGGTCCATCACAGATAGCTGCACGATGCGGTTTTGCCGCATCCGCGTCACCCGGATCGTGAGCGTTTCGTATGTAAATGTCTCACCCACGCTGGGCACATGCCGGAAATGCTCAAACGCCCATTCGCTGGCGCGCTTGTAGGACAGTTCTTCGTCTTCAGTTTCCGGCTCGTAGTCCATGCGCTCAAAAATCTCGCCCACGGTCATGTCTCCGCTGGCCAGATAGGTGCCGTGGCCCCGGTCGATGAATTCCTCGATGACAATGTCTTCCTCGTCCCAAATCTCGCCTACCAGTTCCTCCAGAACATCTTCCACCGTGACGATGCCCCGGGTCCCGCCGAAATCGTCCAGCACGATGGCCATGGATAGTTTCTTGGCGCTGATATCCTCCACCAGCCCCGCCACACTCATGCTGTAATGGATGAAAAACGGCTCATCCAGCAGCGCGCGCAGGTTGGGATTTTTGTTTTTGCGGTAGGCTTTCAGATATTTGCGCAGCTGCAAAGTCCCAATAATATGGTCCGTCGTGCCCTCATACACCGGGTACCGGCTGTGGCGGTGGTCCTTCAGGTATTGCACGATTTCCTCCGGCGCGGCTTTCACGTCGATAGCCTCCATATCCACCCGGGCGGTGAGGATGGAATCCACCGTGATGTCGCCGAATTCCAGCGCAGAACTAATGAGCTCGCCCTGGGCCTCGTTCAGCGCACCGCCGTCGGTCATGTCCTCAATGATATCGTACAGTTCCTCCTCCGTGACGGAGACTTCCCCCTCCGAGCCGGACAGGGACGCGACACCCTGGCCGATCTTGGTCAAAATAAACGAGATCGGGGAGAAAACGCGCATAAAAAAGCACAGCGATCCGGCGGTGACCAAAGCCAACCGCTCGCTGTACCGTTTCGCGATGCTCTTGGGGAGCATTTCTCCCAGGAAAAACACTGCGATGGTGGTAACCAAGGTGCCCGCCGTGACCGCGGCGATACCCCATTTGCGCTGGACTAGCACCGTCACCATAGACGCAATGACCAGATGCACGATATTCGTACCGATCAAAACCGTGGTCACCGCGCGGTCGAAATCCTCCAAAACCCCCAGGGCTTTGACGGCCCGTTTATCTCCGCGTTCCACGCCTGCTTTGATCTTCGCTTTACTCACGGACGCAAAGGCCGTTTCCGCCACCGCGAAGTACGCGGCAAACAGGAACAGCACAAAAATAACGATCCATGATAATCGACTGCCATCCTCCATGAGGAAATAACACGCTCCTTTTTCACTGGAAAATTTTTAAAGTTGTCAGATAGTATAGCACGCTGCCCGGAGAATGTCAAATAGGCAGGCCACCGCTGAGCAACGCCCCGTGAAATCCTTCGGTACTCAGCGCACCGCCACGTTTTGCTCACCCATCAGCTCTTGCAATTCCTCCACCAGGGCCGGATGCACCACACACTGGGCGGCTAACCGTTTGCCGGTATCGGAAAAGCACAATATCAGCTGCTCCTGGCCCGGGAACATGCTCACCAGCAGCTCTAGCCGCCGGCGCAGCGGCTGGTCCGTGCTCTCCAGCTTCACATACAGCTTTTGCCGCTTCTGCTCATTTCTGGGCTGTTCCAGCGGCGCCGTATCACTGATGGGGCGGATCTCGTCCACCATGATCTGCGGCTCTTTTTCGTCCCGCGCGGAAATTTTCCCCCGAATGATGAGCGGCGCATTGTCCTTTACATACCCGCCCCCGGTATCCAGCGCCCGCTGGAACGCCAGCAGTTCGATCGACCCGGTGTCGTCTTCTAAATTGATGTAGGACATGAGGGTATTTTTCTTCGTCGTCCGGGTCCGGCTGGACGCCACGACGCCCGCGATGATGACTTGCTGTCCGTCCGCGTACCGCTGGGGGCCTTCTTCGTTTTGAAAATCGCTGACGATGCCGCCGATGGCAACCGCCCCCGCTTTACGCACCTGCTCCCGGTACTCGTCCATGGGATGCCCAGACAGGTACAAACCCGTGGTCTCCCGCTCCATGGCCATCAGTTCTTGCCGTGAGAATTCCTCCACATCCGGCAGCGGGTACTTTTCCATCACCGGCTGCTGGACCGTCTCCCCGCCAAAGCCCCCAAACAGGTCCATCTGTCCGTCGATATTGCTGCGGCTGGCCGACTGGGCGTCATCCACCACTTTTCCACATACTTCCAATAACTGCTTGCGCTTATAGCCCAGGGAATCAAAGCACCCCGCCCGAATGAGGTTTTCCACTGCCCGCTTGTTCAAATCCTTACCGGTCATGCGGGAACAGAATTCCTCAAAGCTGCGGAATGGTCCGCTTTTTTCCCGTTCCGCCATGAGCTGTTCGATCAGCCCCCAGCCGATGCCCTTGATGGCGACCAGCCCGAACCGAATGTCCTTGCCGTCCACAGTAAAATCTGCGTTGGACGCGTTCACGTCCGGCGGCAGCAGCCGGATATTCATTTCCCGGCAGTCCGCGATGTACTCCGCCACTTTCGTGGCGCTGTCCAGCACCGAAGTTAAGAGCGCTGCCATGTACTGGCTGGGATAGTGGCATTTCATATACGCCGTGCGGTAGGCCACGATGGCGTAAGACACCGAATGGGCCTTGTTGAACGCGTAGCTGGCAAAGTCCAAAATCTGGTCATAAATGGCGTTGGCGGTCTGTTCCGGCACGCCGTTCGCCACGCATCCCGCAATATTCCGTTCCGGGTCGCCGTGAAGAAAGGCTTCCCGCTCTTTTTTGATCTCTTTTTCCTTTTTCTTGGACATGGCCCGGCGGATCAAATCCGCCTGTCCCAAGGAAAAGCCCGCCAACTGCTGGAAAATCTGAATGACCTGCTCCTGATATACAATGCACCCGTAAGTGACCTCCAAAATGGGCTTCAGATTGGGGTGGAGATACGCGACCTTTTCCGGGTGGGCGCTGCACTGCAAAAACCGGGGGATGGAATCCATCGGTCCGGGGCGGTACAACGCGATGATGGCGCAGATATCCTCAATGCTTTTGGGCTGCAAGCCCACGCACACGCCGGTCATGCCCGCGGATTCCAACTGGAACACCCCGGAGGTCTTCCCGGCGGAGAGCATTTCATATACAGCCTTGTCATCCTCAGGCACAGTCTCGATGCGGAAATCCGGGTCGTCCCTTTGCACCAGCTTCACCGCGTCGTCCAGAATGGTGAGGTTGCGCAGCCCCAGGATGTCCATTTTCAGCAGCCCCAGTTCCTCCAGCGTGGTCATGGGATACTGGCAGACCGTAATATCGTCATTTTTCGCCAGCGGCACGTACTCATACACCGGCTTGCCCGTGATGACCACCCCCGCGGCGTGGGTCGACGCATGCCGTGGCATCCCCTCCAGCTTCCGGGCAGTATCGATGAGGTTTTTCAGCTTCTCGTCGGACTCATACATTTCCCGAAGCTGCTTGGATACCTGCATAGCCTCATCAATGGTGATATTCAATGCAAACGGGATGGATTTGGACACCGCGTCCGTCTCCGCGTAGCTCACATTCAGCGCCCGCCCGGTATCCTTGATGGCAGCCTTGGCCGCCATGGTCCCAAAGGTCACGATCTGGGCCACATGGTCGTCGCCGTACTTCCGGCGGATGTAGTCCATGACCTCGCCCCGGCGGTTGACGCAAAAATCTATGTCGATATCCGGCATGGACACACGCTCCGGGTTCAAAAACCGCTCGAAATACAAGCTGTACTGGATGGGGTCCACATCCGTGATGCCCAGGCAGTAGGACACCACGCTTCCCGCCGCGCTGCCGCGCCCGGGTCCCACGGGGATGCCCACGCTTTTGGCGTAATTCACATAGTCCTGAACGATGAGGAAGTAATCCACAAAGCCCATTTTCGTGATCACACCCAACTCATAAGCAAGCTGCTCCCGGGCCGCTTCATTCTCCCCATAGCGCCGGGCAAAGCCCGCCTCGCAGAGCTTGGTCAAATATTCCAGCGCGTCCGTCTCCCCGTCAGGCAAGGGGAACTCCGGCAAATGATAGTGTCCGAACTCGAATTCAAAATTGCAAAGTTCGGCAATCTTCTGCGTATTTTCTATGGCCTCCGGCCAGTCCGGGAACAGCGCCGCCATTTCCGCTTCGGATTTCAAATACAACTCCTGGGTCCCCATACGCATCCGGTCCGCGTCATTCACGGTCTTGCCGGTCTGGATGCACAGCAGTACGTCCTGATAATACCAGTCCGCCTTTTCCACATAATGCGCGTCGTTGGTGACCACGATGGGAATGCCCGTTTCCTGATGGATGCGCAGCAGTCCCTGAGCCGCGGTCTGTTCCTGCGCAATGCCGTGGTCCTGCAATTCCAGATAAAAGCTGTCCGGCCCGAACACGCTTTGCAGCCGCAGGGCTTTTTCCTTCGCTGCGTCGTACTGCCCGTGGATGATTTTCTGCGGAATATCCCCCTGCAAGCACCCGGACAGGCAGACAAGTCCCTCCGCATGAGCTTCAATAGTAGCCCAATCCGTGCGGGGCTTGACATAAAAGCCATCGGTAAACGCCATGCTCACAATATGGCAGAGGTTGTGATAGCCTGTCTCGTTTTTGCACAGCAAAATCAGGTGGGTATAGGCATTGTCCACGCCATACACCCGGTCCGTTCGGTTCCGGGGCGCCACGTACACCTCGCACCCGATAATGGGCTTGATCCCCTGGGCCTGGCACTCCTTAAAAAATGCCACCGCGCCGTACATGACCCCGTGATCCGTAATGGCTAGGGCGTTCTGCCCCAGCTCCTTCGCCCGGGACACCAGTTCCCCGATCCGGCACGCACCGTCCAGCAGGGAGTATTCAGTATGTACATGTAAATGGGTGAATGACATGGAAAGTACCTCGTAAAAATAGGAATATGGTTTAAACCTTCTTCGCCAGTTCCATCAGCTTTTTCAGCCGGTGGTTCAGGCAGCTTTTCGTCACTGGTGGGTCAGACAGCAGCGCCAGGTCCGCCAGACTCGCTTCCGGGTTGGCGATGCGCAGAAACGCCGCCTGCTGCAAGCCGTCGGGCAGTTCGGTCAGCCCCAGCGCCTTGTCCACCTTTTTAATGGCGTTCAACTGCTCCTGGGCAGCGGTCACCACCTTATCGGCGTTGGCAAAGTCACAATTGAGCTTGCGGTTGACCGTGTTGCTCATGGATTTCTCGATCTTGGCGGAAATGACCTCCATACCCTTGTTAGACGCGCCCAAAGTCGTGAGCAGTTCGGAAATGGCGTCAGCCTGCTTGAAATACAAAATGCTGTTGCCCCCCCGGGCGCTCTCCCGGGGCGAAAAACCCAGCTCCAGTAGCAGGCTGTAACACTCCCGGCTGACGCTGTAATGCCCGGTCACAAGCTCCAGATGGAACCGCTTTTCCGGTGCGGTGACGCTGCCCCCGGCCAAAAACGCCCCCCGCAGGAAACTCACCTTGCAGCACGCCTCCTCCAATACACCCAAATTGATGTGGTGGATGGGCGTAGCGTCAATATCCGCGTCAAAGGCCGCGAAAATCTGGCGCAGCTTGTCCGGCGTTTCAATCGAGAGGATACTCTTCGCCCCCGCCGCGCCCTGGGCGATGTGGTCGAACTCCAGTCCAAACGCTTTTTTGAACAGTTTCACCAACCGCTGGGCAAATTCCCGGCTGGCAGTGACAAATTTCACCTGCCGCTGGGTAAAGGTATTGCAGTACAGCAGCGCCCCGTAACTCTCCGCCACGGCACAGTGCCGTTCCTTCATAGGAACGGCGCATAATTCAGTTTTCACATCAGAGGAAAAACTCACTCAATCACCCAAGCTTCGCAGAATTCGCATCCACAGATGCGAACCAATTCAAATCATTTTTTGCGCGGCTCTGCCGTGCAAAAAATACTTCTCGCGTAGTGAGCGTCGGGCACAGCCCGGCGCAGAACGAAGCGCATCCCCTCAAATGAAAGCGTTGCTTTCATTTGACTATCTTACTTTCGTATCCCCGTCGATATTCCGGTGCTCGATGCGCACGGGGATATCCCGCTGGGCCAACTGGTCGGCCAGCGCCCGGGCAATGGACACGCTGCGGTGCTGCCCGCCGGTACAGCCGATGCTCACGGTCAGGGAATATTTTCCCTCCTGCTCATACATGGGCAGGGTAAACAGCAGCAGTTCCAGCAGCTTTTCTAAAAACTCCGCCGCATGGCCGGAACGGAATACATACTCGAACACCGGGTCGTCCAGCCCAGTCTTATGGCGCAGTTCCTCAATGTAATAAGGATTGGGCAGAAACCGCACATCAAACACCAGATCCGATTCAATGGGTACGCCGTATTTGAACCCGAATGAGATCACGTTCACGCTGATATGCCGGGCGATCTCCGTGCCAAAAATGTCCGACACCTTTTCTTTCAGTTGCCCGATGGTCAGCCCCGAAGTGTTAATCACATCCTGAGCCTGCAGCCGGATGGGTTCCAGAATATGCCCCTCCCGGCGGATGGCGGCTTCCAAAGACACCGTATCTGTTTCCAGCGGATGCCGCCGGCGGGTCTCCTTATAGCGCTTAATGAGTGTGGGCATATCCGCGTGCATGAACAAAATGCGGTACGTAAGGCCCTGACAACGCAGCTCATCCAATGCAAACAGCAGTTCATTTGCATCGCCCCAGGCGCGAATATCCGTGACTAACGCCACCTGACTGTACTTTTCCTGCATGTTCAGGAAAATATTGGCCAACTGCGGCAGCAGCGCCACGGGCATATTGTCCACGCAATATACCCCCATATCCTCTAAGATCGCCGCCACCCGGCTCTTTCCCGCGCCGGACAGGCCGGAAATGATGATAAATTCCATTCTTTATCCCCTCTTTACGTGCGCCGGTTTTACAAATGCGTTATGATCCGCACTTCCGGTTCCAGACGGATCCCGGTGCGGCGCTCCACTTCCATTTGTACTTGTTCCATCAGCGCCCGCACATCCGCGCTGGTGGCGCCGCCCCGATTGATGACGAACCCCGCGTGCTTTTCCGACACCTGGGCGCCGCCGACTGTGAAGCCTTTCAGCCCCGCTTCATCGATCATCTGGGCGGCGAAGCCCCCGGCGGGGCGCTTGAACGTGCTGCCCGCGCTGGGGTATTCCAGGGGCTGGCTGGCAAGGCGCTTTTCTTTCAGCGTCTCCATGCGGGACTTGACCGCCGCCGGGTCGTCCGGCGTGAGGGCCAGTTCCGCCCCCAAGATCACGCTTCCGCCGCTTTCAAACACGCTGCGGCGGTAGTCGAATCCGCATTCGGCGTTGGAAATGCTTTTGATTTGCAGTGTTTCGTCTAAATAATCTACCCGGGTGACCACGTCTTTCATCTCCCCGCCGTAGGCCCCGGCATTCATAGTCACGCCGCCGCCCACCGCGCCGGGGATGCCTCCGGCAAATTCCAGCCCGGTAAGCCCGGCTTTCTGGGCCTGCTGGGACACCGTCACCAACGTCGCGCCGGACTGGGCAAACAGCGTGGACGGGCTGGTTTGTGTGACCGCGCTGAAGTTGTCGGCGAACTGGACCACTACGCCGGGAAGCAGCCCATCCGGGAACAGCAAATTGCTCCCCCGGCCCATCACAAACGGCCGCACGCCCTTTTCCTGCAACAGCCTGCACAGCGCCGCGGTTTCCTCCACACTGCCCGGCCGGCAGAACACCGCCGCCGGACCGCCGATGCGAAACGTCGTGTGCCGGGACATTGGCTCGTGTTCCCGCAGGTCCAAGCCTGGGAGTTGTTTTCTCAGTTCGTTCGCCAGTTTTCCATAATCCATATTACGCTCCATACATCTGCCCCATGGCCTCTTCCAGCATTTGGGCAGCGTTGTTCCCCATCTTCTTCTGGCGGTTGTTCAGCGTCGCCAGTTCGATGATGACGGCCAAGTTCCGGCCCGGGCGCACGGGGATGGTGATACACGGCACTTTCACGCCCATGATCTCTTCATACTCCGTATCGATGCCCAGCCGGTCATAAAATTTGTCCTCATCCCAGAACTCCAGCTTCACGATCAGGTCCAGGCCCGCCTCGGGCTTTACCGAGGACCAGCCGTAGACCTCCTTCGCGTTGATGATGCCGATGCCCCGGAGTTCCATATAATATCTTATGAGCTCCGGCGCGCTGCCGACCAATCTTTTTCGGGAAAGGCGCTTAATTTCCACCGCGTCGTCCGCCACCAGGCGGTGGCCGTTTTTCACCAGCGCCAGGGCCGTTTCGCTCTTGCCCGCGCCGGAATCCCCGGTGATGAGCACCCCATCGCCGTAGACCTCCACCAATACGCCGTGGATGGTCTGCCGGGGGGCCAGATATTCTGTGAGGGTATCGATCAGGTCCGCCATGAACTTGGACGTGTCCTCCTGGACCAAAAATACGTCCCGGTCGTACTTCTCCGCCATTTCCATGCATTCCGGGAACGGCACGCAGTTATGGCAGATAATCAAGCCGTCAATATCGTGCTTCATGAATTCCTGAAAGCACAGCCGCCGCTGGTCTTCGGTCATGGTCTCCAGAAAGGTACTTTCCACCCGGCCGATGCATTGCAGCCGGTGGGGGTCAAAGTAATTGTAAAACCCGGCCAATTGCAGCGCCGGACGGTTCACATCCGTTTTGGTCACGTATTTTTCCCCGTAGACGCTGGACTGGTGGAGCACCTCCATTTCCAGTTCCTCTGCAATCGTTTTCAACAGGACACGATACTGGCTCATAGCGTTTCTCCTCTCCATGGTCTGAATGGTTTTATTTTACCTAATTTTCCCCCGTTTGGCAATGCCTATCCACCCATCCGGGCATATAATTTTTGCACCGGGAAAAAAGTTCTTGCAATTCCGTTACGATTCTGGTATCATTAGTAAGCTGTTTTCAGCAGAGAAAATCCGAGGAGGTGCTTCAGTATGGCAAAATGTCAGTTTTGCGACAAGGGTGTTTCTTTTGGCATCCAGGTGTCCCACTCCCACAGACGGTCTAACCGCACGTGGAAGCCCAATGTGAAGCGCGTCAAGGCCATCGTGGACGGCACGCCCAAGCACGTGTACGTCTGCACCCGCTGCCTGCGCAGCGGCAAGGTCACCCGCGCGTAACGCGTAAATTGATTTACCCGAAACAAGCCTGCCGGCAAAACGCTGGCGGGCTTTTTTCGGATATTGCGAAACAGAAAGGAGTATGACGATGCAGTACAAACGATTCGACAACACGGTCTTTCTCCGCATCGACAAGGGAGAAGAGATTCTCGAACAGCTTCAGGCCATGGCCCAGGCGGAGCACATCACCCTCGCTTCCGTGCAGGCGCTGGGCGCCGTGGACGACTTCACCGTGGGCGTGTTCAATACCGCGGAGAAGAAATATTACGCCAACCACTTTGAAGGCACGTATGAGATCGTGTCCCTGACCGGCACCATTACCACCAAAAACGGCGAGTTTTACGCCCATTTGCACATGAGCGCCGGAGACGACAAGGGCCTCGTGGTGGGCGGACATCTCAACCGCGCCATGGTCAGCGCTACCTGCGAGATGGTGGTCACTGTGGTGCCCGGCACCGTGGAACGGGTGTTCCATGAGGACGTGGGGCTGAACCTGTTTCAGTTTTGATATGAAAGAAGTCGATCCGAAACAGACCCGGCGGGCGGCGGCGTTTGAACTGTGGATACACGCGCCCATGCCCATGGTCACGATTTTCAAGACGCTGGATGTGACGAATCTCGTGAAACTGCGGCGCAGGCATGGGCTTTCATTTAATATGCTCATGTGCTGGTGCATCGGCAAGGCCGCGGCGCAGACGGAGGAGTTTTATCTGCTCCCCGTGGGCGACAAGCTGATGGCGTATGATAAACTCGCGGTCAACACCGTGGTCGCCACCGCCGATGACGATATCAGTAACTGCGACCTGCCGTTTTTTGACGACCTGCGGCACTTTGACGCGGAGTACCGGGCGCGGACGGCTCAAGTGCGTGACAGCGGACAGCCCTATGAACTGGGCGAGGACTATATGGTCATCGGCACCTCCGCGCTGGCCCAATATGACATCGACGGGGCGGTGAATATTTACGCCGGGGTCTATAACAACCCCTTTCTGATTTGGGGAAAATATCGAAAAAAGTTCCGGCGAACGACCCTTCCCATCTCGTTCCAGTTCCACCACACCCAAATGGACGGTGCCCACGCGGGGCGGTTTTTGGAGCGTTTGCAATCGGAGATCAGCGGTTTGCGGCTGTAAGCACGCCCGGCACCTTGCGGTGCCGGGCTTTTTTTGTTATACTAAGATATTAAAAAAACTACAGGAGGCCCCCTATGCTCACCATCATCACCGGCAAGGCCGGAACGGGAAAAACCGCGGCGGTCATGGATTCCGTCCGGCAGCGGGTGGATACCCGAGCCCGCAGTCTGCTCATCGTTCCGGAGCAGTACAGCCATGAAGCGGAACGGGAGCTTTGCGCCGCCTGCGGCCCAGCCATGTCCCTGTACGCCGAGGTCATGAGTTTCACAGGATTGGCCCGGCGGGTGGACCAGCTTTTAGGCAGCGGCGAGGGGACCATGCTGGATAAAGGCGGCAGACTGCTGTGCATGTCCCTGACCCTGTCCCGGCTCTTCCCGGAACTGCGGCTCTACGGCGCCGCCCGCAAGCGCGTGACCTTGCAGACCCAACTGCTGGAAGCGGTGACAGAGCTCAAGACCGCCTGCATTTCTTCCGAACAGCTCTTGCTCGCCAGCGCCGCCTGTGAGGGGCTTTTGGCGGACAAGCTGCACGATTTGGCCCTCATTTTGGAATTTTACGACGCGGTGGTATCCAACGGCCATGCCGACCCCACCGACCGGCTCACCCGCTTGGCCGGACGCATCGCCGAAGCGGGGCTGGAGCATACCCATATTTACATCGACGGCTTCACGGACTTCACCCGGCAGCAGCTTGCCGTCATCACCGAACTGCTGGACGCGGGCTGTGACCTGACCGTGTGCCTGACCTGCGACCCAAAGGACGCGAACAACGAGGTATTCGCTATCCCTCTGGCGACCTTCCGGCTGCTGCGCCGGGAGGCGGAACAGCGGGGCGTTATGTGCCGGACGGAACACCATGTGTCCCAAACGCCCGACGCGCCGCTGACTTACTACGGCAACCACCTGTTCACCTACGCCCGGCATGACCCCATAAACGCCGGGGGGCGTGTGCGGCTGTTTTCCGGAGATACCCCGGCGGACGAGTGCGAACTGGCCGCGGCGGCCTGTCTGGCCCTGGTGCGGACCACCGGGTGCCGCTGGCGGGATATCTCCATCGCCGTGCGGGGATTCGAGGGGTACGAGACTCTGTTGGACAGTACGTTCCGCAAATACGGCGTGCCGCTGTACCTGACGAAAAAATCCGACCTGCTGGAAAAACCGCTTCCGTCCCTGATCGCGTCCGCTTATGACGTCATCACCGGCGGCTGGGACGCGGACGACGTGTTCGCCTATCTTCGCACGGGCCTGGCCGGGCTGAGCGCCGAAGAGTGCGACCTTTTGGAAAACTATGTCCTGCTCTGGGACCTCCGGGGCACGGCCTGGACCCGGGACGCGGATTGGCGGCTGCATCCCGGCGGCTACGCCGACTGCTATACCGACGAGGAATTGGAGGCCCTGTCCGCCATCAACACCCTGCGCCGCCGGGCCGCCGGACCGCTGGCCGCGCTGGCGAAAGCGGAGCGGTCCGCCCAAAACTGCCGGGAGCATATCGCCGCGCTGTGGACCCTGCTGGACACCCTCGCCGTGCCTGACACGCTGGAATCCCAGGCCGGGGCGTTGGAATCCGCGGGTTATCCCCAACAGGCGGCGGAATGCGAACAGTTGTGGGACATCACCGTCACCGCCATGGAGCAGTTCGACGGGCTGCTGGGCGACACGGAGATGGACACCGAGACCTTTGCCCGCCTGTTCGCCCTGATGCTCTCCCAATACGACATCGGCACCATCCCCATTTCCGTGGACCGGGTAGCGGCGGGCGAAATGGACCGGATGCGCCGGCGGAACATCCGTCACCTCATCGTCTTGGGCGCGTGTGACGCCAACCTGCCCCGGCAGGAGGAAGCCGCGGGCGTGTTTTCTCCGGAAGACCGGGCGCGGCTGCTGGAAATCGGGTTGGACTTCGGCACCTGCGCGGAAGCGGAGTTGTGGCGGGAATTCAGTCTCATTTACCACTGTCTCACCCTGCCCAAGGACAGCCTGATCCTCTCCTACGCTCAATCCGGCGGGAATCTGCCGTCCATCGTGATGAACCGGGCCAAGCTGCTGTTTGGCCTGCCGGTTCTGCCTATCGATACCGCCCTTTGCAAGTGTCAGGCCCGGGACAGCGCCCTGGAACTGGCGGCGTTCTCCCTGCAAGCCGGGGGCGGACCTGCGGCCCAGGCGGCCGCGGTGTATTTCAGCCAAACGGAGCCGGACTTACTCCGGCAGCTTCGCGACGCGGCGGTACAGTCTCGGGGGCAGTTGTCCCGCCGGGCAGTGCAGGAATTGTACGGGGACAAGTTGCGGCTGTCGCCGTCCCGGATCGATCAATTCGTCTCCTGCCGTTTTTCTTACTTCATGCAATATACCTTAGGCGCCAAACCCCGGCAGCCCGCGGCCTTTTCCCCGCCGGAGATGGGCACGTTCATACACTACGTCCTGGAACGGGTCGCCGGGCAGGTCATGGACTGCGGCGGCTTCCGGCAGGTGTCCGACGAGCTGTTGCACCAGTTCACCGACCGGGCCATCGCCCGGTATGTGACCGAATTTCTTAATGACTTCCGGGAAAAAAGCCCCCGGTTCATCTACCTGTTCCGCCGGCTGACCCGGGATGTTCGCGCTGTCGTAGACGACATGGCCGGCGAACTGCGCCGGTCCCGGTTCGAGCCGCTGAGCTTTGAGCTGAACTTCGGCGCGGACCCCCGCACCCCGCCCATGGAGCTGGGCGGCGGCGAGGACGAACTCATCCTCACCGGCGTGGCCGACCGGGTAGACGGCTGGGTCCACGACAACAAGCTGTATTTGCGGGTGGTGGACTACAAAACCGGCAAAAAAGAGTTCTCCCTGTCCGACGTATGGTACGGCATGGGGCTGCAAATGCTGTTGTATCTGTTCACCCTGGAAAAATGCGGCGAAACCCTGTACGGCATGGAGGTCGCCCCCGCGGGGGTGCTGTACGTCCCCGCCTTTGACAAAAACGTGCTGAGCGCCTCCGACCTCTCCGACGAGGAGATCGCTCAGAAAAAAGCCAAAGTGCACCTTCGCTCCGGCCTGATTTTGAACGACGACGCGGTCATCGCCGCCATGGAAGAAGGCACGGAGTATCAATACATCCCCGTTTCCGTCAAAAAGCGGGGCAGTTCCGCGCCGGACGCGCTGGTCAGCGCCGAGGACCTGGGCGTCATTGCCCGGCACATCGACGATACGCTCCGGCAGCTCGCCGGGGAACTGCGGGCTGGGAGCATCTGCGCCGACCCCTACTATAAAAGCCAGCAGAAAAACGCCTGCGCCTACTGCGACTACGCCGACGCGTGCTATTTTCAGGAGGGCCGACACGGAGACAAGCGCCGGTACCTCCGTTCCCTGCCCGCCGACCAGGTCATCAGCCAGATGAAAGGAGTGCTTCCCCATGTCTGACTTCTCCCCCACCAAGCAACAGCAGCAGGCCATCGACGCCCGGGGCAGCGCCATTCTCGTCTCCGCCGCCGCCGGCTCCGGCAAGACCCGGGTGCTGACCCAGCGGCTCATGGCCTACCTCACCGAAACCCCGGCGAAAAGCATCGACAGCTTTCTCATCATCACCTACACCCGGGCCGCCGCCGGAGAACTGCGGGCCCGCATCACGGAAGAGCTCAGCCGGGCCATGGCCCAGCGCCCCGACGACCCGGGACTGCGGCGGCAGTACGCCCTTTTGGGCCGCGCCCAGATCGGCACCATCCACAGCTTTTGCATGGACCTGCTGCGCCGGCACTGTATGGGCCTGGGGCTCAGCCCCGACTTCCAGGTAGCCGACGAGACCCGCGCCGCCGCCATGAAGCGCGCCGCTCTGACCCGGACCCTGGAAGCCGCTTATGAGCGCATCGATACCGACGACGCGTTCCGCCTTTTGGTGGACACCGTAGGCGCCGGGCGGGACGACGCCCGTTTGGAAGCGTTGATTTTAAAACTCCACGAAAAAATGCAGTCCCACCCAGACCCCGCCCGGTGGGCCGAACAGCAGCGCAGCGCCCTGTACGCCGAGGGTGTCACCGATGCCGGGGACACCGTCTGGGGACAGTATTTGCTGGAGCAAACTGCCCGGGATGCCGGATACTGGGCCGATGTCATGGATAGGTTGCTTGCGCTCATGTCCCGGCCGGAGTACGGATACATCGGAGAAAAATACGCCGGCAGTATCGCACAGACCGCCGACGGGCTCCGGGACTTTTCCCGGGCCGCCGGGCAGAGCTGGGACGCCGCGGCCGCCCTGGCGGACATCCCCTTCCCCCGGCTCGGTTCCCTGCGGGAGCCGCCTGACGCCGACGTGGTGGAGACCGTCAAGGCCCGCCGGGACGCGTGCAAAAAGGCCTGCGGAAAGTTCAAAACGGAGTTTTCCGAGCCCTCGGAAAAGGTCCTGTCCGACCTGCGCAAAACCGCGCCCGCCATGGACGCACTGCTGTCCCTGACCCTAGAGTTCGACAAGGCCTACGCCGCGGACAAGCGCCGGCGGGGGCTGGTGGACTACTCCGACCTGGAGCACTTCGCCGCCCGGTTGCTCTCCGACGCCGACGGCGCACCCACGCCCCTGGCCCGGGAGCTTTCCCAGCGCTATACGGAGATCATGGTGGACGAGTACCAGGACGTGAACCAGGTACAGGAACTCATCTTCCGCTGTGTATCCAAAGATGGCGCAAACCTGTTTACCGTGGGCGACGTCAAGCAGTCAATCTACCGCTTCCGCCTGGCCGACCCCGGTATTTTCACGGAAAAATACCTCTCCTACGCCGATTACGACGGCGCGCCGGAGGACGTTCCCCGGCGCATCCTGCTGCAGCAGAACTTCCGCTCCCGGCGTGAAATTCTGGACGGCGCGAACGCGGTGTTTGAAAACATCATGTCCCGGCAGCTGGGCGAGTTGGATTATGACGAGAACGCCCGGCTGAACCTGGGCGCGTCGTATGACGGGGCCGTCCCGCCGCCCACGCTGTACCTGCTGCGTGCGCCTCAGGCAAGCGAGGACGAGGAGACCCCGGACCTCCACGCAGCGGAAGCCGGGTTTGTTGCCCGGCAGATTCGCCAAATCATCGACGGGCAGCTGCCCGTGACCGATGGAGCCGTTCAGCGTCCGGCCCGGTATTCGGACATCGTACTGCTCATGCGCTCGGTCAACACCGTCTCCGGCATCTACCGGCAGGCTCTGGCGGAACAGGGCATCCCCGTGCAGGCGGAGCAGGGCGGCGGATATTACGAAAGCCCGGAAATTTCCTTTATGATGTCCCTGCTGGCGGTCATTGACAACCCCTGTCAGGACGTGCCCCTCATCGCCGTACTGCGCTCGCCCTATCTGGCCTTCATGCCGGACGACCTCGCCGCCATCCGGGCGTGCAGCAGGAAAACGGATTTTTACCACGCCTTGTGCCTTCGGGCGGCGGAAGACGGCAAATGCCGCCGGTTTCTGGACCATTTGTCCACCCTGCGGCAAATTGCCCCGGACCTGCCGTTGCCGGAGCTGCTGTGGCACATTTACGGAGATTTTTCCATTCTCACCGTCAGTTCCGCCATGGAAGACGGCGCTTTGCGCCGGCGGAACCTCATCGCGCTGATCGACCTGGCTGCGCAGTTTGAAGCCTCCGGCTATCAAGGGCTGCGGCGCTTTGTGCGCTGGCTGGGCCGTCAGGCCGAATCCGGGCAGGAGCCGCCCCTCGCCGGTGCCGACAACGCCGATGCGGTGCGCATTATGAGCATCCACAAATCAAAAGGCCTGGAATTCCCCATCGTATTTTTGTGCGATACCGCCCGGCGGTTCAATAAATCCGACACCATGGACACCGTCCTGGTCCACCCGGACCTGGGCCTCGGCCCCAAAGTCACGGACACCCGCCGGGGCATCGAATTTCACTCCATGCCCCGGCGGGCCATCGCCCGGAAGATGAATCAGGAGACCCTCAGCGAGGAAATGCGGCTGCTTTATGTGGCCATGACCCGTGCAAAAGAGTACCTTGTTATGACCGCCGCGCTGAAAGATCCCGACAAAACCGTAGGCGAACTGGCGCCGCTGGTGTCCGCGCCCATGCCGCCCCAAATTCTGGCCAACGCCGGCGCGCCGGTGCAGTGGCTCATTTCCGCGGCGCTGGCGGACCGGCAGACCCATCTTTCCATTCAGTACGCCGACTTGCAGGATGTGGAAAACACGCCCTCCGTCGTCCCCGGCACTTGCCCGGTCTTTGACGACGGGCTGCTGGAAAGCATTCGGGAAAACCTGCGCTTTGTCTACCCCCATGCCGCCGCGCAGGAGATTCCTTCCAAGCTCACCGCCACGGAACTCAAGCACATTGGCGACGAATCCGACCCGGACGCCGCCGCACTGACGGATTCCCGGGACCGCCGTTTCCGCGCGTTCTCCCCCGGCGCGGCGGCGCGGCTCACCGCGGCCCAGCGGGGTACGGCCACCCATCTGGTGTTCCAGCACATCGACATCGCCCAAACCCAAACGCTCGCCCAGGTGGAACAGGAAATCGCCCGGCTGAAAACCCTGGGCTTCCTCACCGCCCAGCAGGCCGGGGCCGTGGACGCCCGGCAGATCTACCGCTTTTTCGCTTCTCCCGAGGGCGGGGAATTGCGGGACGCGGACAGTGTGCTGCGGGAATTCAAATTTTCCCTCCTGCGCCCCGCCGGCGCGTATTTCCCCGGCGGCGGAGACGACGAACTGCTGCTGCAAGGCGTGATCGACTGCGCGGCGGAAAAAAACGGCGTATGGACCGTCATCGACTACAAAACCGATTTCGTCACTGCCGACACCGTCCAGGCCCGGGGTGAATTCTATCGCAGCCAGGTGGCGGCGTATCAGCAGGCACTTGTTGAAATCACCGGAAAACCCGTGGCAAAAACGGTTTTGTATTTCCTGCACCCCGGAATTTCCATTACTTTTTGACGTTTAGGTCTTGCAATTGCGCGCATTCTATGGTAGAATCACACTTGCGTCTTGTAACCACATGGAACCATGTACTCAAGACAGTCTAATTGAAGGAGAATCGCCATGAAGGAAGGGATCCATCCCGATTATCAGCCCACCACCATCCGCTGCGCCTGCGGCGCGGTGTATGAGACCGGCTCCACGAAAAAGGATATCACGGTCGAAATCTGCGCCAAGTGCCATCCGTTCTACACCGGCAAGCAGAAGCTGGTCGATACCAGCGGCCGCGTGGACAAGTTCAACAAGCGCTACGGCGTGAAATAAGGCTGATCCTATCGGAAACGATAAAGGAAGCGCCCCGTAAATGCGGGGCGCTTCCTTTTTATTTCCCTTCCATGGCTTTGCGCTGCAAGACCAGGCGGTCAGCGATCATCGCGATAAACTCGCTGTTCGTGGGCTTCCCTTTGATGCCCGAAACCGTGTAGCCGAAGAACTTTTGCAGCACTTCCACATCGCCCCGGTCCCAAGCGACCTCAATGGCGTGGCGGATGGCCCGTTCCACACGGGACGGCGTTGTATTGAACTTCTTCGCCACCGCGGGGTACAAAACCTTTGTCACGCCGCCCAGCATTTCCATGTCGTTGGACGTGAGCACAATAGCTTCCCGCAGATATTGATAGCCCTTGATATGCGCCGGAACGCCGATCTCGTGGATGATATCCGTGACCATCGCCTCAAGACTGGGCGCGGGGACCTCCATTACAGGAGTGCTCACCATCCGCAGACTCTTGCTGGCCCGCAGCTCCCGCATTTTCAGCAGCAGAGACGGGACATCCACAGGCTTGGGCGCAAAATAGGCAGCGCCTAAATTGCCGCAGTCCGCACAGGTCTGACTGTTCACGAAAGCGCTCATCACGATTACGTCACCGCTCAGCCCCAGCTCCGAAAATTTTCTTAAAATGCCAAGGCCATCCAGTTTGGGCTGTACCAACTCCATGAGTACGATATCCGGATTGAACTGCTGCATCATCGATACCGTTTCCAAACCATCTTTTGTCTCCCCGACCACGATCATGTCCTCTTCCTCGGAAATGACATCCTTCAAGACCAGCCGGAAGTCGTCCTCCGGCTCCGCGATCAGGACACGCATTTTGGTTTCCATAACTTTTCTCCTCCATATTTTGATTAACGGCGAGCATTTTTTCTATGTACGCCTGTATGCCGCTTAACTACCTATGATTGTACACATCGAATTGTAGTATTTCAATAACAAAATGGTAAAAAACGGAAATTATTTGTTGACATAATATGACCGGATTCTTCCTAATTCTACAATTCCCGACAGTGTTCGACAGAATTCAACACAAGACCCGCTCTTTCCCGAACTTTCTCATTTGTCATTTTTCGTCACCGTTTCCCAAAATGCGCCCCCATCTGCCAAATGCGGATGGGGGCGCATTGTTACGTTCCCGGGTAGTTTTTGTCTTTTGGAAGCGTCTTTTCAATCACGTCACCAATCTGCGCCAGAATTCCCCGCACCTCCAACCCGAATTCCCGGGCGGAGATCCGCAGGATCCCAGACCGCAGCGCGGAAAGCTGAATCAGTGCGTCGGAGGTGGCGACCTTGACCCTGTAATTTCGCCCAATGGAATTGGCAAGCCGTTCAATATACAGGTCTCCGCTCTCGTTTTCCTTTGTGAATACCACATGCACATCATGCCTGTCGAACCGGGAACCAGTGCCGCCTTTCACCCGGTACGCGTCGAACACCAGCACCAGTTCGCAGCCCTTGAACGCCCGGTACTGGGCCAGCAGGTCAATGAGCTTCAGCCGGGCGGCATCCAGGTCCGTCTCCGCCAGGGCCTTTAAATCGTCCCAGGCGAAAATCATATTGTAGCCGTCCACAATGACGTATTCTTTCCTCGGTTCAGGCGCGGCCATGCGCTCTAACTGCATCTCCTGCTTGGCCGAACGGTACTGCGGGCGCTTAATGGCCCCGAATTCCCGCTCCATGATGGCTTCCAGTTCTTTGTCGTCGATGTTCAGGTTCCGGGTAAATACCCGGGGTTCCAACGGCGCGTCCGCCATTTCCCGGCGCTCCAGGCCGCTGTCCAGGTGCATATATTCGTAAACCCGGTCCCATTTCACCACAAATCCGGCCCCATGGGCGCAGAACACGGAATCCGGCGGATTGTCCAAGTCCCGCTCCGGGTCGTAGCCCAGGGCTTCTATCACCGCTGACGCGTCGTGGCAGGGCGCGTAGCCCGCCAGCGCCACGGACAAGCGGCCCCGGCCCCGGGTATAGGCCGCCACCTCCGTTTGATACGAGCGCATGAGAGACACCGGAGCAGTCCCCGTCAGGGTCACGGTCTCGCCGTAATCATCGGGGGTTTGGAACGTGCCGGACATGGCCCGGATGTCGTTGATGGCCCGACCTAACTGCTCCGCGGGCAGGTCCAGGCGAAAGCTGTAAACAGGCTCCAAAAGTACGCTGTCCGCCTGCATCAGTCCCTGGCGCACCGCTCGGTAGGTCGCCTGCCGGAAGTCGCCGCCCTCCGTGTGCTTGGCATGGGCCCGCCCGGCGATGAGGGTGATCTTCATATCCGTAATGGGCGAGCCGGTGAGTACGCCCAAATGCTGCTTTTCCTCCAAATGTGTCAGAATGAGCCGTTGCCAGTTTCGGTCCAACAGGTCTTCACTGCATACCGTATCCAGCACCAAGCCGCTGCCCTGTTCCAATGGTTCCAGCAGCAAATGCACCTCCGCGTAGTGGCGCAGCGGCTCGAAATGCCCGACCCCCTCCACTGGGGCGACGATGGTCTCCCGGTACATGATGCGCCCGGAATCTACTTCCACGTCCACGTCAAACCGTTCGGAAATGAGACGCTTGAGCACTTCGATCTGCACCTCGCCCATCAGCTGGGCGTGGATCTGCTGCAAAGCCTCGTTCCACACGATGTGCAGCAGGGGGTCCTCTTCCTCCAAAAGCCGCAGTTTGGGCAGCATCACCCGGGCGTCCACGCCTGCAGGCAGGGCAATGCGGTAGGACAGCACCGGGGTCAGCACCGGCGCGCCGGATTCCGGACAAGCGCCCAGCCCCTGTCCGGGCCAGGTCTCCGTCAGTCCCAGCACCGCACAAACGTCCCCAGCGGACACCTCTTCCGCCGTTTCAAATCCCGCGCCGGAGTACAGCCGAAGCTGACTGACTTTTTCCTCCGCCTGTTCCCCGTTCCGGGCCGTATAGCCGACAGGCGCACGAACTTTCAGACTGCCGCCGGTCAGCTTCATATATGTCAAGCGGTTCCCTTGGGCGTCCCGGGCGATTTTGTACACCCGCGCACCGAACGCCTCCGGGTAAACGGGCGCGGCGGTGTACCGCTCCAGGCCGGACAAAAATGCGTCTACCCCCTCCAGCTTCAGCGCCGAACCGAACCAGCAGGGGAACAGCTTCCGGGCCGCCACCAGTGCCGTAATGTCCTCATCCGTGACGGTTCCCGTTTCCATATACCGCTCCAACAGCGCCTCATCGCACATAGCCAGTTCCTCGGACAAGTCCTCCCCAGAAGAAAAGTCCATGCAGGCGTCGGACAATTCCTTTTTCAGCTGTGCCAGCACCGCCGCCCGGTCCGCGCCAGCAAGGTCCATTTTGTTCACAAACAAAAACGCCGGCACCGCGTACCGGGCCAGCAGCCGCCACACGGTCTGGGTATGGGCCTGGACCCCGTCGGTGCCGCTGATGACCAAAATCGCGTAGTCCAGCACCGGAAGCACCCGCTCCATCTCCGCGGAAAAATCCGCGTGGCCCGGGGTATCCAGAAGCGTCAAGGCAAGCGTTTCCGTCCGCAGCCGCGCCTGCTTGGAAAAAATCGTGATACCCCGCTCCCGCTCCAGGCTGTGGGTATCCAGATATGCGTCCCGGTGGTCCACCCGGCCCAGTTTTCGGATGGTCCCGGTGCAGTACAGCAGCGCTTCCGATAAGGTCGTTTTTCCCGAATCCACATGGGCCATGATGCCCACGGTCAGTTTCTTCATAGTATCTCCTAAGTTGAATTGATATGAATTGATTATAACATGGAAAAATCGGTTTTCCAACCTTTGCATTTTTCAAAACAATGTGATATACTTTCCACTCAAAGGAAAACAAACCTTCTAAGGAGGAACCCATATGTACTGCACGAGAAATGTAACAAAAGACCTGTTCTGGGTAGGCGGAAATGACCGCAGACTGGCCCTGTTCGAGGGCGTGTATCAAATTCCCCGGGGCGTGTCCTACAATTCCTACCTGCTGCTGGACGAAAAAACCGTGCTGTTCGACACAGTGGATACCGCCGTCAGCCAGGTCTTTTTTGAAAACATCGACCATGTTTTGAATGGCCGCAAGCTGGACTATCTCGTCGTCCAGCACATGGAACCGGACCATTCCGGCACCGTGTCCGCTCTGCTGGCGCGGCACCCGGAGACCGTCGTCGTCACCAACAGTAAGGTTTTGGTACAGTTGAAAAATTATTTCCCGCAGATAGCCTTTGATTCCGTTCAGATCGTGGACGAAACCACGGAGTTTTCCACCGGCACGCACCACTTCCGCTTCGTCATGGCCCCCATGGTCCATTGGCCTGAGGTAATGGTCACTTACGACGAGACCGCGAAAATTTTGTTCAGCGCCGATGCGTTCGGCACTTTCGGCGCTCTGGACGGCGCGCTGTTCGCCGACGAGGTAGATTTCTTCCGAGACCATCTGGACGAGGCCCGGCGGTATTACACCAACATCGTGGGAAAATACGGCGTACAGGTGCAGTCTCTGCTGAAAAAAGCCGCAGGGTTGGATATTCAGATGATCTGCCCACTCCACGGCTTCGTGTGGCGGGAAAACCTCGGCGCATATTTGGAAAAATACCAGCTCTGGAGCAGCTACACACCGGAGGAGCAGGGCGTTGTCCTGGCTTACGCCTCGGTTTACGGCAACACCGCCAACGCCGTGGATGCCCTCGCCTGCCGCTTGCGGGACCGGGGCGTGACCACCACGGTATACGACGTTTCCGTCACCCCGGCGGCTGACATTCTGGCCGCCTGCTTCCGGTACAGCCATGTGGTGCTGGCAAGCCCCACGTACAACGGAAAGTGCTTTGTGAAAATGGAAGACTTGCTGCATGACCTGGCCAATCATAATTTCCAAAACCGCACCGTGGCGCTGATGGAAAACGGTTCCTGGACGCCTATGGCGGCAAAATCCATGACGGACCTGCTTTCCGGCTGCAAAAATTTAACCTTGCTGGAACCGCTCTCTATGCTCTGCACCCTTAAAAACGAGCAAAGCGCCCAGTTAGACGTACTGGCTGACGCCATTGCCGATTCCATAAGCGCTTAATTTTAAAAGACGAGACCTCAAGGTCTCGTCTTTTTTGATTATGCCGCCTCGTCCAATGTCTGTTCCGCTGCATTCAGCATGGACTGGATGCACAGGCCGTAGCCCTTGGTCGGGTCGTTGGTCAGCACATGGGTCACCGCGCCGATCAATTTTCCGTTTTGTATAATGGGGCTGCCGCTCATGCCCTGGACGATGCCTCCGGTGGTTTTCAGCAGCGCGTCATCCGTCACGGACAGTAAGAAGCGTTCCTCCCCGTTTTCCCGGAACACTCGGTCGATTTGGATGGTATACTCCGCAACAGTGTCCCCGTTGATGGTAGACAGGATCGTCGCCGCACCTGGCTGAGCCTGACCACATTCCGCGCAGGGCAGCGCGTCGCCGCAGCCGGCGGGCGCGCCGTCATACTGGCCGAAAATACCGTAAACAGTATTGCCCTCCACCTGTCCGCAGGCGGCGTTGCCCTCAAACACGCCGTTGAGTTCCCCCGGCGTGCCCGGCTGACCCTTTACTACCCCTACAATAGACGCGTCATAGATCTCCCCCGCGCTCAGCGGGATCAGCGTGCCGCTGTCCACATCGTTGATGCCGTGGCCCAACGCGCCGTAAGTGCCCGTATCCGGGTCATAATAGGTGATGGTCCCGATGCCCGTGATGCCATCCCGCAGCCACAGGCCAAGCTGATACCGCCCCTGAGTATTCAGTACCGGGCAAATGGTCAACTGTGTCTGTTTTTCCTGGCGGATGACCGTGACCGAGACTGCCTGTTCATCCAAGGTCTGGGCAATGTCCGAAAAATCCTTCAGACAGTGCACCGGTTCGCTGCCCAGCTTCACGATGAAATCCCCCGGCAGAACGCCCGCCTGTCCCGCCGGGGATACCTTGCCGTTTTCCGTCTCGACTTCGCTCACACCCGCCACCATCACGCCGTCGATGGTCACGTCGATGCCAACAGCCCGGCCTACCGGGACAAGGTCCCCCGCGAAGGCCGTCACCTGCGCACAGCCCAGCATCATCACCGCTGACGCCAGCCCCAGCAGGCTTTGTTTCCATTTTTTCCTCATGCTTCCACATTTCCCCTCTGATTTCCTCTGGCGGTCATCGGTTTTTTGCCGCCGATGGCCGCATACTATCAGTATGGCCCGCGCACAAAAAAATAATGGTGGTGGATTCTCTCTCTATTCCCTTTCACGCCTCCGGCGCATAGAATAGAATGAATACACTTCAGGAGGAAATTTTTTGCATGAAAATCATGAAATTCGGCAGCCGCGGTCCGAATGTGCAGTTTCTCCAGCTGGCGCTGAACCGGGCCGGCTTCGGGCCGGTGGTCACGGACGGCATCTTCGGCGCACGCACCCGGCAGGCCGTGCGGGAATTCCAGTCCTCCCACGGCCTCACCGCCGACGGCATAGCCGGGCCGAACACCGACCGGGCGCTCATGCCTTGGTACACCGGCTTTGTGACCCATACATTGAAAAAGGGCGATTCCCTATACGCCCTGGCCCGGCAGTACCACAGTTCCATCCGGGCGCTGGAAGCGGCAAATCCAGCCCTGGACCCGTTCAACCTCCAGATCGGCAGTAAACTCACAGTCCCGCTGGCTTTTCCGGTGGTACCCACGGGCATTGACTGGACCAGCGACGTGCTGGAACGGACCATCGTGGGCCTGGCCGCCCGGTATCCATTTTTGCGGGTGGACATCATCGGCCGCAGCGTCATGGGTACCGCTATTCCGTACATACGCATAGGTACCGGACCGCGACGGGTACTGTATAACGCCAGCCACCACGCCAATGAGTGGATCACCACGCCGGTGCTCATGCGCTTTGTGGAAGACTTGTCCCGGGCGGCGGTGCAGGAGACCACAATTGGCCAAACTCCAGCAGCGGAGCTGCTCAGCGCCGCCACGCTGTACATCGTTCCGGCGGTGAACCCCGACGGCATCGATTTGGTCACGGGATTTTTAGACAGCGGCAGCTTTTACGACCGGGCTGTGGAAATTTCCAAAACCTACCCGGTCATCCCGTTCCCCGCGGGCTGGAAAGCCAACATCGCCGGCACGGACCTGAATCTGCAATATCCCGCCGGCTGGGAGCAGGCCAAGCAAATCAAATTTGCTCAAGGCTATATCTCTCCCGCGCCCCGGGATTTCGTAGGTGACGCGCCTTTATCTGCGCCGGAATCCCGCGCCCTGTATGACTTTACTTTGTCCGTGGACCCGGATCTTATTCTCGCTTACCACACGCAAGGCCAGGTGATCTATTGGAAATTCCTGGATTTTGAACCAGCGGGCAGCCGCCTGCTTGCTTACCGCTTTGCTGCTGTATCCGGATACGCGGTAGAAGATACGCCCTACGCCTCCGGTTACGCCGGGTACAAGGACTGGTTTATCCAGAACTACAACCGCCCGGGCTACACCATCGAGGCGGGCTTAGGAGAAAATCCCCTGCCGATTTCCCAGTTTGAAGAAATCTATGGGCATAACCTGGGTATTCTCATCCAGGCCGCCTTGGGCTGACAAAAAATCCCTCCGCTATGCGGAGGGATTTTCCGTTTTTTGTTTACGACGCCGTTTGACGGCGGTTTAAAATTTTCTCCCAGAAACTCACCAGCGTTACAAGCGCCACGATGGCCAAACCGACGATGTCTGTCAGCCCGCCGGGAATAATCATGCACAAGCCGCCCGCAATGGCCAGGATGCGCAGCGGCAGCTTCAGCACACTGCCCATGTAGCCCATCAGGCCCATACACACGCCCAGCATCCCCAAGGACGCGGTAATGACGATCTGCACCACTTCCAGCGGCTGCGCGTCGATCAGGAGCATCTGCGGGTTCAGGGCAAACACATAGGGGATGATAAATGCCGCGATAGCCAGCTTCGTGGCGTTCACGCCGGTTTTCAGCGGATTGGACTTGGCGATGGCGCTGCCGGCGTAAGCCGCCAGAGCTACCGGCGGCGTAATATCCGCCACAATACCGAAGTAGAACACAAAGAAGTGTGCCGCCAGGGCCGGGATGCCCAGTTTGATCAAAATCGGGGCACAGGTGGACGCCATGATGCAGTAGTTCGCCGTGGTCGGCACGCCCATGCCAAGCACGATGCAGCATACCATGGTAAGCATCAGCGCCACAGGCTTCAAACCGCCGGAGACGGTGATGATGGCAGTAATCAGCTGGGACGCAAGCCCCGTCATGGTGATGCACCCGGCGATGATCCCCGCCATGCCGCAGGCTACCGCCACGGTGATGGCGCTTTTCGCGCCGCCGGCCAGGGAATTGTAGATCATCCCGCCAAAAGATTTCAGGAAATGCATCAACGCGGATTCCTCCGTCTGGCTCCGGCTGACGCCGATGACCCCCGGCAGGCTCACCAAAACAGCCGCCACAATGGAGATCGCCGCCGCCCAGGCCATGGTCCGCGCGCCGGTAGACACCAGCACCACCAGCAGCACCAGCGGCACCAGCAGGTAAATTCTGCGGATCAACATGGTAAAGTGGGGCAATTCGTTCCGGGGGATTCCCTTCAGCCCCAGCTTTTTCGCTTCCAGATGCACGCTGAGGAAAATCCCCGCGAAATACAGCACCGCCGGCAAAATGGCGCACACGATGATCTCCGAATACGGCACGCCTACATACTCCGCCATCAAAAACGCCGCCGCGCCCATGATGGGGGGCATGATCTGGCCGCCGGTAGAGGCCGCGGCTTCCACCGCGCCGGCGAACTCCGGGGCGTACCCGGTCTTTTTCATCATGGGAATGGTCACGGACCCGGTGGTCACGGTGTTGCCCACAGAGGACCCGGACACCATACCGCACAGTGCCGAGGAAATGACCGCCACCTTCGCCGGACCGCCGGAGGACGAGCCCGCCACGCAGTTAGCCAAGTCGATAAAAAACCCGGAAATCCCCGTGCGCTCCAAAAACGCGCCAAAGATGATAAACACCACGATAAACTTCGCGCACACCTGGATGGGCGTGGACAAAATGCCGGTGGTGGTATAACTCAGCCGGTACACCACCTGGCCCAGGCCCGCCATGAAATCATAGTGCTTCACGCCCAGATAGTAGTACAGCGCGTACGCCAGGAAAGCGCCCGCCACACACAAAATAGGCAAGCCCACACTCCGGCGGCAAAGCTCCACCAGAGACACAAAACCCAAAATACCCAGCACCAACTCATAGGAGCGCAGGGAACTGTATCCCACTACCCGCATGGTGATATCCTGGGCGTTCAGGGCAATATAGAAAAACGATACCGCGCCGCACAGCATCAGCACCCAGTCGTACCAGGGCATGTAGTTGACATGCTGCATCCCTTTTTTCGCCGGATAGACCAGATACCCGATAATCAGGATGCTCCCCAGAAACGACGGATACCGCAGCAGGTCCAGCCAAGTGGCCCACAGCGTCACGTAGATCACGAACAGGGAAAACGCCACCATCACGGCGGACACGACCCATTTCTGCCAGCCTTCCCAGATGCGGGTATTGGATTCCCGGTCATACTTTTTCATGACCGCTTCCACATCCGCAGCGCTGAACTCATGGTCTGTATCCGCGGTTACGGCCGCTTCTTCCTGAATCTTCTTTTTCTCCAACAATTCTATAGCTCCCTTCCTCGAATCATTTGCAGACGATATGAAAACGTTCTCTTCAAAAGCGTTTTCATATCGCTTGCAAAAAGGACAAGGGAGTGCCGCTCATAAAAAGCGGCACTCCGAAATACGCATCCGCAGGGAAACCTCAGGCAGTTTCCACGGTGATATCATGCTCCGCGTAGTAGCGGGCCGCGCCGGCGGAGAAGGGGATCGCGATGCCCTCCGTGGCGAAAGTCAGATCCAGTTCCTCGCCCTTGCCGTGCAGCTCAGCGATGGCTTCCGCGTTGTCGAAGATGGTAGACACGATGGTATAAGCAGTATCGTCGTCCAGATCGGCGGAGCACACCAAGGTGCACTTCACGGTGATGGTGTTGGTATCCTCGTCAAAGCCGTCATAGGTGCCGGCAGGGATGGTCAGCGCCGCGTACCAGGGGCAGGCCGCCAGCAGCTTTTCCATATGCTCGTCATCAATAGAGATCAGGTACACGTCCTTGCTGGTGGCCAGGTCCACCACCGCCGTGGTGGGCGCGCCGGCGCACAGGAAAGCCGCGTCGATCTTGCCGTCCTTCAGGCTCTCGGTGGAATCACCGAAAGACTGGTACACAGGCTTGATGTCGTCGATGGTCATGTCGTAAGCGGCCAGCACGTCAATGGTGTTGTAGTATGTACCGGAACCCACGTCGCCCACGCAGACATTCTTGCCCGCCAGGTCGGCCACGGACTTGATCTCGGGATTCACCGTGACAATCTGCACGGTCTCGGCGTACAAAGCGCCCAGGACGCGGAAGGTATCCGTGGCGTCGTAGCCGTTGGAACCCTCAAAGGCGTAAGTGGCCACGTCGGACTGCACAGTAGCCAGCTCGAACTCGCCCTCGTTGATGCCCACGATGTTGGCCTTGGTGCCGCCGGTGGACACCACGTTCACGTTCAATCCGGTCTCGCTGCCCAGATAGCTGGCCAGCACGCCGCCGAAGGCGTAGTAGGTGCCGGACTCGCCGCCGGTACCCATGGTCAGGGTGGCGGGGGTGTTGTTCTGCTGATTGTCATTGTTGTTGTTTTCGTTGTTATCGTTGCTCTCCTTGGGACCGCAGGCGCACAGGGTCAGCGCCATGGCGATGCACAGGACGATTGCAAGAACCTTGCTCCACTTTTTCATTTTGGAATCCTCCTCGTCGTCTTGTTTTGCTCATAATGTAATTAGAAAACATGCCTATTATAGCGGTTTTTCGGAGAAAAATCAAGTCCATTTTTTGCAACTCTGAGCATTTGAACTTTCATTTTTTCGTTTTTCACGGTAAATCAGCAAATTTTTTCGGCATTTCTTAGCCAATCCGTCAATTTGCCTTTTCCTCGTCTGTTGCTTCTTGTGAAATCTGTCAAAAAGGTTACAGGCGAAAAATTTTCCGGGCTTGTCCGCCGCCGGAAAATCATGTATAATGCCGCTGAAACAAAACAAACGGCCGCGAACCCGCGACCGTCTGTTCATTTGCGCAGCAGCCCTGCGATCATATCCCGGAGCACATCCGCCCGGCGGGCGGCGGCGTCTGCCAAGGCTTTATTGTCCTCCAGCCGCCGGACAAAGCGCTGTTCCGCCTCATACGCCCTGCGCATCCCCGTCAGCACGCCCACCCCCGGCGCGGTGTCCCGTTCCGGACGATAAATGTCCCCGGTACGTAAAAAGTGTTCGGTTTGCAGCGTCCGCACGGTTTCCCGTGTCCCTTCCGCCAAAGCGGTGAAGCGCTCCCGCGCCTCGCCCCGGGTCCGCCGGGCAAAATCCGTATACGCCGACCAAAGCTCCATAGCCTGGTCCAGCAAAGTCGGTTCCTCCGGTGCTTCCTGCGCAGTATGTGCATTTTCCTGGCCGGACAGCACCCGCTGCCACACGTCCGCGAAGCCATCCAGCGCATTTAAGAGTTCCTGTTCCATGCAATTCACCCTCACCATATTATGCATTTGGAGGTCATCATGCCCAGATTTTTTATCGACCACATCGATCCCGCCGCGCCTACGGTCACCATCACCGGGCGGGACGCTGAGCATATCAGGGTACTGCGGATGCGCCCCGGCGAGGAACTGACCCTGTGCGACGGCAAAGGCACCGAACTGCGCTGCGTGCTCACCGCCAGCGACGGGAAGACCGCCTACGCCGATGTCCGGGAAGTCGCCGCCAGCACCAGTGAAGCCGCCGTCCCGGTGCATATCTACGCCGGGCTAGCCAAGGGTGACCGGGTGGATTATGTAGTGCAAAAATGCACAGAGCTGGGCGCCCATGACATCACATTTTTCCACTGCGAACGCTGCATCGTCCGTCTGGACCCGAAAAAAGGCGCGGAAGCGAAGCTTACCCGCCTCCAGCGCATCGCCGAGGAAGCCGCGAAGCAGTCCGGCCGGGGCATCATCCCCCAGGTACGGTACTTGGACAGCTACGATTCCATGCTTCAAGACGCGGCTTTGCATCCGTTAAAGCTGTTTTTGTACGAGACTGGGGACCGCATCTCCCTGCGCTCCGCCATCCGCGGGGCTTTGCCCGCAGACAGCGCCGCTGTCATCACCGGGCCGGAGGGTGGCTTCACCCCGGCGGAAGCGGAAGCGGCTCGGGCCGCCGGCTTCGCCGTGTGCGCCATGGGCCCGCGCATCCTGCGGTGCGAGACTGCGCCTCTGATCCCCCTCACCGCTATCCTGTACGAGACCGGGGACCTGGACTGACCCCAGGCAAATAAAAAACGGACGGCAAAGCCGTCCGTTTTTTCATTGCACCGCCAGTTCCATGCCGTATTCCTGCGCCAGGGGCGTGAGGAACTGCCGGATCACTGTTTGCGCGTTGGTTTTCGCCTGGGTCAGCAGGCCGTTTTCAACGGCTTTTTGCTCCATAGCGTCTTTCTGGTCGTTCTGAAAACCGTTGTAATCCTCAATGGTGATGGGATTAAAAATATTCCGCGTCTCGTCAAAGACCTGCAAGCTGTCCTCGTCGATCTCATGGGAAATGATTATAGCGTTGGGGATGCGCACATTGATCCGCTGATCGTTGTTGATGGTGATGGAGGTCCCCTGCGCCCAGTCGATTCCGGCGCAGATCACCCCGTCATAGGACACAATGAACCGCTTGGTGGTAAAGGGCAGTTTCACCCCGTAGAACTCGCCGTGCTGCTCGAACTGGCCCATATTCGTGTAGTTGTATTCCACGGTCACCAGCTTTTTTACTTCCTCCAGCCGGTCGCTGACCATGACCACATCCAGCTTGGGCGGCGTTTCCGTTTTGCTCCCGCCCTTGGCAAAGCCCAGTCCAAAACACACCGCCGCCACCAGGCAAATCGCCACTGCCAGCACCGCCGCCCGGCGCAGGGTCTTTATCGGCTTGTATGTCTTCTTTTCCTCGACCATCATCACTTCGTCCCGAAAATCCGGTCCCCGGCATCGCCCAGACCAGGCACGATATAACCATGGTCATTGAGCCGCTCATCCAGCGCCGCCACGAAAATATCCACATCCGGGTGGGCTTTCTGCATCGCCTGTACGCCCTCCGGCGCGGCGATGATGTGCATACACCGGATATGCCGCACCCCGGCGTCCTTCAAAAACTGCACCGCCGCGATGGCGCTGCCGCCGGTGGCCAGCATGGGGTCCACCACAATGACTTCCCGCTCCTCGATATCCGGCGGCATCTTGAAATAATACTTCACCGGCTCCAGGGTGGACGGGTCCCGGTACAGGCCGATATGCCCCACCTTGGCGCTGGGGATCATAGCCACCATACCGTCTACCATACCCAGCCCCGCGCGCAAAATCGGCACCACCGCCAGCTTTTTGCCCGCCAGCCGGCGGCAATGAGCCGTCGCCACGGGGGTCTCCACCGCGACGTCCTCCAGCGGCAGGTCCCGGGTCGCCTCAAAGCACATCAGCATGGCGATCTCCCCCACCAGTTCCCGGAATTCCTTGACGCTGGTGGTTTTGTCCCGCAGGATGGACAGCTTATGCTGGATCAGCGGGTGTTCAAATACATGTACAGTACTCATGGCATGGTCTCCTCTATTTTGAATTTGAAAGTCTTTCCTGACGTTCCCGTTCCGCTTGGGACAGCCGCAAATACACCGGCAGCAGGTCATCCGCCGATCCCGGCGTTTCCTCCATCGCAGCCATGGCCACGCCCCAGGCGTTTTGCGTGCGCAGCGGCTCCGGCGCCAACACCGCCGGGACCCCGGCCTGCCGCAAAAATTCCGCCGTCAGCGCCGCGCCGTCCCCAATGAGATACGCCGCGCGCCCCAGATTCCGCAGTTCCTCCGACAGCTCCTCCAGCGACACAGCCCGGTCCTCGCAAAGCCGTTCCGGCTTCCCGCCGCGAACAGTGAACAGCGCGTTATAAACCTGACTGCGCCGTGCGTCCATCACACAGCACAACAGCCCGTTCTCGCCGAACGCAAGCCCGTTATAGGCCATCGCCCGGAGCGTAGACACCCCCACCGCGGGCTTCTCCCCCGCCCAGGCCAGCCCCTTGACCGTGGACACGCCGATGCGGATACCCGTAAAACTCCCCGGCCCGTGGGCCACGGCGAACAGCTCCACCTGTCCCAAGTCATAGCCGCTGTTTTTCAAAAGCGCCTGGGCCATGGGCAGCAGGGTCACGCTATGGGTCAAGCCGCAGTTCTGCGTCGTCTGGGCAATCAGTTCCGCCCCGTCGCACAGGGCCACGCTCGCGGCTTTCGCGCTGGATTCAAAGGCCAAAGTCAGCATTCCGACCCCTCCTCAATGGTGATCCTCCTTTGGGTTTCCGACAGCTTTTCGATGGTGAGCCTCCACTCGTCGCCGAAAAACGCGTCCTCCACGTTTTCGCTCCACTCCACGGCGCACACACAGCCCCGGGACAGATAATCTTCCCAGCCGATGTCAAACAGCTCGTCGGCGCTTTGCAGGCGGTACATGTCAAAATGGATGAGCGTCCTGTCGCCCACGTACTCATTGACGATGGTGAACGTCGGGCTGGACACCCGGGCATCGATGCCCATGCCCCGGGCCAGACCCCGGACGAACGCGGTCTTCCCCGCGCCCAGGTCGCCGTACATGGCAATCACCGTGCCGTCTGGCACCCGACGGCCCAGGTCCATCCCCGCGGCCTCGGTCTCTTCCGGTGAATTTGTGGTGATGATCTGCTTCATAGTCATTCCCTCATATCGGTACTCTTTGACATTATAACGCTTTTTCATCGTTGCGTAAAGGGAAAAGTTATGGTATACTGCATCTGTACGTCTGAAAACCGCTCGTGAAAGGAGCCTACTGTTTGAAAAAAGTAACGTCCCTGGCCAGGGACTTCTTCACTCGGGCCGATATTCTGCTGCTGGTGCTGTGCACCGTCTGCACCGTGTTCGGCATCGTGGTCATTTCCAGCGCCACGCTGTCTATGGACACGCTGAAAAACGTGTATGTGCAGATCCTTTCCCTGTTCGTGGGCCTGGGCCTGTTTGTCCTGTTCACTTACATCGATATCGACACCTTGGGCGATAACTGGGTCATGCTGACCGTATTCAACGTAGTATTTCTGCTGATCCTCATTCCCCTGGGCGTATCGGGCGACTCCGGCAACAACGGCTGGCTGCGCTTTTTCGGCATCGGCATCCAGCCCACGGAAGTGGTCAAGATCGCCTACATCATCGTCATGGCAAAGCACATTTCCTACCTGAAAACCAAGCGGGATCTGAACGCGTTTTCCTCCGTGGCACAGCTTGCGGCACATTTTGTGGCCATCTTCGGCCTGATTTTGGTCACGTCCAAGGACCTGGGCAGCGCGTCGGTGTTTTTCATCATCTTTCTGGTAATGCTCTTCGCTGCGGGACTGAAGGTCTACTGGTTCATCATCGGCTTCGCCGGCATCGCGGCGGTGGCTCCCTTTGTGTGGGACCATTTCCTCAGCGATTACCAGCGCAACCGTCTGCTGGTGCCCTACGTTCCCAGCATCGACCCGGATAACTCCGGCATCAACTGGCAGGCGAACCTGAGCAAAATCTCCCTTGCCTCCGGTCAGATCACCGGCCGTGGCCTGTACAACGGTCCCCAAAGCCAATCTCCCCGGGCAGGCAAACACACGGACTTCATCTTCGGCGTCATCGGCGAGGAACTGGGCATGATCGCCTGCGTGCTGGTCATCGTACTGCTGGTGGTCATCGCCATCCGCTGCATCCAGGTGGGGCTGCGCTCCGGTACGCCTTTGAGTATGCTGGTGTGCTTCGGCGTGGCGGGAACGATCTTGTTCCAGACCTTTGAAAACGCCGGCATGTGCATGGGCATCACCCCGGTCATCGGCATCACCCTGCCGTTCATTAGCTACGGCGGCTCGTCCATCGTATCGCTGTTCGCGGCCATGGGCATCGTGTCAGGTATCAAATACAAGCGAAAGCCCACGCGATACGCCTATTATTAAAGAAAAACCGTCCCTTTTCGGGACGGTTTTTGTTACGTATCCGCCTTTTTCTGATACTGCGTACCAAAATAAAACGCGATAACCACGGAAAAGACCGTCAAAAATTCCTGCCCTGTGACCCGTCCGGCGACGCTCAAATACGCGAACACCGCCGTCAGCGTCAAGGTCACCACAGACTTCACACTGATGAGCTGGGCGAGCCGCTGTTTCATGCGTCCACCCCCTGCCTGCGGTACTCCATAGCGACGTATTCCTCCCGGGTCATGGGCCGCTTGTACTGATATTCCCCGTCGCCGTCCCCCCGGATGATACCTGCGCCCTCCGCCCAGGCCCGGGCCTCGGCGCTCCAGTCCGAGGGCGGCAGTGCGGACAGATGGGCCAGCCAGCAGTCTGCCATTTCGTTGAATTCTTCCTGTGTCAATTTTGCCATCGTGCTCTCCTCCTTCATTTGTTCTGCCGGGAAATTCCGTCCCGGACACGCAGTCTGGTTCACATCCCGGTGGCAGATGATCTCCAGTTCCGGATACCGGAACAAAATATCCCGCAGCAATTCCACCCCGGCATCGAACTGCGCCTGGGGCATGACGTCCTGCTGGAAATTCCCCTCAAAGCACACGCCGATGCTGTCAGAATTGTGGTACGCGGCATGGGTCCCGGTCATTTCCTCCGGACAGCCCCGGAAGACCTCGCCGTTTTTCCGCACATAGTAGTGGTACCCGATCCCCGCCCAGCCGTTGGCCCGGTGCTGGCGGTGGATATCCAGGGCGGACACCCCATCGGCGGCGGCGTGATGCAGGATGATGCGGCAGGTCTGTCTGCGGACAGTCAGCAGCCTGGCCCATGCGTACTTCGGTTCTTGGATGTTCATTGCGATCCCCCCTTTCACCTTAACCCCGCATTTGGTGTAAATTTGCCGTTTTCAGTGCAAACAAAAAAATTTTTTCGGGAAAAATTTTTATTTGCGTTGACAATCCGCCAAATTCCGACTATACTGTCTTTGCTATCCAATCCATGGACAGCCTGTAATTGAATGACTGTCTTATCAAGAGTGGTGGAGGGAACGGCCCTGTGAAGCCCGGCAACCTGTGTTTGACGCAAGGTGCCAAATCCGGCGGTATTGATCGAAAGATAAGGCTTAAAAAATGCCCGCCGGTCGGCGGGCGTTTTTGATTTTGTAATCCATTTTTGAGGTGATATACGATGGCAAAGCAATTATTTACATCAGAATCCGTAACGGAAGGCCACCCGGACAAAATTTGCGACCAGATTTCCGACGCGGTTCTGGACGCGCTTTTGGAAAAGGACCCAAACTGCCGGGTAGCCTGCGAAACGACTGTGACCACCGGACTGGTGCATATCATGGGCGAGATCTCCACGGACTGCTATGTGGACATCCCCCGCATCGCCCGGGAGGTCATCCAGGAAATCGGCTATGACCGGGCCAAATTCGGCTTCGACTGCGATACCTGTGCGGTGCTGACCAGCATCGACGAACAATCGGCGGACATCGCCCTGGGGGTGGACAACTCCCTGGAATCCAAAGCCGGCGGTGACTTGACGGGCGGTGCCGGAGATCAGGGCATCATGTTCGGCTACGCCTGCACGGAAACGCCGGAATATATGCCCCTGGCCATTTCCCTGGCCCACAAGCTGGCCAAACGGCTGGCCGACGTGCGCAAAGACGGTACGCTGGACTACCTCCGCCCCGACGGAAAGACCCAGGTCACAGTGGAGTACGGCGAGGACGGGAAGCCTTTCCGGGTGGACACCATCGTCATTTCCACCCAGCACGCGCCGGAAGCCACGCCGGAACAGATCCGCACAGACATGCTTGAACACGTCATCCGTCCCATCGTCCCGGCGATGTTGCTGGACGGCGATACGAAATACTACGTTAACCCCACCGGGCGCTTCGTCATCGGCGGCCCCCAGGGGGATTCCGGCCTGACGGGACGGAAGATCATTGTGGATACCTACGGCGGCAGCGCCCCCCACGGCGGCGGCGCGTTTTCCGGCAAGGACCCCACCAAAGTGGACCGCTCCGCGGCCTACGCCGCCCGGCACATCGCCAAAAACATCGTAGCCGCAGGCCTGGCGGACAAGTGCCTGGTACAGCTTGCCTACGCCATCGGCGTGGCGGAACCGGTCAGCGTGCTGGTAGATACCGACCGCACAGGCCTTGTCTCCGACGACGCGCTGGCGGACGCAGTCAGCAAAGTATTCGACCTGCGGCCCAGCGCCATCATCCGGGACCTGGATTTGAAAAAACCAATTTACCGCCGCTTAGCGTCCTACGGCCACATGGGCCGGGAGGATTTAGGCGTCAAATGGGAACAACTTGACAAAGTAGACGCCATTAAGGCAGCGCTTGCCTGAACCCCCCAAGCTATCAGCGCATACAATACACAGGGTCTTGTGAAGGGCTTCCTTTACAGGACCCTGTTTGTCGTCTTAAGCAAGGAAATTGGAGGAATTCGATGTCACATTGCGGAAACAACGATATGAACGTCATCAACGCATATGATGGCGGATGCTGCTGCTGTGGCTGCGGCATCGGGCCCACCGGCCCAGTCGGTCGGATGGGTCCCACAGGTCCTACGGGTCCCATGGGCCCCATGGGCGTTCCCGGTACCCCCGGCGCAATGGGCGCAACCGGTCCCACAGGCGCTACCGGCGCGGTAGGCCCCACCGGACCGGTGGGCGCCACGGGCGCAACAGGGGCCGTCGGCCCGACTGGTCCCACGGGTCCCGTCGGCGCTACTGGCGCGACCGGCGCCACAGGCGCTGCCGGTCCTGTTGGCCCCACAGGGCCGACGGGTGCAGTTTTTTATACCAAACTTCCCGGGTAAAACGGCCCCATTATGGGACGCTTCTCCGCGTATTTTCCTCCATTTTCCCATCAAAGCCAGAAAATAGGCCCCTTTTCGGTAATATGTGATACCCTTATTTTGTCTATTTTAGTTTCCTTTTGGGGATTACAATAGATAAAAAATGAAAGGAGCCGAATCTATGGATACAATCACCAGAATCAAAGAATTGATGAATGACCGCGGCTGGTCGGCATACCGCTTAGGGAAAGAATCCGGATTGCCCTCCTCCACGATCAATAATATGTTCAAACGAAACAATTTCCCCACAATTTCAACGCTGGAAGCAATCTGTAATGCATTTGACATTACCATTGCCCGGTTTTTCATTGATATGGAAGGGCACCCCATCCTCACGCCGGAGCAGACACAATTGCTGTCCAAATGGGACCGTTTACCCAATCAGCAAAAGCAGGCTCTGCTGGCGTTGATGGATACCATGTAGTCACATTTTGCATTTAAGATAGAGAGGGTTTAGGCTATGATGAAGCCGTCTGACAACAATGTTGAAAACTGGATTGAAGAAATCCATCGGGAACATTATGACAGCTTTCTGCGTTATGCGCAGGTCTGTTTTAGGATCTTCGGCAGAGGTGTAGTGCACCGGGCGGAAGACGCCGTTCAGCTTACTTACGAAAAAGTCTGGATGAAAAAGGAAGAGCTGCTTACGAAAGATGATCCTATCGCGTGGTTTTACGCAGTTCTCAAAAATACCGTCAGGGAACTGTCCCGGGACGACATGCGCTGGCAGATGCACATGAACCAGATCGTCGTGCTCATGGTGACGACCGGCGGTACGGAATTCGTTTTGCGGGCCGAGCTTAAAAGCATGATGACAGACGAGGAGTTCCAACTGATGAAGCGTTTATACATAAATGGACAGACCTACGATGAGGTCAGTGCGGACATGGGCGTGAAGAAATCCACGTTGGCGATGCGCGTCAACCGCATAAAGAAACGGATCGTGGAAGAAAATGCAGAATAAAAAAATTTTTTTGAAAAAAAATGTGAACAAATGCCATCCAAAAGTCACATATGAAGTAGAGGAGGTTCTTGGCAATGACATCAAATCATAGCGAATCCGGCAAATTCTCTTATCTGCGTGACTTACCTACTGAGGAACTGGAACAGTTGTTACAGCAGGATTTCATTCTGAACGAGAATTCCGAATCGGATACGGACTATATCAAGGCCATCATGGAGGTGATTATGAGCCGGGAGAGAAAGGACCCGGACGAGAGAAACGCAATGATAGACGCCGCCTGGGAAGATTTCCAGGAAAACTATCACGGTCAGTCTACCGCCTATGAGCCGGTGCCATTCCCGGAATACGACTCATCTACCATCCCTCAAGTCAATTCTGTCTCCTGAAAGAAATCGCCGCGCCGGATCATCGGCAGCATCGCTGTTGCCGCGGCCATCATATGCCTGTTGGTCAGCTTTGCGTCCGCAAGCGGCTGGCTGAAAGCGCTTGTGACCTGGACAAGCGAGACGTTCAGTTTCGTATCGCCCAAGCAAAATGTTGAAAATCTGGAGTTTGACGACCCGTACATGGCCTTGCGGCTGGAGGTCGCTGACCTCACAGATTTAGAGATCGTTCCCACATGGGCACCAGAGGGCACAGTCATGGAAAAGGACATTCGTATTGTGGAGAGAAAAAATACTACAACAATTGACGGTATCTTTACGTCTGATGTCGGACGATTCACAGTATGGTATCGTATTTACGATACCATACCAAAGGAATATCCAATTTATTATGAATGGACGACTAACCATACACCTTATGTGCATAATGGAATCGAATACTATATCGCAAATAACAATAAGGATTGTTCCATCTCATGGATCAGTGACGGCGCAGAATGCATGATACAAGGGGATTTGTCTGAAGATGCCTTGAAACAGATGGTAGATTCTATTCTTAAGGAGTAATTTACCCGTGAAAAAACATATTCGTTTATTGAGCGTCATACTGGCCCTCGCTTTGACGTTCTCTATGATTCCTCTGGCAAATGCCGTGGAACAGAGAGGCAGCGACTATTTTGCAGCATCTGGTGTACAAGCCTTTGCTGAGGGCGGCGGCAAAGTATTAATTGAATTCGACATTGCCGCTACCGATATGATGGATGAAATCGGCGCAAGCAAAATCCGTATTTACGAACAGCAGCCTAATGGTACGTATAGCAACGTCCACACGTATACCCGTGATGATGATGGTATGATGTTTACTAATGACTGCTTCGCCTACGGTGACATCTACTACCAGGGCATTTCAGGCCGTAAGTACTACGCTGCAGTTTCCATGTACTGCAAGGACAGTACCGGAAGCGAGACAATTACACGCAACACAAACGTTGTGACGGCATAAGAATTGCCGCCCCAATATGATTTATGGGACGAATTCTTATAACCATCCAAAAATGCGTCCCACCCGGGGCGCATTTTTCATGCAAAAAATCGACAACTGTCGGCAAAAATCTACATCAGAAAGAGAAACAAATGAAAGGAACATTTATGATGCCAACTTATATTTTCCCCTACCAAGCTGCTGACGCAAGTCCTTTGACCGCCGAACGTCTTCTGCGTGCCCTCGGTGTCACCAGAAAACATAAGGGTTTTCGCTATGCCGAATATATGATCGAAGCAGTTGCGGATGACGCGGACCGGCTGCGCTTGATTACCAAGTGCCTTTACCCGGAAACTGCCCGGCATTTCGATGTAACTCAGTACGCGGTGGAACGCAGTCTTCGGACCTTGGTCAAGGCTTGTTGGAGGAAGAAGGATCACACCATGCTGAATCTCATTGTTGGCACTGAACTTCGGGAACCGCCTACCAATACGGAGTTCGTTGACTATCTGGCGGCATATCTCGCACAGCACCGTTAATCCGCTGATCCATGGCGATTTTGGCATACCCGCTGAGTATTCCGCATAGAAATCCCTCGGAGGGAATCGCCATGACCAAACGATCTGAACACACACCCGATACTCCCAGCCCGCAGGCACAAGCGCCCTTCTCGTTTTGCATTGGAGATACGTCCGTGCGCGTCTCGTTCCGGGATGACGGTCGTCCCCTGCAAGACCTCCTGCGCAGCTATTTCATCCGGCTCAAGCAGGACGGCACGCCCCTTTAAATCCGGGGCAGAAGGGAGGCTCCCCAGCGATGGCAAGGATCAGAAAGGCCCCGGCGGAACCCATGCATACACGCCGCACCTTTTGGAAGATCGGGATCTATATCCGCCTGTCCAGAGACGACGGAAATGCTGTCAGTGAATCCGTTGTGAATCAGCAGAAGATTGTCAACGACGCTATTTTAAACCTGTTCCAAGAGGAATCCTATGAGATCGTCGATACCTATATCGACGACGGTTCCAGCGGAACATCCGATATTGAGCGCGGAAGCTTTCAGCGAATGACCGGAGACGTGCGTTCCGGGCAAATCAATTGTATCATCGTGAAAAACTTGTCCCGCGCGTTCCGTAACAGTGCCGACCAAGGCACGTTCCTGGAAGAGTTTCTCCCCCTTTACAATACTCGTTTCATCTCCCTGTATGAGCCTGTGATCGACACCATGCTGGACCCGGAAGTGGTCCACAGCCTTGAGGTTTCCATCACCGGCTTTCTTAATGAGCAGTATGCTTACAAAACCTCTATGGACGTTCGCCGCACCTTCAAGTACAAACGGGAAAACGGCGAATTTATCGGCGCATTTGCTCCTTACGGTTATCGCAAAGCCCCGGATAACAAAAATCAATTGACCGTAGACGAACCCGCAGCCCAAGTGGTGCGGGATATCTTTTCCCTGTTTGTCCATGACGGGTTGAGCAAAAGCGGCATCGCGCGGCGGCTGAATGAGCTTGGCATCCCCAATCCCACCGCTTATAAACGGGCCCTGGGTTTGCGCTACGAAAACCCCCACGCGAAAGAAAATGACGGATATTGGAATCCCACGACCATCGCAAGGATCCTGCAAGACCCTTTGTATATCGGCACGCTCCGCCAGGGGCGGCAGAAGGTCATTAGCTATAAAGTACATAAACGGGCTGCCGTGCCGGAGTGTGATTGGTTCACGGTGGAAAACGCCGTACCTCCCATCGTGGATACCGCGGTGTTTCAGTTAGCCCAGCAGCTGCACCGCCGGGATACCCGGACCCCGCCCGGAAGCGGACAGTTGCATTTGTTCAGCGGACTGGTCCGGTGCGCCGGCTGCGGAAAGCTCATGCATCGAACCAACGCAAAAAATCATACCTATTATGTGTGCCGGACAAACCGCGCAAATCCTTCAGCCTGTTCCCGGCACTCCATTGCAGAAAACAGGCTGGAACAGGCCGTATTGACCGCAATCCAAACCCAGATTGTATCAGTCGAAAACCTGGAAGACCTCCTCCAAGAAATTGAACAGGCGCCTACGGCCCATCCGGGACAGTCTCGGCTGGATACCTTGATCCGCCAGAACGAAAAAGCATTGTCCAGAGCGCAAAGATGCCTGGACGATTTGTATTTTGACTGGAAACGGGGAGACCTCTCCCATGCCCAGTATCAGCGGATGCAGGCAAGTTTCCAGCGGCAGTCCGATCAGCTTTCGGCAGTCACGGCGCGGCTTCGGGAAGAACGTGCGGGCTGCGCAGACGCCTCCGGCAGGGTGCATCCGTATGTAACAGAGTTCCTGACGTATAAAAATGTGCAAAGCGTCAGCCGCGGCCTGTTGGTGGAGTTGGTTCAGGAAGTTCGGGTCTATGAAGACCATGGACTGGAGATCGCGTTTCATTTTCCCGGCCAAAATCGCCGCGTTGCGGAGTTTGCCGAAATCAAGTAAGCTTTCTCCGCAATGTCGGCGAACCCATCGACCCATGTTTGGTATATATCACGGCAGCCACCGGTCCTGTAGGCGCTACTGGTGCGACGGGCGCCGCTGGTGCCGCTGGCCCTGCCGGCCCCACTGGGCCTACTGGAGCAACAGGCGCCACCGGTGCAGTTGGCCCTGCCGGGCCCACTGGACCTACCGGCCCTGTGGGCGCTACCGGTGCGACGGGTGCCGCCGGTGCCGCTGGCCCTGCCGGGCCCACTGGACCTACCGGCCCTGTGGGCGCTACCGGTGCGACGGGTGCCGCCGGTGCCGCTGGCCCTGCTGGCCCCACTGGGCCTACCGGCCCTGTGGGTGCTACCGGCGCGACGGGTGCCGCCGGTGCCGCTGGCCCTGTCGGCCCCACTGGACCTACCGGGCCTGTGGGCGCTGCCGGCGCGACGGGCGCCGCCGGTGCGGCTGGCCCTGCCGGCCCCACTGGACCTACCGGGCCTGC